>NZ_LXYR01000025.1 GCF_001650195.1 Phormidesmis priestleyi BC1401 | reverse complement strand
ATCGCTAGCGAAGTTCAACATCGTCCTGGGTAACAGTTCACTCATTCAACTGGAGGAATTGCACAACAAAATCACCATTCAACTCTAGGAAGTTGGGCGTTAGGGAGCCGCCGATTACCGCTTGGGATGTGAAGCAATCCTTGAATAGTCTCCCAGTCAAACAGGCTGAGAGGTTTGTTTCACAAGATCAGTCGAGATCGCTCTCGCAGTTCGAGAAATCCATTTAGTGGCGATCGGCATTCTCCAGCCCGTACCAAAAGCGCGATCGGTGAGGGTAGCGACAATCTCCTCGGTGCTGGCGTGAATGCGGACATCTTTGAGTGCCGCCAGTTTGTGCAAGTCTCGTTCTCCTGCAACGATGGCACGAATGATAGCAAGCCCTGTGGTGCCACTGATGTCGCTGATGACGCGGTGCAGTTGCACGTTCATTTGGGTCAGTGCTTTTTGCATCTGCTGGATGTGGGTGCTGGCGCTCTTGATCAGCGTATCCCGTTGCCGAATGTAGCGACGCAGGACACAGACTGAGTCATCGGGGCGGAATGAACCGGCTAGCAACCCGTAACGGTGCAGTTGGCGCAACCATTGGCAGTCAAGGACATCGCTTTTGCGATCGGGCACCGTCCTAGCATGACGGGCATTGACTAACTTGACCTCGAAGCCCTGGGTTTCCAGAATCTGGAACACGGGAATCCAGTACACCCCTGTCGCTTCCATTGCCACCGTCTCAATCCCACGGGCTTTAAGCCAGGTTGCCATTCTATAAAGGTCTGCGGTAAAGCAACCAAAGCGACGCACACCTTCACTGTCCCGTCCTTCGGGGACGCTCACTCAGTGGTAGTCTGCACCCAGGTCAATGCCTGCTGCATTCCCATTGATCATCAATAACTCGCTGTCAGATTTGTTCATACTCTGATCCTCGATAGCAGATGATTTAGACCTGCACTGACCTGGAGGGCACCGCCCATACAGTCTCCTAACCGGGATAGTGGGATCTACCACTTCGCCATTGGCTTAATCATGACCCTCCAGAACCAGGCTCACATACGGGCGCAATCGCACCCGTGTTAAATCGGTCTTTGTGGTCAGGGCATTACCCAACCTTAGAACAACTGAGCCTTGCCGACTGTTATGTTTCTTTCATCCCTAACGAACGGTACTCCGTTGCTTAAAGGCTCACATCTTGCACAAACAGCACCACCTCAGCATCGCTCGTTTTGGCGCTGCTTTGGATCTGCTCCCAGTGGGGTTTACTCAAGGCGGCATGACTCACATCTGCTTCCGACAGCAACCGATAGGCTGCTTTGAGTGAACCCCAACTCTGCATCTATTCCGGTAAATTTGCACTCGGATTCGCAGCGGGGGCGGCTCCCATTTGCACCGCCCGTTGCGTCCGTCGCTTATCGCCTAGCTCTACCGCTCCCCATTGCTGAGTTGTCTACTGCTTCAAGTCTGCGAATGCTTCGATGTTCATTTTCACACTCTACCCTGCTGGAAAAAATGTGGGTAACGGCAAGTCCTAAAAGGAGAGGGGACAAGAGTTCTGGCTCCCTTCTCTCCGGGGAGAAGGGTTGGCGGGGGCTTGCCCCACTTCGTGAGGAAGGCATTTCATACCTGCATTCAACAACGCCTAAAATACTACTTAACTCTGAAGTGAGCTTCTGATGTCTATCACTCAGGGGTGCAGGAGATGTAAAAATAACTGTGGCGGAATTGAGGAGCGATCGTACCAATGATAGAGCCAAATTATGACGCGATGAGCAATGCGGAACTGAGAGCCTACTGTCTTGATCATTGAGAAGAGGTTAGTGCGCTGGAAGCTTTTTTTGCCCGTCGCAGTCCCGATTCTGGGGCGGTTTGGTTTTCTCCCCCTAAAACACTAGAAGAATAGAAACAGCAAGAAGAAGCGATCGAGGAAATCTAATTGACTCAAAAAAGCTTGATGAAGAAGTTTGATGTAGTAGTAGTGGGTGGCGGTCCTGCTGGAGGACAATGTGCTCGAATTTTAGCAAAATCGGGTCGAAAAGTTCTATTAATTGAGCGCTTTAAAGACTTTACTAAAAACAGTTTTTCTAGTGCCGGAACTCCTTTAGAAACCTTGGAAAAGTTTGACTTACCTCAAAGAGTAGTGGGTAGTTTTTGGAATCAATTAGTAATTGTCACGTCTAACAAGCGGGGAGTCTGGAAATCTGAGAAGACGCTGGGAAGTGTTTTAGATTTCACGAAGCTGCGAGAATTTTTAGCCGAAGACGTAACCACTCACGGAGGTGAAGTATGGATGGGATGTCGATACGTCAGTCACCGAACTGAGCACGATCAAACAGTCGTCACGATTAAAAATAACCTTGTTGGTGAGAAGATTTTAGTCAGCACAAAAGTTTTAGTTGACGCGACGGGACCGAATCGATCGCTGATCCTTCAAAAAGGTGATCTTCAACCTAAATTTACTACCGGAACAGGAGTCGAATATTTAATCGAAGTTGATGAGCAATCTTATCGAAAGAATGCTGAAGCATTGACATTTTTCTTAGGTCATAAATGGATTCCTAAAGGCTATTCTTGGATTTTTCCGATGGAGAGAAACCAGTTAAAAGTGGGTGCAGGAATTGTCAATGGTGAACATCGAGTCGTTAAAGAAACGGAGCCACTCAAACACTACATAGAACTGATTATTCATGACTATATCAAGCCAGAATTCTACAAAATTACCGATGTTCACGGCGCAACAGTCAAATATAGTATGGGGTTGAATGATGTCTATAGTCGAGATAACTTAATCGCGATCGGAGACACGGTTTCAACGATCAACTTCTTGGGTGGCGAGGGCATTCGACACGCGATGCTCAGTTCTGAAATCGCTTGCAGACACATTCAAGAATACTTAGATAATCAAAGAAACGACTTTGATGACTATCAGAAAGAGATGCACCAAACCTTTCTGGCAAAGTGGAAAGTTTCGGAAAAGCTGGGGATGAAAAAGTATCTAGAAGATGCCGATTCTTTAGTGGATAAAGTCGTCTCTTATCTAGAGCCAATGAAGCTAGAAGACATTATAGATGTTCTGTTCTATTACAAATTTGAGAAGGTTTCTAAAGGATTTTTGTCGTATTTATTGAGAAAAGTCCGATCGTTCTTTAAGCCCTCTAAGAAAGCCTAAGTCAAAATCGCGCCACCCATTAAGCGCTGATAGCGATAGTCAAGTTCGGCTTTCATGACCGCCCATTTCTCAAGCGTAGGATCTTTCTCGATCGTCCTCTCTGCCGCACTTCTTGCTAGTTCCAGCACTTCTTGATCGTCTACCAAACTCGCCAGCGCAAAATCTGGCAGACCTGATTGTCGCGTTCCCAGCACCGCACCAGGACCTCGAAATCGCATATCCATTTCTGAGATAAAAAATCCGTCCTGCGACTGCTCCAATACTTTTAGGCGTTGACGGGCAGTTTCGGTTTTAGAACTGCTCATCAGCAGACAAAATGACTGAGCCGACCCTCGACCGACTCGACCGCGAAGCTGATGCAGTTGCGACAGCCCAAAGCGATCGGCGTGTTCGATCAACATTACTGACGCATTGGGGACATCAACCCCCACTTCAACCACGGTAGTTGAGACGAGAATTTGCGTCTGGTTATCGCGAAATTGCGTAATCGATTCGTCTTTCTCGGCAGATGACATTCGCCCATGCAGCAAGCCGACTTTAAGTTCAGGAAAGACCTTTTCTTGAAGTTCTTGATGTTCGTCGATCGCCGATTTCAAATCCAATTTTTCTGATTCTTCGACCAGAGGCAGCACGACATAAATCTGGCGACCTTGAGCAACTTCACGCCGCATTAGCTCATAGGCTTTTAGGCGCTCTCGCCCCGCCAGCACCGTAGTTTGAATTGCCTTGCGACCCGGCGGCAACTCATCGATTTGACTGACATCTAAATCACCGTGAAGCGTCAACGCCAGCGTCCGAGGAATCGGTGTCGCGGTCATCGTCAACACGTGGGGATGCTCACCTTTTTGCTGAAGTTTTGCCCGTTGCTGAACTCCAAAACGATGCTGTTCGTCAATCACGACTAAGCCCAACCGATGAAAGTTCACCGTGTCTTGAATCAGAGCGTGAGTGCCGACGAGCAAGGGCAGTTCTCCAGTTTCGAGTTGGGCGTGAATCTCGCGACGTTTGGCGGCTTTAGTCGAGCCTGTCAGCAACTCCACGGGCAGATGCAGCAAATTGAACCAACCGACTAATTTTCGATAGTGCTGTTCTGACAAGACTTCAGTCGGAGCCATCAACGCGCCTTGATAGCCAGACTGAATCGCGGCTAACAGAGCAATCACGGCGACGACGGTTTTGCCCGATCCCACATCGCCCTGAACTAAGCGATTCATCGGGACGGGTTTTTGCAGATCATTCAGAATGTCGTTAACGACTCGGTTTTGAGCGTTTGTGAGTTCAAACGGCAGTTGTTTGTAGAAATCATCAATGAGCTTTCCCGTCGAGGCAACCACGGCACTGGCTTGGACTTTTTGCTGAGTTTTGCGACGGTTGAGCAAGCCCAGTTGCAGATAGAAAAATTCGTCAAAAACGAGGCGGCGACGGGCAGCTTCTAGTGCGTCACTATCAGGCGGGAAGTGAATGTGAGAAATCGCTTCCGCCAGACCAATCAACCCATATTCATCTCGCAAACCTTTTGGCAGCGCTTCTTGCAGGCGATCGACCGCGCCCAGTGCTGTAGTCATCGTCCGTCGAACTAAATCTGCCCCAACGCCCTCTGTGAGCGGGTAAATCGGCACAATTCGCCCGACGGTCAAGGAGTCAATCTCGTCGTCAGCTTGCCCCAAAATCTCTAGATCAGGATCTTCTAACGTCATGCCAAACTTGGTTTCCTTCACAAAACCTGATGCGGCGATCGCTGCCCCAACTGGATATTGACGCTTCTGCTGTTCTTGCCAACCGCGATTGCTGTAGCGAGTTCCGGCAAAGAAACGGCTGATTTTCATCTGTCCCGTCGAGTCGCGAATCACGAGTTCGACGATCGTCAGCTTACTATTGCGCGGACTGGTAAAACAACTACAGCTTTTCACCGTTCCGATCAGGGTCACGGTTTCGCCTGCTTTTAGCTCTCGAATCGTGACCTGACGCGCATAGTCAAGGTGATCTCGCGGGTAGTAATAGAGCATATCTCGCACCGTGAGCAGCCCTAGTTTTGCCAGCTTCTCAGCACTTTTGGGTCCGACTCCCGGAAGATAAGTAAGGGATTGATCAAGCGAAATGTTGGCATTGGATTCGACGATCGGACTCGCAACAACTTTCTTAGCCGATGGCTGATTTGTCGAGTAGGTCGATTTTTTTTCGATTTCCTCAGAGGCTTTTTTGACCTGAAATAGAAACCGTCGCGTCTCTGCCACCAAATGCTGACGCTGAGAAAACGTCAGATCGGCATAGCTGGCAAACTGAGAGGCGATTTCTTGACAGCGGCTCTGGTCCCGATCGGGCAGTGCCGCATCCGGCTGGCTGAAATTGAGATGCAAAAATTCACCGAAGTGATACTGATTGCCCTCCAGGTTGTTAAATCCGTGCTCTGCCTCGACAGACAGGGCTTTTTGCAATCTCACCAGATCCATAGTTAAAAGGGCGATTAAAATATAGAGTCTGTGTACTATTTTTAATCATTAATTGAACCATTTGCTTCGATGAAGTCTAGCAAAATTTGTTGATGAGTTGCGCCCAACGGTCGAACTTGGTTGGCTCGATCGGAAAAGCAATCCCCGCGAGTAATATCCTCTAGCGAGAGTAGCCTCAGATCCCAGCCTTCCATTAAGACAAGTTTCTCCAACCCAACCATTAAAGGCGCATGAAAGACGTGACGAATCACTTTTTCGTCGCTGTAGTCCTTAAACTTCGTCACACTAGGCATCGCGTAGCCAATTTCTTCAACCAATTCTCGTTGAACAGCGACTTCTGGGCTTTCTCCTGGCTCAATGTGTCCTCCAAAAAAGCCCCAGCAGCCCGGATGGACGATGCGGGGATCGTTGTCTCTAAGCTGCATCAAAAATCGGTTGTCTTGGTAGAGAATGGCGATCGCAACCTGCACCCGATCGTCCTTCATACAATCATCCATGCGATCGCCTTATGATTTGGTTGCTGAGACGGGTTCGGCAGATCCCTCTTGTTCGACATAAATCGACCCTTGCTCCCTACCATCCAACACAATACGCTGATAGCGGACTTTTCCGGTGATTTTTACGGCGGTTCTGGGGGCAGGAGGGGCACTTTTCGTCACCACCCAAACTTTGCCCGTCGAGTCTTGAAGCTCATAGGCACTCAACCCTGCCAACGGCGCTTGAGCACCCGTTTTGCCCTGTAAATGCACCGTAAAATTTGTTTTCTGCCTTTGCAAATCGCTAATTTTAGCGGTGCTAAAGTTGAGGGTCGAAAGCATCACTTCGGGATGAAAACTCGTCTCCTCTGGCTGGAGAACCGGACTGCTACAGCCCACTAGCCCGACCAAGAGAGACAGCCCAAACCCGCCCGTGAGAATTGAGACGTTCGATCGCATCGCTCACCTACCTAGTTTTGATGAATAAACTTCAGAAACATCGAGCCTGATTCAACCGCGCTCAAAGACTACCCGAAAGGCATTCCACGGTAGACTAAATTTGCGACGCTAGGAGAAGTTGATCGATGTGTTAGCAACGATTCGGACTTTTGCAGAGCAATCGTACTCTTTCTTGACCTAAAAGATACCCAGAGCACTCTGAATTTTGAATTTATTTTCACTCAAAATTCATCACTCATCGTTTCATTTTTTATGACAGCCCAACTTCTCGACGGCAAAGCTCTGGCTCAACGGATGCAGGCAGAGTTAGCCCAGCAGGTTCAAACGCTGCAAGTCCGCTATCAGCGCCCTCCAGGTTTAGCCGTTTTGATGGTAGGCGACAACCCCGCCAGCGCTGCCTATGTGCGAAATAAAGAACGCGCTTGTACGACTGTTGGAATCGCGTCCTATGGCAAGCATTTCCCCGCAGATGTGACGCAGGCTGAGTTAGAGCAGACGATTCAAGCACTTAATCGCGACGATCGGGTAGACGGCATCTTAGTCCAGTTACCCCTTCCCGATCATTTAGACTCTGTAGCGCTACTCAACCAAATCGATCCCGATAAAGACGCAGACGGGCTGCATCCTCTTAATCTCGGACGATTAGTGCGCGGTGAACCAGGGCTGAGAAGCTGCACCCCTGCGGGAGTGATGCGGCTTTTAGAAGCTTATCAAATTGATCTCAAAGGTAAACAAGCGGTCGTCATTGGTCGTAGTATTTTGGTAGGAAAACCGATCGCACTCCTGTTATTAGAAGCCGACGCGACGGTGACGATCGCTCACTCTCGATCGCATGATTTGAGCACGATCGCTCGCAGTGCTGACATTCTGATCGCCGCTGTGGGTCGCCCAGGTTTGATCACCCCTGAGATGGTCAAACCTGGCGCGGTTGTGGTCGATGTCGGCATCAACCGCATTACCGACGAAACTGGCAAAAGTCGCTTGGTCGGCGATGTTGATTTCGAGGCAGTCTTGCCCGTTGCCGGATATTTAACGCCTGTTCCGGGTGGAGTTGGCGCAATGACTGTGACCATGCTGTTGCACAATACAGTATGGAGCTATCGCCAAAAATTTGAATGACCAGTTGAATTAACAGTCACAATAGTCTCTGTTTAGAGGTGACTGCGAGACGATGTTAGGAGGGAACCTATGGTAGTGACGGACGAAACACAATTTTCAAGACGAGCCTCTCAGTTTGACTTGCGCGCTTATCTATCGACCAGGCAAGAACAGGTAGAAGCTGCCCTCGATCGCTCCCTCCCGGTGATCTACCCTGAACAGATTTATGAGGCGATGCGCTATTCGCTGCTGGCAGGTGGCAAGCGGTTGCGTCCGATTCTCTGTTTGGCGACCTGTGAACTGATGGGCGGCACGATCGAGATGGCGATGCCGACCGCCTGCGCGCTAGAGATGATTCACACCATGTCGCTGATTCATGATGACTTGCCTGCGATGGATAACGACGATTATCGTCGAGGCAAGCTGACCAATCACAAAGTTTTTAACGAAGCGGTCGCAATTCTGGCTGGAGACGGACTGCTGGCATACGCCTTTGAGCACATTGTTGAAGAGACAAAAGACGTTCCTGCCGATCGCTTGATGAAGGTGATTGCCCGTCTCGGTCGCGCTGTAGGTGCGGCGGGGCTGGTCGGTGGTCAAGTCGTCGATCTGCACTGTGAAGGCGCGTGCGATGTGAAAATTGAAACGCTCAACTTCATTCATGCTCACAAAACGGCTGCCTTGCTAGAAGCCTCAGTCGTCAGTGGTGGCATCATTGCCGGAGCCTCCCAGACTGATGTACAGCGATTATCTCGATATTCTCAAGCGATCGGGCTTGCCTTTCAAATCGTCGATGACGTGTTAGACATCACCTCGACTCAAGAAGAGTTGGGCAAATCGGTCGGCAAAGATTTACGCGCTCAAAAGGCGACCTATCCCAGCTTTTGGGGAATCGAGGAGTCGAAGCGCCAAGCTCAACAGCTCATCGAGCAAGCCAAATCAGAAGTCACGGGGTTTGGCGATCGTGCCGTGCCCCTGATGGCGATCGCCGACTTCATCACAGCCCGTACCCACTAATATTTCATCCCTCATCCTTTAAAAAATGCAGGACTTTGGCGAATTACTGAATAACAGAGTGCTGCTCGTTGCAATCTTTGCCTGTCTGCTCACTCAAGCAACTAAGCTGATTGTTGAACTGGTTAAAAATCACAAATTAAACTTTCGGGTGGTGATTGAAAGCGGCGGAATGCCCAGTTCTCACTCTGCTTTGGTGACGGCTCTTGCGGCTGGAGTCGGGCAGACTTCAGGATGGGCAAGCAGTGAGTTTGCGATCGCGACGATCGTCGCGATCGTCGTTATGTATGATGCGGCAGGAGTCCGTCAGGCGGCTGGGAAGCAAGCCCGAATTCTTAACCAAATCATCGATGAGTTCTTTCAGGGAGAACATCAGTTCACCGAAGATCGCCTCAAAGAATTGTTAGGACATACCCCTGTTCAAGTCATCGTCGGCTCGGTTTTAGGCATTGCGATTTCATTCGGCGCAGAATTTGCGTTTGGTCGATAACCCCGGTAGAGACGTTCCACCGGAACGTCTCTCTTCCCGTCGCCCCGAAAGAATGGGTCGATCGGGTTTGCAATTTAATGCGTGAAGAGATCGATCGTCGGGAGGAGGAGACGTTCCACCGAAACGTCTCTACGGTGCGGATGGTTGGCTACCGTTCTCCGACGGCGGGTGGGGAAATTTGGACGCTGGATTTTAATAACGTGACGCGACGACTGTCTACCAACATGACAAAAAAGCCCCGATCGCTTAGACTCTGTAGCGTATAATTTGCTGCACGTTGATCCGTAGTATAAATCGCCAGTAGATAAGGACGTTGCCCATAAGATACTAATCCCACGTCTTTTTTAAGTGCCTGCTGTAGCTGAGTTGCCAACTCTGGTTTATTGAAGTAGCTCACCAAAACCGCGTAGCCTGCACCAAGAGGCTGAGGATCGTACTTCGAGGTATTGGAAGGATTTAGGATTGCTGATAGGGGATTTGTGATAGCAGGACTCTGAGGGACATTTCCGGCGATCGGAGGTCGTGCCACAAATGCCTGAAGCCCGACTGTCTCAGTCAAATATTGCGCCCAAGAACTCGCGGCTTCTGCCGTGTTGAAACCACCAACACGAGTCACTACATCATTTAAATAACGACAAACTGTAGTGCTGGCATTGTTCGGCAGCACTTTGCGTAACTTAGTTTGAACGTCTGGCGTGGTGCTTGCTACCAACAGCAAATATTCACCCGCATTTGGGGGCTGACATTGAGGATTATTTGATTGCGCGATCGCGCTATGGGGAGTTGCTGCCAATAACCCAACGATCGCGGGAAGTGCTTTGAAGCCAGTCCAATAAGAGCGCACGATCGTCGGGTTCATAAGTCTTTTTTGGCTGCAAATAGCTGAGTCGGGTCAGTAAATTCGCAGATTATCACGAAACGACAGCTAGAGAAGCCAACGGCTGGGGAATCGTTTCTGAAACCTGGAATTCACCTGTGATTACATATTCTAGCCTCAGCTTTAGCCAGGTAATAAATTGTTTGTTGGTGGAGACGATCGCCGCCGCAGGTTGAGGACATTGAGCTTTGATCGCAGCCATTTCAGGCGCATCGAGAAACGCAGGCTGTTTGACGAGCCAGAAATCGATTTCTTTTTCGTTTTCCTGATAGTTGCGAGTCCGTTCTTTAAAGATTTCATCGATCGGTTCATCTTCGGTCAGAAACTTCTGACTCGCCAAAACATAGTAATAAGTTGTCATTACAGTTTTCCTTGAATCGCTTGTTTCATTTCCCGGACGGCACGTTCTAACCCAACCAGGGCAGCACGGCTAATAATCGTATGTCCAATGTTCAATTCTTCCATGCCTGTGAGACCTGCGATCGGGTAAACATTCCAATAGGTGAGTCCATGTCCGGCGTTGACGCGCAGGTGAGCAGCGATCGCGTGTTCACAGCCGTCTGCTAAGATTTGCAACTCTTTGGCGCGGCTCGCTTCGGTGCGAGCTTCAGAATACTGTCCGGTGTGTAGCTCGATAAATTGGGCACCTGTCGCGGCAGACGCATCGATTTGATGACGATCGACATCAATAAACAAACTGACGGGAATGTCTGCGTCCTGAAGCTGGCTGACGACGAATTTCATGCGGTCTATCTGTCCGGCGATATCTAAGCCGCCTTCAGTGGTGACTTCTTGGCGCTTTTCGGGCACGAGCGTGACATAATCGGGCTGGATTTTGAGGGCGATCGCTACCATTTCATCGGTCGCTGCCATTTCTAAATTTAAATGCGTTCGCACGGTTTGCCGCAATAGCTGCACATCGCGATCCTGAATGTGCCGCCGATCTTCCCGCAAATGCACGGTGATGCCATCGGCTCCGGCGAGTTCTGCTAAGACTGCTGCCGCGACGGGATCGGGTTCTACGGTGCGTCGGGCTTGCCGAATCGTGGCAATGTGGTCGATGTTGACTCCAAGTGTAGGCAAGGCTTTGTTCTCCCAAGTAGAGACTTGATTTTAACGTGTCTTCATTGCGTCTAAAGCGTCTAAGCTAGAAACGTTCTCAGGGCAACCGTCAGACTAGAAATTCACCATGTTTATCAGCTTGATTGCAGACTATGGAACGGGCGATCCTGCCTTTTCAGAAGTGACTCAACGCCTGTTGACGGACATTCCTCAAGCGCAGATTAATCTGCTCTCGGTTCCGCCGTTTAGCACGTTGGCGACAGGGTTTTGGATCGCCCAACTCGGCTTGAATCCGGGTCCGGCAGAGCGATTGATTTATCACAACTGTGCGCCGCGTCAAGACGACCCCGAAGCCCGACAAAACAACGAAGGTGAAGGATTGACTTACGCGCTCTTAAATAATGGGGTGAAAGTCGTCGGTGTAAACGCGGGGTTCACGCTCTCATTTATCAAGCATCACGCTCAGGTTTTGCAAATTGTGAATGTTTCGCGAGGCGGATCACAGTTTCGATCGCGCGATGTCTTTCCTCCGGCTGCGGCGGCGATCGCCCATGGAGATCTCAGTTTGTTGGGCGAGATTCTCAAGCCAGATCAAATTCCCGATGTGCCGAGCGATCGGGTTGCCTGGGTCGATGGCTATGGCAACATCAAAACCACGATTTCGGCTGACTCGTTGACGTTAGAGCCAGAATCCAAAGTCGTGATTCGGATTGGCGATGTAGTCAGCGATGCGATTTACTCAGACGGCAGTTTTCGCGTTCCTGAAGGCACGTTGGCGTTTGCTCCGGGCAGTTCTGGCTGGTCGATCGATGGCGCTGAGACTCGCTGGATGGAGCTATTTTTGCGCGGCGGCAGCGCCTGGGAGCGATTTGGTAAACCGCGTGTGAATCAGAAAGTCGCGCAGATTGGTTAGCGATGACAATTCAAGAACGCTAGTGGCAATGAGTGAGAGTGAGGAATCAAAACGCTGTGAAAAAATTTCTGAAACAAGTCCGATATCAATTCAAACCCGCTTGGCAACCTGGATTTTTAGCGGCATTGTTGACGATCGCCTTCCTCATATCCAATTGCAGCAACCCTTCAACTTCTGGTGGAACCGCTCAATCGGGCATTTTGGTTTACGGTTCGAGTGGTCAGCCCATCAATCTAGAATCGGGCAACGTCACAGACGGCAACTCGCTTATTGTTCACAATCAAATCTACAACCGTCTAATCGAGTTCAAGCCGGGAACCACAGAATTACAGCCCGGTTTAGCGACTTCGTGGACGGCTTCACCCGATGGTAAAATCTGGACATTCAAACTGCGTCAGGGCGTTAAATTTCATGATGGAACGGAGTTTAATGCCAACGCGGTGAAGTTTAACGTCGATCGCTGGTGGGACAAAAACAGTCCCAATGGCTATCGCAACGCGGGCAAGACTTATGAGATTTGGGAACAGATTTTTGGCGGCTCTAAAGGCGAACCCAACTCACTGCTTCAGAATGTAGTTGTGACAGATAAATCCACGATTCAGTTTGGGTTGAAGCAGCCGTTTGCGGCATTTCCTAGCACGATCGCGTCGGGTTATTTTGGCATCGCTAGCCCGACTGCGATTCAGAAGGCTGGGGCGAGTTATGGCACACCTGCCGCCGGAGCCGTGGGCACAGGAGCCTTTGTATTTAAAGAATGGCGATCGGGCGATCGCATTGTTCTCGAAAAAAACCCCAATTATTGGAACGCTGGATTTCCGAAAAGCAATCAATTAGTGATGCGATTCATCACCGATCCCGCCGCACGACTAGCACAACTCCGCGCCGGACAGCTTGATTTCACCGTCGATCTGGCACCCGATCAGAAGGCAGAAATCGATCGAGACTCCAATCTCACCGCCGTTGCCCGACCGTCGTTTAATGTTGGCTATCTGGCGCTGAATCCGACTTATAAGCCGCTGGCTGATGTGCGAGTTCGGCAAGCGATCGCTCATGCCCTTAATCGAGCGGCGATCGTCAAAGCCTTTTGGGGTGATTTGGCAGAAAGTACACCTCACTTCGTACCGTCTATTCTCGCGTGGGCGCAGTCTTCAGATTTAAAGGACTACGACTACAGCCCCCAAAAAGCTAAAGAACTGCTGGCTCAAGCAGGCTACCCCAACGGCTTCGAGATGGATTTGTGGTATATGCCCGTCTCTCGTCCCTACTTCCCGACTCCAAAGCCGATCGCTGAGGCATTTGCCGCCGATCTCAACGCGGTAGGAATTCGCGCCTCCCTCAAAACAAAAGACTGGACAGCTTATCTTGCTGATCGCATCAAACCTCCTGGCTATCAGTCTTTTATGATGGGCTGGACGGGTGACTATGGCGATCCAGACACATTTTACTATCCTCACTTTGGGACGGGTGGCACCAAAGATATTGGAAATTGGAAGAACGATCGCATTCTGCAAGCATTAGATCAAGCGAGACTGACTGCCGATCAATCCGCCCGATCGCAGCTCTACGCAGAAGTAGACGAAATTTTGCATCGAGAAGTGGTGCGGCTGCCGATCGTGCACTCTAAACCCCTGCTTGTTTCTCGCAAATCGATCGACGGTTGGCTGCCTAGCCCGCTAGGAACGGAACCCTTTGAAGCGATTTCTAAGCGATGACAGCAATTCTCATTAAGTAGCATAGAGCAACTGATCTCATCTACCTGCTGATGAGGTTCAAGATAGTCCTTTCGATGAAACAAATTTAGTCGGTGGAAGGATGTGAAAAATGAGGTAAAACCTATACTCTACGCAGAGTATAGATTAATACACCTCCTTGGAATAACAAATCATGGCTCTTCATAAGATTAAAGATTTTGACCCCGATTATCGCAGCCATTTTGATGGCGATGACGTGGTCGGGCTTGACCTCTATACTGGAAACGACAAAATTGGTTCAGTTGACGATGCGTTAGTTGACGATGAAGGTCAGTTTCGCTATCTCGTCATCAACACAGGCGTTTGGATTTTAGGCAAAAAAGTCTTGCTTCCGATCGGAGGTGCCCGCATTGACTACGTTGCTCGTCGTGTTTACGCCAAAAGCCTCAGCAAAGCCCAAGTAGAAAACCTGCCTGAGTTTACGCAAGATGCCACGATCGACTATGACCACGAAGAGCAAGTCAGAGGGATTTATCGCCCTTCTATGCTGAACACGGCTGCATCAGGCGTTGGCTATGTCGGTGACAGTGCGCCTGCGATTCAAAGTGCGGCACCGATGCTAGATGTAGATGCTGGCTACGATCGCGACACCTACAGCTATGACAAAGAGCCTGCACTCTATGGCGTAAACGAGCAAGACCATCAGACCCTACGTCTTTATCAAGAGCGATTGATCGCCAGCAAGACTCGCCAAAAAACGGGAGAAGTCGCGATCGGGAAGCACATCGAGACCGAAACGGCGCGGGTGTCAGTGCCGATCGACAAAGAGCGCGTGGTCATTCAGCGAACTGCTGGCAACACTGGAGCGGTGATTCCGGCAAGTGAAGCCAACTTTCAAGCGGGAGAAGTGGCGCGGATTGAAGTCTACGAAGAAATTCCTAATATTCAGAAAGAAGCCTTTGTGCGCGAAGAAGTGCGTGTCACAAAAGTTGTCGATCATGATACCGTCACGGCTGAAGAGCAGGTGCGGCGAGAAGAGCTAGATGTCGATACCGAGGGTCGCCCTGTCGTTGAGAAAAAGCTGTAAGTAGACCTTGCCCTATGCAGCTACTTTAGAATCAGGGCTTAGAGCGTGGTTTAAACCTTTCTCGCTGCGATGCTGCCCCGCCCTGAACTGAAGTTCGGGCTAACGTGGGAAAGTCCGCTGACACGGACTGAAGACCTGGCGATAACTCGCGTTTAGTCCGTCTTAACGGACTTGCCATCACTAGCCCGAACTTTAGTTCAGGGCGGGATGGCAACGAAGATTAGAGCTTTAAACCACGTCTAAGCCCCGGTGCTTCGATAGAAACACAGCGTCCTAATGCAGTTTCGTAGCGCCGTCTCATCAAGTGTGCATCTAGATCCCCGGTTAAAGAAATCGGGGATTTTGTTTGGTTGCTTTTCCAAGTTCTTAACTTTTTTCGGGTAGGTTGACACCACATCTAAACTTAGATAGACGATGAACACAACTCTGAAAAAGGCAGCAAGTGACTTCACAATCACCACGCCAAGTCTATTGAATTGACACATCAAGGGTGTAGATAATTCAATATTACTTTGGTGTAGCAGCCAACTTCCTAAAACTCTCATCCAACGGGGTGATTACCCCAGCGTCAGGAGCGCCATCTATGAAAAAGACGTTATTTCTCAGTCCCCCCTCGTTTAATGGATTTGATGGAGGTGCCGGGTCGAGATATCAAGCAAAGCGCGAGATTACCTCGTTTTGGTATCCAACCTGGTTAGCACAGCCTGCCGCACTCGTGCCAGGAAGCAAGCTCGTCGATGCCCCACCGCATGGTCAGACTGTCGAAGATGTGCTGAAGATTGCTAAAGATTATGAATTAGTGATCATGCACACCAGCACGCCCTCGCTGGCAAATGACGTGAAGTGTGCCGAAGCGCTCAAAGCCCAAAATCCGGCAGTAGAAGTAGGTTTGATTGGTGCTCACGTTGCGGTTTTGCCCGAACAAACGCTGCGCGACAACCCAGTCATTGATTTTGTCTGTCGTCACGAATTTGACTATACCTGCAAAGATCTCGCAGCAGGCGACCCGTGGGATCAAATCAAAGGCTTGAGCTATCGAGACCCCGACGGGAATCTGTGCCACACGCCCGATCGAGACTTGATTCACGATTGGGATGCGATGCCTAGCGTTCTCCCCGTTTATGCCCGTGACTTAGACATTGAAAAATATTTCATTGGGTATTTGCTGCATCCCTACATCTCGTTTTACACGGGGCGCGGCTGTCCGGCAAAGTGCAGCTTTTGCCTATGGCCCCAAACGATCGGAGGACACCAATATCGGACCAAAAGCCCAGAAGCAGTGGGGCGCGAACTGACAGAAGCGAAAGCGATTTTTGGAGATCGGATTCGTGAATATATGTTTGACGACGACACTTTCACGATCGACAAACAGCGCGCGATCGCCATTAGCGAACACATGAAGCGGCTAAAACTCACCTGGAGCTGCAACGCTCGTGCCAATCTCGACTACGACACGCTGAAGCAACTGCGTGATAATGGACTGCGCCTATTGCTCGTCGGTTTTGAGTCGGGCAATCAGCAGATTCTCAACAACATCAACAAGGGCATCAAATTAGAGGCGGCTCGGCAGTTTATGAAACACTGTCGCGACTTGGGGATCACGGTTCACGGGACGTTTATCGTCGGGTTGCCGATTGAAACTCGTGAAACCATCGAAGAAACGATTCGATTTGCCTGTGAGATTAGTCCCCACACGATCCAAGTCTCGATCGCGGCTCCCTATCCCGGCACCGAACTCTATCAACAGGCAATCGCAAACGGCTGGTTTAGCGATCAGGCACTCGTCGCCAATTCTGGCATTCAGACCTCGACGCTGCACTACCCCGATTTGTCGAGTGCCGAGATCGAGGATGCGGTTGAGCAGATGTATCGTCGGTTCTACTTCCGACCCAAAGCCATTGTGCCGATCGTGCGCGAAATGTTGGGCGATCGGCAAATGCTGATGCGCCGACTGCGAGAAGGGGGAGAATTCTTTTCGTATCTAAAAGATCGTCGCACCCAAGCGGCTACTAGATAACTCTCGCCCAGAGAATTGCTCCCACTCAATAATCACGACTATCAAACGGTAGAATCTCGGTGCGTAAGTATGTTGTTCTTTGTCTGTTGGTGGTTTTTCAGGTCTTGGGTGATGTCTGGTTAAGCCGAGGAATGCGGCAGATTGGGGCAGTGAGTCTTTCAAATCCTGCTGCGCTATTGACGATCGGAGTGCAAGTACTAACGAATCCCTGGATTGTGCTGGGCATCGCTTTTTTGGTGGGCGCACTGCTGCTTTATCTAGCCGCGATTTCGCGACTGGATTTGAGCTATGTGCTGCCAATGACCGCCTTTAAGTATGTGCTATCTGCTTGCTTTGCCGGGTTAATTCTCGGTGAAAGCATTTCGCAACTTCGCTGGGTGGGCACTGCTCTAGTATCAAGTGGAGTGTTGCTAGTGGCGTTGGGCGAAGCCGCCGCTGAGATCAAAAAGCGCAGAAAAGACCGTCAATTTTCTGGCTTGTTGCTTGCGCCGCTCTCGTTTTCTCTGTCTGCCTCCAAGGTGGGAACGACAATTTTGCAAAGCAACGCCCTGACCGGAATCGTGATCATGGCTCTTGCTGCGTCTACGGGCGACATTTTGCTGACGGCTGGCATGAAGCAGGTGGGTGGAGTGACAACGGTGAATGCGCGATCGCTGATGCAGCTTGCCCGTCGAGCGATGACAAATCCTTTTATAGGCTTAGGAGTTGCGTGTATGGCGGCTGACTTTTTCTTGTTCATTGCGCTGTTAAGTGAGGCTGATTTGAGCTTAATCATGCCCATGACTGCCTTGAGCTATCCTTTCAGCGTTGTAGGGAGCCACTATGTTCTCAAAGAGCGGCTGACATCTGGGCGACTCGCTGGCACCGGGTTGATTGGCATTGGGGTTGCGTTCATCTTGGTAAATTCAGCCCCATAGCTAATTCCATTAATTTATCTAAGAGAAAGCTTCATCAATCATGACACGTCTTAATTTACTGTCTGTCACGTTAGAATTTGATTTTGAAGTCTGGTTTGCATCTCATTTTCTGCTGTTGCTCCCATTGTTTTTTTGCATTACTGCCATTGGCTACTACAGCTATGCGATTTACGCAGCGCACACATTTTTTTCTCAGACTGAACGGATTGATCCTAATTTTCATCCCCCGATCAGCATTCTAAAACCCGTGTGCGGCTGCGATCGAGATGCCTATAAAAATCTTTCCTCTTTCTGTTGCCAAGACTATCCCAACTATCAAGTTATCTTTGCAGTGCAAGATTGGGCTGACTCTGGGATTGAGGTGATCAAGCAAATTATTCGCGATTTTCCGACGATCGACCTTCAGCTTGTGGTCAGCGATCGCGCGATCGGGTCAAACGGCAAAGTTAGTAATCTTGGCAATGCCATGACCAACGCCAGTCACGAAATAATCTTGATGGCAGATAGTGATGTGTATGTTGAACCTAACTATTTGCAGCAGGTGATTCAACCCCTAAATAATCCTCAAGTCGGAGTCGTAACCTGTCTCTATCGATCGCTCACAGACCGATGGTTAACTCATTTAGAAGCGTTGAGTTCAGCAACAGAGTTTCATCCGGGGGTTTTGGTCAGCAACCAGTTAGAGGGAATCAAGTTTGCGATGGGTCAAACGATCGTGATTCGTCGCTCAGTGCTAGAAGAAATTGGCGGGTTTGGGGCGATCGCTAACTATCTAGCCGATGACTTTCAGTTGGGTTATCTACCTGCTCAAATTGGCTATGATGTCGTGCTTTCTCATCACATTGTTGACCATGTGATTGCAACCAGCACTCTGATGGGTTCTTGGCAGCGTCAACTGCGCTGGATGGTAGGGATTCGAGTCTCGCGCCCTTGGGGATATTTGGGGTTAATATTTACTTACGGCACGGTGGCGAGTCTATTGTTCTTGCTGATCACAGCCGGATCGATTTGGGGTTGGATCGTTTTAGGAATTACGTGGACAACTCGATTAGCAATGGCGTGGTTTATTGGAGTCAAAAGCATTCGCGATCCGATCGCAAAACAATTCCTTTGGTTTGTGCCCTTGCGTGATCTGATCAGTTTTGCTTTATGGTGCTACGGATTTTTGGGCGATACGATTCGATGGCGCGATCGCCAGTTCAAATTGACGCGAACAGGTAAACTGGTTCCCTGTCCACCCGATTTGTCAGAAGAAATAAAGTCAGCTATCAGTTAAAGGACAAACCATTGAAATTCGATCAGACAGCACCTCGTCGATTAATTATCAACGGCGATGATTTTGGGTTTTCATCTGGCGTTAATCAAGCCATTATTGAGGCGCACGAACGAGGCGTTTTGACCAGCACTAGCCTGATGGTGACGGGCGATGCGTTTGAAGAAGCGGTGACGCTAGCAAAGGCACATCCGACCCTTGCAGTTGGGCTACATCTCGTTTTAGCCTGCGGACGATCGGTGCTGCCGCCCGCTCAAATTCCTCACCTAGTTGACGCTCACGGCAATTTCTCAAATCAGCCAGAAAAAGCGGGTATTTACTACCACTTCAGCGCGGCTGCACGGCGCGAAATTCCGCTTGAGATTCGGGCGCAACTCGAAAAATTTCGTCAAACTGGACTGCCACTATCTCATGTGGATGGGCACGTCCATGTTCACATTCAGCCCGTGGTGCTGAATCATCTAGTCAACTTGTCAGATGAGTTTAACATCCGATCAATGCGGTTGCCCCTTGAAGATCTGTCTGCCACTCTTCGAGCCGATCGCTCTGATCTGCCTATAAAACTGCTGCTGTCGATCGTTTATGCTGTGCTACGGCGCTATGGAGAATTTGTGCTGCGGTCACGCAATATTCAGTTTGTCGACCGCGTGTATGGCTTGTTCAACAGCGGTCGGATGACTGAAGACTATTTGCTCAAGCTGATTCCCCACATTCAGTCAAATTGGGTAGAAATCTATTTTCACCCCGCCGTTGCAATTGCGGGAGAACCTGCCAACGAATCGTATGGGTTAGGTGAGGCAGAACGCGATGCGCTGATTAGCGATCGAGTGCGGGCTATGATTCACGATCAAGGCTTTAAGTTAGCCAATTATTCTCAATTAGGAGCGGTTGTCCGTTAATGCTATCAGTCCTTCATTTAACAGAATTTGGTGGCTACGCCCGATTCATTCCCTTGTTGTTTTGCCTCGTCGCGATCTTTTATTACTGCCTTGCCGCTTATTCTGCGATCGCATTTTTATCTCAATCTACCCCGATGAATCCTGAGTTTCATCCGCCGATCAGCATTCTCAAACCTTTATGCGGATTAGATAGTCACACCTACGAAAATCTTGCCTCATTTTGTCGCCAAGACTATCCCAACTATCAAATCATCTTTGGAGTGCAAGATCCAAACGATCCCGTCGTGGCAGTGGTGCAACAGATTATGCAAGACTTTTCCGCGATCGAGATGCAGTTAGTGATCAGCGATCAGGCGATTGGAACCAATCTAAAAATTAGCAATTTGGCAAATGCCGCGATCGAAGCTGACCATGCGATTTTGCTGATTTCAGACAGCGATATTCGGGTGGGTTCAGATTATCTGATCAAAGTGGTGCAACCCTTGTGCAATCCCTCAGTCGGGGTAGTGACCTGTATGTATCGTTCACAGGTTCAAGGATGGACGGCTGCGTTTGAAGCATTAGGAATTTCAACCGAGTTAGCCCCCACTACGTTGGTGTCTCGAACTCTGTCAGGCATGAATTTTGGCATCGGTGCCACGATCGCGATTCGCCGCTCTGTGTTAAACGCGATCGGAGGATTTCAAGCAGTCGCCAACTACCTTCATGACGACTTTCACTTGGGACGAATGCCCTTTGATGCAGGCTATCAAGTGGTGCTGTCTCACTACGTCGTCAACCACGGATTAGACACCAACCGCTTTTCTGATCTAATTCAACATCAGACTCGCTGGAATCGAGGCATTCGAGTCTGCCAACCTTGGGGATATGCAGGGCAAATCTTCACTTTTGGAACGGTGACAAGCCTGTTGTTTTTGCTGACCACACAAGCCTCTCAGCTAGGCTGGATCGTGCTGAGCGTCACCTGGCTTTTTAGACTAACAATGGCTTGGATTGTTGGGGTAAACGTCTTAAACGATCCCACGGTCAAAAAACTATTTTGGCTGGTGCCGTTGAGCGATCTGATGCGATTTGCGCTCTGGTGCTATGGGTTTGTCGGCGATCGCATTGAGTGGCGAGGGCGACACCTCAAGCTGACCAAAGAGGGTAAGCTTATCGACCTCAGTTCTAAACCGATGGCTGAAGTGAACCTTGCCTAAGACGGTTATATCAGCAGAATAATTCTCAATGAGATAATCTCAGGTGCTGTTCTGCTGATGATTTAAAACGGAGAGAGAGGGATTCGAACCCTCGTTAAGTTGCCCTAAACAGCATTTCCAGTGCTGCGCCTTCAACCACTCGGCCATCTCTCCAAGGCTGTGCTGTATTCTCAGTCACAGAATTTCTATCCTACCAGAATTGTTCCATACTGGAAAGAGAGCGAACGAACTTTGGCAATTTATGACTCAGTTTCATACCATCCGCGTTTATAACCGTCAAAAAGACACCTATGCCTCGTTTCAGGTGCCCGACGATCGCTACATTCTCCACAGCGCCGAACATCAGGGCGTTGAGCTACCGTTCTCGTGTCGCAACGGGGCATGTACGACATGTGCGGTTCGGGTCAAAGCGGGGGAACTCTATCAGCCAGAGGCAGTAGGGCTATCGATCGATTTGCAGCGACAAGGCTATGCCCTGCTGTGCGTGAGCTATGCCCGATCGGACTTAGAAGTCGAAACTCAAGATGAAGACGAAGTGTATGAGCTTCAGTTTGGTCGCTATTTTGGCAAAGGCAGAGTCAAACGGGGGTTGCCACTCGACGAAGAGTAGAAAACAAAACGGGGCGGTGAAGTGTGAAAATTTGGAAAAAGCGTGTCCCGTTCTGGATCGTGCCTGTTTTGCTTTGTCTATTAGTTAGCTGCCAACCAGTAAATTCTCCTCAAGGAGACACGATCGCCGTTCAACGCGTTTTGAGCGGTCAAGAACTTGAGCTGCAAGGCATCTCTGGGGAGCCGGACATCACCGAACGAGTTCGACTTGCCGGAATCGCGGTGCCAAACCTGACTCAAAAACCGTGGGGAAGTGCGGCTAAAGTCCGGTTGGAGGCGATGATTCTCAATCAGTCTGTGGTGCTGGAGTCCGATCGCACTCCTCGCACCGCCAAAGGACGGCGATCGGTCTACGCTTGGCTAAATGGAGTTTTGTTAAATGAACGGCTAGTTGCAGAAGGACACGCGATAACGGTTTCCAATCCGCCGAAATCTGCATACGAACTGCGGTTAAGTCGTGCCCAAGATCGCGCTCGAATTTTAGGACTAGGCATTTGGAATCCTCAAGACCCAATGCGGCAGCCTCCGGGAGACGTGAGCGATCAAGCCTAGACCAACGCCTCGATCGAACCTGAGCAGATGCTAAACTTTCCCCATTTCCACGGCTTAAATTCATGTCCCACACGCCTCAACAACTCCAAATCTTTTTAGACATCGCGACCGAGGCAGTGTTAGCCGCCGGAGCCGTTCTGCAAACTCACTGGGGCAAGCTCGAAGACATTCAGGAAAAAGGTCGCCCAGGAGATTTAGTCACTGAGGCAGACAAAGCCGCCGAAGCCGCCGTTTTAGAGGTGTTGCGTCGTCATGTGCCCGATCACCCCATTTTGGCAGAAGAGTCAGGACAGTTTGGTCGCTCTGACAGTGAGTATTTGTGGGCGATCGACCCCCTGGATGGCACGACCAATTACGCCCATCAATATCCTTGTTTTGCGGTCTCAGTCGGCTTACTGATTGACGGCGTTCCCCAAGTGGGAGCCGTGTTTAACCCGATTCAGCAAGAGCTTTTTAGAGCCGCCAAAGGGCTAGGGGCAACCTGCAATCGGCGATCGATTCGAGTGTCGCAAACCGACGAATTGAGTAAAAGCCTGCTCGTCACGGGGTTTGCCTACGATCGCCACCAAACCCCCGACACTAATTACGCAGAATTTGCTCATCTGACTCATCTAACTCAGGGCGTTCGTCGTGATGGCTCTGCCGCCCTTGACCTTGCCTACGTTGCCTGCGGACGATTTGACGGCTATTGGGAACGAGGCTTATCCATGTGGGATATGACAGCGGGAATCGTGCTCGTCGAAGAAGCAGGAGGCAGCGTCACCGCCTACGATCGCGCTCCCTTTAACCTCTCATCTGGGCGAATTTTAGCCACAAATTCCAAGATTCATCACTCATTGAGTCACGAGTTGATGCAGGTAAAACGGACAGATCCTATAGAATAAGCGGATACTCTTTGAAAGACGTTTTGAATTGCGGCGATCGTTCTTAAAAACGGGTCGTTAAAACCCCATCACTTACCCAGATAGACAGAGCACATGAGTTTTCAAATTGAACGAGGTTTGTTCATGTTGGACTTCTCCGACTATCACTCGGTCATCGGGGTGTCGGTCGAAGCAGACATCAAAGAAATTCGCAAGAATTATTTGAAAATTGCCCGTCGCCTGCATCCAGACAGCAGTGTTTTAACGAGCGAGAGCGATCGTCATCTGGCAAGTCAATTTCTCTCAAAAATGGTCAACCCCGCCTGGGAAAAGCTGTCTCAAGAGCGCACTCGCGTTGATCACGCGGTCTTGCTCAAACTCAAAGGGCAAGGAGCCATGCGGCATCAAACCCACACTCAAGTGTTAGGAAGTCTGGCAAAACAGTTGTTGACTGCCAACAATCTTGACTACTTTTATCGAACTGCACTGCAAGATCTCGCCGATCGCCAATATCAGCAGCTTGACCAAGTTTTAGAATTGACCGCGCAGATTAGTGAACTTAATCTAGTCTACCTGGCGAGAAAAGAAGGCAAGGGCGAGGGCACGATCGGAGAACCCAAAAAACCGCTTTACACGACTGCGACTCCAACCTCTACAGAAGCTCCTAATTCGGCAGCAGTGACTCCTCCCTCCGCCCAAGAACAGCGAGATTCGCTCCTCGAACAATATTATCGTCGAGCAGAAGGATTTATGAAGAAGGGGAATCACGCGCAAGCGACGTTAGAACTGCGAGATGCGTTGCAAATTGATCCCAACCACTGCCGTTGTCATAGCCTGATGGGGATGGTGTATCTGCAACAAAAGCAAGGGACGATGGCAAAAATCCACTTCAATAAGGCGTTGGCGATGAATCCAGACGACCCAACCGCCCTAGAAGGAAAGAAATATCTAGAGCAACAGACCAACAAAGCAGCCTCTCAGGCGACTACAGGCAGCAAGCCCGATCGCAACAAGTCAGAGGGCACTGGCGGGCTGTTTGGCGGTTTATTTAGTGGAAAGAAAAAATAATGGTTTATCAACCTCCAGCAGGTGCCAGAGATTTATTGCCTTTGGATGTCACGCAAAAACGCTGGATTGAAGAGCGGCTACAGCAAGTCTTTCATCGCTGGGGCTATCACCGGATCATCACCTCGACGCTAGAACGGCTCGACACGTTGATGGCAGGGGGTGCAATTCAGCGATCGACGGTCATTCAACTCAACAATTTGGATGATGAAGTTTTGGGGCTGCGTCCCGAACTGACGGCTTCGATCGCTCGCACTGCGGTGACTCGCATGGCTGGCGCAACCTATCCTCAGCGGCTCTACTACAACACAAACGTGTTTCGTCGCGCCCAAGAAGGCAGTCACAGTGGTCAGCAGGAGTTTTATCAGGCAGGCGTTGAGCTGCTCGGCGGCGGTGGGCTGTTAGCCGATGCCGAAATTCTCTTATTGCTGATCGATTGTTTGAATAATTTGGGATTGGGACAGCTAAAAAGCTCATCTGATGCGTCTTGGAGCCTGATTTTAGGGGAAGCGGGTTTGACGCGATCGCTCCTTTCTCCCTTCCCGGCAAATGTGCGCGATAAAGTCCGCTATGCTATTGCTCAACTCGATCGACTCGCGCTAGAGGCGTTGCCACTCTCGGCGGAATTGCAAGATCGGGCGCTCCTCCTGCTCGATTTGCGAGGTAAACCTGCCGATGTGATTCAGCGAGTCAGCAGTCTTGATCTCGATGACACACAGCGAGAGTCAGTCAATAACCTCAAATCGTTGATCGAACTGCTGCAAGAAAGTCTCGATTTACGGTTGAGAGATTCGACGATCGCGCTGCCGATTATCCTCGACTTAAGCCTGATTCGCACCTTCGACTACTACACCGGAATCGTGTTTGAAGTCACCAGCACGACGGCATCGGGGCAAAAAGTTTTGGGTCAAGGCGGACGCTATGACCAGCTTTTAGGGCTTTTCCATCCTCAAGGACAGTCAATTCCGAGCATCGGGTTCTCACTGCAAATGGAGCAACTGCACCAGATTCTGCTCCCTACGGGGCAACTGCCTGACCAGACCCCCGCCAGCGATTGGTTAGTCGTGTCAGAGACTCCGCAAACTCACGCGATCGCCTTTGCTCATGCCCAAAAGCTGCGAGAATCTACCCACCCGCTCCAGGTCGAACTCGATCTGAGCGGCACCAGTCGAGAAGCCATTCGAGACTATGCCCGTCGTCGTGGCATTGCCCAAATCGTTTGGATGGATATCAACGGCTCCCCGGTTGATGAAATTCTGACGCGATAATAGAAAGCGTTCTCAGTGAATTCTCTCACTCAATTTTTTAGGAAGCAACTACTGTGTCTCATACGATCGTTACAAACATTTGCGAAGGCGTTGCAGATTGCGTTGATGCCTGCCCCGTTGCGTGCATTCACGAAGGTCCCAGCAAAAACGCCAAAGGAACCGATTGGTATTGGATCGATTTCTCCACCTGCATCGACTGTGGAATTTGTCTGCAAGTCTGTCCGGTTGAAGGCGCGATCGTGCCCGAAGAACGACCGGAACTGCAAAGCACTCCCCAATAACTCTGCTTATCATGAATAACACTGCCCCTCTGCTCGAAGTTGAAAATGTCTACGCTGGCTACATCAAAGACCTAAACATCTTGCAGGGGGTCAGCATGAAGGTTTATCCGGGCGAGTTGGTGGCGATTATTGGTCCCAACGGAGCCGGAAAATCGACGCTGGCAAAGGCGGTGTTTGGCTTGCTGACTCCTAATCAGGGCACGATCGTCTTTAAGGGCGAAAGCATTGCAGGGCTAAAATCCGATCAGATTGTCCGACAGGGTATGTGCTATGTGCCGCAGATTTCCAACGTCTTCCCGTCTCTCACCGTCGAAGAAAACCTGGAAATGGGCGCGTTTGTCCGCGATGTTTCGCTCCAGCCACTCAAAGACGAGATTTTTGCTAAGTTTCCTCGCCTCGCCGATCGTCGTCGCCAGCGAGCCGGAACGCTGTCGGGAGGCGAACGGCAAATGCTGGCAATGGGCAAAGCGTTGATGCTGCAACCCAGCTTGCTGTTGCTAGACGAGCCTTCAGCCGCGCTGTCTCCGATTCTTGCCAACAGCGTCTTTGAGCAGATTCAGCAGATTAACCAAAGCGGAACGGCGATCGTCCTAGTCGAGCAAAATGCTCGTAAAGCGCTAGAGATGGCAGACCGAGGCTATGTTTTAGAAGCGGGACGCGATCGTTTTGAGGGTCGCGGGGCTGATCTGCTCGACAATCCCAAAGTGGGAGAACTCTATCTCGGCGCAGGAAAATCGGGCGTTGCTGAATCTGGCTGTGAATCAAAGAATTTGCCCTCACCCTAGCCCTCTCCCGCAGGAGAGGGAACAGGATTTCTAGCTCTCCTCTCCTGCGGGAGAGGGGTTGGGGGTGAGGGTCATTCATAGTTCTATTCAGCAACGCCAAAAATCGCACTAGCATTCAAGCAAGGAGACAACAATCGATGCGGGTAATTGGTCTAATCAGCGGCACTTCTGTCGATGGAATCGATGCGGCTCTGGTTGAAATCTCAGGCACCGTCCACGATCTCACCGTTCAGCTTTTGGCAGGAGAAACCTATCCCTATCCCCCTAACCTGAGAGAAAAAATCCTTTCGGTCTGTAGCGGGGCGGCTCTGTCAATGGCAGACTTTGCGGAGTTGGATGACGCGATCGCCGCTCAATTTTCTCAAGCCGCATTATCGATTCAAACTGGGCACCCGATCGCGGAGTTGATTGGCTCTCACGGGCAGACCGTTTATCACAGACCGAGAGAAAAAGATGAGAACGGAAGGATGGAGGCTCAATTAGGATATAGCCTTCAGTTAGGTCGAGGTGCCACGATCGCCGATAAAACAGATATCACAACCGTCAGCAATTTTCGAGTTGCAGACATCGCGATCGGAGGGCAAGGTGCCCCACTCGTTCCGCCCGTTGATGCCGCCCTACTGAGCCATCCCATCTACAGTCGCTGTGTTCAAAACATTGGCGGCATCGGCAACCTAGCTTATCTGCCCGCAACCTCCGCGCCTCACTCCCAAAAGATTCTCGGCTGGGACACCGGACCTGGAAACGTGCTGCTCGATCTCGCCGTTCAGCAGTTCTCGAATGGGTCAAAAACCTATGACCAAAACGGCGCTTGGGCAGCCACCGGGCAGCCGTGTCAAGCTTTGGTCGATCGCTGGCTTCAGCAAGACTTTTTCCAACAACTGCCTCCCAAATCCACGGGGCGAGAGCATTTTGGATCGGACTATCTGCAAACCTGTCTTGCGGATGCCGTTGCTTATCGGCTCAGTTCTGCCGATATGTTGGCGACTTTAACAGAACTGACGGCTGCGTCGATCGTTCACAGTTACCGATCGTTTCTGCCTCAGATGCCCGACCAAGTTCTGCTCTGCGGTGGCGGCAGTCGCAACCTATACTTAAAACAAAGAATACAGAACCTACTCAGTAATATTCCTGCAATGACCACTGATGAAGTAGGTTTAAATGCAGACTTTAAAGAAGCGATCGCCTTTGCAGTGTTAGCCTACTGGAGACATCGCAAGATTCCTGGTAACTCCCCTGAGGCTACGGGTGCATCAAAAGCGGCACTTTTAGGGGAAATCAACTACGCTCACAAAAACTCCCGCGTGATAGCATAAAGTGCCATTAGAGCCGCTGGCTCGCCTTTGGGCATAATCTCACTAGACCCCAAAATCTGCCAGCCATCTAGTTGGTCTCAATGACGCAAGGAATGGCACTGTGACCCACACCTTTTTAATAGAACCAGGACGGTGGACCCTTCACGGAAGCTGGTTAGAACGTCACGGCTTGCCCATCACCGTCAAAGGCAAAATACTGGTCGCTTGGAGCCGCGATGACTGGTTTACAATGGTGACAAAACTGGTTTTTCCCAACACCGATCGAGAAGAAATTAGCTTTCAATACAAGGGGCGATTAGACTCTGGAGAGCGCCGCTACAGCTTTGTGCTGCAACACAGTCTATTGGGTCGCGTCGAAGGAGAAGGATGGGTCGCCCCTGACTCGATCGTGCAGCGCTATTGGGTGCTAGGCGATCGTCAACGCCGCAGTGGCTTTGAGACGATGGTGCGCCTCGACGATAATAAATACTATCTTTCAAGCGGCATTCTCTCAGGGCACTACTTAACCAGCGCAATGGAAGCAACCCTAGAACGACAGCTAGAGTAGCCGTCTCTCGTTACTTTAGGGTTTAAAGTGTCCATAATTGAAGCTACCAATCGGTATCATTCTTTACGACTAATTTAGTCTGATTGATTGAAAACTTAAACTCTACAATAGAGTAGCAGACTAAGTTTGGCGGGCAAACCTAGCATTCCCCTTCCCCCTGTGCAGAATCGTTCACCTTCAATGGCAGACTCTAAAAGCGAATCCCTATTGACCAATCGCTATCGGCTAATGGAGTTGATAGGTCGCGGCGCAATGGGGCAGGTTTATCGAGCTGAAGATGTGTTGCTGGGCGGAGTCATCGTCGCTGTCAAGTTTTTAGCACAGACTTTGCTGACTCCGAGAATGCGCGATCGCTTTCGCAGTGAAGCTCGCACCTCTGCGCTGCTCAGCACCAAGAGTATGCACATCATTCGCGTGATGGACTATGGAGTCAACGACGAGGGGGTGCCCTTTTATGTGATGGAATATTTGCAGGGTCACAGCCTCAGCGAAGTGATCACGACTCAAAACCTGCCGCTACCCAGGTTTCTCAGCACTGCCCGTCAGATTTGCCAGGGGCTTCAGTGCGCCCATCAAGGAATCGCGATCGATGGCTCGGTTTATCCAATCATCCATCGCGATGTCAAGCCCAGTAATATTCTCGTCAGCCAAGACCCTAGCTGGGGTGAGCTGGTTAAGATTTTAGACTTTGGCATTGCCAAAATTCTGCAAGCCGATGCTAATCAGACCAGTTCATTTATGGGCACTCTCGCCTATTCGTCTCCTGAGCAGATGGAGGGAAAAGAGCTAGATTCTCGATCGGACATCTATAGTCTGGGGGTGATGCTGTTTGAGATGCTCACGGGCAAGATGCCGCTGCAAGCGGAAACCCATTCCTTCGGCAGTTGGTATAAAACTCATCACTTCCAGGTGCCGCGCAGTTTTGAAGCGGTCAATCCTGATTTAAAGGTTCCCAAAGTTTTAGAGAGCCTGGTGATGAGCTGTCTGGCAAAATCAGCCAACGATCGTCCGCAGACCGTGGGCGAAGTGTTAAGAGCACTAGAACCATTAGAGCAACGCTATAACGCGACTCGTCAAATCAGTCACCGCATTGGGGAAGCGTTGCTAAGGCGACCAGTGGCAGCTCCAGCGCGAGATCCTGAAGCGCTTTCACCCGATGAAGCGTGTCAACTGACGACTTGGCCTCAAGATAAGCCCATCGCTCAGATTGTCTTTCCTCATGTGTTGAAAACTAGGCGAGAAGAAATCGCAACCGTCTGGGTGATGCTGCACCAGCAGGAGATCGAAAACCTTCAGTTAGGCAAGCTTTATAACAAACTCTATAAAAACTTTTTGTGCTGCATGTCTCCACACCCAATGCTGCTGTGGATGACTGCCCTTTATAACCAGCTTCACCATAAAGAAGCAGATCCGCGTTGGCTGCGTTGCTATCTAGATTTAAAGTCGGCTCAAGGGCAGCAAATTATCCGCCTGTTGGTCGAGCGTAAGCAATATCACGTTTTGTTTTTCGCCCTCGAAGACCCGCAGCACTGTGCCTATGTGATGCCGATGGCGCTCAATGATTCTCAACTCTCTCAACTTCAAACGTGGACTGTAGACAGCCAGAATTGGAGGTCGATTGGAAACCCCGCTCTCAGCAAAGAGGTTCTCAAAGGGGAGTTTGAAAAGCTCAAACCCAAAATTATCGGAGACTTAGCGGGTCGTTAAGGAACGTGGATTCATTAAGGTGCAATTTTCTGCTCTCGCCAACCCTTCGTGAGGAGGGCAGAAGCTGCCTACAAGTTTTACAGCTTATTTAATTCACGATCCTAAGTGAGATTCTCGCTCGACTCGTTGATCCACTGTGAAAACTGCTCTTGCTCGGATGCAGAAATTCCCTGCATGGTTTCTTGCATGACTTTAAGGGCGATCGGCGGCAGCACTTGGCTGAGTTCTTGTCCTGCATCGGTCAGCCAGATTCGCCAAACGCGGCGATCGTGAGAGTCTCGTTCGCGGCGAATTAGATTTCGTTCTGCCATGCGATCGAGCACTCCCGTTAACGTGCCGCCTACTTGCTGAAGCTGATCGCTAATATTTGAGGTTGCTAGCCCGTCTTCTTGCCAGAGACAGCAGAGCACAATCCAATGAAATGGCGTTAACCCGATCGGCTCTAAATTCTCTTGAAAAGTGCGGGTCAGCAGTTGAGCTAATAGTTTGATGCGATAGCCCAAGCTATAGGGAGCCAAAATCTCTTGCCAGCCTCGCCTCGATTCGGTCACGTCTAATTCGATCGAGCCTAGCGACTTTTCAGAGATGGGAAGCGTAAATCGCTGCCTGTTAATCAGCATCCGATCGAGGAGTTGAGACAGCCGATCTCGATCAGCATAGGAGATGCCTTGCAAAGCGACTTCCCGCAGTTCGATCGCGATCGGGGGCAAGGTATCCTGCAATTTGCGACCCTCATCAGTGAGCCAAATCCGCCAAACCCGCCGATCGTGAGCATCTCGTGTACGGCGAATCAAATTGCGCTCTGCCATGCGATCGAGCACCCCGGTGAGAGTGCCGCCCACTTGCTGTAGTCGATCGCCCAGCACAGACGTTGCCAGTCCGTCTTCTTGCCAGAGACAGCAAAGCACAACCCAGTGAAAGGGCGTTAACCCAAAGGGATCAAGACGTTCTTGAAATTTGCGCCCTGATAGCTGGGAGAGCAGTTTGATCCGATACCCAATTCCGTGCGGAGCCAAGATGCCTTGAACCTCTGATGACAAAGGTGAATGGTGTGAGGGCAAAGAGATCATCTTGGATTTAAGAATTACTTAGAACACTTAATATAAATAATTCTACCGGAGTCTGCTGTGACATCAGTTCTAAATTTCGTGAAGAGTTTTTAAGCGATGAAAAATCGAGGGAGAGTGAGCCAAAATAGCTGGCTGTTTGAGATGGGCGACCCGGATAGAGGAAGAGTTAGCCCGATCGCGCCCGCTTTTTTTAAAGTGAATTTTCCTTGAGATTCACCCCAGATCAAAATCTCAGCCCAAGCACTCAAATCTGGCTCATGACCCACCAGTGCGAGCGACTTTTCAGATTCTTTCCAGCCTTCTAGCCAATTCACCCAGTCTTGAATGTTGCCACCCGGAGCGAGATAGGCAGCGTCTTCGAGATGTTTGGTTAGCCCAGCGTCTTTGAGAATGGCAGCCGTTTGCTTTGCCCGAACTAAAGGACTCGTCAAGATTAGATCAAACTTCAAGTCCAACTCAGCCAATCGTTGAGCGACTTGCTGAGTTTTGCGCTTGCCTTCATCGGTTAAAGGACGATCGGCATCGTTGTCATAGTCGCCGTGCTGCCCTGCCAAGCCGTGACGGATCAAATACAGATTAAAAGTTGCCATAAAAAAGGGTAGAACGCTCTCCCTTCCGTTCTACCCTTTTCACGGATGATTTAATTCACGCCTTTGGGATAGTTTTGCTCAGGATTGACCAAGTGCAGCAGTTTTTGTTTGACTTGGGCATCATGAACGCTCCACTTCATCTTGGCGTAATCGCTGTTTTCGGTAAAGCCAGACAAAAAGCCCATCGGAATCTCGAACCCGCCTGCCTGCAGTCGTCCGCCGCCAAAAAAGCGCCCTTGAGCGTCTTGCCCAAAAGCTTCTTTGATAAACTCGTCGGGATCAAGGGTAAGCTTATTCGTTCTGAGCGAACCGACGACTACCTCTAGTTCTTCATCTTCATCGTGAACGATGCCATAAACGACGGCGGTATGGACATTTTCTTCAGTGACTAAGAAATCGGCGGCTTGGGGGATCGCGTCGCGATCGTCATAGCGCAGATAGCCCACACCCGCGATCGAGAAGTTGTTGTGAATCGTGCGATTTTTGAGCGATCGCTCGATCACGTCCATGACTTGCTTCGATCGAGCCGATTGCAGCACCGCGTTAAGCAACTGAGCGTCATAAAATCGACTCAGATAGGCGGCTGCTAAGAAATCTTCTTCTTGAGCCTGCATCAGACGGTTGGTGTCTGATCGCAACCCGTGCATCAGCGAAGTCGCACATTTGACGTGTTCAGTCAGATTATTGTCGAGCTTTAGCAGCCCAGACTGTAGGTATTGCGTCAATATCGTAGCGGTCGCACGAGTGTGAGGACGGATATCGATAAATTCCGCCTTCATGTCCTCTTGCATACTGTGATGGTCGATGACAACCGCGATCGGCACTCCAGCCTGCCGCATCGATGCAAATAGCTGGCTCGTGGTTCCCTGATTGTCGATGAACACGCAGCCTTTATAGAGAGACAGATCTTTCGTCTTCAGCGACTGCACCGTCCAGCGTTGAAGCGGCAACCCGGTGAGCTTGACGAGCGCAATATTTTCTTGGTGACTGAGCGTTCCTGCATAGACGATATCGCACTGAATATCATATTTTTGGGCGATAAGTTTATAAGTCCACGCGGAAGAGAGCGCATCGGGATCGGGAAAGTCTTGCAAAATCACAACTTGACGATCGCCGCGATGCCGTTCTAGCGTTTGCCGAAACCCATCGATTTTTTGCTCTTGTTCGGGCGATCGAGCCGCGTCGTAGGGAAAGCGACCCCGATACTCACTGGCGTATCCCATTCCATTTGCCGCTTTGACAGCAGGCTCAAGAGTCGGATATCCAACCGTCGAACTCGCACTTAACGCGAGAGAGTCTGGTTCCATTGTGGTCAGTAAGGTGTTAAGCGATGAACTCGAATCAGATTGCATAGTTGAGTGTGACACAACGGAGAAGCCCAGGACGCTGACCTGGTTTGGCATTTCTGCCAGTTTGGAATGAATCTTTAACCGCTTGAGGCGATCACTTCCTTGATCTTCGCAAAAAAACTCATAAAACGGTGAAGTCTGATCAGGTTTCTCCCTCAAGGCAGACCAAACTCTGTGCATCTCATAAATTAATCAAAAACCCCAAACCAAAAAGGCAAGGGGTTAGATACCAATGACATATTTGCGCCACTCTTGGTTCACGCCGTTTTTGACGTGTTTGGTGACTTCAAAGTAGAGACTGCTGTAAGGCTTACGAGGTGGATGTTGAAGCGGCATATTCGCCTCTTTGGGGGTGCGACTGCCTTTCTTGACGTTGCAGCGCACACAGGCAGTCACAATATTTTCCCAAGAGTCGCCGCCGCCGCGCGATCGAGGAATCACATGATCTAACGTCAGTTCATCTCCAGAATAGCCACAATATTGGCATGAGTGACTGTCTCGATGCAGCAGGTTCTTCCGAGTTAGAGGAATTTCTTTGTAGGGAACGCGGACATAGTGACGCAGCCGGATCACCGTTGGCAACGGAAACCCTGAATAAACGTATTTACCGTTATGTTCGACCTGCTCTGCTTTACCCTTGATCAACAAAACGACCGCTCGTCGCCAACTGGTTATGTTGAGCGGTTCGTAGGAGGCATTAAGCACCAGAACCTTGCCCATTGCTCAATCACTTAAGACAATATTTGCAGTGATGCTAACACATAACGCTGGGGAGGGGTTTGAGTTCTAAGGATAATGACGACTCGGTAACGGGAAGGGAGTGAATAGTTAAGCTTGATTGTTGAACTTAAAAAGAAGTCGTTGCACCGCTTCGAGAATGACTTCGGGTTGGTCTACCCAGACAAAATGACTGCTCCGATCGGCGGAGATCTGCGAAACGTCAGTGGAGAGCTTGCTCAGTTTAGATTGCATCTGGTCTCTCAGGCGATCGGCAAAGGGAATCGGAAACGAAAACAGTCCCAGTGAAGGTTTGAGAAAGTGTTTGGCTTGAATGCTGACGATCGGGAGATTGCCCAGGTTTTGCGCTTGCTGAAGCTGGCGACTGCTAGTGTTGAGTGAACGCATTTCTCGACTCATCGCTGCCCAGTGATTTGAGCGGTAGAACGATCTCATCACAGGCTTGAGGGCGGCGGTCGAAAAATTTCGCAACGTGGGCTTAAGAAGATAAAAAAGTCCGATCGCTCCACAGAGGCGAATGATTCCTAGAAAGGCTCCGATTTGTGCTAGCCCAAAAGAGAGCGTCAGGAATGCTTTGACGAGTTTGAGAAAGACGGGCATTTTGAGCATCAAATCTTCGTGGAGTCCATCAGTCAGCACTATGCCAACCACTTTTTGGGGAAACTGATGGGCATAGAGACGCATATTATAAGACCCAAAAGAATCGCCAATTAAAAGGTAAGGTGGCTCGATGTTAGCCATTGTCAGCAAGGCATCCAATTCATTCACAATTTGCTGGCTGGTTCGAGGCTTTGGGCTGGGCTGACTCCATCCATAGCCGGGACGATCGTAGATAAAAACCCGTGATATTTTAGAGAGTTCTTCGATTAAGAAATAGCCATCTAGCCCACCTAAACTGTGATCGAGCACAATGGTTATATCGCCCTTCCCTTTCCACCAGCAGTGAAATCTACGCCCATCTAGTTTAATGACTGTTCCGGGAGGATTTATGGTTTTATCTTCAAGGATTCTGGATATCAGTTGATAAGCGATCGCGATCAGCAAAAATATTAGCTGCCTAGAAACTTCTGCCACTTTGGTTGATTAAATCTTGTTTTTGAGTGCTTCAAATCTCTGACTTCCTGCAAAGTCAGTACTATTTAATTTAACTGCATTTCAACTTTGCTGGATTAATTTGAAACTGTACGCTCACAATCTTGTTTTTACCAGGCAATTCTTGTGCGCCTAAAATGTAGCCTTCCTGCTTTAATTCTTCGACAGTGCGCCAAAAAATTTGATTATTTCGAGAAGAATTGCTGCCTAATAAATCTAAGTTCTTAAAGAGATATTGTTTGGAAATAACAACATATTGACCCTCTTGAAGAATGTCCCATTTCATGCGGCTGGCTAAGTAGATCAAGAGCTTAGTTTTATAATCACTTTTGGCATTGCTGCCCAACTTTTGAGTGATGTCAATATTGTTTGCGAATAAGACAGAATCTCCCGTGCGGGATGGACCGTCAAAAAATTCTAAAGAAATCGTGTAAGCGTCGGCTAATTCATAGGTGTAGTCAGCGGCTTTGCTGAGATCAAAATCGCGAGGCACGTTGTCAATCTCGTAGTCTTTGATTCGCAGCACGCTTTTGATCATGACTTTGGCACCCATATTTTGAGTGCCCTTTCTAAACGATTGAGCAAGCACTAATTCGGTGCGATGAAGGGAGACCAAATCGCAGTTGAGCTGCGATCGCAGCTTCGAGGCAAAGCCGCCATCTCTCGTGCGAGTGTAGCCCAAAATTTCTAGCAAATCATTCGATCGGAATGTGACGATCGCGCCATTGTTTTGCTGAGAGGCGAGTTTGTAGAGATAGAGAACGATCGAGACTTGGCGAGGGTTGAGAAACGTCATCAACGCCACAAATAATCGCTGAGTTTTGCGATCCTGGATCTTTTCTAACCCTTTGCTAATGCCCTTGTTGGCACAAACGCTCCAGTCAAGTTTGGCATATTCGACTTTGAGATCTTCCCACTCTTCGGCAGAGAGATTTTCGAGCGGCACCCGTCGAATTAGGGTGAGTTCACTGTTTTCTCGCGGGTCTGCTTCGACGCGCACTTCAAGATAATAACCGTCTGCGTCAGACCGCAAGATCGGCAGTTGCAAATCTGGGTTTTTGAGAGATGCGGCAGCCCTGGGCAACACCATCAAGAGTTGCCCGTCTACAGGGAACGTTGCCTCTAATTTTTTCATCGATCGTGAATAAAAGGACGGTGACTCAGGTTTGTGGTTACCCACTGATAGGGTCTTGCCAGCAACCACAAACGGCTAACCGTTCATATCCTGCATTAAGGTTTCCATTTTGTCCAGCAATTAGACGCTACCTATAGCGGTGTGAGATCTGAGAGTTTGGGTGACACCCTGCATCTAGGTAGTACTTTCGCTCTGATTCTATAACGCCCGCGTATGTTTTTCGTTCGCTAACCCGTCACTCTAGCGTCTACCTGTTACCTGTAACTTTAGCGTAGAGGAGGTCCTCAATCCTGTAACTTTAGCGTCGCGTTTAGTCCATCACTCAGACATCACTCTAAGCAAACAGAAATCTGTTTCATCAAGCGTTCCATCCTTTGTCCTGTAACTCTAGCGTCCACCTCTCGCCTGTAACTCCTGCGTCAGAACAACCCTTGATTCCGTTACTCCCGCGTCCGGCTTTTACCTGTAACTTGCGCGTAGAATTTGCCTGTAACTTGCGCGTATGGGTTGTGAATGCCTCTTGAGTTGTCAAATCTTCAGTGTTAATGTCTCATTCACACCACGGCGGTTGATCAAACTACTATCTGTGGTGTGACGACAAACCCTGCTTTGCTAGATGTAGCCTGACCTACCACTCAGACTGACTCCGACCTACCACCGGATGCTATCTAGACAAGCAAAATCCCTCTAGCGTCCCTACCACAGTCTGCTAAAGGGGTCTGAATGCAACCTTGTGATCCCAACATTTTGCTGGGAATCGATTCTTATGCTGACAAATTGTATCAGTTGTGGCGACTCAATGCTAGAGTCGTCTTCATTTTGGCAACCTTCGAATTCGGCTCCAACGACCTCTGAGCTTGCCGTTGAGCATGAACAAGAATGGCTTGAAAGTGGAGTCGATCAAGACCTCATTCGCTTGAATGTGCAGACGTTGCATGACACGGCGGTCGATCCCTTTAGCCACGAGGTTTCTTACCCAATCGCCGAGCATCTGCACTGGAGCGTGACGCGCTTTGGGCAAGAGGCGCGGGCAAATGTGCGGGGCTGGTGGGTGAGCGGCATTGACCCGTTTAGCGACTGGCAGCGCATGGAATGGGGGCGGTTTAAGCCAGATGCTGATACACCTGTGTTCGATCGGGCGAAGCGCAAGCCTGCTAAGTATCTCAGTCCCAGTTTGGGCAAGGGGTCTAGCCGGCTCGTGCTGTTGGATGTGCCTGAGTCGATTTGGCGGCGCGTTGCCGGTCGCTACCAGGTCGCAATCCCTACAGAACTTGAGGATAAAAAATCTTTCTGGCAGTGGGTTTGGGAGAATAATCTGCCGCTGGTTTTGACTGAGGGTGAGAAAAAAGCGGGATGTTTGCTGAGTTTGGGATATGCGGCGATCGCGCTACCCGGAATTTTTAGCGGCTATCGCAGAGATACTCGGCAACTGATTGCAGAGTTGGCACACTTTGCGACAGAAGGGCGATCGGTGCATATCTGCTTTGACTATGAGACGAAACCAAAGACGATTCAAAACATTTTGCTGGCAACGTCTCGGCTCGGTCAACTGCTGACCCGTGCAGGCTGTGAAGTCAAAATTATCGCGCTGCCGGGACCTCAAAAAGGAGTGGACGATTTCGTCATCGCTTGCGGACAAGAGGCGTTTGAAGAAATCCACGAGTCTGCGATCACGCTGGAATTTTGGCAAGCTTCTCGGCTGTGGTCTTTGACTTATGCGCCAACGATCGCGCTCAATCAGCCCTATTTGGGAGATTTGCCTTATCCAACGTCTGGTTTAGTCGGAGTCAAAAGTCCGAAAGGGACGGGTAAGACAACGGCGCTGCAAAATTTGATCAAATCCGCTCGATCGGACGGGCGAAGAGTCTTAGTGATTACGCATCGGATTCAGTTGGGTAAAGCAATCTGTAACAGCTTAAACCTGGACTGGATCGAAGATGTTCAAGAGTCTGAAACTCAAGGGATGTATGGCTATGGCTTGTGTATTGACTCGCTGCATCCCGGATCAAAAGCGCGATTTAACCCCGAAGATTGGGAGGGCGCGATCGTCATTCTCGATGAGGTCGAACAGGTGCTTTGGCACGCGCTCAACAGTTCGACGTGCTATCACCAGCGAGTCAGAATTCTAGAGACATTGAGAGAATTGGTGCAAATCGTTCTCTCGACACAAGGATTATTAATCGCCCAAGATGCTGATTTGTCGGATGTCAGTTTGGACTATCTAAAAGGACTGGCAGAATTCCCGATCGCGCCCTGGCTCGTCACCAACCAATGGAAGCCCGAACTGGGTTGGGATGTGTCACTCTATGACACCAAAAATCCCGCTCCGCTCGTCGCTCGAATGGAAGACGTGATTAAAACCGGAGCCGTGTTTGTTTGTGTCGATTCTCAAAAAGTTAAAGGCAAATGGAGTTCTAAAAACTTAGAGACTTATTTAAAGTCACGCTTTCCAGATAAGCGCATTTTGAGAATCGATAGTGAAAGTGTTGCCGATCCCGAACATCCGGCGTTTCGAGTCGTCGATCGGCTGAATCAAATTATTCCCGACTACGATATTGTGCTGTCAACTCCGACCATTGGAACCGGAGTCTCGATCGACGTTCGCGGACACTTTAAAGCCGTGTTTGGCATCTTTCAGGGAGTCACGCCCGACTCAGAATCGCGTCAGGCGTTGGCACGAGTGCGCGAATCAGTGCCCCGGTTTGTGTGGGGCGCGCACTTCAGCCCGGTCAAGATTGGCAACGGAAGCTGCAACTATCGAGACGTGGCGCAATCGATGACCAAAGCCGTCAAATACAACATTTCTCTCTTAAAAGAAGTGGACTTTGATTTGGACGAACAGAGCGACCCGATCGCGCTTCGCACTTGGGCAAAAATGGCGGCACGAGTCAACGCCTCACTCTGGAGCTATCGCAAAGAACTTCGCAACGGCTTATTGATGGAAGGTCATCAAGTGACGACGGTTACTGACGATGCGACCAAGATTTTTACCCAAACTGCGGTCACTGAAGAAATGCTGTATCTACTCAAAAATGGCTCGCTACAAGTTCCTGGATTTGAATTTCTAGACTGGCGACACACCTCACAAACCACTGAGCAAGTCGTGCAGGCGATTACAAAAATTAGAACTCAAAATCAAAAAGCAGAAGCGATCGCGATTTCAACTTCTGCTGAATTGAGTCTCTCAGAATACGACCAACTCAACGGTCAATCATCACAAACGACACGCAAACGCAACAGTAAACGCAAACACGAACTGCAACGCCGATACTCAGTTGAAATTACGCCAGAAGTCAAACTCAAAGATGACGAAGGTTGGTATTCTCAACTGCGTCTACATTATTATTTGACTCACGATCCCAACTTTGTGCAACTGCATGACATGCAAGAGCTTCAAGGACACTTGGATCGAGGAAATGGCAAAGTCGCCGTTCAAGATTTACGGTTGCTAACCGCCCAAGTCGAAGCGCTGCGATCGCTCAAACTTCTCGACGTGTTTAAACTTGACGAAAAGATCCGCGCTACCGATCCCGAAGTGCAGCACATTGTCTCATTTGCAATGCAATATAAAGACGACATCAAAACTCTATTCAACGTCACCATTACCGAAAAACTGGCACCGATGGCGATCGTGCAGGCGCTGCTCGGCAAAATTGGCATCAAGCTCACCTGCACCGGACGCGATCAGGCTCCTGACGGGCGACGCGGCGGAGTTCGGGTTTATCGCTATCATCCGCCAACCGACGATCGAAAAGCCATCTTTGACGAGTGGGAAAAGCGTGACTTAGCCACTTTGCAAACCTTAATGGACGTGACCGGATGCGGCTCATTCGAGGATATGGATGATTGGATGCAGATGTCTGCTTAGAAATCCAAAAACCTGAAGTCAGACAGAGATAGAGCGCTGATATTCCCGTTACCCTGAAGAGAGTCACTCAAGGATAGGCATCTATGCAGCGCTCCGATCGCTCTCCTCAATCAGTCTCTAGTCACCAAATTGCGACAATCGCGGCGATTTTGGGCGCGATCGCGGTGAATGCCCTCTCTAATTTCTTCCCGCTCAATGGGCTGAGCATCGGCGCAATTTCAAATACGCTTTTTGGTGGGGTTTTGGTGACTCCTGCCAACTATGCGTTTGCGATTTGGGGCGTGATTTATTTAGGGCTGATCGCCTTTGGCATCTATCAAGTCGCCCCGGCTCAGCGAGAGAACGTTCGGCTGCAAAAAGTGCGATCGCCCATCATCGCCGCGTCTCTCCTGCAAATCCTCTGGGTGTTTGCCTTTCAAGGACGGCTATTTTGGCTCTCAGTTGTGATAATGATTGGCATTTTGTTGTCGCTAGTCGCAGCATTTTTGCAGCTTAGAAAGGTGGACGATCGTATTTCTCGCACTGAGAAATGGCTGATTCAAATTCCCATCAGCGTTTATTTTGGGTGGATTACCGTCGCATCTGTGGTGAATATTGCGTCCGCTTTCTATGATTCTGGCTGGACGGGTGGCGGAATTTCTCCAGCGATCTGGACCGTGATCTTGTCAGCAGTCAGCGCCGCGATCGCCGCAGTCATCACGCTTCGATATCGCGATGTTGCGTTCCCGTCGGTGATTATTTGGGCATTGGTGGCGATCGCTATTCGTCAGATAGGTCAGTCTGCCCTTGTGATGACAGCGCTCGGACTCGCGATCGGATTGGGATTGCTGATTCTCTTCGTGAAGTTTAAACCTAGAGCATTAGTGCGATAGACCTCTTGCAAAAGTCTCTGCCCTCACCCTAAATCCCTCTCCCACATTTGGAAGAGGGACTTTGAAATCTGGCTCCCCTTCTCTCAAGCTTAGGCTGGGGAATGAGGACATCTTCAGACTGCAAGAAGTTTAATGATTCCGGTTGCTCTAGTGTCCATCAAGCTTAAATTTTGCTGTCAAAAATCGAAGGCGCTTGCTTTCACTGGTATGAATTTAAGTAACGTTTAATAAGTTCTATAAAACTCGCTGTCTGCTGTCCAAATCTCAAGCTCAGAGCCGTGCAAGTTTATTCTGATTCAGATCCCGATCGTCTTCCTCAACTGACTCATCCTCCCAATCTTCAACGAGTGCTCGATCGACTCGCTGGCAATATCGAGCGAGATAACTTAGTCCAACAGACCGCTGACCAAGTTCGTGATGCCCTTGAAGTCGATCGAGTGGTTTTATATTATTTCTATCGCCAATGGAAAGGGCAAGTCACCTTTGAGTCTTTGAGTTCTGACAGATTTTCTATCTACGGCTCGACTGGACCGGATGAATGCTTTAACGGTGACTACGCCAGAATGTATTTAGAAGGACGAGTTCGAGCGATCGCAGACATTGAGACCGAAGTGATCGCGCCCTGTCACCGTGAGTTTCTTCGCAATCTGCAAGTGCGCGCTAATCTAGTCGTGCCGATTCTGACCGCCAAAGGGTTGTGGGGGTTGCTCGTTGCTCATCATGGCTCGATTCGTTCGTGGTCACACTACGACATTGAGCAGGTGAAATCAGGGGCAGAAACCTTGGCAGCGGCTCCCTCCATTCGAGAAAGCTGATGACGAAAGTTATAGATCGGACTCGTCTTCAACGTCTCGCACCTCAACCTCTGTCGAGATCATCAGTGGCTCAAACACTGGACAATAGCCATCCAGCGTGACTTTAAAGTTAAACAACGGCGAACTCGGATTCCAGCAGCGTTGCCCTCGACAGTGACGGCAATTTGAGCAGCAGTCTTTCAGCGTCCCGTCTGCCGAAATGGGTGAGCGATCGCCCCCCGGACTCAATAACTCTCGCTGATGTAGCCCCCGCAAAACGAGATCTTCTCCTTGCCAACGGGCTTCGATCAGCCCGGTGTCTGCAAGAGTGCGCCAGCGAGGATCAGCCCTAATTGCGTCGGGTAGCGTAATCGTTACCACCGTTCCCAGTTCGGCTAACTCTCCTTCATAGCTGTGGTCTGGGGCGGCAGGTTGCAGAAAGGTTTCTCCGATCGGCAGCTCAACCAAGGCTCCGATCAAGGGTGAATGCAGATGATATCGGTTGTGCAGTTCTTCTAAGCCCGTTAAGTCTGCCAGATAAGTCGGCGACCCATGCACAAATACCACATGCTGAGGACGCAAATTGTGAATCAGTTGCGTCGTACTCGGTCCATCGCAGTGCTGTGCCAACAGATAAGATTCAACACTCACCTGCACAGACTCAGCCGAAAGGAACGAAGAAAGCTCTTGAGAGTCGATTTCTAGCTGACTGCTCTGTTGAGGAAACAGCACCAGCCATGAAGAATCGGAGTGACAAAACTCGTTGAGGTCAACGGTCAAATCTGTTAAGACAATGCAGGGAGACTCGATTGAAGATCGTCGATCGGGCTGCAAATGCCGCACATGGGGTCGCACTCGCTCATCCCAAAAGAGCGGTTGGTGACGCGCAAAATTCTGCACAGAACTGGGCAGATGAGGCAGCAAATCTAAGTAGGCATCACAGCCTGCGGCAACCGTTCCATCGACCCAAATCGTCAAATCCCGCCCCGTAAACAAATGATGGCTCCGCAGCAGCATCAGCAGTTCTTGCCCCAAACCGAGAGTTGGCAACGGCAGCAAAACGGATTGCCCTTGGGCGATCGCGTGACTAATCCGCTCGATCAGTTGGTTTTCTTGCTGCCGCCGATGCGGATATCGAGCCGTGCCATAACTGCCTTCCACAATCAGCACATCTGGCTCTAATCCCCGCAATTCCTCAATCCGCAACCCTTCGACGAGCCGAGAATTCGACAAAAAGAAATCGCCTGTGTAAATCAGCCGATAAGGGCGATGACCCTCCGATCCAGGGGGTGTATAGGTCAGCAAAATCACAGCCGCTCCGGGCAAGTGACCTGCTGGAAACAATTCAGCAGTTAGCCCGTCACAAAATTCCACGGGCGATCGCCACGGCAACGCATGGCAAAACTGAGGCACTGACTCCCCAATCCAGTTTAGTGGAAGCAACTGAGTCGTGACTTCACTGGCATAAATCGGCAGTTTAGGAAAGGCTTGATGAAGCGATAGCAATCCTCGTGCATGATCTGAATGAGCGTGACTGCACAACACCAAATCAGCAGGAAACGCCAAATCAGAGCGTTGCTGACTCAGAGGTGAAACGTCTCTTAAGCCACAGTCCAGCAAGATCCGATACGGTCCCATGCGAACTAGGAGAGACACTCCTTCATCGGCATGACCAACGCCATAGGGCAAACATTCCAGTTGAGTCACGTTGGATGGCTACTTTCTGTTGTCTAAAATTATGAAGCCTAAGTTGAGTGAATGGCTAATCGTAGGAGGGGATTTGCGATTCTTAACACTCGATTCACCCCTCACACCTTTGAAATCTCTAGTGTGCTGATCCATTACCGTGATAATTGTCGGAGTCATAAAAACCGTTACGGGTGCCAAAAAACAGGCAGGCTATCGTAAAAACCCCAGTGAGAACCAGTAAAACAAGTTTGACATCCATAATGGTTATAGCTTTCTATGATGGTTTTTGTAGAGTTGAGTCGTGCTAGAGGCACATTTTGCTCGGAAGTTCCTAGCTCAACACTACCGCAAAGATCCTCAGATCCTAGCAAACCAAAGATTTTTGACAGATTCTCCTAAAGACTGAAAATGACGATCGATTCATCTTTTATTCAACCTGAGTGGCTATCACGATCGTCTCTCGAAGTCGCGCCTGATCTATTAGGCTGCACTTTGGTGCGCCAATTTGACGATGGGCTAACGCTTCGAGGCATGATTGTTGAAACCGAAGCTTACACGGTGGGCGACCCGGCGTGTCATGCCTATCGACGACAGACCAATCGCAACCGCATCATGTTTGGCGCGGCGGGAATGAGCTATGTCTATCTCATTTATGGGATATATCACTGTCTAAATGTGGTGACCGATCGAGACGGGGTGCCCAGCGCTGTATTGATTCGGGCGCTGCAACTCGACACTCTGCCGCCTTGGTGTATAGATGAAAAGTTAGCTCGCGTTGCCGCAGGTCCTGGCAAACTCTGTCGGGCGTTCAAAATTGATCTCACGCTGACTGCCCAACCCTTTCAACCAGGACAACCTCTGTGGTTAGAGCCTCGAAGTTCCCGATTTCAGGAGCAGATTGAGCAGGACTCGATCGGGTTCGTTCAAACGACTCGCATCGGGCTAACTCAAGGAGCCGATTCGCCTTGGCGATGGTATGTCAAAAATTGTGCGGCAGTCTCGAAAAAAGGTTAAAGAACCACCTCTTTGCCTCGATCGGTAAACCGGACTGATTTAATTTTCCATTGAGCATTGCTGGTTAAAGTTTTGCGAAGACTGCCAAAAATCGCCATTTGTTCGCAGCTTGAGAGAGACACCAACTTGCGCTTTGAGTCGGGCGCAACTCGCAGATCAATGGTTGCGACACCAGAGGCAACATTCACCCGATATCCAGACAAGCTGAAGTCGGCACTATCCGCGTTTTCTAAGACCTTGCCCACGGCTGCGGCGATCGGTTGATTTGCCGAGACTGCCGTTTTTTCTGCCACAAAGTCTCGACATTGGCTATCCAATTTATAAACGTTTACAGGAACTGTCTTTGCAGAAACTACCGAAGAGGTTTGAACGGGTGAGCTTGTGCGAGATGCCGCAGACGGGCTTTCTTTAGGAGCAGGCGATGAACTGGGACTAGGTGTGCCCGTCGGACTCGTCTCTGGAGACGATGCAACAGGCAGATTAGAGGGAGCCGTACCGCAACTACTCAATACTACTGAAACGGTCAACGGCACGACGTAAAAAAAGAGTTTGTGCATTCTTCCGGTTTTTGGCTTCTTGCTTAAGAGAGGAGAGACATACCTCTGAGCGCTGATTATGAGCTTTATCATCGTTAACAAAAGTGGGATCTTTGATTAAGAAAGCCATCTCCACCGTTGTAGGTTTGTGGCTTCGGGACGAACGAAGGCGTGCATCCTACCTCTGCAACAAGAGAGAACAGAAATAAAACCATATAGATAGAAGTTAGGACTTACGCATTGACAGAAGATCCAAAATAGCAGGTGTGGTTTCCAGCCCTTTGAGCTTGATTTTTCGGTTCCTTTCTGCCTGATCTAAACCCCAAGAGCGGGATATGTAAAAGGCTGAAGCGACGTATTTGCGTTGATTCACAATATGTCCATTTTGTACAGTGCGTAAGTCCTAGAAGTGATCGAATCCCACGGTCTCAGAACCAGTGGACGGCTTGAGTGGAAGTTAGCTCTACCAGAGGCTTTGGCAAACCTAACTGTTCATTCTTTAAAGATGGGTAGATTAGCATGACCAGCTTTGGAAGCGGTAACCCGATAGAGTCGAGCCAGTTGGTAAGCTGTCGTAGATCTCCTTGCGTCTGCATCAGTTTTCAGCTTACTTTGAATTGAATCTACTGAACGCCTTCGCGAAGAGTTTTCTCAATAGAATGATCGATCAATACTCCGGACATTTTTTTGAACGGTTCCACAAGGCTTTCAGAGTTTATGGTTCAAGGATCGAGCTATTTTTTCAAAGTTAGCTCTGCCTCTGACTTGGAAAAAAAGATCTTGTCCACGGCAGAATAAGGGTTTGAGCCTTAAAATCTGCTCAAATTTTGTCCGGAGTATTGATCGATGGAAGCGCCATAAAAACTTTATAACGTTATTTCTATGCTAAAGCGAACGTTTCCCTCTCCTGAAGCTCTACGACGATTCCCCTTTGGGCTGGCAGATATTGCTGTCATTCTGGGAACGCTAGTACTCCTTGCCCTAATCGCCCGGATCGGTGCAGGAACGCTAGTCAGTTTTCAGCCACCCGATGTAATGCCAGGAATTGATCTCGATCCACGCAATCTGCCGTATTATGCAGGGCGATCGACCCTGCGAATGTTCATCGCTTTGCTTTGTTCAACAGTATTCACTCTCGTTTATGGCTATGTCGCTGCCAATAGCCGTCGTGCTGAACGGGTGATGATTCCACTGCTAGATATTTTGCAGTCTGTGCCAGTGCTAGGCTTTTTGTCGATCACGGTGACGGGCTTTATTGCCCTGTTTCCAGGTAGTCTGCTGGGGTTGGAAGCTGCCTCGATTTTTGCAACGTTTACCAGCCAAGTTTGGAACATGACCTTTTCGTTTTACCAATCACTGCGGACAGTGCCTAAGGAACTGGATGAAGCTATGACGCTCTATCGTCTGTCGCGTTGGCAGCGGTTCACCAAGCTTGAAGTGCCTTCTGCCATGATTGGACTGGTCTGGAATGCAATGATGAGCTTCGGTGGAGGCTGGTTTTTTGTGGCGGCGAGTGAAGCCATCAGCGTGTTGAATCAGAACTATACGCTACCGGGGATTGGATCATACGTAGCAGCCGCGATCGCCAAAGAAGATCTCCCCTCTTTGGGCTGGGCACTGCTGACGATCGCCGTAGTGATTCTGCTCGTTGATCAAATGTTTTGGAGACCTTTAATTGCCTGGTCAGACAAGTTTCGCTTAGAGCAAAGCGCCTCTGCCGATACACCGCAATCCTGGGTCTATGACCTGCTGCAAACCGCTCGGATTCCTCGGCTCTTAGGGAAGGCTCTCACTCCGATTCAAGACAGGATCAATCGGCTGTTGTCTGCCCTCACGCCTCCTTCTCCTCCACGTTCTGATGCACCAGAGCAACCAAACGATCGCCTCTACAGCTTGATTTTGCTGTTTGTCGTAGGGGCGCTGGTCGTGACTGCCATCCATTTCATCTTGACGACTGTGGGCATCAACGAAGTGGTGACGACCTTTGGGCTGGGCTTGCTGACGTTGTTGCGGGTAACGGTGCTATTGATTTTTGCCACGCTAATCTGGACACCGATCGGCGTAGCGATCGGCTTCAATCCAAAACTGGCGCGGCTATTGCAGCCTGTGGTGCAGTTTCTGGCATCTTTCCCAGCAAACTTTATTTTCCCGTTTGCCACGCTCTTCTTCATTCACACCCATATCAGCATCAACTGGGGCAGCATTTTGCTGATGTCTTTGGGTAGTCAGTGGTATATCTTATTTAACTCGATCGCGGGCGCTCAAGGCATTCCAACTGACCTGCGTGAAATGTCGATGGATGTAGGACTGCAAGGCTGGCAGCGCTGGCGTAGACTGATCATTCCCGGTATTTTCTCTGCCTGGGTGACGGGCGGCGTGACTGCCAGTGGCGGAGCCTGGAACGCCAGCATTGTTTCAGAGATTGTCTCTTGGGGGCAAAGCACCCTGATTGCAACAGGGCTAGGAGCCTATATTGCCCAAGCTACAGCCGTTGGCGACTGGCCTCGCATCACCTTGGGCATCGGCATGATGAGCTTGTTTGTCGTAGGGATCAATCGTCTGTTGTGGCGGCGACTCTATCGACTGGCAGAGACCAAATATCATCTCTAGAAAGACGTGCAAGATATCATCGGTAAAGAGACGTGTAACGATGACAACTATGCAAACGCCCCCCGATTCGCTCATTGCAGTTAAACAGGTTCACAAAAGCTTTCCCTTACCAGATGGGAAAGGCGAGTTTAACGTTTTGCGAGACATTAATATGACCGTTCGTGCGGGTGAAGTGGTTGCCCTGTTGGGACGCAGTGGTAGCGGCAAAAGTACCTTGTTGCGGATCATGGCAGGCTTGATTCCTCCTAGCCAGGGGCGAGTGTTTAGCAATGGAAAGCCCTTATATGGGGCAAACAAAAATGTGGCGATGGTGTTTCAAAGTTTTGCCCTGCTGCCTTGGCTGACTGTGCAAGAAAACGTTGAGCTAGGTCTAGAAGCTCAGGGGATGCCGCGAGATGAACGCCGACATCGGGCATTAAAGGCGATCGACCTTGTAGGCTTAGATGGTTTTGAGAGTGCCTATCCCAAGGAGCTATCGGGTGGGATGAAGCAGCGAGTAGGCTTTGCGCGAGCCTTTGTGCTGGAACCCCAGGTGCTGCTTATGGATGAACCTTTCAGTGCCCTGGATGTGCTGACCTCCGAGAACCTGCGGGGTGAGATAGATGACCTGTGGAATGCAGGCACGTTTCCGTCAAAAAGCATTTTGATTGTGACCCACAATATTGAAGAAGGCGTGTTTCTTGCCGATCGCGTGATTATTCTCGGTTCTAATCCAGGGCAGGTGCGTGGGGAAGTGGTGATCGATCTGCCGCGCTCCCACGATCGGACTAGCGATCGGTTCAAAGCCCTAGTCGATTACATCTACACCATCATGACCAACCCAGAAGTGGAAGTAACCGCTAGTGCACCCGCGATTGTCTCTAAAACGCCTACAGAAACTCCTGTACCGAGATCGCCTTATGCTAAAGCATTGCCCCATGCTAGAGTCGGCGGAATTAGCGGATTGTTAGAACTGATTATCGATCAACCCGATGGCAAGGATGACATTCCTCGACTAGCAGAGCGCATTCAGCTAGAGGTGGATGACCTATTGCCGATTCTCGATTCGGTTGTGCTGCTAGGCTTTGCGGAAGTGTCTCAAGGCGATGTTCAGTTAACTGAGATTGGGCAGGATTTTGCTACGACGACGATTCTGCGAAGTAAAGATTTGTTCCGTCAGCAGGCGTTGCAGAATGTGCCTATGTTGAGCAGTATTGTGCAGACTTTACAAGAAAAGCGTAGTCGATCGATGCGGGCAGATTTCTTCCTAGATTTACTGGATGAATATTATCCTCACGAAGAAGCCGAACGGCAGTTTGCAACGGTGGTTGATTGGGGGCGCTATGCTGAATTGTTTGAATATGATGCCAGCGAGGATCGGCTGTATCTGCCGGAGCTGGTCGCTGCCGCAGTCACCGAGGAACCGTAATGACACGGTTCCTCGCCAGTTGTCTCACATCTTTGCAATCATGACTATTACTCATATCAAATTGATCCATGAATACGTCAGATAATTGATTGACCCGATGCCGTAGAGACGTTCCGGTGGAACGTCTTGCCAATTTCGCTACGACACTGGATCTGTCACATTCAAAAATTAAATAGGTATCAGATCTTTATCCTCTGAGTCGAGCGGGCTTTAACATCGCCCTCTTAACTAAAGGCTCAACTGCAACCTGTAGGACTGAAATGTGCCTTTTCACAGTTAATATATAATTAGCAGCACCCTAAGCGGATGTTGATGTTGCATTTTTTAAAGTTCATGGACCAAAGTCCATTACCCCACAGTATTAAACTTCTTTAGCGTCGGAAGCCTTAGTCTTCCAGCGCGAGGGAGATTGAGGAGGTTTCATGCTAATCCCGGAAAGTCGCACTTCCCTGTCTGAGATTGCTGATCTCAATCAGCTTAAGCACGAGTTAAACGAAATGCCCCCGATCGACGTGGGCGATTATGTTACCGAACTTCCTCCTGAAAACGAGCGATCGCGTTTCGACTGCTCAACAAAACCCAGGCAACCGACGTTTTTGAATATCTGCCCCAAGAGATTCAAGAAGACCTAATTGGGTCGTTGCATAACGTCCAGGTCTGTCAGATTGTCGAATCGATGCGCCCCGACGATCGTGCCGAATTGTTTGACGAGCTTCCCGCCGGGATTGCTAAACGACTTGTTCAACAACTCAGCCCCGAAGAACGACAGGCAACCACCACGATTCTCGGCTATGCAGAGGGCACCGCAGGTCGGGTGATGACCACCGAATATGTCCGGCTGCGACAGGGCTTAACGGTCGGCGAGGCACTCAGCAAGATTCGGCTGGCTGACCGAGATAAGAAAACGGTTTACTACGCCTATGTAACCGACAATAATCGCAAGCTCAAACAGGTCGTTTCTCTGCGGCAATTACTCTTCTCGATTCCCGATGTGCGGATTGAAGATATTGCCAGCGATCGAGTGATTAAAGCCAAAACCGAGATGCCGCAAGAAGAAGTTGCGCAACTGATGAAGCGCTATGACTTGATTGCGGTGCCTGTCGTCGATCGTGAAGAGCGTCTCGTGGGGATTATCACAGTCGATGACGTGGTAGATATTCTCGAACAAGAAGCCACCGAAGATATTCAAAAACTGGCAGGGGTCAGCGGCGGAGATGAATCGTCGCTCTCTCATCCCCTAGAGAAGCTGCGGAATCGGCTGCCCTGGCTCGTGGGTGTTATGGCGCTCTATATTGGGGCATCTAGCGCGATCGCGCCGTTTCAAAAAACGATTTCAATGGTGCCTGTTCTTGCCGTGATCATGCCTCTGTTCTCCAACACGGGGGAACAGTGGGCATCCAAGCTTTGACGGTGACGATCCGATCGCTAGGCGTAGGTGAAGTCACTCCAGCAGATACAATGAAAATTCTTCGCAGGGAATTATTGGCGGGTTTGGGAACTGCCCTAGCACTAGGAACCACAATGGTTTTGCTGTCATTGATTTGGACATCGCCCGAAACCCGCTGGGTCGGATATGTCGCTGGAATAGTTATGGCAGCAAATTCTGTGATCGCAGTGACACTAGGAACCTTACTTCCAATGGCTTTGAAGCAATTAAAACTTGATCCGGCTTTGATTAGCGGTCCTCTCGTGACGACGATGCTAGACACGATCGGATTTATCCTGTTCCTAACCCTGATCACGATCAGCTTAAATGTTCTGCATCTGCCGACTTAAATCATGAACATTCACCCAAATTAACCCCGAAACCTTTCTAGCAGTTGTTCTCGCGACAGTTGTAGTAGAAGTGGTGTGTATTCCTCAGCGGGGAATGTCAGGACCGTAGAAATCAAAGCAGCGAGTTGAGCATCTACTTCACCAAACCGAGCTTTCAGTAAGTTCTCGACGACCAAGCGTTGTCCTGCTTGCGTACCTTCTTGTCTGCCTTCTTGTCTACCGCGCTCGACGGTTTCTCGTTCCCACTGTAAATAAGCTTGGTTAATTGCCATAAATGAAATCCGATCGTCCTCATCAAGGTCTTCAACTCTCATAGTAATTCTCCAAGCTGTTAAGAGGTTTAAAGTTTGGAAACGGCGCGGGTCATCTTCAGGCAGTGCAAGAATTTCTTCAACGGCTTGCTGCTGAGTTTTGCCTCTTCCCAAAATCCTGAGCCAGAGGGTGTCTGGAGTTTTAGGAAGCTGATGAATCACCACGATCGAGGTTCTCAAAGCGGCAGGAAACGAGTAGATTCCGGACAGCCAGTCTAGAGATTGAATGGCACCAAAACTGTTGAGAGACATCTCTGAAGCAGTGGGCGACAAAATCCACAGGTGGGGAAGTCTATCCTCTGAGAGCGAGGCATCTTCGCGTCTAGCTTGGCGCTGTTGGTCAGAGTGAACGAGAAATAGCTTGAGTAAGCACGATCGGATCTCTGAAAAGCCAGGTGCGTTACGATAAGGTTCGATCAGGCAGGGCGTTGCGGCGATGCGTGCCAGTAGACCTAGACTGCGATCGGGCGGAGCAGATGGCGAAAACCAAACATCCACAAATCGAGATTCTCCAGCAATTTCTCGATTCAGTTCAACGGTGCCGAAGGGCGAGAGAAATTCTTCTAAAAGCTGTTTAGAGAAGGCATCAAAAGGAGTGCGCGTCATGCAAGCGATCGTCGAATAAGTACAAGCATACTTCTTTCGAGGAAATCTAGACGTGGGTTGTTGGGACGATCGTTTTGCGTTATGAATGGTGAGTTGTTCTCTCACGCACCCCTTCAATGGTTTGGACTCGTCGCCACATTCTCTCCCTCGCTGACTTTTCTCAAGCTGAGTATGATGTCGTTTTGCAGACGGCTAGCAGCTTTCGAGAGGTGCTGTCGCGCCGGACTAAGAAGGTGCCCACGCTACAGGGGCAGGTCGTCGCCAATCTGTTTTTTGAGTCGTCTACTCGCACTCGCAGCAGCTTTGAGCTAGCCGCCAAACGCCTATCTGCCGACACGATTAACTTTGCTGCCGGAACGTCTTCCCTGTCGAAAGGAGAAACGATTCTCGACACGGCAAAAACGTATCTAGCGATGGGCACTGACATGATGGTGATTCGTCACAAAGAAGCGGGAGTGCCGCAAGCGATCGCCGCCGAAATGGACCGTTTGGGGGTTCGAGTTGGGGTTCTCAATGCGGGAGACGGTCAGCACGAGCATCCTTCTCAGGCGCTTCTAGACTTATTTACCATCTGTACGCTGTTAGATTCTGAGCAGCCAACGCTGTCGCTGTTAGAGGGAAAAAAAATCGCGATCGTGGGTGATATTCTCCATTCTCGCGTTGCCCGGTCTAACATTTGGAGTCTGACCGCAAGCGGGGCTGAAGTTCATTTAGCGGCTCCGCCGACGCTGTTGCCCAAGTGGTTTGCTGAGTACGTCACAGACTCAGATAATCAGTCTGCTGCCAAGCCTCGCCAGCTTTTTCTACACTGGGCGCTTGACCCAGCGCTTGAAGATGCTGATTTTGTGATGACGCTGCGGCTGCAAAAAGAGCGAATGACCAGTCATCTGCTACCGAGTTTGCGAGAATATCATCAGCAGTTTGGCATCACGCGCGATCGTCTCAAGCGGTGCAAGCCAGAGGTCAAAGTTCTTCATCCCGGTCCGGTCAACCGGGGGGTAGAAATTAGCTCTGATTTGATGGATGATCCCCAGTTTAGTTTGATTTCGCAGCAGGTGACTAGCGGCGTTGCAGTGCGGATGGCGTTGCTCTACCTGATGGGAGGCGGCAAAGTTGCTTAGAAGTTGCTTTTTAGGAGTTTGGAAAAATCGGTTCTTGCTCGTTTGAGAAAATCTCCTCGTAGTCAAAGTCAAACGAATGAGCATGGCGAATGATTGAAAACCCAAAGCTTGTCGTCACTTCTGTCGTGAAGGTGGCGATCGCTAGCTCTACTAATTTTTTATCTGAAAGCTTGGGTTTTTGGACAAAGTAGTCTCGTCGTGCGAAGAATAATTTTTCGTCTCGCGGCACGATGATTTTATTAACTCGATGGGCGTGTCGAATTGGCTTAATATAGGTTTCGATAAACTCTTCTTGATTTTTTTGCAGCCGATAAAGTTTTTCGTGCTGTAGCCAACTCATTGTGAACATCATTTTGATCAGTTCAAATCCCAAAATGTAGTTCAAGATATTGCTGCGTTCTTCAGTGCTGGCAACGATCCGAAGGGCTGATTCTAAAAACAAATCGGGCGTTCTACGAGCGTCTTGGGCTGAGTGAATATAAAATTGTCGAATGTAGCTTCTCACAAAGCTTTCACTCAACTCGGTGTGAATGTGAAATCGATTGAGATTGTCTCTGACTTTTTGTTTGACTTCTCGATTTTCAACCAGCTTTGCGATCAAACCATTGGCAGTATATTCATCTAAAAACTCTGCCTGGATATCAGGAGTTGCTGCACAGAGCAAGTGGCAGAGTGAAAGCACATATCGTCGCTGATTCCAAGGCAAGCTTTCTGCCCAATTCTTAGCTTCTGAAGGTAGCTTATTGAGAATATTTTTAACTTGAGATTCTTGAGAAGAAGCCGATGGAATGGGCTTGACGATCGGGTCTGATTTTTTGATAGGCTTGTTCATTCGCGTGCATCAGTTATGCAAAGACTAACGATCGGTTTTAACGGTTCTGCCACTTCCTGATAGACGCTAAATTAGCCTTGAGACTAGACGATGATGTTTAGTGTGCCCTGGCTTCTTAACTTCAAACACTCGACTCAGCAGACTTCTTACTTCTCAGTATAATATGCTACCCTCAGTTTTTGCGTGAGCAACTGGCAACTTTAAACTCGACGAAAGGCAGACTGTATCGCTGATTAATATATGTTATATTTCTTAATAATAAGGATATAAAAACTTTAAGAGGTCATCAATGATTATTCTAGCTGCACTTTTTGTTACTGCTTGGGTCGCGATCACCGTCTTAGGAAATCAGGACTATTTTCTTGATGACCAATCTGGGTCGCGTCAAGCACAAAGCTGGAACTCGCAAGAACTTCAGATGATCGCAATCCGTGTAAAAGACGACAGACGTTTTTCGAGAAATTAGCTCAACTTGGGGTTTAGATTGGTTCTAGCATCTAAACCCCAATCAGCTAGATTCTGATGAGGCAGGAAATCTGTACATCATCAGCCTGATCTAAACTTTTAATACTTAGTGCCAAGAATCGCAGTTCGAGATTGAATTTCCTCACCCAAAGCACTGAATTTGGGATCGCAACAAGGTAGGGAGATCATCTCCTGTCTCACGCGCATTGAAGAGACGTAGAGAGTTGACGATAGCTTGACTGCAGCAGACAGCGCCGGACTTCTTCAGAGCAGATCAATAAAGTCGAACATTCTCTTTAGTAAAAGCTTCCTTGCGTCACGCAGCGTAGACAAATAGGGTTGCCTTCAAAAAAGGGTACTGCTATTTGGCAAAGGGGGAAGGTCACGAATTAAATTGGAGCAGCTACGAAGCGCCCAATGATCTGATTCCAAAGGACATCAACTGTTGAAAGAATAACCCCGCCATCCAGATTATCACTGGAAGCTTTAATCCTGTTGGATTGGCAAAAGCTGACATCCGAGGGGATCAAACCAGCTCTCTAAACTTCAGTGAAAACCTAGAGCGGTCTGACACAACCTAGTGAAGGCTTTGTGCCGGAACCGCAGGGCGATAGTCGGAAGGCTCAATGTGGAACTTGACTAAATTAGCTAGTTCTTGAAGCTGGCTGATAGCTTCGGCACCTTCAAGCTTCATCAACTCTCGATCGTCACGCATCTCCGTCCAGGTGATTCCATAATCCGACACCAAAAAACGGATTAGGTGGTTGTCTCCCAAACTCACCATAAACGAAGCGCTATTCATCTGACCGCCGCAGGTATAGCAAGAAGCCAGATAACCTCGATTCTCTAACACGATCGCCATCGCTTGGAGATTCATCACGAGGTCTTGTACAAACTGTCGGTGTTGTTCTGCAAGTCTTAAGAACACAATCGTCCTCCAATCACCACAACCAATTCTAAACCCTTTATTAAAAATTTGACGGTCTACTCTTAAGCAGTGAGCTATCTCTCTAAAAAGACATACCAGCGAATGCTAGCAAAGCATTCAGAGACACTTCACTATACTATGGTAACGAGTCATGTAAAGTCACAACGTATCGTCTATCACAAGTCTGGTCAAATCTCTCAGTCTTCAGGTTTTTTGTAGAATTGCGGATGCAGCATGATTTTATAGAATTAAGAGTGTCTTGACGACTCTATTATTCTAAAGTTCCTGCTCAATCAGTCAACTTGCCACCAGCCAAAAAGAGGACCGACAAAAAGGACTATGACCCAAGCCGCCACAAGACCGACAATGCCGATCCAAGCACCTGTAGAAGACCACTTGACAAATTGTTGTGCCTGAGTCTTGGTGACGGGCAGCCAGGGGGAAATATTGGACTCTTTGCCATAGCTTTCTCCTAGAGATTCTTTACGGCGCTTTGCTTCTCCCATTGTTCTTCGCTTTTAGATAAAGGATTTGTCCTGATAATAGCGCTTCTGGTTTACCGATTTTCAGTCTCGAAAGTCAAGAATCTTAATAAGCGCTAGAAGGTTAATCTTGCCAACCTGTTCCTGGCAGATTTGTAAACAAGCTGGCATCTAGATAATTAATTCGCGCTAGAGGGCTAAGAGCTGCCAAAACTTGATTGCCATAGCTGCGGTGAATCACTCGACTGTCTAGAAGTGCAACGACTCCTTGACATTCGCGAACTGGAGCGATCGCGCGCTGCAATTCACTCAACGCTTCTGGAAATAAGTAGAGCCGAAACCAGTCTTGACGGAGCTTTTTGTAGTGAGCAACCCGCCCAGCAACCAGCGGATTTTCTAGCGAGGGAATGGGCAGAGTCGCGATCGCCAACAGTCGGGGCGCAGGCAGCACACTCTGATGCTCTCGCCAAAATTCCCAGCCCGTCACTAAAATGCCGTTGTCGTCGAGACAGGTGCGCTCAACTTGGACTCTAGAGCCAAACTCAGATGCCAAAACGCTTCCTACCTGGGCTTTGAGCGGCATATCACCAACCAAAATTACCGATAGCCCTTGCACGGCAGTGCTGGCACTCAGAAGCGATCGCAGTTCTTGCAGCAACCCTCCTTGAAATTGAGGCGTGTTGGGCATCGGAATGCCGTCAGGCTGATAAAGCTGAATGAGGTCATCTTGACGATCGAGCGAAAATTTCAAACAGGTGAGATCTTGACTCAACCCTAATTTTTGTCGATAAGTCATGGCATCCGATTCAAGATCCAGTGCGCCGCCAATTAAAACAGTTGGCTGCTGCGACCAAATCGACGTTAATCTCGACGCGATTTCAATAGGGGCACAGTGGAGAGAAAACTGCCCTAACGGACGGGCGATCGTTGCCCAAACAAGCTGTTCTTCAGACTGGACGCGATCGAAAAAGTTACCCCAGCGATCGGGCAATGAGGAAGGAAGGATTTGAGCCAGTGAATCGAGAATATCCTGTTCGGATTGCTCAATTAAGTAACACTCGTAGGGATTGGCGGGATGATGAAAAATCGTTTTCGTCAATTGAACCCGTGCATCCCGAATCTCTTCGGTCTGTTCAGGACACGCCAACATCAAATCATTCCAGTCTGAAGGCTGTAGATCGATCGTGAGTTGATTTCGCACCCAGCTTTCGAGATCATCTACGTTGTCAATAATGGTCGGAATATCAGACGGAAATCTGCCTTCATTGTTGAGTCGATCGCTTAACCAAGCTTCTGGAGTCGTGAGCAAAATTCCTTCAAAATCAGGACTGACCCAGCGATCGCCTGTGCGAATCGGCTTGGGCGTATCGATCCACTGTCGCAACCGTGGAATCTCAACCATCAGCAGCCGTTGCTGAACCGATTCGGGAGCTACCACAATCACTGACCCTTTCCACATCAAAATCGGCACCAGATAGCTGAGGCGATAGCGCCCATGATAGCCAGACGGTGCCCCGGTTTGAATCAGAGCACTGCGACCGATCCGTAGGGCACGCGCCACTAATCGAGCCATTGTTAAATGGTGAGACCAATAGGGTTCGCCCTGCTCTCGCAGAAAGGCGCGGAGTTGCTGATGAACTTCTACCTCAATCACAAGCTTGAACTCAAGTCGTACTAGATGACCATTCTGACATACCCATAAAAAACCCTGCGGAGATTAATTTGACCGCAGGGAAAAATAAGGGTGAAGGATAAATGAGGCGTTAGCGTCTGCGGCTGCTGCCTGCTCGCGATCGCCCACTGCCAAACGAGCTAGGACGGTTGACGCGGCTTGGAGTAGAGCCAGTAGAGCGGCGCAGATTGCTAGAGCCGTAACCAGACCCAGTAGGGCGACCATTTCCGATCGAGGGACGGCTGACTCCAGGATTGTTGTAGGACGGGGTGTTGATGCGTCCCGTAGAGCGGAAGGTTGTGCGGTTTCGCACGGCGGCAGGAGGAGCCTGATATCGCTGCTGATAGCGATCGACCGCCTGACCATAGCTGCTGCCATAGCCTCCAAACCCAGTCAGTGGGCGACCTGCTTGATAGACGGGCGGAACATAGTATTGAGGACGAAAGAGAAGACTTCCGATCGCTTGACCTGCGATCCCTCCGGCTACCGCTCCAGCAAACGGACTCCAAAAGCTTGGCTCTTGACGGACAATTCTCGTCTCGGTTTGTCCCGTTTGAGGGTTTGTCACATTTTCAGCGACGTTGTGAACATACTCAATTTTGAAATCTTCAGGAATGTGCAGCGATGCCTGATTGTTCTCAACTTTGAGATAATTTTTTTGCCCCGCTTTGACTTCATCGGGAGTTAACTGAGCGAGCGGCAAGTTTTGGGTGCGGAAGGATGAGGGAACGCCCGGTTGTGTGTTTAGCAGCAAAACCGTGTATTCTCCATCTCCATCGTTGTAGGTCGCTTGCTGAACCGAATATTGCCCATCAGGAAGGCGAGTCTGCTCAGTGCGAGTGTTAGCAGGACGGTTGCCCTGTCCATTAACTTGTGAATCTCCAGGAGAACCACACGCAACCGTCGTTAGACACAAGGCGGCAGTCATAGAAAGGAGTAAAAGTCGGCGGAACATAGACTTTAAACAGGAAGTGAATGGTGGAGAAGACATACTCTAAGAATTAGCTATAGGGGAATCAATTCTGGGAAAAACTCTAGAAGCTGGTCAGGGTCAAGTTCTTCGCCGAGTCTCGCTGGGGAGAAATGAACCTGAACCGCCTGTAAGCGCTCTTGATAGTGCAGATTGATGATTGACTTTAATCCTGTCTCTAAAGCCCGGACGCTGGCAAGATCGGTTTCCAGGTCAGGAACCTCACCTTCTGCGGCGATCGTGATCATCACAATCAAATTCTGAGTCACGGGCAACGAGAGCGGATCAACAGGTTGCCCAGACGCGTCTTCCAGTTCGGGCGCACTCAAATAGCGTTGGGCAGAATCTGTAAACAACTCGTTCACATAATCTCCGGCTTCACCCTCGCTCCAAAACACGTCGCCTTCGTTGCCCGCAGACTGCCAGTAAGTTTGATATTGCAAAAGGCTTTGACAAATCTCGACCAGCCCTTCGCCCAAAACCTGCATCTCTCCTTCTGCATCCACCGCTTGCCGCGCTGCCTGATTAAGCACTCCCAGCAGCGGAGCGACTTCTTGACCAGCCAAGTGGATAAATAGACGGCAGACGACAAATCGAGTTTTGCCAGTAAATTGATTAAAGCGATCGCGCAGTGAACTCATCTTTAGCCTGACCCTTCATCCATTTCAAGAGGGATATTCTGAATTCTAGTGAGGTCTTGACAAGATTGAATCTACCGGAAGATTAGCTAACTGAGATGATATGCAGTAATTACGCAGTTTCCCTTCCTCTATCTGGTCTATGATCGCAACGTCCTGAAGTATGAATCTTCTGACACACGCCTCTCACTCACCCATCTCTTCTTCAAAACTGAAGGTGGCTTCTTTCCATGACGTTCTCTCAAGTCAAGCAGTTTTTATTGGGTAAAACGCTACCAACCAGTGCCCACGACGAAGAGCGATTAACCAAAGCCGCCGCCCTAGCCGTGCTTTCTTCAGATGCGCTCTCATCGGTTGCTTATGCGACTCAAGAAACCCTGATCGTTTTAGTTGCAGCGGGATCGGGGGCAGGCATCTTAGGGTTTTCGGTGCCGATCGCGGGGGCGATCGTAGTGCTATTAGTTCTAGTCATCCTGTCTTATCGGCAGACGATTCGCGCTTATCCCAAGGGGGGTGGATCTTACTATTGTTGCCCGTGGCAATTTGGGGCTGCTGTCGGGCTTAATCGCGGGTGCCTCACTGATCATTGACTACATTCTCACAGTGGCGGTTAGCGTCTCAGCCGGAATCGATAACTTTGTGTCTGCGGTTCCCGTGCTGCGTCCGTTCACCGTCGAGTTGTGTCTGGTTGCCATCTTTTTGCTGATGTTGACGAACTTAAGAGGCGTAAAAGAGTCAGGGCGCATTTTTATGGTGCCGACTTATGCCTTTATCGTCAGCATTTTTGTGTTGATCGGGGTCGGAATGTTTAACCAAGTTACAGGACAACTCACGCCGATCCCGCCTGCCGAAACCGTGCATAAAGTCACTGAGCAACTGAGTTTGTTTTTGATTTTGAGAGCGTTTGCGGCGGGCTGTACGGCACTGACGGGAGTTGAAGCGATCTCAGATGGAGTGCTGGCGTTTAAGCCGCCAGAGTGGATCAATGCACGTCAGACGCTCCTTTATCTGGGCGTTATTCTGGGTCTGATGTTCTTGGGCATCACCTATCTTGCCCACATTTATCAACTGGTGCCTAACGAATCAGAAACAGTTTTATCGCTGCTGAGTCGGCAGATTTTTGGCATCTCGCCCCTCTATTATTTCCTGATTTTGTTTGCGACTCCGGCGATTTTGTTGTTGGCAGCCAACACCAGTTATGCAGATTTTCCGCGTCTCTGCTACTTTTTGGCACGCGATGGATTCTTGCCTCGGCAGTTGGCGCTATTGGGCGATCGCCTCGTCTACTCAAACGGAATTTTGCTGCTCAGTATTTGTGCTGCCGTGCTAATTGTGGTGTTTCGGGGTGACACGACTGCGATTATTCCTCTCTATGCAGTTGGGGTGTTTACCTCTTTCACGCTGTCTCAGGCGGGAATGGTGATTCACTGGTATGAAGGCAAAGAGCGCGGATGGCAAGCCAGTGCCGTGATGAATGGGCTAGGAGCCTTAGCAACAGCAGTTGTGCTGGTCATTGTAGTCTGGACGAAGTTTGCGATCGGAGCTTGGATCGTTGTGCTGGCGATTCCGCTTTTTGTGTGGCTGTTTGTGAGCATTCGGAAGCACTATCAATATGTGGCAAACCGTCTCAGCATTCAGGAATTGGCACCTCGCAGCTATATGACGCGACCCAAAGGCGCACTCGCAACGCATCCGGCGATCGTCATCGTCGGTCAACTGCACCGGGGCACCGTTGAGGCATTAGACTATGCGCGGAGTATTGGAGATGAAGTCGTCGCGATTCATGTAGACACTGGCTCAACTAATCGCGAAAAACTGCAAACGCGATGGCAGGAATTAGAGTCTGATATTGACCTCTATATTTTAGAGTCGCCTTATCGATCGGTCGTTACGCCAATCCTACAGTTCGTCAGCGACTTTGAAGACCAACACCCCGATGTGCTGTCTACGATTATCATTCCTGCCTTTGTGCCCCGTCGTTGGTGGGAAAGCGTTTTGCACAACCAGACGACTTTATTTCTCAAAGCAGCCTTGCGGACGAAGAAAAGTCGAGTCGTGACCACGGTTCACTATTATCTGTAGTCTGTTTCACCACTACACTAGATATTGCAAGAGACAAATTTTAGGTCTTGAAGAAAAACCCATGAACACAAATTCTACTGATCCGGCAAGACAACTGGATGTAATGAGGGAACAAATCTCTAGCAGCCTCGAAAAAGCGCAAACGCAAAAGAATCTCCTCAAGCGCAACAGTACTCGATACACGACAGCTAACATTGTCCTTGGTGCGATCGCCGCACTCTTAGCTGGAACAGCCGGAACGGTCGATGTTTGAGTGAGAAAGTCGTCGCGAATATCCAGAAATCTGACTCGTTCCCCTATAAAGATTCCTGTTCTCACTCACATTAACCCTGGGTGAAAGCCTTTCACAAACTCGATCGCGGTCTCCAAGGATGGAGGCTTGAAGCTTTGAATCTGATTCAGCGCATTCAGCACTTGATCAGACTGAGAGGTCACGATCGGATGTTTGCCAAACTTGGGATTGTGATAGAGCGTCAGCCGTTGATTATTAGAGTTGACCAGAATTGTCTTGGTCGGTGCCTGAAAGAATGTCATCTTTTTGAGGGCGATCGGAATGGATTGCAGCAGTTTGACGGCGTTGACTTGTTGGACTTGTTGACTCAATACGGTTACAAGCTGCTGAAACTGTTGAATCTTTCCAGCATCTTGACTAAGTTTTTGGGTGGGGATCTGGTGCAGCAAGTCCATCAACGTTTGTTGAGTCATTTTGTTATCCTCAAAGGGAAAAATTGCCACATAAGCCGCAATCAACAGCTGCTCATCTCGCTCTAGCCGAAACGTTAACGTGGTTCGGCGTAAATGGGCTTCGATCTCAGGGGGGGGAGCCAAAAAGCCGCACTGTCGCGCCACCTGCTGATAGGTGACGGCTAACGCGCAGTTGGCATCTGTGTCGAGCCGAGCGTCGATGACCACTTCCACGATCGGGGGCATCTCATTAAAATATTCCTGGCAACTCTCAGTGGCAAAGGTATAAATCTGACTTTGATCGCCATTCTGACTGAGATCAATCCAGCGACAGGTTGCCCCAGTCGTTTTGATCCCAAAGGGCGACACACCATGAAGCTTGATGCCCGTCATTGTAGAACCGCTGAGGTCGGCTCCTGACCAGTCGGCGTTTGCTAAGTTAGCACGAGTCAGGTCAACGTGCACCAGCGTGGCATTGAGTAAGGTGGCATGGCTCAAATCGGCTCCCGTCAGGTTGGCACCACTGAGTTTCGCGCCACTCAAATCCGCCCATCGGAGGTTGGCACCACTCAAATCAGCCCATCGGAGATTGGCACCTGATAAGTTTGCCCCTTGCAGATTGGCGCGGCTGAGATTGGTTTGTCGAAGTTCGGCATGGTTGAGATCAACGCCCGTGAGATCGGTGCTGCTCAAATCACTGCTGGTTAAGTTGGCTTGCTCTAAATTTGCCTCGGTGAGAATGGCATGACGCAAATCGGCTCGACTCAGGTTAGTTTGACTGAGGTTGGCGTAGCGCAATTTGGCATCTCGCAGATCGGCATTGCTGAGATTGGCTCCCCGCAGGTCAGCCCCGCTCAAGTCCGATCGCGTCAACTCTGCCTTAATCAGCTCTGCTTGCACAAGCTTGGCTTCTCGCAGATCAGCCATCGTGAGATTGGCAGCACTGAGCTTGGCACCGTTGAGTTTTGCATTACTGAGGTTGGCACCATTGAGTTTAGTAACACTGAGGTTTGTCTGGCTCAGGTCAGCGTGGCTGAGGTTCGCTCCTGCAAGATTGGCGACGCTCAGATCAGCACCGCTAAGATCTGCACCGCTCAAATTAGCTCCGCCGAGGTTGATTTCTCTCAAATCAAGGGCAGAAAACTCTCGTGACCCAGCGGCATATTGTTTCAGAACGTCCTCGGCTTTCATCTACAGTTTCTGACTAATATCCCCAAGATTGGGGGGCGGCTTGGTGCTAACGTACCCAGATCTAGATCAAAATTAGCCTGGAGCACTGCACGCAAGTTGGATGGACAAGGCATGAAAATTGGGATCGTGGGTCTGGGGTTGATTGGGGGATCGCTGGGGTTAGATTTACGATCGCTCGGTCATCGAGTCTTAGGAGTTAGTCGTCAAGAACGAACCTGTGACATTGCTGTAGCAAGAGGTGCAGCCGATGAAGCCGTCACAGATTTAGCACTCTTGGCAGACACAGACGCAATTTTCATCTGCACCCCGCTGGCATATGTTCAAACAACGGTCGCTCAACTGATCCCGCATATTTCTCTGACGACAATAGTAACAGATGTCGGGTCGGTGAAAGCTGCGATCGTGCGAGACATCACTCCTCTGTGGCGTAACTTTGTGGGAGGGCACCCGATGGCGGGAACTGCCGAAAGCGGCATCGAAGCAGCCCAACACGGTCTGTTTGCGGGAAACCCCTATGTGTTAACGCCGACTGAAGCAACGCCATTGGACGCGATCGCGCTGGTCGAATCGATTATTCGTCCGCTGCAAGTGCGGCTTTATCACTGTCAGCCCGACGAGCACGATCGGGCAGTTGCCTGGATCTCTCACCTGCCTGTAATGGTGAGCGCAAGTCTAATCACTGCCTGTCTAAGCGATGCTGATCCCGCCAGCCTCAAACTCGCTCAATTGCTGGCTAGCTCCGGGTTTCGGGATACCAGTCGAGTGGGCGGCGGCAACCCCGAATTAGGGCTGATGATGGCACGATATAACCGCGAAGAAGTGCTGCGATCGCTCCGAGTCTACCGGGAAACGCTCGATCGGATGATTCACACGATCGACCAGCAGGATTGGACGACTCTTGAAGAAACCCTTCAGCAGACGCAAGCCGCTCGCACCAGATTTGTAGATTAGACTTTGCTAACCGTCAGGCTTTCAGGCTTGGCTGGATTGCCATGCAGCTTCACCCCACGTTGATTGGCTTCAAGGTGACGGACGATTTTATAAACCGCTTCCACCTGGTCAGGAGCACCCGCTTTGAGTGCCAACGTTCCCACCGGAAGAGGCGTGTTTTCGGCTTGCAACACCTGCACGACGTTGCGCTGCAAGTCTAGAATCCCGGCAGCGGCTTTTTTGCCTGCTTCGACTCCGGGCTGGTTATAGGCGTTGACGTTGACGAGAAACCCATACAGCCCGACTGCTCGTTCATAGAGAGCGATTAACGCACCGATACTGTGAGCATTGGCTTCAGGAATCGTAACGGTGATGGAATCCCGATGATTTTCATAAAGTGCCTGACGAGTGCCCTGAAGCAGACCCGACAGATAATCGCCAGAGGTGACTCCTGGCTCAACGTCGATCGAGTGCCCCGCCCGATCGTGCAGCACTTCAATAAAGGTCAAGAAGAAATTAGGGATGCCTTCTCGCAGTTGTTGAACGTAAGCGTGTTGATCGGTCGATCCCTTATTGCCGTAAACCGCGACGCCTTGACAGACCGTATTGCCGTCTAGATCTTTTTCTTTGCCCAACGACTCCATCACGAGTTGCTGAAGATAGCGGCTAAACAGCAGCAAACTATCTTTGTAGGGCAACACGACCATATCTTTCTCACCTTTACCGTTACCCGAAAAATACCAGGCTAACGCCAGCATCGCCGCCGGGTTGTTCTTAATTTCGCGCAGACGGGTGGCGGCATCCATTTCTTTTGCACCTGCCAACATTGCCCGGATATCAATGCCTTGTAGAGCAGCAGGCACCAATCCTACGGCTGAAAATTCGGAAGTCCGTCCGCCCACCCAATCGTGCATGGGAAAGGTAGCTAGCCAGCCCTGAGAGTGGGCAATCTGATCTAAGTTGCTGCCTCTGCCCGTGATGGCAACGGCTTGTTTGCTGAAGTCTAAGTTGCGCTCCTGATAGGCGTGTTGAACTTCGATCATGCCGTTGCGGGGTTCTGGGGTGCCGCCCGATTTTGAAATGACCAAAACGAGAGTGCTGTTGAGTCGATCGCCAATTCGAGCCAGCACTCGATCGATACCTGCGGGGTCAGTGTTGTCAATAAAGTGAATCGCCATTGGCGGAAAATCGGGAGACAACGCCTCTGCGATGAATTCGGGTCCTAGCGCTGACCCACCAATGCCGATCGACAAAACATCCGTAAATCTCTCAGCTTGTAGAGGGCGAATCTCGCCAGCGTGAATCTTTTGAACAAACGACTCAGTATCTGCGATCGTCTGAATAATGTCCTGCTTAAACTCTTGATTAGGAGCCAAATCGGGGTCGCGGAGCCAGTAGTGACCGACCATGCGGTTTTCGTCAGGGTTGGCGATCGCCCCAGATTCTAGCGCCGCCATTTCCTCAAATGCTTTGTCGAACTTGGGTTTTAGCTGTCGAACAAAGTCATCATCAAACCGCATCCGACTGACATCAAGATAAAAACCCAAGCCTGCATGGTAATAGAGCCAGTCTTGATAGCGTTGCCAGAGTGCAGCCGAGTCCATAAAATTCTTTGCCCTTTTTGAGGTCGCCACAAAACAGTGTATAGGGGCTAGTGACTCTGAGCGAAGAACTTCAGGGAGAAATTTAAGGCAAAGCCAGTAAATCTACTAACCTTCTGGTTTGCTGTCACGCAGCATCAGCGCTTCGACCGCCGATCGGGGCGTGATTTCGCCTTGAATCAGTTGATAAACCTGGTGAGAAATCGGGACAGAAATAGCTTGTTGATGAGCCAACTTCACCAAAACGTGAGTCGTGTTGACTCCTTCCGCCGTGCCTTCTAGTTGGCTGAGAACGTCCTTTAACAAACTTCCTTGCGCTAACCCGTAGCCCACCTGATAGTTTCGGCTTAGAGGGCTGTTGCAGGTCGCTAATAAGTCACCCAACCCTGACAAACCGTAGAACGTCTCAGCATTTGCACCCCAATAAGCCCCAATCCGAATCATTTCTGCTAATCCGCGAGTCACCAAGGCGGCTTTGGCGTTGGTTCCTAGCTGCAAGCCATCACAAGCACCGACCGCGATCGCGATTACATTCTTTAATGCCCCTCCCAACTCAACCCCCAACGGGTCAGAATTGGTATAGATCCGAAATCGAGACGACGAAAGAACAGATTGCACCTGTTCGGCAGCGGCTAGATTGGTGCTGGCAACCACGCTTGCAGCAGGCAACCCGTGCTGAATCTCTTTTGAGAGATTAGGTCCAGAGAGAATCGTGACCGCGTGAGTCGGAAACGCGGCTTGCCAGAGTTGGGAGGGCAATCGCGGCAAATCTACCTCGGTTCCTGATTCGGGATCGAGTCCTTTCGTGGCAGTAATCAGAATTGTGTTGGGCGAAAGAGACTGCGATTTTAGCAATTTGATCACTGACCGCACCCCTGTCATCGAGACGGCTGACAGCACGATCGCTGCCCCATCAATCACCGTCTCAAGGCGATCGGAGCTTTGACGCGACCACACACTGACCTGGTGCCCGTTATCTTTAGCCAAACCTGCTAGCGTCGAACCCCAGGCACCTGCGCCAATCACGGCAACCTTCATTCCTCACCCTGTTTGCGTGGATACTTTGCCATCAGGTCTCGCACTTGCTCAGCGTGATAAGAACTGCGCGTCAGGGGCGAAGAGACCACTTGCAGCAGACCGATCCCTTCTCCATAGTCTCGCCACGCATCAAACTCGTCAGGAGTCACAAACGACTGAACGCCCAGATGTTTCTGCGTCGGCTGAAGATATTGCCCGATCGTCAAAATGTCACAGTTGACCTCCCGCAAATCTCGAATCACCTGCCGCACTTCTGCATCGGTTTCGCCCAAGCCGACCATGATCCCCGACTTTGTGTAGACGTGAGGGTTGATTTGGCGAGTCCGCTGCAAGAGTTCGAGCGATCGAGCATAGTCTCCCTGAGGGCGCACCCGACGGTAGAGACGAGCGATCGTTTCAGTATTGTGATTCAGCACGTCAGGCGAGACGCTGAGAATCTGTTCTAATGCGCCCCAGTTGCCGCACAGGTCGGGGATGAGAACCTCGATCGTCGTGTCGGGCGAGACGGCTCGAATCTCTTGGATGCAGCGCATAAACTGAGAAGCTCCCCCATCGGGCAAATCATCGCGATTGACAGACGTGATCACCACATGATTGAGGTGCATTCGCCGCACAGCTTCTGCGAGTCGCGCTGGCTCAGTTGGGTCGAGAGGCTGAGGTTTCTTCTCAAAGTCAATATCGCAATAGGGGCAGGCACGCGTGCAGGCGGGACCCATGATCAAAAATGTGGCAGTGCCATTGTTAAAGCACTCCCCAATGTTGGGGCAAGATGCCTCTTCGCAAACGGTATTGAGTGACAAATCCCGCAAAATTTCTTTAACGTTGCCGACCCGCTCCCATTGAGGAGCCTTAACCCTTAACCAGTCTGGCTTAACGACCACGCCTATTAGTCCTGAAGTTGTGCAAGACTTATCTTAACAAGTTGCAGCCCAAGATTTTAGGAGGAAGCTCTTGTGTTAATCTAGATTAGGCAATATTGATTGCGGGATGTAGCGCAGCTTGGTAGCGCACCTCGTTCGGGACGAGGGGGTCGTAGGTTCAAATCCTATCATCCCGACTTTGATTTTTTGTCCATCTGTCCTGTCGAATAACACTTTATTTGTCATCGTTAACGAATTGATGTCGTCCTTACCAGATTGATGTCGTCGTTAACGACTTTTTGTCATCTAGCACTTCTTGGCGATCGTTAACACGTTAATGTCATCGACTGTCAGTTCGACTAAAACAAGTGGGGACGGCAGCTAAATCATTAGCTGTCAATCCCGAACGAAGTGCGCCTTTCAGTCCACCCTAACAATGAATCTAAACTAAAAAACTTACCACTTAGCTTTGATAAGCAAAATTTATAGTATTTAAGTGTTCCTAAGTAGTTTTGAAGTTACTGCTTTCAGTTCCGTTAGGACTAAAGAGACGATCTCTACCGAAGAGTCTTATGGCTCCCACAGAATCTGGACATCCTTCTGCTCTATCCTTTGTTGGAGAGGCGATCGCAACAAGCATCGGAGCAAGCGGTATAGAGAGATTTACAACTTTCAATCCGCCGTCTGCTGAAAAGGCAATCGCGACGGTCATCGTAAACCAGTTCGATCCGTCTGGGCTTAACTTTCGACCCGCCTCTCGCTGGAAAGGCGATCGCAACCCTAAGCGTTGAAACTCAGTCACAAAAGGCTTTTCAGCAGTACTTTTGGCAAACCTCGCTTTCAACCTGATTTCTAGCTTTTCATCAGCCGTTTAAGGTTAGAGAACAACCTCCGAAAAGAAGTCTCAGAGCGAAATACAGCCTTTTGGCAAACCTCCTAGGAATTTTGCCCTTGCTTCGGTTTGTCAATTTGAACAGTTAAGGTGGATTCCTCCTTGCTCGGAGGTGAAGACAGTAACCATCACTGCGGTAGACCCGCACCTTTTTGGTGGGAGCGCACCCAACTTCGAGGTGGACAGTCACCAAAGCCAGAAAGCAAGACTATCTTCCAATAGTCAAACTAGCTCATAATTGTCGATAGCACAGAGACCATTTCTGGCATGAACTACGGCGCATCTAATTTATATAGTAAGTTTGAACTGATTGCAAGTATTTTTTATTTTCGGGATTGATAGGCTGCGATCACTAAACTTTTAGCCTTTTCTTGGGGAGTTCCTGTAAAGGGTTGTTTCACTACCTCGATAGAAATGCCGACTTGGGCAGCTTGGCTTCCGATACATTGGCTGAGTTGAGCATGCCTCCAGCGATGGACACTGGCTCGATACTGAAGGGCATATCGTCGTTGGAGTTCTATAGAACCGGGGATTTCTTGCTCTGCTTTAGCTTGAACTTCGCCTTGGACAATTTCTCGAATGTCGCCTAGATCAGGCAATATAAGGCTGCTAACCTGATATTTTTGAGCGATCGCCACGATTTCATGAGCTATCAGACGGTCTAAATATTCTCCTGAGTTGGATTCTCCAAACCGATTGAATGCACCTTTTTGCTGGTTCTTGTGCCGCTGATGAGCGTTGTGTTGCCGTCGCAAACGATATCGGTTGAGAAGCTTATAGTTTTCACCCAGAAGTTGTCGGATACTTCTGTACGTGATAGCTTTGCCAGTTTGAATATCGACAATCGCGAGAGTAGCAGGTTTATCAAGCCCATAGCTTACACCTGCTAAAATCGATGGCTGACCTTGATAAAGAGGGCGGCTTGGACGAGAAAATGGATTATCAAGCAAAGTCAGCATTGTTGTCCGTCTTTTAATAAATGCTTCTTGGTTCTTGCTCAAGTTTTCCTTGACTTTAGTGCTAGCGATAACTTTTGCACACTCACTAGCTTTTTTCTGCCGAATTTGTTCTGTACCTTCTTGAGTCCAAGAATCAGTGTCTACAGTGCAGGATAAAATCAACCGATGAATGTTCCAGTGTTCACCTTCGCCTTTACCCTCCTGCCAAGCAATTCGCCCAGAGCGTAAGGTAAATAAGCTGGCTGAATGTTGGTTTTTGCTAGCTTTCCTAGTTTGTTGATCTTCTAGAAATCGCTTGAACCAGTGGAGATCCCTTTGATCACAGTAGATCTCAAATGAATGTTCACTTAAGCCATTAAAGTTGACACATAGTCTTCCTTTTTCATTCAGAAACCAGCGAAGGTCTTCGTTCGTCTCGAAATCTACTGGAAAAGGTAAAGACCTGGCTTCAGTAAGGAGACTCGCTTGCCAGCCTGTGGCTTGCTTTTCGTTCTCAGGCATCTGAGTAGTCGCAAGGGCTAATGCATTTAACCAGGTCTGATTAGAGAGATCTCGACCACTAGGAAGACGGCTGTTTTGGAATTGCATCATGAGCCGTTCTAACCGAATTTCGACTTTACGACGGCGTTTAGCAAATTTTTCGTAATCTTCAGGTTTCTCAGGCACTCTACAGCCGTTTTTAAGTAGGTAGACGATCGCGCATTGAGTCAGCACTTCCTCTGTCTGTTCGTACAGTCTGAAGAGCATACTAGGAATACTGTCTCCCTGCTGCCTGGTTTTTTGCGCGGATTGCTTTCTGCTGCGAGCTTTTTTAGGTTGAGGGTCGTCGTCTGCTGAAGTTGGAGAACTGCACTGAGCCAGAATCTCTCTGGCTTTGAGCTGTAGAGTACTCAGATTACCCTGAATAGCAACTGTTAGCTCATCATCACTTTGGAGAATGGCAAGCCATCGAGTTTGCCCAGCAATCTTTTGCTTAAGACGTGCTTGAAGAGCTAACCAAGATTTACAGATACGATGGACAATCGCGACCACGGAGGCGTAGAAGCGCCCTGGTTGTCCTGCGAATCGAGCATCTTGCCTCAATTTCTGGCAGAATTCTTTGACTACGACCAGTGAAATCTTTCCCGTTTGATACCAGTCGTCAAAGTTGTCGTGCCTAGCAATTTTTTGTAGAAGTTCATTAATTACAATAGTTCGGACAGTTTTTGCGGTCAGACGTGGACAGAAAAGCTATCCATCAGCTAGGGTGCAGATTAGAAACAAAGCGCACCGGATGGATAGCCA
>NZ_LXYR01000024.1 GCF_001650195.1 Phormidesmis priestleyi BC1401 | reverse complement strand
TTTTTGTCGGAGGTCATCGCTGTAGGGGGCTGGCATCGCTCATTTGAGGGTCTCAACTTCTATAGTATGTCCTAACCTAACTGGCAACGGCTATAGCATTCGCGCAGGAGGTCTAGTCTTTAAGTGCTTTTGGACGGAATGATGAAGCAACCCGCCAGCAGAATCTCAAAGCGATCGAGAGATATTCATGGGTAGACGAAATTCCTTCTGTCTGCTTAGAATCTTGTCTGCTCTGTCAAAAAGTTAGGGTGAAATGGGAGTGTGAGAAACTTGAGAAATAATGGTTAATAGATTTCAGGAGGTATTTGCAATGAACCGTTCTGCTATGCACCGTCCTTCAGAGTATGAATCCGTTGAGTCGCTGCCTGAGGTGTGGACGATCGCGGCTCAACGTTTTGCCAATGTGGTGGCGGTTTATGACCCTCACGCCAAGCCCGAAGTCAAAATAACGTATGCAGATTTGTATCAGAAGATACAGCAGTTCGCAGCCGGGTTGCAGAGTTTAGGCATTCAGGAAGAGACAGATGCGATTCCCCCTCGCATTGCGTTGTTTTCAGACAACAGCCCTCGATGGATCGTGGCAGATCAAGGTGCCATGCGATCGGGCGCAGTCGATGTGGTTCGCGGCTCGCAGGCAGACCCCAAAGAATTGCTGTTTATTCTCAAAAATAGTGGCGCGATCGCGCTGATTCTCCAAGATTTAGACCTGCTGAACAAACTGCGATCGAGCTTGAATGATCTACCGATTCAGTTTGTGATTTTGCTATCGGATGAGGCAGCATCGGCTGACGAGACGCTAAAAATCCTCAATTTCTTGCAGGTCTTAGAACTGGGTGCCCATTATTCGCTTCAGCCTGTGCATCAAACTCGTCAAACCCTTGCCACGTTGATGTATACGTCCGGCACGGGCGGAACTCCCAAAGGGGTGATGCTGTCTCACGGAAATTTGCTGTCTCAAGTCACGGGTGCCTATGCCGTAGTGGAGCCGCAAGCAGGAGAAAAGGTTCTCAGCATTCTCCCGATTTGGCACGCTTATGAACGGGCATTTGAATATTTTATTTTCTCGAATGGCTGTACGCAGATTTACACCACGATTCGTCACGTTAAAAAAGATCTTAAAGATTATCAACCGCACTATATGGTGGGCGTTCCCCGCCTTTGGGAATCAATTTATGAAGGTATTCAAAAACAATTTAGAGAGCAGCCTGCCAATAAACAAAAGCTGGTGAATTTTTTGCTGGATGCCAGTCATCGATTTGTGGTGGCACGCCGAACTGCGAAGGGAATGAACCTCGATCGTCCCAATCCTTCAGCTTTAGAACGGCTCGCAGCAACGCTGCAAATGTCTGCGCTCTCGATCGCTCATCAGCTTGGAGATAAACTCGTCTATCAAAAAGTCAGAGATGGGCTAGGCGGCAACTTAGTGTTTGTTGTCAGCGGCGGAGGCTCGATCGCAGATTACTTAGAAGACTTTTTTGAAATCGTCGGCATCGAAATTCTCGGCGGCTATGGATTGACGGAGACTTCGCCGATCACGAATGTGCGTCGTCCGTGGCGAAATATTCGCGGGGCAGACGGTGAGCCGCTTCCGGGCACCGAGATTCAAATTGTGGATTTTGAAACCCGCAAACCCCTTCCGGTTGGGCAGCGTGGACTGGTGTTGATTCGCGGTCCGCAGGTGATGCAGGGTTATTACAACAATCCCACAGCGACGGCAGCCGCGATCGATGCTGACGGCTGGTTTGACTCTGGCGATTTGGGCATGGTGACCGCCGACAACAATTTGATTATTACCGGACGTGCCAAAGATACGATCGTCCTCACCAACGGCGAGAACATTGAGCCACAGCCGATCGAAAATGCCTGTTTGCGGAGTCCTTATATCGATCAAATTATGGTGGTAGGGCAAGATCAAAAAGTGTTAGGAGCGTTGATTGTTCCCAATCTAGAAACTCTAGAAAAATCGGCGTTTGCTCACTCTTCGCCAACGCTTGATCTCAATAGCCGACCGATTCAAGACTTGTTTCGGCAAGAGTTGACTCGATTGGTGAAGGAGCGTCCGGGATATCGTCCTGACGATCGGATTGGCACCTTTCGTCTGCTGTCAGAACCGTTTACGATCGAGAATAATTTGCTCACCCAAACCCTAAAAGTTCGTCGCAATGTCGTGATGGATCGCTACCAGGGTATGATTAACGAGATGTTCGATTGATGCGTAGATCGTTCTCCAATCGCTAGTTGCCCTCTCTTAACCTTCTCTGAATACAGCATTTATGGACGACTCAAAATCTCATTTGTTATTGCAGCGAAATGTCAACATCAAAGCGATCGTGACCTCTCGTTGGAAGGAAGAAGCGCAGCAACAACTTCAGTCACAGCTCAATCAGATTGATAACCAGTTGCAGCAGCTAGAAATGCAATTGCAGCAGGTCGTTTCTGAGATGCAGCGGCAAACGATTCAACCACCCGGACCTGAAGCTTCTCAACAAATTGAAGGGGTCAAGACTCAATTTAACCAACGCAAAAGTGAGCTGTTAGAGCAAAAAAATCAGCTTCTCCAGCAGCTTCAGCAAGTGCAAATGTTAGAACTCAATCAAGAAGTCACTCAAGGGCAGGTCAACAGCACCTTTCGCATTGAGCCGGGTGACAATCTGATCGAGAAGATGCAAGTTGAAATTCTTCTCCGAGACGGCATTGTCGAAGAAATTCGAGGCGACGTTTAGCAAATCCACCCTCGTCTGGGTGAAGCATTCGGGGAAAAATCTCTGCAACCGCAGCGACCGCTCGAAGACTTCACCCCAAATCTTTTGAACTATATTCGTTGAGATTCGGGTGTGAATCCGATAAGATTTGATGTGCAAGTTCTGGTGACAGAATTTCGTCGGCTGCTAGGCATTTACCCCGACCAACGGCAAACCCCAAACTTCTCGCTGACCCAGATATCACCGCAATGATTAACGAAATTTTCATGCCTGCTCTCAGTTCCACTATGACCGAAGGAAAGATTGTTTCCTGGGTCAAATCTCCGGGCGATAAGGTAGAAAAAGGCGAAACCGTCGTGGTGGTTGAGTCTGATAAAGCCGACATGGATGTCGAGTCTTTTTATGAGGGCTATCTGGCAGTCATTGTCACCCTAGCCGGAGAATCTGCCCCAGTGGGTTCGGCGATCGCGCTGCTTGCAGAAACCGAGGCAGAAATTGAAGCCGCCAAGCAGAGCGTGGGATCTGCTCAACCTGCGGCGGTGTCTGCCCCTGTTGCCGCAACGACGACTGCTCGACAAGAAGCCGTCGCCGTGCAAGCAGAAGCGGGCGTGACCAATGGCGATGCTGCCCCTCGACAAAACGGACGGGTTGTGGTGTCTCCTCGCGCACGCAAGCTAGCAAAAGATTTGAAAATCGACCTCGCCACGCTGCAAGGCAGTGGTCCTCACGGGCGAATTGTGGCAGAAGATGTCGAAGTTGCCGCCGGGAAAGCTGCGGTTGTGACTCCGATCGCTCCCGCTGTAGCTCCGATCGCCCCAGTTGTCACCCCCAAAACCTCCGCAAAACCCGCCCCACTTCCCTCAGTGCCGGGGCAGATTACGCCGATGACCACGCTGCAAAGTGCGGTCGTCCGAAATATGCTCACCAGCTTAGAGGTGCCCACCTACCACGTCGCTTACACCATTACAACCGATGAGTTAGACAGCCTCTCTAAGCAGCTTAAATCTAAAGGGGTGACGATGACTGCCCTGTTGGCAAAAGCAGTTGCACTCACGTTGAAAAAACATCCGCTGCTCTATGCGAGCTATGTCGATCAAGGGACTCGCCATAACGCTGCAATTAACATTGCAGTTGCGGTCGCAATGGATGATGGCGGACTGATCACTCCGGTGTTGCAAAACGCTGATCAGGTTGATATTTATTCTTTATCGCGCAACTGGAAAGATTTGGTCGATCGTGCTCGTTCTAAACAGCTACAGCCTGAAGAATATAACTCTGGAACCTTCACCATCTCTAACTTGGGAATGTTTGGTGTCGAGATGTTTGACGCAATTTTACCGCCGGGGCAAGGGTCGATTTTAGCGATCGGGGCATCTCGCCCCCAAGTCGTTGCCACCAATGATGGAATGTTGGGTGTGCGTCGGCAAATGAAAGTCAACATCACCTGCGATCATCGAATCATCTACGGTGCTCATGCAGCCGCTTTCTTGAAAGACTTAGCGAAGTTAATTGAGACAAATTCACAATCTTTGACGATGTAAGGCTATCTCACATTTTGCACCAGATTAAAACTCCCTCGTTGCTAGCATTTACCCGCCCGTGATTAAAAATCACGGTCTAACCGTGCGAAGTCCACTGAAGGGACTGGAAGAGGCTTTGAGGCATTCAGTCCGTTTCAACGGACTTCGCAAGGCTAGCCCGGAATTCTATTCACGGGCGGGACACCATCGCAGTGAAAAGACTGGTGCAAGATCTAAGCTATCCTCAATTTCAAATCCTAATAGCTGTAGCGAGACGTAACATTTTGCGTCTCGCTACAGGACTGATTCGAGCGATCGTTGCCCTTACGAATCAAACTGCACCAACCTTTTCTTTCTTTAGGAGCGGAAACCCAAGCTCCTCACGCTGCTTTAGATAGAGGTGTGCCACTTGCCGCGCCATTGTGCGAATTCTGCCGATATAGCGCGTCCGCTCTGTCACCGAAATTACGCCTCTTGCATCTAGCAAATTGAAGGTGTGCGAACACTTCAGCACATAGTCTAGGGCAGGCAGAACGAGCGATCGCTCAATCAACTGTCCCGCCTCCTGTTCATAAAGCCCAAATAAGTTAAACAGCAACTCAGGATTTGATGCCTCAAAGTTATAGGTCGATTGCTCGATCTCGCCTTGGAGGTGAACATCGCCATAGGTTAAAGAATCGTTCCATTGAATCTTGGCGATCGCGTCCACGCCTTGCAGATACATCGTCAGTCGCTCTAGACCATACGTGATCTCGATCGACACCGGGCGGCAATCAATTCCGCCGCACTGCTGAAAATAGGTGAATTGCGTCACCTCCATCCCGTCTAGCCAAACTTCCCAGCCCACGCCCCATGCGCCCACGGCGGCATCTTCCCAGTTGTCTTCAACAAACCGGATATCATGATCCTCTGGTCGAATTCCCAACGCTCTCAAAGAATCTAGATAGATTTCTTGAATATTATCGGGCGACGGCTTAATCAACACCTGATATTGATAGTAATACTGATAGCGATTCGGGTTCTCGCCATAGCGCCCATCTCCCGGACGACGGCACGGCTCGACATACGCCACCGACCACGGCTCAGGTCCGATCGCCCTCAAAAACGTGTGCGGGCTTTTGGTTCCTGCCCCTTTCTCGGTGTCATAAGGTTGAGCGATTAAGCAGCCTCGATCGCTCCAAAACTGATGCAGCGTCGCAATCACCGTCTGAAAATTCACAAGGATCTCCTCATAGGTTTAGAAGCTCAGGCACTTGGGTGCTGAGAGGAAAAACACACTAGCGGATCTAGCCGCTTACGCCTTTTTATCGTCGCCCATACCACGGGTTAACCTGCAATGCGCCACTCGGCTTAAAGACCACTTTAAAGGAAGCCAGAGATTCAGCAGGGGTTCCGTTTGGGTCGGCTGGTTTGGCTAACTGAGCCAGTGGTGTAAATTGAACGTGGTCGGCTGCAAATTGGTTAGTGGCTTCATAGCCCACGATCGTGCCATCTGTCTTGACTCTCACCTTAAACCGCACGTCTTTGTCAAACGGAGGGCTGCCTTTCCAGTTTTGGTCAAGCTGGTCATAGAGTTTAGGCTGCAACGCCTCTAGCTGTGATTGCTCTGTGATCTCCGCGGGAGCGGTCGAAGACCCACTCAAGGAGGCAGTTGGGCTAGGCGAAGCATCTGGACTGGGTGATGCAGCAGATGGGCTAGGTGACTCCGATGCGGTTTCCCACGGGCTGACTACTAGTTTTCCTTGCGAGGTGAAGGCGACTTTAAATTGTCCGATCGGCTCTTGTGATGGCGCACTTCCGGCGGCTGGGATGTACAGCAAATTTAGCAGGGGCGTTTGTTTCACATTTTCGAGCGCACCCGGACTTTCGGGTTTATAGCCCACGATCGCGCCATCTTTCCCCACTCCAACTCGATAGGTTAAATCTTGAGCCGGGTTGGTTTGAGGCTTCCATTTGTCATTAATCTGGTCATAAAGCCGTTGCCGGAGTCGATCGAGTTCCTGCGGGTCGGTGATCGCAGGAGTCGTGTTCAGCGTTTTCTCAAGCTGTGCCAAATCGGGTTCAGCCAACTGACTCGGACTCGGTGAAGCTGATGCCTGCGCATTTGGCGATGAAGGACTGAGAGCAGGACTTCCGGTTGCTTGCGGAGAGGCTGACGTTGGACATTCTCCAGCCGTGAGACACGTAGGCTTGTTGACCTTCGGCGTAGGAATCATGAAAAAGGCGATCGCTGCCAGTGCCAAACTCGACAGCCCGATCGCCGCCGGAACTGCCTGCTTTGCCAACGGCTCACGCGCAAACGCATAGCGTTTTGAGACGGGCGCTAAATTGAGTGACCAGAAGGGCAGTGTTTGCGTATCAGCAACAAATTGGTCGATCGCTTCCACCAAGTCAAAAAGCTGCACAGTGCTCAAATCAACTTTTTGAGCAGTGGTTGTTGTGTGGTCGGCGCTTGGCTCAACGGTGAGGCGGTGATGAATGCGATCCAGCCGCTCTAACGTCACAAATGATGGCTGATCGCTGTAGGTGTGGCGCGGCAGATGAATCCCACTCAAAAATTCCTGGGCGTACAAACTAACGGCGGTCACCAGGCTTTCAAAAAATTCTCGTCCTCCTGCTAGAGGCTTCTCTTGCCCTGGCAGATAGCACTCTGCGTTAATCAGCAGCGACATTACAGGGCGCATCTCAGATTGAGGAGCCGCGATCGCATCGGCTAAACCCTCCAAAACCAGAGTGCAATTGGGCAAACTATATTGGCGTTGGATGGTCATCCTACTTCTCCGTCAAACAAACTGATCCATAAGCGCTGCATTCCTGATGTGCCCGTGCAAAACAGCAACTGAGCCAGCAAATCAAGTGCCAGTTCATCGAGCTTTTCGTCAGAGCTATACACCATCACCCCGGCACGTCGGGCATTCATCCGACCGCGAAAATGGGCACGAAATCGCTCTAAATATTCTGACAGGCGAAAATGATGCTCGGCAGATAGCTGCTTTTCGTTGAGCTGCTGCTGTGCCAAAAGCAACTGCCGCACCAGCACGGTTAAACGACGCGCTAAGTAGCAGGTGATCACGACCAGAGCTTTTGCCTCAATCAGCGTCAGGGGGCGACGTTGACTATAGCGCCTAAACGGATTGGTGCTGCGTAAGCGCCAGAGAACCACCCGATTTTTGATAATTCCCCGCAGGTCTAGATCATCGGCTGTAGACAAGATCGCTTCTGAACCGCCCAGATCGAGGGCTTCGATCGCCAACAGCAGCAAGTCAATCTGCAATCGTGCTCGTCGAGGGCAAACACCTTCCGGGACGGAGGGATCGGGCAAACCGTCTAAAATCAGCGGGATGGTTGGGGCGGGTGGGCTATTTAACTGCATTACGCTCACAGAAACACTTATTCCAATTGCGAGGTGTGGTCGGTTAACGGTGATTTGATGAAACGCATAGGCGTGACCCTAAGACGCATTCATCGTCGGCTCTTTTGCCACTGTAGCAACAGAAATAATCTGGCATTAAAACGTTCCTACAATTTGTCTGTAGAGTGCCTCAGGAAACAGATCGTCTACCAGGGCGGTTAGGGTGTAATTTCCTCACCCGACTTGGCACTGCTAGCAACATTTCAGTCTATCCGACTTTCAGCAAATCAGCCCAGTCTTAAATCCTACGATCTCTTCAATCCCTATGCTGAAATCTTAATTGTCTGAATCCATGCAGCATTGACTGATCCCAAGAAATGGGACAATAAATAGTTGAGTTCACTAGGGAAGTTAGAGACTTTGCTCTGCTCTCAGCCGAGTTGATAGGAATATTAGAGAAATGCTCAAACGATTAGTCGCGCTGGTGTTGGTGGTATTTAGTCTGAGTTTGCAGGGCTGTGTGTCGGGGGTGGGTGGCTTGAAAAGCTATGCAGATAGCACCGATGGATATCGGTTTCTCTACCCTAATGGCTGGGCAGAGGTGAAGGTTGCCAACGGTCCTGATGTGGTTTTTCATGACATTATCAAGCCGACCGAAAACGTCAGCGTGGTGATCAATCCGACTCAGGGGCAAAAAACCCTCAGCGATTTAGGAACACCGAGCGAAGTGGGCTATAAGTTGGGCAAAAGCGCGATCGCGCCTCCTGACTCTGGGCGCACCGCAGAATTAGTCAACGCAGAAGAACGTGAAGTCGGCGATCAGACCTATTATTTGCTCGAATATTTGGTCAAGCTGCCCGAAAACCAGGAGCGGCACAACATCGCCAGTGCGATCGTCTATCGGGGCAAGCTTTATACGTTTAATGCCTCTACGTCAGAAGAGCGATGGGACAGGATGAAAGATCTGCTGACCACGGCGGCGAAGTCCTTCTCAGTTGACGGATAATCCGATTCTATGAGCCTTCCCTTTGTTCTCGCGTCTGCTTCTCCGGCTCGAAAACGGCTGCTGCAACAGGCAGGCATCGATCCGATCGCGCATCCCAGTGATTTTGACGAATCTCAAGTGCAACTCACAGATCCGGCTGAGTTGGTCAACGTGTTGGCAGAGCAAAAAGCCTTAGCGACGATGCGATCGCTCTGGGAAAACCGAGGCGATTTGCAGCTAGTCGGCTACGGTCGACTGTTTTCTCGCACACCGGGGCTAATTTTAGGCTGTGACTCGGTGTTGTCTCTAAACGGCGAAATTTATGGGAAACCTGCAAACGCGGCAGACGCGATCGCCCGCTGGCAGCAGATGCGCGGTCAGGTGGGCGAACTCTATACAGGTCACGCGCTGCTCGTTCCCTACTCAGAACAAGGGATGCTCATGCCCTCTGCAACGCTGGTGCGTGCCCAGGTGACGCGAGTCTTTTTTGCAGAGGTTAGCGATCGTCAGATCGAAGCTTATGTGGCGACAGGCGAACCGCTCGTGTGTGCAGGCTGTTTTGCGCTAGAAGGGCGCGGCAGTTGGTTGGTTGAAAAAATAGAGGGCTGTCACACGAATGTGATCGGGTTGAGTATGCCTCTCTTGAGAAGAATGATGGCTGAAGTGGGATACGACGTGATTGACTTTTGGAAAAAATGATCGTTGAGGAGGCATCCCAAAAAGGTGAACTTTAAAGATTTCGTCATCTCGCCAGAATCCTCTTTAGACTAGAGCAACCTGGAGTTCTTCTCGTCTGACTGACCGCAATGGATTGTTCACCCACGAATCTCACTCATTTTCGATCGGATGTTCTTAATCAAACTCATTTAGGGCAAATTTGCGGTTCTCAACAGCTATTTCACGATCGTTATGAGATTCGTAAATTGTTAGGAAGAGGCGGATTTGGAGTCACCTTTTTGGCGCGCGATCGTGGGTTGCCCGGAAGCCCTCTCTGCGTGATTAAGCAGTTGTGCCCTAAGGTGCAGGATGTCGCCGCTCTGCAAAAAGCTCGTCAGCGATTTGAGCAAGAAGCAAAATCTCTGGGTCAGCTCGGAAGCCATTCTCAAATTCCGCAATTGCTGAACTATTTTGAGACCAATGGCGACTTTTATTTGATCCAAGAATATGTTCGTGGCTCGACTTTAACGAAAGAAGTGCGGCGATTGGGCACCTTTTCTGAAGAGAAGGTCAAAGCGTTTTTGCAGGAGTTGTTGCCTCTGCTGCGCTATGTGCATAAAAACAGGGTGATTCATCGCGACATCAAGCCGCCTAATCTATTGCGCTGCAAAGATGACGGGCGACTGGTGCTGATCGATTTTGGAGCCGTCAAAGAGCGAATTGCGATCGTCGATCATTCTGGCATTCGCACCTCGACGCAGTTTGTCGGCACGATCGGGTTTGCTCCACCAGAGCAGCTTTCGTTGCGTCCGGTCTATGCCAGTGATATTTATGCGGTGGGTGTCACCTGCCTCTATCTGCTGACGGGCAAAGCCCCGATCGAGTTTGAATATGACTTGAGGACGGGCGAGATCAAATGGCGCGACTTGGTGCGGGTTAGCGATCACTTCGGGCGCGTGTTAGACAAGATGCTGCGGGTGTCTCCCTGCGATCGCTATCGGTCAGCCGAAGAGGTGCTGCGAACGCTGGCGTTAGAGCCATATCTCGATCATTTGCTCCCATGTATGAGCAACCATCCGCTGTCTGTATCTGCAATCAGTCCTAGTCGGTCTAGCAGATCGCGAGAGGTGATCTCTCCCCTGGTTCGGACGGCGATCGCAATTCGAGACTGGCAAGCCCGTTTGCAAGAAAGACGCACGATTCAAGATACGTCTCCATTGTTATCTGATGACAGTTTTACGGGTTGAGATGAGAACACCAGTCACTCCAGCTTCCTGCATACAGTTTTCCGGTGTCGATGCCCGCGATCGCCAGTGATAGCAAATTCACACACGCAGTCACGCCCGACCCGCAATACACTAAAATCTCATCCGCTGATTGCAGGGTTGACCAGCGATCGGGCTGCTCTTCAGACCGAACAAAGCCATTTGCATCCGTCACGTCTTGCCAGGGATAATTCACGGCTCCCGGAATGTGCCCCGCGATCGGGTCGATCGGCTCTTTTTCTCCCCGATAGCGCTCTCCCTCACGAGAATCGACTAACGCAATATTGGGCAAATCTTTCCGGGCTTTCACCGCGTCGATGTCTACAAGCCACTGCGATCGCAGACGGGGAATAAACTGTCCTGCTTTGAGATCGGGCTTCACAGTCGTTACAGAATATCCAGCAGCTTGCCAGTTTTTGAACCCACCGTTGAGGATGGCGACCCGATCGTGTCCTAAATATCTCAACAGCCACCACAGACGAGCCGCAAACGCAAAGCGAGAATCGTCATAAACAATCACCTGAGTTGACTCGGTGATCCCGATTTTTGAAAGTTTTGCCGCTAACTCTTCGACGTTGGGCAGCGGGTGCCGTCCTCCATGTTGACCGATCAGACTCGACAAATCCCGATTTAGATCCAAATAATAGGCTCCCGGAATATGTCCTGTCTCATACTGCTGGTGACCTAACTCTGGCTCTATCAGCGAAAAACGACAGTCTACGATCAGCACCTGCGGATCGTCTAAATGCTGCTGCAACCAATCTGCTGAAACGATCGGAGACGGGTCAACCATTGATCTACACTCAAAATAATGCTGCCCAATTATTTTAGATCGATGTTGTTTACACCAGAGTCAACGGCTGATGGCTCTTTCACTTTTTTCTCAACCGACTATGGAGAAGCCTTTCACAGTCAGCATGGGGCGCGTCAAGAAGCCATCTGCAAGTTTGTTGAGCCGACCAACCTGATCGAGAAGGCAACCCGTCCCAATGTGAGACTGCTCGATATCTGTTACGGACTCGGTTACAACACGGCGGCGGCATTAGAGGCAATTTGGCGGGTTAATCCAAACTGTCAGGTTGACGTGATTGGATTGGAGATTGATCAGACAGTGGCGCAGGCGGCGATCGCTTACCATCTCCTCGACGGTTGGCATCCCAAAATTCAGCAAGTTCTTGCAGAGTTAGCGCAGACGTTCCGCGTTCAAGCGCCGCATTTCAAAGCTCAACTATTATTAGGAGATGCTCGTCACACGCTTCAGCAGCTAAAGCAAGCGCCATTTGATGCCGTGTTTCTCGATCCGTTTTCTCCGCCTCATTGCCCTCAGCTATGGACGGTTGAATTTCTGACTTTGGTTGCCCGTCACCTAAAACCGGATGGCAGACTCACCACTTATTCATGTTCTGCCGCAGTTCGCACTGCTTTGATAGCGGCTGAGTTGAAGATTGGCTCGACGAATCCGGTGGGGCGACGATCGACGGGAACGGTGGCTTGCAAACAGTCTGCTTCGATCGACTTACCCGCTCTTTCGCCTCGTCAACAAGAGCATTTGCTGACTCGCGCGGCAGTTCCTTATCGCGATCGAGCGTTGAATGATTCAGCAGAAACAATCCTTCAGCGTCGTCAAGAGGAGTGGAAAATCTCATCCCTAGAGCCGACCTCTCACTGGAAAAAGCGTTGGCTGACCCTGATTTAACCGCGAGAGAATCCTCAAAATGTTAAAGGGTCTAGCGGAACATGGCTAAACCCTTTAAGAGCAGTCGATTGATTTTGTGATAACTGATTCAATGAACCAAAAATAAGGTGGACTTGGTTTCGCAATAGCGCTGCTTAATGATCAGGCTCTCAACCAATTCAGGCTGCACTTTTAGTTAGGTTTTGATGTCTCAGTGATTAAAATCTGAAGTGAAATGAGACAACCTAAAACTAATAATTTCGAGATCGTGATGAATAGGATCAGGCTCTGCGAGAGGATTAAAGCAGGAGACACAGACTTTAATCGAGGGGTTTAGAGAAGCGCCTTGCTTCCTTTGTGCCTATACTCAAGTTAGCACTCAAATCAAGACTAGAGCGGAATTGTTTCACGAAGTTTATATCAGTTAATCAGACGAAATAATCGTCTACAAACGCCCGTTTTAGCGGAGCAGTGCGCTCCAAGTTCCGGGTCCAACAATGCCATCGGGATCAAGTCGATATTTGCGTTGAGCCGCCTTTACTGCTGTCTCGGTGACTTCGCCAAACACCCCGTCGATCGAGCCGTCAAACAAGCCCAGCGATCGCAGCCGTTCTTGCAAGCCTCTCACGGCATCACCCGTAATTCCTTTTCTGAGAATTGGAAATGCGGCAGAAGTCGGAGCCGCCTGAGGCGTTGACTTGGCAGGAGCCGTTTCTCGCGGTTTCACAGCGGGTGCAGCAGGCTGAACGGTCGGAGTCGGAGCGATCTCAACCGGATTGGGTGGAAACAACCGCTCCCAAGTGGCAGGTCCGACCACGCCGTCTTTGCTCAATCCAGCCGCTTCTTGAAAACGCCCAACTGCCGCGACGGTCGTTTCTTCAAAAAAGCCATCTACTGCGCCATCATAGAACCCTAACAGTCTCAAGGTGGCTTGAAGCTCATTGACATCTGCGCCCCGACTGCCCGATCGCAGAATCGCTCGACCTGTTCCCTCACTTGCAGGAATGGGATTGAGACGCTCAGGGGCAGGAGCTTGCGATATGGTTAAAGCACGGCTCTCGGCGCTGGCAGCGATTTGAGTAGACGCACTACTCAGACATAGAAAACTCAAGGTGCTGAAACAAACCCACCAACGTGAGACATTACGGGCTTTTGAGGCTTTGATCAGGCATCTATCCATGAGACTTGACCCTTAGCAAAATTGTAGATTGTGGCTTTAAATAGAACCATACTAAAGCTAAATATGGGGAAAATTTTAAAGAAATGAGACCAACGATGCTATATCTGACGATCGTATCTAATCCTGACTGCTGATTGAGTTTACCTCAAGCTCGGAACATTGAGAGAAGCTGCGATCGTCATTTGTGTTATCTAAATTACCGCATTCGTTCAGAGAGTAGGCACACCAAAATCATGCAGCACGCGCTTCTCAATCGGTTTCAGGCAACTCTATTGGGGGCAGTTTTAGGAGAAGCGATCGGACTTCAGCATCAAAAGAATCCGTCTCTAAAATTGGGTTCTGTCTCCAAAAAGTCTCTGCCCAAACTGCAATGGGCACCGTTGACTCGTTTCTACACTCAGCAGTTGATTCATCACAACCGATTCGAGACCGTTGACCTTTCTAAGCAACCGACTCCCCAAACGACCGCAGAGGCAGTGATTGCGCTCTTGCCCGTAGCTCTATTTTTTCACGAAGATCGGCTAAAACTGTGGCAAAACTTAGAGCACGCGGCGGGTTGGAAAAACCCCGCAATTGTGCAGTCAGAATTGTTTGCCGTGGGCTGCACGATCGCCGCTGTCCTGCAAGAAAAGCTCGATCCGCTGACGCTGATTCCCACCGTGATCACTCATCTCAAATCCTTGAGTGAAATGGAGGAAACGACGACCACTCAGCAGCTCCAGCGAGTTCAGAGGCTCCTCGACGAGCAAGCAGGATTGGAAACAGCGTTAACAACTTTGATCAGCCAAGAGGTTAATCCAGACGTTGGGCTGGCGCTTTATTGTTTCTTGAGCACTCCACATGATCTGCGGTTAGCCTTGCTGAGAAGTGCCCAAACGGGTGCTCGATCGTCCGTCATTTGTGCAATCACGGGGGCATTATCGGGAGCGTTTAACAGCATGAGTGGCATTCCGATCGAGTGGCAGTTTGCGATCGACTCCTGGGAAACCCCTTCGCAAGAAATGACGACTCAATCTGAATTAGATCTGGCAAATCGATTACTTGCAGGCTGGGCTGGTGTTTATGATCCTCTGACTTCTTCAAACGAATTTGGGCAACTTCTTCCCGCGATCGCGGCTCCTCAAGTCATCCGAAAGGCGATGTAACCCTAAAAAACAGATTTCTTGAACGAATATTTAAACCGAACCTTGTAGATAAAATATGAAATTTAAAGAAACATGATAGTTGTATAAGAAACTCGCTCTGTACCTGAATCGATCACCCGCTTCAATCCACTCGCTTCGATTTGGCTATTCCGAATCACCTCACCCGTCAGCATCTATGCGATCTCCTCAGTCTTTGGCGCGACGAATTCAACAGATATGGATCGGTTCTGGCAGGTTTTTGCAGCAAAAGGCTTTAAATTTAGGGTTGCCGCGCTTGCTTTTGTCATCGATTCCAGCATCGGCAAATCTGTCTCAGCGCAGCAAGCGATTGCAAAAACAATTTAGCGTTCGAGAGGGAGCGCACCCGACGATCGTCGTTGCTATCACCGTCATTTCAATCACCAGCGCATTTGGGCAGCGATTTTATGATCAGCCCCAGCTAAACGTCGGCAAGATTTCGCCTCAAACCATTCAGGCACCTGCCGATGCCAACGTCATTGACACGAAAGCGACTGAAGAAAAACGCAAAGCGGCACGGACGATCGCCATCACCGTTTTGACGGCAGATTCGAGAATCAACGACCAGATTCATCAAGACTTACAGGCTGCATTTTCCAAAGGAAGTGCCTTTCGGCAACTGGCGGGGGCATATCCGTTTGTAGAGACTAAAACGCTTTCGACCCAAACGCAGCGCTATTTGCGACAGGTTGAAGAAGGAGAGTGGCGAGGAGTCTTAGCTGCCTTGCAGGAAAAGGCACCGACTAAACAGGTTCCTGGCAAACCTGCTGTTCCAATCCCTAATCTAACGATCGCCAATCCTGCTCAAGGGCAAGCGATCGCAGAACTGCAAGCCTATCGGCGATCGGGCACTTCTCAAACCCTTGCCGCGTTGCTCAACAAAGTCACCGAGACACGCCGACTCTATGCCGCCGCGATCGCTGCGCTGCGAGATCCAGCAATGACTCAATCGGGCAACGTCTACGATGCTTCTCTTTTAGAGCTGTCTGATGTTGAATGGGAGCAGTTGCAGCTTCAAACCACTCAGGCAACCGAGCGCATTCTCGCCCAGGGGATTTCTCCCGGCTTGCCTCAAAGTCTGCTAGAAAATGCCGTCAATCTGCAAGTTCAGGCTGGCATCTCGCCATCGAGAGCGATCTCTGCCAAACTGCTGCTGACGACGCTGCAACCTAACCTAATCAAAGATGAAGAGCAGAGCAAACTCAAGGCAGAGCAAGCGGCTCAAGAAGTCAAGCCAGAAATCGTCTCAGTTCGGCAGGGTGAAGTGATTGTCAGCGCAGGACAACCGATCACTGAACGAGAATTTGTGCTGCTCGACTCGTTTAATCTCAGTCTCAGAGGGACAAATTGGGTAGGTTTCATCGCGTTTGGAGTGGTAGTCAGTGGGGCAGTGGGGTTGTTCTGGTTTGTCGATCGGCGATTCCATGCCAAAGGTTTGCGAAACCGGGATTATGTTCTCGTGTGGCTGCTAACCCTCAGCACTCCTCTGCTGGTAACGCTAGGAGTTCCGTCTACAAACTTGCCTGCGATCGGGCTGCTGATGGGCACGTTCTACGGGTCTGCGATGGCGTTAGCCCTCACGGGGCTAGTGAGTGGGCTGTTGCCAATGGGCATGACGCTTGGGGTTAGCCACTGGTTGCCCAGCGTGGCGGGTGGCTTGCTGGCTGCTTTTTTTGGCGGCAGGCTGCGATCGCGGGAAGAGCTTGCCCTGTTGGGCGTTGCTGTTGGCTTAACTCAAGGTGCTTTGTTTCTGATTCTCAGCGTGGCATCAGGGATGGGTTGGTATGGTCTGCTAGGAGCCACCGCCATCTATGCGCTCGTGGGTTTGGCGTGGAGTGTGGTGGCGATCGGGCTGAGTCCCTATCTCGAAAATCTGTTTGATTTAGTCACCACCATTCGCCTGGTCGAGCTGGCAAATCCCAATCGCCCTTTGCTCAAGCGACTCGCTGCCGAGACTCCGGGCACTTTTCAGCACACGCTGTTTGTCGCAACCCTCGCCGAAGCCGCCGCACGAGAATTAGGCTGCAATGTAGAACTCGTGCGAACGGGAACGCTCTATCACGACATCGGCAAAATGCACGACCCCAAAGGCTTTATCGAAAACCAGATGGGCGCACCTAACAAACACGACTTAATTAACGACCCTTGGAAGAGTGCAGCGATTATTAGAAAGCACGTCACCGAGGGCATTGTGATGGCGCGCAAAGCTCGATTGCCGAAAGTTGTTCAGGCGTTTATTCCAGAGCATCAGGGTTCGATGCTGATCACTTATTTTCATCATCAGGCGCAGCAGCTATCGCAGAAAGATCCAACTAAATCGGTCAACGACGACGATTTTCGCTATGCCGGACCTGCGCCTCAATCACGAGAGACGGGCATTGTGATGGTGGCAGATTCTTGTGAGGCGGCACTGCGATCGCTCAAAGATGCCACGCCTGATGATGCGCTGAATATGATTAACAAAATTCTGCGCGCCCGTTGGCAAGATGGGCAACTCGCAGAATCGGGTTTAACGCGAGAAGAGATGACGACGATCGGGCAAGTCTTCGTCCAAGTCTGGCAACAATCTAATCACCAGCGCATTGCTTATCCTAAATTGACCGCCAAATAGCGATTTCCTGAATTATCCGTAACTACTTAGTTGATGACCGAAAAATTGGGATACAAGCCCCGCCCTTTAACAACGTGCAGGGCGGCTTTCCTGCTATAGTTGAGGCGGTTGGAATGCCCACCTAAGTTTGCAGCGATACATATACTATCGAGTGTTGAAACCGAGCCTGAGCCAGTAAGAGGGAAAGAATCTGAAGCCACTGGATGAACCATGCTGAAGACACCAAAAAACAACCAATTTCTTTCTGATAGTCGCGGGAGAGCATTCCGAGACTTTAAACCGGACAGGGAGCGAGTGTAAGACCTCTTTGGATGTTGTTCACGTTGAACTGTTAACCCCATTCAGCGACCACTTTTCCACTTCGTGGTTTGTGGCGTGGTGAGGAATCACCGCTCCTTTAGGACGGTGAGGATGCCAATTCAACAGGTGCGGCATCAGGTCAGTCGCTTGGTAGTGGTTTGGGTCGATGGGGGCAATATGGGTGCGGACTTTAGCCAATGGGTGATGGACACCGCTGGGTGTTTGAAACCGTGCTGTGCACCGATAAAGTCAAGGGGTTTGTGCCAGTGCCCCAGCGATGGAAAGTGGAGCGCATGTTTGGCTGGTTCAATGGGTGTCGTCGCTTGAGTAAGGACTATGAGATTTTGCCGGAGATGGCAGAAGCGTTTGTTTACATCGCCAACATTCGATTAATGCTGCGACGACTTGCTTGATAGTCTTCTCAGACATTCTCTTAATCTATTCAGCACAACGCATGGCAGAAACCTATCCACGAGACATGATTGGGTATGGGCGCACGACCCCCGATCCAAAATGGCAACATCAGGCGCAAATCGCGGTGCAGTTTGTGATCAACTACGAAGAGGGCGGAGAAACCTGCGTTTTGCATGGTGATCAATCGTCTGAGACGTTTCTCTCTGAGATTGTGGGAGCCGTTCCGCTCAACGGGTTGCGTCATATGAATATGGAATCTTGCTATGAATATGGAAGTCGATCGGGCTTTTGGCGCTTGCATCGACTGTTTACGCAGCGCGGCATTCCGGTCACGGTGTATGGGGTGGCGATGGCGTTAGAGCGCAATCCCGATGTGGTGGCTGCCATGCTGGAGGCAAATTGGGAGATCGCGAGTCATGGCTATCGATGGATCGACTATAAATATTTTGGCGAAGACGCAGAGCGAGATCATTTGCACAAAGCGATCGAGATTCACACGCGTGTCACGGGCGATCGTCCGTTGGGCTGTTATATCGGGCGCACCAGCCCCGTGAGTCGTAAATTAATTGCCGAAGAAGGCGGATTTCTCTACGATTCTGATAGCTATTCTGATGATTTGCCCTACTGGATTCATGACTATGGCAAACCTCATTTAGTGATTCCCTACACGTTGGACAATAACGATATGCGGTTTGCCACTAATCAAGGGTTTAACTCTGGCGATCAGTTTTTTGCCTATTTGCGAGATGCCTTTGATGTTCTGTACGAGGAAGGCGAAACTGCACCTAAAATGATGAGCGTAGGATTGCATTGCCGATTAGTCGGGCGACCAGGACGGGCAGCGGCTTTGTCACGGTTTTTGGACTATGTGCAGAAACACGATCGAGTGTGGCTCTGTCGTCGCATTGATATCGCTCACCATTGGCATCAGTATCACAAACCCTAATGTTAATGAAAGCTCTATTGATATCGCCTTGTTGAACTTATGAAAATTAAGGTCATTAATCCCAATACGACCGTTAGGATGACGCGCAAAATCGGCGAAGCTGCGATCGCGGTGGCATCTCCCGGAACTGAGATTTTTGCGTGCAATCCTGCGATGGGTCCCGTGTCGATCGAGGGGCACTACGACGAAGCCCTGAGCGTAATCGGAGTGTTAGACGAAATTCGTAAAGGCGATGCTGACGGCATGGATGGCTATGTAATCGCTTGTTTTGGCGATCCGGGCTTGCTTGCGGCTCGTGAGATCACGCGCTGTCCCGTGATTGGCATTGCTGAAGCCGCCATGCACGCTGCCAGTTTTATCTCAACGGGGTTCTCGATCGTCACCACCCTCAGTCGTACCTGCATTATCGCTCAACATCTGGTTGAAGCCTATGGTATGACTCGCGTTTGCCGCAACATTCGCGCCACAGATCTGCCCGTTTTGGATCTCGATATTGAAGGATCTGATGCTAGAAAAATCATTACCGAAGAATGTCGTCTAGCCCTTAAAGAAGACCGATCGGGCGCGATCGTGTTGGGCTGTGGCGGCATGGCAGATCTCGCTGCCCAGATCAGCCAAGACATCGGCGCACCCGTGATTGATGGCGTAACGGCAGGCGTGAAATTTGTCGAAGCGCTCGTCGGGTTGGGGCTGGGAACCAGTAAAGCTGGGGATTTGGAATTTCCGATCGCTAAACCCTATACTGGAATGCTCGATCGGTTTGGGTTGTAGCGGCATTCAACGCCCAAAATTCTATCTACTGAGTGGCTTTATAAGCCGCCCATCCGCCCAAGTCAGAGATGTCTAACCAGCCATGTTTCTCAACTAGCTCACGAGGGTAAAGCATCGCCGTTGCCACTTCTCCGTCGTCTAAAATCACATCACTCGGATACATATTTGGCGGCTCAGTTGACACCAAGTAGTCATATTGTTCGATCGTTAACTCATAGACCTCGCCGGGGATGCTAACCCCATTTTCTGCGACCTGATAAATCGCTGGGTGCCAGCCATCTGCTGCCGAGTGGAGACGATAAAGCGCACGGGTTTTGGCAGGTCGAATAAACTTAGCAGACTGAAGATTTGCATGGTCGGGTTGCCCCTTGAGTGCCGACCCACAAATAAAGACTCGTTTCACCCCTAAACTCGTTTCGGTCATCACGTCACCTTTGGTTAGCTAAAAATGTGCGGCGCAAGTCCTTCAGATCTCGCGTCTAGATTGATGACTAGAGCGCTGAACGAACTGCTCAACCTCTTGAACAACGCGCTCTTTACTCGCCATCAAGTGAGTTGCGATCGCTCGAACTGCCGTATCAGTATCTCGATCGACGACTGCCTGATAAATCCGCCGATGCTCAGTGCAAACCTCTAAAACCTCTGGGTTTTGCTGCATGGTTTGAATTCTCAGCAGCGCCATTTGGTCAAACACCTGATCTAATAGAGACATCAGCCACAGATTACCAGAACTCTTTGCCAACAGTCGATGAAATCGATAGTCTAAATCCAATAATTGAAAATTAGTCAGTTGAGAAAACTTACTTTGCATCATTTTCTCAGCCTGGGTCACGAATGCCTCTAGCTCTGTTAACTGAAGGGCTGTAATTCGCTCGCAGGCTCCGGTGACAGACAGATATTCCAACGCGATTCGGCAGTCGTAAAGCTGAATGGCATCGATTTTAGAAAACGTCGCGACTCGCAGCGTTCCACTGGCATCGATCGTTGCCAAATTAGAGTGCTGAAGTTGCCGAATAGCTTCTCGAATCGGAGTTCGGCTGACCTGCAATCGTTGAGCAAGCTGAGTCTCAATCAAGCGTTCTCCGGGAGCTAACTCTCCAGACAAAATCGCCACTCGCAGCGCTTGATAAGTCTGCTCTTGTAGCGATAAACTGCGCTCGATCGCTGCCATCGGCTCTTGTGCATTGTGGGAAAATCGAGTCAAAGTGTTACTCCTTGCCTTTGAAGCGGATGCGAGTCGCTGTCTGGTTCTAACAGCCTGTGCAGATGATTGGCAATATCCGTTTGGCGTAAACTGATCAGACTAAAAAGCCTTTTCCACAAAAAGTATAAGAGGACACATTAATCTGTTTGTTCACGTTGTATACAGTGTACAGCGAAAACGACCGAGTGAGTTTAAGTTCAGGAGATTAGCTGATTTGAGCGGTTCGACTGATAGCTGCTTGCCTTCTACAGATTTTTTTGCATGAATTGTCACATTTTTTTTGAGTTTTGTGTGAAAGGCTTAACTTACCTTATCCATTCCAACCCTGGCTGGAGGCACCATGACCACAGAAGTTCCTAGTCTTGACACGATCGCAGCAAGCCCTGAAATTAAGAAGGAATTTAGCAGCACTCAAGGCGTTTCGCTGCGATCGGTGTCTAAGAAATATGGCGCATTTGTCGCGGTCGAAAACTTGACTCTAGACTTTGCAGCAGGCACTTATTGCTGCCTGGTTGGACCGAGTGGTTGCGGCAAAACCACCACCCTCAGAATGATTGCGGGACACGAAGATGTGACGAGTGGAGAAGTGCTGATCGGCGATCGGCGCGTTAGTCACCTGCCGCCTGCCAAGCGCGACACTGCGATGATGTTTCAGAGCTATGCGCTGTTTCCCCACAAGAGCGTTTGGGACAATGTAGACTTTGGGCTAAAAATGCGAAAGGCTCCGCTGGGTGAGCGGCGTATCCGAGTCGGAGAAATTTTGGACTTGGTAGGGTTAAGTCATTTGAGCGATCGTAAACCCACCCAGTTGAGCGGCGGGCAGCAGCAGCGCATTGCTCTGGCAAGGGCGCTCGTCACACGTCCTCAAGTGTTGCTGTTAGATGAGCCGCTGAGCGCTTTAGACGAGAGTTTGCGGGTGAGAATGCGGGGCGAACTTCGCAAAATTCAGCAGCAGTTTGGTATGACCTTTATTCAAGTCACTCATGGCATGGATGAGGCAATGTCACTCTCAGACAGCATCGTGATTATGAATCAAGGTCAAATTGAGCAAGTCGGCACCCCATCTACAATTTTTCACACGCCCACGTCGCAGTTTGTCGCCAAGTTTATGGGTGACAACAACATCTTTCAAGGCAAAGTTGCCCGGATTGCCTCTGACACTAATCGCGGCGACTTGATCGAGCTAGACGTAGACGGCATCGGTCCTCTGTTTTGTCGGGGACACGCCTCTCAAGTGGGCGCGATCGGAGCCTGTTCAATTCGGGCTGATCTGATGCACTTAGAGCTTCCTTCGGCAGAGCCGTCTCCCTACCCAAACTCTATTCAGGCAAGAATTACGGCAGTCGAGCTAACAGGATTTGTGACGCGCGTTTCACTCATGGAGGAAAAAACGGGGCAGGAGTTGCTCTACAAAGTCCGCACCGATGAATGGTCAACCAGTTCGCTGCAGGAGGGGCAACTGATCGCGCTGCGCTGGTCGGCTGAAGAGTGCGTTTTTCTGCCGAGTTAGCTCGTTTCGTCACAGTCTTCCCTCACACCGGAATATCTCGTTCGCTTCTCACCCCTTTTTGTTCTCTACCCTTATCTCAGCAATGACAAATATTTCTCGACGTAAACTTATTCAAACGGGTCTAGCAGCGGGAGCCTTTCTCGCCACGACCAACTGTAGCGCTAACAATCAGACTTCTACGCCCACCGCATCGACGGGCACAGGTCCGACAATCATCACCAATAAAATCAAAGATGTCACGCTGCGATTTATTGGCACAGGGGTTGCCCAAATCAACGAGATCAAAGAGCAGGCAGAAAAAGACCTCGGCTTTAAGCTGCAATTACGCGCCCTCAGCACCGAGGAAAATAACCAGATTGCGATTACGCAGCCCGGTCAATATGACATGTTTGACGGCGAATATTTTAGTTTGCCGCTAGTGGTTCCGTCGGGCAACCTGCAAGCGATCGACGTTAAACGCATCAAAGAATTCGGCAAAATTGTGCCGTTTTTCACGACTGGGAAGTTTTATGAGGGTGCGCCTGTCAACACGTCTCAGGGCACGTCACCCAGTAAAGTGATGTATCTCAAAGACAAAGACTCCAAAGAGTTTTCAGCCACGCCGACCGATTGGGCAACGCTGATTCCGTTTCAATACAATGCCGATACGCTGGGCTATCGTCCTGATTTAACGGGCGGCAAAATTCAGTCGTGGGCAGAGTTATTTGATCCTAAGTTCAAAGGCAAAACGGCGTTGCTGGATATCCCCTCGATCGGGATTATGGATGCCGCGATGGTGCTGGAAGCGTCTGGAATGATGAAGTTTGGCGACAAAGGCAACATGACCAAAGAAGAACTCGACAAAGTGATCGAGATGCTGATTCAAAAGAAAAAAGAGGGTCAGTTTCGGGCGTTTTGGAAGTCGTTTGATGAGTCGGTCAATCTGATGTCATCAGGTGAAGTGGTTTTGCAATCGATGTGGTCGCCTGCGGTGACTGCTGTGAAAGCCAAAGGGTTAAAGTGCGTGTATGGTCCGCTTAAAGAAGGCTATCGCGGCTGGGGTGGCGGAGTGGGCATTTCTAAAAACCTGTCGGGCATCAACTTAGACGCAGCCTACGAATATCTCAACTGGCTGCTAGACGGCTGGGTGGGCGGCTTTTTGGGACGACAAGGCTACTACAGCGCGATTCCTGACAATGCCAAGAAATTTATGAAGCCCGAAGAAGCCGATTTTTGGTATGAAGGAAAACCTGCGGCGATCGACATTATCGATCCGTTCGGCAAAAAGATTGAGTCTAAAGGCGCGGTGCGCGATGGCGGCTCATTCAAGGAGCGCTTGGGCAACGTGGTTTGCTGGAACTCAGTCATGAAAGAGCAAACTTATCTGATTCAAAAGTGGAACGAATTTATCGCTGCGTGATCATCAAGATGCATTGATTTGAGCGATATCAGCGGTGCGGTCAGGGGGTTTCTGATGCACCTAAAAAAATTGGTCTAACTACTTTATTTTGTGTGTGGAGTGAATCATGACGACGAGTTTTCTCAAGCTTGCCTTGGGTCTGAGTTCTACTGTGTTCAGTTCGGTTCTGTTGTCTCAGGTTGTCTTTGCAGCCGAAGCGCCAACCGTTCAAACAGAGACTGAAGTCACGATCGATCGCCAACCTGAATCGCTGCAACCAGTCAGCCAATATTCCCAGGATGGCGCGATCGAATCACAAGTTACATCGATCTCGCAGCTCTCTGATGTACGCCCGACAGATTGGGCATTTCAGGCATTGCAATCGCTGGTCGAACGCTATGGATGCATTGCAGGATATCCCGATAAAACCTATCGCGGTAATCGAGCACTGACACGCTATGAATTCGCAGCGGGACTGAATTCGTGTCTCGATCGAGTCAATGAATTAATCGCTGCATCGACGGCGGATCTCGTCAAAAAAGAAGATTTGGCAACGCTACAAAGGTTGCAAGAAGAATTCGCCGCCGAATTAGCAACGCTACGCGGTCGAGTGGACTCATTAGAAGCCAGAACTACGACCTTAGAGAAACAACAATTCTCAACCACCACCAAACTTATAGGAAATGTGGTGTTTGGTGTGTTGGGTGCCTTTGGAGGCAATAAAGCCGTCAGTTCGAGCGCTGGCTTGGTGGCGAGACCACCTGGACAATCTGGGGCACCGGGTCCGACGATCGTGCCTGCCCAACCGCGAACTAAAGTTAATGACAACATCATTTTTAGCGATCGAGTCCGTCTAGTCCTAACTAGCAGTTTCACAGGACGCGACAAACTGATCGCTCGTCTGCAAGCCGGGAACACGCCGAGCCTCGCGGATGCAACGGGCGCGACTTCTTCAAAGCTGGCGTTTCAGTCAGCAAGTGGCAACTCAGTATCGATTAACCAGCTTGAATATCGGTTCCCGATCGGCGATCGAGGCACTGCCTATTTAGAAGCGTTCGGCTTTTTAGATTTGTTTGTGCCCACGCTGCACCCGTTGGACGGAGACTATGACACGGTGCTGACGGGCTTCAGCTTGCGGAGTCCGATCTACTTTCCGAGTGGCGTAAGTGGAGCGGGCTTTAACTACAATCTCAGCAATTCTATTAACGTTGGGGGCGGCTATTTGGCAGGCACTCCGACCGCAAACGATCCAAAGACAGGTTTAACAGGTGGACCTTATGGAGCATTGGGTCAGATCACCTTTCGTCCAAACAACAGTTTAGCGGTAGCGTTGACTTACTTAAATGCTTACGACAATGGGAGCGGAAATGCGCCTCCCGGTGGCTTTTTTGGTAGCCAAAATTCGGCGTTTCCGTTTGGCGCGGCTCCCGTGATCACAAATGGCTATGGAGTCGAGGCAGAATATCGGTTTAATCCCAATTTTAGCCTGAGTGGTTGGTATTATTTGGGTGACGCAAAGTCTCAAGGCGGAGCGACCAAGGGCGCGAGTGCAACGATTCAAGCTTGGGCAGTGGCGCTGGCGTTTCCTGACTTGGGCAAGAAAGGCAACTTAGGTGGATTGATCGTCGGAATGCCGTCTAAAACCACCTCGAACGATCTTTCTGGCTTCAAAGATCCCAATACCTCGATTCAGGTTGAGGCGTTTTACCGCTATACGATAAACGATCATGTGGGCATTACGCCTGGGCTAGTGCTGATTGCGAATCCAGAACACAACAGTGCAAACGACACTATCTATTTAGGTGTTATTCGGACTACGTTTAACTTCTAAAGGGTTTGGCAGCAGGATCGAGTTGCTGAAACCTGATCCTGCTTTTGTGACGGATGTAGCGGATGGCAATTCTGTAAAATTTTAGACTGAGCATCGTCTGCACGTTTTTTGTTCTTTGCCACTTTCCCTACCATGTTGAAAAACTGGAGAACGCTACAACCCTATCTATTGGTCGCCCCTCAGACGATCGTGCTGCTATTATTTCTGGTGATTCCGATTCTGACGATCGTGGCGGTAAGTTTTTGGGAATTCAACGGCTATTCGATGACTCCTGGCTTTACGTTGAGTAATTATCAGGCGATTTTCGCGTCTAAAGTTTACCTGACTACTTATCTCAATACGTTTAAGTTTGTCGGATTAGTTTGGTTTTTTACCATTCTGATTGCGTATCCGGTTGCATACTTTCTAGCGTTTCACGTCAAAACACTGCGCTGGCAGGTGATTTTGTTTTTGGTGTGTACGATTCCATTCTTGACCTCAAATATCATTCGCATGATCTCCTGGATTCCGTTTTTAGGACGTGAGGGAGTCATCAATAAAAGTTTGATGGCGCTGCACTTTACGGATAAACCTGTTGAAATGTTTTTGTTTTCAGATTTCGCAGTCGTGTTGGCGATGGTGCATCTGTATGTGTTGTTTATGATCGGTCCAATTTTTAACAGCATGATGCGAATCGATCGGATGCTCGTTTCTGCTGCTGAAGATGCGGGTGCCTCAGCCTTTCAGATTCAAAAAGAGGTTATTCTGCCGCTCTCGTCGTCTGGGATCGCGATCGGAACTATTTTTATCGTCACGCTCGTCATGGGCGAGTTTGCCACCGTGCGGTTGATGAGCGGGGGACAATCGTCGTCGATCGGATATTTAATCAAAAATCAAATCGGCAGTTTGCAATATCCCTTAGCAGCAGCGAATGCGGTAATTTTATTAATCATCACGTTGATGCTGGTGTTTGCTATTCTGCGTGTCGTTGATATTCGCAAGGAGTTGTGATGAAGAAACGTCCCTTATCGTTCTATTTTCTGTCTGCCTTCTTCGGATTGTTTGTGCTATTTCTCTACGGACCGTTTTCCGCCATTTTCCTGCTGTCGCTTCAAGGTCCTGAAGGGCAATTGACCTTTCCCATGCGTGGCTTTAGTTTTTATTGGCTGGCATCGGTGTTTGGTCAACAGCGCGTCGGTAGTTTTGTCGAAGCCTTTCAGCGATCGCTGCTGCTAGGATTGCTTGTGATGGTCATCACGGTCGTGATCAGCGTTTCAGCCGGAATGGCATTTCGCCGCAGGTTTATTGGCTCTAATTTCATCTTCTATTTGACCATTTCGAGTCTGATTGTGCCGAGCATTCTCATTTCATTAGGCATTGGCATTGTGTTTAGTCTATTAGGAATTCAAAGTCAGTGGTATTCGTCCGCATTAGCTGGACACCTTACCTGGACGATTCCCTTCGCATTCTTAATTATGCTCGGCGTGTTTAATCGCTTCAATCCTACTTATGAAGAAGCCGCGCGCGATTTAGGAGCCGGAGACGGTAAAACTTTTTGGGAGATTGTACTGCCGCTCATTGCTCCGAGTCTAATCGGAGTTGCGTTATTCGGCTTTACATTGTCCTATGACGAATTTACTCGCACGTCGTTAATATCGGGTGAGAAAAATACGTTGCCGTTAGAGATTTTTGGCATGACTACAAACGTCACATCTCCATCGCTTTATGCATTAGGAACGTTAACGACTGCATTCTCTTTTCTATTGATTGGGGTAGCATTGATAGGAATTCAGTTCTTCTCTCGTCGTCAAAGTGAATAGCCATGACTGTGATTACTGCACCATTCATTAACCAAGATCGTCTCAGCCGAACGATTGCCGAACTCGCTACGATCGGGAAACTCCCCAACGGCGGCGTGTGTCGCATTGCCTACAGTCCAGAGGTGATTTCGGCGCGTCAGCTTGTACAGCGATGGATGCAGGAAACCGGAATGACCGTGCGAATTGATGCAGCCGGAAACATCATCGGCACCTATGCAGGGCAAAAAACGGATGCCCCTGCCCTGATGACGGGATCTCACATTGACACGGTTCCGACAGGCGGACGCTATGATGGAGCGCTAGGAGTCTTGGCAGGGATTGAAGTGGTCAGAGTGCTGCGCGAACACTCGATTCGACTCGACCATCCCGTTGAGGTGGTGGTCTTCACTGACGAAGAGGGCGGCATGATTGGTGCAAAAGCCATCTCAGGCACCGTTTTTAAAGAACCCGAATACTATCGGCGCGACGATGGCACTTCGATCGAGACCTGTCTTCAGCGAGTTGGCGGCGATTGGTCAAAACTCGCTACTGCTAAACGCAATGCTGCTGACATCGCTGCATTTGTTGAGCTACACGTCGAGCAGGGCGGCGTTTTAGAACACCACGGGAAGCAAATTGGAGTCGTCGAAGGAATCGTCGGACAACATCGCTATATCGTGACGGTGATTGGTCGATCGAACCATGCAGGCACTACGCCGATGAGCATGAGACAAGATGCACTCGTGACGGCTTCTCAAATCGTTTTAGCGGTGAACCATCTCGCAAAAAGTTCTTCAGGTTCCTCTGTAGCGACGGTCGGCGCGTTAAGCGTATTTCCCAACGCTGCTAATATCGTGCCGGGACAGGTTGAGTTAACGATCGACATGCGTGACGTTGATCAAGAACATCTGATCTTATTATCCGAGCAGCTTCAGCAGCAGCTACAGGCGATCGCCAAGTCGAACCGAACTGAAATCACGATCACGCCGATTCTGCAAACCGAAGCCGTTCTAGCGACTCCTCGCATTCAAACGGCGATCGAGCAAACCTGCAAAGAAATGGGCTTCAGTTATTGCCATCTGCCTAGCCGCGCCAGTCACGACGCTCAAGAAATGGGGCTAATCACCGACATGGGCATGATTTTCGTCCCCAGCCAGGCCGGAATCAGCCACGCCGAAGACGAATATACCTCGCCCGAAGAATGCGCTCAAGGGGTCAATATGCTGCTACAGACCTTGATTCGGCTCGATCTGATGTATCCGGTTTAGTTTAAATCTACACTTTTAATCCTCAAATTCTTCAAAATCTAGAGCATCGGACAAATCCAAGACTTCCTCGGAATCAGAGCCTTCCTCTAATGTCAAGATCATTTGGTTTTGCGAAGGCTTTAGGAGAACCTCACCTCGCTTAGATACATAGTCCACAAGTTTGACCCAATCAATCTGATAGTTAGTCATAAAGTAACAATCAAAGTCCGATGTCATTTCATTAACTTTTGCAACATAGGTGGCTCTGAACAACTCATCCTTTCTCTTTGCTTCTTTATCAATCGGTACAATTATTTCCTGATAGAGATCCTCATCTCCAGATATAAATTCCCAGAAGTCTTGACCAGCACGTTTGTAATAAATTTTATCTGGCTCTTCATCTACAAATTTCTTGTTGAGCAGTTTCTTATCTTTCAAGGGATTATTGTCTTTCCCATACATACAGCCGTTGACAGCAACGATTTCTTGATGTACTCCACGCTCATGTAAAATTTTCCTGGCTTTTCTGAAGTTGTCTTTCATTCTGTTAATTTGGTCAGAATTGCCCCAATTAGTTCCAGACTTAATTCCCACTATGTAATAACAACCGTTTCTCTCAAACTCTAAGTCAACACTCTTTAAGCTAGACTTGAAGCCTTTGTGCAATCTCGATGATACAAATATTGCAAAATCTTCTAGCAAATTTCCAAAAATGGTTTCTTCTTGCGAAGAGAGATAAGCATCAACAATACTCTTCACGAAGTCTCCGGCTAACTCTATATTTTTCGCTTTGAACAAATACGGATTTTTGCGTCTTAAAACATCCTGGAGTTTTAGCTTTCTTAATTTCTCAAATCTCTTTTCATAAAAAGGAGTAAGAACATTCTCTGCTAGATAGTCATAATAGACTTGGTAGATTGAATTAGACATAGAAACGCTATCTCCTAACTGAGAATTGTCATCTTCAATGGCATAGCTTACAGTCTGAGCATCAACCTTTGCTTGCCCAATGTTGAAGACTGAAAGGTTGCAATATTCCTCTTTTACTTCAATACCTATATAGGTTCTACCCAATTCTTTGGCTACTATGCAAGATGTTCCAGAACCAAGAAAAGGATCGAGTACGACATCGCCTGGTTCGGTAAACAACTTAATAAACCAGGATGGAAGAGATTTAGGAAATGCGGCACTATGATTTTTGTTTCCACATTCCGTTGCTAAATGTAGAACGTTAGTTGGATAAGCTGTAGTACGCCCCAACCAATTCGAGATGTTCTTGCCAAACCCACTCTCTACTTTAGAATTATCACGTTTTTTATCAGTTTCACTTAATTTCTTGAGGCGTGACTTAGCCCAATCGCCCATAGGAACCATAACGGTCTCCTGGTACATTTTGAACTTTTTTTGCTTATTGAAGTGCAAACAGCGCTCCCAAGAGTCACGAAAACGATTAGACCATTTGCCAGGGTAACTGTTTTTTTTGTGCCATATGTATTCCTCAGTCCATAACCATCCTTGATTCTGCATCCCTAAAATTAAACGCAATACATAGGGATGTCTCTCGCCGTTAACAACTTTTTCTTTAATGTTAAGAATAAAAGAACCTTCTGGCTTTAAAACTCTTTTCAGCTCTAAAGCTCTTGCAAGAAACCAGTCAGGATATTCATCTGGAGAAATTCCACCATAGGTTTTTTTTCGACTATCAGCGTATGGAGGCGAGGTTATTATCAAATCGACACTTTCAGATGGCATCTTTTGTAATGCTTCTAAGCAGTCGCTGAAAATAATCTTGTTCTCCCAGGCTTGAGGATCATCTTGATCTATTGACCCCAAATCCCGAACAATTATCTTCTCAGTGTCAAAAAGTTCTAGTGCTGCTTCCACCATATGATTAAACCTTTTAGACTGAAATAGATCTTCAGTCAAATTTGTAAGTAGTAGACTATGTAGCACTATATCCTACCATAAAGAGTGTAAGTGCGCTATGGGCAGCGCTACAAGAAAGACTTTCGTTCACTCAATGCGTATAGTTCCAACAGACTACAGTAATACAATTCTACCAATTTTGGAAAAAATTTAATTGTAATTTAAGCCATTTGAAATTTAGGGAATCAACCGGACTCTCCAGATCGGTTCCAAGGGGTCAATATGCTGCTACAAACCTTGATTCGGCTCGATCGACTCTATCCAGTTTAGAAATCAGGCAGGCTACTCAATCCTGTGAAGTTTGTCGCTGACGATCGAGTTATATCGGGAACGATAGAACAAAATAGTTCCGTAATGGCTGCATTTACGCTGTAGCTATTAGTGACAAACTAACTGAGTATTGTTTACCTTAATTCATCTTGTGAGAGGTCAAACCTATGTCAAATCCTGTGTGGTCTGCTGCAACTCGTCGCCCTTTACCGATCGTTTTAGTGCGCGGATTTGGAGGAACCGATACCGTCGATGAACGTAAGATGACCTATCAAGGATTCAACGATGGCAGTGTCTATCCTCAAAAGCGGGGCGAAAATTATATCTATGAGGGGCTGATTCTGCGGTTTATGAAATCGGACTGGAGATTTCAGGATGCCACCAATGTTATCGGCTACTATGGCAGCGATCTGTCTGCCCCTCCCGTCATTCCGGCGGCGCTTGAGGCGTTTGATCCGAGTTTCTTTCAGGGAAAAGTGATTATCGACCCGGCAATGGCACTGCGATTATTGCAGTCTAAAGACGACCCGTGTCATAGCCTGTGGGTGTTTCGCTATTATGATTTGCGCGATCGAGAGTTTGCAAAATATGGCGAAGCGTTGGCGCGGCTGATCGATTTCATTCGGGCATTGGCTGAGATCAAACACGGCACTAAACCCAAAGTGAATATCATTGCTCATTCAATGGGTGGGCTAATTGTGAGAGAAGCAATTCAGCGTACTTACCCCAAGCGGGGCATCACAGCGGCAGATGAAGCGATTAACAAAGTCGTCACGCTAGGAACGCCGCACAAAGGAATTGCGTTTCAAGTGCTGCGCGATCTGCGTTGGCTGGGCATTGAGTCGGCAGATGAGCTAGAGCATTTCAACCCTGAGAGTCAGGCAAACCCTAACAATGATGCGGGTTATCAAAATTTTGGCAAGTGCTTTCCGCTCGATCGCTTACTCACGATCGTGGGCACCAACTACAAGGCATATAACAATGTCGCTGCGTCTGCACTCAATCGGATGTTTTCGGTTGCTGGAGAGTTTGGTATGAACTATAACCGCAGCGATGGATTAGTCAAACAAGACTTTGCTCAGATTCCGGGGGCACCTCGAACATTTGTGCACAAACCTCATGGCGGGTTTGATTCATTAGTAAGTGCCCGCGAGTCATTTGAAGTGGCGACGCGGTTCTTTTTTGGCGACATCCATGTGCGGTTGCGTCAAGTTCAGGCACAGGTTAAGCGCGGGTTTGACTTGTTTGGCAAAAGCGAGTTTTTCTTTGGTGTGTCGATTAAGCCGCGTGGCGTAGATTTTGAGCTGTTTCATCAAAGTAGAGACGCTGAAAACTGCTATGGTCCGTTTCGCACCGGAGACTTTAGCGATCGGACTCTTTCCTTCCCGTGGGCAGATGCCAATCAACTGATCTGGGAAGGATATCTCAACAGCGCAGCTAGCACCACTCAAACCGATCTCGTGATGCGAATGGAGTTTTATGTGAGCGAACGCGACTTGTTTGGGGTTGGCTTCTCCGACAACATTGTGTTCGCCAAACAATATTATGTGCGGGCGATTTTGCAGCCGACGCTTCAGCTTTATCTCTACACAGGTGAAGAGTTTGCAGACGGCGATGACTCTCTTAAAAGTGCGACTCTGATGCGGCGGGTGGCAGACGGCTGGGAGTTTGATATCGGCGGCACAGGGTTTGTCGGAACGTATCGGCTGGAACTCGATCGGGTTCCTGAATAACAAAGACTATAGCAATCCTAATTAACTTGTGAGATGCAGAGAGTCTGCCCTCACCCTAAATCCCTCTCCTTGGGGAGAGGGACTTTGACTCTCTGGCTCCCTTCTCCTTGTGGAGAAGGGCTGGGGAGGGCTTCCTTCTGCCAAGCTTAGGAGAGAGAAGGGAGCCGGATTTCAAAATCCCTCTCCCACACTTGGGAGAGGGATTTAGGGTGAGGGCAGGGACTTTTGCAAGAGGTCTATTGATGACACGCCCTAGAAGAACTGCCAGCGTTTAATTGTTTTATCTCGACTCCCGCTTATCAGGACAGCGTTTTCTAGCGGGTGGACGGTCATGTTGTTCATCGGTTCACCGAGTTGCAGTGCCAAGCTAGAAATCGAATCAGTGTGCCCCACCAATCTCGCGATTTCCTCGCCTGTGTCCCACTGCCACACTTTGATGGTTTGATCCCAACTCCCACTGATTAAGATGCGGTCTGTGGCAAACACTAGGGAAGAAATCGACCAAGAATGCCCCGGTAAAACTCGACAACATTGACCAGAGGCAACCTCCCAAAGGCAAATGGTTTTATCTTCACCGCCACTGGCAAGAAATTGACCTGTGGGGCTAAACGCGATCGCTCTGACTGCCTGAGTATGTCTTGTCAACGTGCGATCGAGTTTACCGTCGAGATGCCAAAGACGAATCGTAGTATCTGCACTGGCGCTGGCGATCCGAGGGGCGACGGGGTGAAAGGCAACTGCGTTCACCGCTAGGCGATGCCCTAGAAAAGTAGAGATGATTTCACCGTCTAGAGTCCACACCTTTAGAGTCTTATCGGCACTGCCGCTGGCAATCAGCGTTCCATCAGGGCTGAAGGCGATCGCGTGAATTTGCTGGGTATGTCCTGCAAGGGTGCGGAGCTGCTGCTGAGTGATCCAATCCCAAAATTTGATCTGACGATCGCGCCCCGCACTGATTAGCCAATTTGACTGCTGCGGATGAAATGCTACGGCTTGCACAAATTGGCTGTGTCCTCGCAGTACCAGAATTTGTTTGCCTGTGTCTAGATTCCACAACCGCACGGTTTTGTCTTCGCTGGCGCTGGCGACATAGCGACGATCGGGCGAGACTGCAACTGCTGTGACGCTGGCAAACAGTCCTTCGTGACCCGTTAATGTCGCCGTATTTTGCCAAGTGATCAGAGGTGCCGGAGTCGGAATCGGGATTTTTTTGCCTCGAATCTGCTCGATCGTCGCGATCGCTGCCGCAGCAGATGCAAATCGCTGATCGGGGTTGGGGGCAATTAAGCGATCGAGAATTTGAGCCAAGCGATCAGGATACTTCTCAGAAGATGCAGCGGTGGATAGCCAGTAGGTGCGCCACACCCAGTGATTTTCGGTTGTATCGAACAGGTGAAACGGCTGCACGCCCGTTAGTAGGTGAATGCAGATAACGCCCAAGCTGCAGAGGTCGCTGGCAAATACCGCCTCGCCTCGAAGTTGTTCAGGTGCGGCATACTCGGCGCTGCCGATCGCAGATTGTGGAGTATCGGCGTTGAAAATCGCAGCGCCCACCAATCTGAATTCTGACTTGCTGTAAATAATATTTTCGGGTTTGAGATCGCGGTGAATCATCCCATGAGCGTGAATCCAATGCAGAATCGGCAGCATAGACTCCAAAACCTGCCATACCTGCGCTGGAGTGAACTGCCCTTTGGCGGCGATCGCTCTATCTAAACTCTCGCCATCAACATAGTCTTGCACCAAATAGTAAATGCCGTCTTGCTCAAAGTAATCCACCACTGTGGGCAGTTGGGGATGGTGTCCAATTGTTCGCAGTTTAGCGATTAGGACTGTATCAACGCAATTGTCCCAGCATTGTTGAATCACATATTGAGTTGAGCCGTCTGATTTGTTCCCCTCAGAGTCCGTAGAGCAAATTGCCAGAAACGTGCGGCTAAATTTCCCCTGCCCCAATCGCTTGATGGCGTAGTAGCGTCCCAGTTGCAGCAGCGCACCACACTGCTGACAGTTTGTTGTTAGATGACTTGGTGCTGAACAACTGGGATTAAAGCAGTAGTAATCAGAGATTGGAGTCATGCTCTGATGAAGGCACGATCGCCGACACTGGATCGCTCGACTCTACTTTGCCGTTGCCATTGGGAATTGTCGTGATGGAATTGCCATTCGATTGGTTCCACAGCATCATACTCATCAAGCCATCCAACAAGCCAGAACTGTTGCTGCCGCTCACCGAGACATCAGGAACCACCCGCACATTGCGATCGCCAATCACCTGCATCAGTTGCAGTGCCGTATAAGCCTGTGCCCCTAGAGAACTCACCCCCGCCTGATAAGCATCGGCTTTGGCTTGTCCTGTGACGCGAATCGCTTCGGCTTCTCCGTTCGCCTGTTTGACTGCGGCAGACGCTTGCAGTTGGGCGATCGTTACGCCTTCTTGAGCGGTGATGATCTGGTCTTGGATGTTTGCCAACGCTGTTTCTCGCACCAATTCTTGCCGTTGAGTTTGAGCAACGCGCTGCACATCGTAGGTTTTCTGCTGCTCCTCGGCAATTTTGCGATCGGTGAGGGTTTGCATCAGTTCGCGGGGCGGCGTAATCAGTCCAATCAGCGTATCTACCGCTTGCACATCATAAGCGCGAAGTGCCTGCCGCACATATTCTGCGGCTTCGGCTTGTCGTTCACTTCGGGCAGTGAGAAAGTCTAGAATCGTATATTCTTGGGCAGAGTTGCGGAAGTAGTTGCCCACGATCGGACGCAGCACATGATCGACCAGGTTTTGCATCGAACCCAACCGCGAAATGACTTTGGGCGCATCGGCTGCACCAACATGAATAATCTGAAACACCTCTAGCTCAAACTCAAAGCCGTCAAACGACAGCAGCTTTAGCGCAATCAGCTTAGAATCATAGCCGTGTTCTCCACTAAAGCGGCTGGTGAAGTTCAGAACAATATTGGTGGTCGGCACAGGTTCCACCTTCATGATCTGGGTGTTGAGCGGATGCTTACCCGGATAGAGTGGCTCAACCCATACGCCTTTATCGCCTTTGTTCACCAAATTGCCGTGAGTGAAGGAATCGCCGCTGACATCTTGATGCGACTTGCCCACAAATGAAATCACGACCCCGACATAGCCGATCGGCACCTGAGTCATCGGCACCTGTTGGGTCTGCACAAACCACGGATTTAAATTCCACGAGCCAGACAGCATGACTTGCTCTTGCAGTCCGCGCCGTCCTCCATCTTGCACAAAGCGATCGGCTCTCTGAAAGTTGTCGTGGTCGGCGATGATCGGTCCGGCAATCTCACCCGCATCGATCGGGGCACCATCTAGCGCAGTCACTACTCCTACGCTATCGGGCGCGATCGTGTAGATCCGCAGTTGGTTGGGCTGCATCTCGTGCTGGGATGCATTCGCCGCCGTGATCACTTCAAATAAAGCCGTGTTGATTCGGTAAGTTCCCGATGTCAAAATGGCAAGCTGTCGTCCTTTTTCACCCCCATTGGCGAAGAACTTGCGGGCATCCTGGTAGTTGTCGCACTCTACAACTCTGCCTAGAATACGATCGGGCGGAATAGTTGCGCCATCGTTTGCCACTAACAGCCCAATCTCGCCTTGAGGAATCGTAATCACAGACGTGTGGCTGACGTTATATTGCCAGGGGAAGTAACCAAAGTGCCAGCCAGGAGGCAGCGTATCGGCTTGCAGTCCGGCTTCGCCATTGGTAGCAATCAGTCGATTAGGCGGCAGACTTTTCGACGAGAATTTTTTGGTTACGATGCCCACTTCTCGCTCACCAATCACGATCAGCCCAGCAATCCAACCAATTTTTGGCAAAAATATCAGCAGCAGAATTACGCCACCTACCGGATAAATCCAGACGGGCAAATCTACCCCTGGAATTTGCATCAACTGCACGTTCTGCGTCTGTACCGACTGTTCACGCGATTGCGAAGTAGTCGTTGGAGGAGTTGCAGCGATCGCTCCAGTCGTGGTTGCAGCCGCTAGCAAAGAGAGAGTCATGGGCAAAAGCTGACGCAGACCGATCGAGTTTTTCATAAGTTTAGCCCGGTGTAGAGAGAAGGCTCCTATAGCTACCATTCTAACAGCGGGTTTTCCGCCAGCAGCCAATCTTAATTAGACCTCTTGCAAAAGTCCCTGCCCTCACCCTAAATCCCTCTCCCAAGTGTGGGAGAGGGACTTTGAAATCTGGCTCCCCTTCTTCCAAACTTGGGAGAAGGGGTTGGGGGATGAGGGCATCTTCGGACTTTTACAAGAAGTTTATTTTGTCGGTATGGCACTAAGTTGCATGAGGACGCTAAGTTGATGTCTTAGCAACAACAGGCTGAGGGCGTGTTTTAACACTCTCTCGCTGCGATTCTGCCTCGCCCTGAACTGAAGTTCAGGGCGGGATAGCAACGAAAACCAGAGGTTTAAAACACACCCTATACTTCCCCAGCAAGCTGTTGAGAGGTCATCTTATTCATTCCATCGCAGAGCCTATTTTTTGTCGGTCTCGTGAGATAAATTCTTTCGATTTCATCTGCTGCCAGAGGCTTGGAAAATAAATAGCCTTGCCCAAACTCACAGCCGAGATGTTGCAGCCACTCAAGCTGCTGAATCGTTTCAATTCCTTCTGCAATGACAGACAGACCCAACTTATTGCTGAGTGCAATAATAGTATCGACAACGTGATAGTTACGATTTTCTGATTGAGTTTGATTGACAAAAGAGCGATCGATTTTTAGGTTGTCTACTGGAAAGCGATGCAGATAACCGAGAGAAGAATATCCAGTACCAAAGTCATCAATGCTGATTTGAATGTGTCGCGATCGCAGTGCTTTAGTCAGAGCGATCGCCATTTCAGCGTTGTCCATAATCGCACTTTCGGTAATTTCTAGTTTGAGATGAGCCGAACTAACAGACGTTTCTGCTAACACACGATCGATATCAGCCAGCAGAGTCGAGCAAGCAAATTGCCGCACCGAGAGATTTACGCTCATCGTTAACTCCATCCAGCCCTGTTGCTGCCATGCACGAAGCTGCTGACATGCCTGCTTTAACACCATGATTCCGACTGGCACAATCAGCCCTGTTTCCTCCATGCAGGGGATAAATTCTCCGGGTGAAATCATGCCCCTACTGGGGTGTTGCCAGCGCACCAGTGCTTCAAACCCTACAACTTTCTGGGTTTGAAGATTGACGATCGGCTGGTAATAGAGGACAAACTCCTGCTGTTCTAGCGCTCGTTGCAGATCGTGTTCCAGCGTTAAACGGTTTACCATTGCTAGATGCATTTGGCGATCGAAGATTTGATAGCTGCCCCTACTACGCAACTTAGCTTGATACATCGCTGTATCAGCATTTTGCAGGAGTTCGTCAGGTTGTTGATCTGTGTCATTGCTCAAAGCAACCCCGATACAGACGGTCATGAAGATTTCACAATCGGCAACGAGAAACGGAGCATCAAAGCTCCGCAAAATGGTTTGGATAAATGGTTCAAGAACAGCCGCATCTTCGACCCGACGGAGCAAAAAACAAAACTCATCCCCACCCAGGCGGGCTAACACATCGCCAGAGCAGAGATACTGCTGTAACCGCTTGCTGATGGCAGTCAGCAATTGATTGCCGACAGCATGACCAAAGGAACCGTTGACCAGTTTAAACTGATCGCAGTCTAGAGATACTACAAAGAATGATTCTCTAGACTGTGATATCTCAGCTAGTTTTTGAAGTAAGAACGCCCGACTGGGCAACCCTGTAAGCGCATCCTGAAAAATCATTGTTTGCAACTGGGCGGTTCGCTGTTGCACAGTTGCTTCTAGTCTGGTGTTGAACGTGGCTAATCGCTGATATTGCTGACGGATGCGTAACATCGATCGCACTCTTGCCATTAGCTCTAAGCGATTGACAGGCTTACTGATAAAATCATCTGCCCCAGCAGCCAAACATTGGGCGAGGTCTCCCTTGGTTGTCAGAGCAGTAACCACAATAATTGGGACGGCTTCCCATCGCGGCATCGCTTTGATGCGCTGACAGACTTCGATGCCATCCATGCTAGGCATCATCACATCTAGCAAAATGAGATCAGGCTGAAACGTGTCCAGGGTCGCGATCGCCTCTTGACCACTGGCAGCATAGTGTAATTGATAATTTTGCTTACTCAAGAGAGCTTCAATAACATCAAAATTATCGGGTTGGTCGTCAATGACTAAGATAGATGGTTTCTTCATAAGCCAGATCTATGAGGCTAAAAGCTGTTGAATCGTGGTGACCAACTGCCTGAGCTGAATCGGTTTGCTGAGGTAGTCACTGGCTCCGGCGGCGAGACAACGCTCACGATCGCTCGTCATAGCAAGGGCAGTAAGAGCAATGATAGGCACATCGACCAGGGTTGGCTCGCGGCGGATCTGCTGCATGGCTTCTAACCCATCCATCCCTGGCATTTGAATATCCATCAAAATCAAATCAGGGGTCTCAGACTGAGCTAGGGCGACTGCCTCCTGTCCGTTTTTTGCTAAAAGAACCTGATAGCCGTTTGCTTTTAGGTAGCTCAAAAGCGTCATGGTATTGGCTTCGTTGTCTTCTGCAAGCAAGATTAAGGGGGGTGCCTCTGCTCGCTGGCTCGGTGCAGTGTCGGGTTTTAGCTGGGTTTCTAGCCCCGGAGAGAATGGCACCGCAGCACAGGGAAGGTCGATCGTGAAGCAGCTTCCCACCCCCACCTCGCTGGTTAGCCCTACTTGCCCTCCGTGGAGTTCGACGATGCGTTTCACTAGGGCAAGCCCCAAGCCTGTGCCCTGATATTGGCGGTTGAGGGCGCTATCGATCTGGACAAAGGGCTGAAACAGTTTGTTGATATCTTCTGAGGCAATGCCAATGCCCGTATCAATGACCGCAATTCGCAGGAAATTTTGGGGTGAGGAATCGGCGGATTCTAGGTCGGCAGGGGTCTGCTGATGGCTGACTTTTAGAGTGATGCGTCCTTCGTCTGGGGTAAACTTGACCGCATTGTCAACCAGGTTAATCAAAACTTGGCGGATGCGTCGTCCATCCACCGACAAGTTGGGTAGATTGGGGGGCAGTTTAATCTCTATCTGGATGCGTTTTTTTAGCGCTTGTTGGCTGACAAACGCCAGACTCGATTGGCAAAGTAAAATCACGGCGGTGGGGGTGCAGTCTAGCTCTAACTGACCCGACTCAATTTTAGCGATGTCAAGAATGTCATTGATTAGCTCTAGCAAATGGGAGCCGCTGCGCTCGATGGTTTGTAGGGCTTTGATCTGTCGCTCATTGATCGTGCCAAAGACGCGATCTTGCAGTCCCTCAGTCATGCCCAAGATGGCGTTGAGGGGAGTGCGGAGTTCGTGGCTCATGTTGGCGAGGAATTCATCTTTGAGGCGAGTCGTGCGGGCAAGTTGCTCGTTGGTTTGCCGCAACTGCTCCTCAGACTGTTTGCGGCTTGTGATGTCTAAAACGGTGCCCAGAAAACTGAGAAGCTTGCCCGTTTCATCTAGGATGGGCTGCCCTTTTACCAGCACATAAACCATAGAATTATCGGGTCGCAGCACTCGATTCTCTAGTTCAAATGGCTGCACTTGCTTGATCGTCCGTCGCAAAATTGCTTTGTAACGATCGCGATCGTCGCTATGAATGGACTGCATCAGTTCTTTATAGGTTGGCTCCTGCTGTGCAGAATCACGTCCAAACATCCGAAAGGTCTCGGCTGACCAAGTAATTTTTTGGGTTGCCAGGTCAAACTCCCAGCTTCCAACGTGGGCAATGCGCTGCGCTTCAAGCAGGTAGGCTTCGCTTCTACGCAGTTGTTCTTCTATTTGTCTGCGATCGCTAATATCGGTTGCGACTCCCAAAATCTCTCTAGAGTGCCCATCCGCAGACACGATCGGGGTCTTGATGGTTTGAAAATAGAACTGTTTTCCGTCAGGAGAGGTAACTGTTTCTTCTAAAACCTTTGTAGTCATTGTGGTCATCACCTCTAGATCGACTGCCAAAAATTGCTCAACTTCTTTTGTGTTTGAATGGAAATCGGCATCTGTTTTGCTAATTAGGTCTGCGATTGTAGATTGGTAGACATTGGCAGTTGCCTGATTTACCAGCGTAAATCGCCCTTGCCAGTCTTTCACAAAAATCAGATTGGGAACGGTATCAATGAGACGACGGAGAAACTCCTGCTGCGCTTTCAACAACAGTTCTGACTGCTTTCGCTTGCTGATATCTGTCACTCGCACCAAATTCATTACCCGCCCTGCGATACTAATTCGCTTTGCTGCTAGGTTACCCCAAAACGGGTTGCCTTTACGGGTGATATATTCGACTTCGCAGCTCCAAAAGCCCTTATCTTTTATCTCTTGAGAAATTAACTTCAGTTCTTCCTCTGTAAACTGATGGCGTTGTAGCATATGACCTTCGATGTACAACAACTCGTCTTTGCCAGACGCTTCAAACAACTCTACGGCACGACGATTGCAGTCGAGCGTGATTGAGGGTTCTACATTCACCAAAAAGATTGCATCGGCTGATTCGTTAAAAATGGCTTCTCGTAGATCGCGGTTGCGGATGATTTCTAACTCTGCTTGTCTACGATCGCTGATATCACGACAAACACAAATCGCTTCTCCAGTGGGGGTGAGGGTGAGAGACACTTCATTGTCGAAGGTGCTGCCATCGCGTCGAATTGCGATCGCTTCTCCACGCCAAGCCCGCGTTTCAACTAATACGGGAAAAATATCTTGTTTAAAGCGGCTCATCTCGGCTGGCGAACAAAGCGTTTGCCAGGGTTTACCCAGGAGTTCTTCAGCACAGTCATAGCCAAATAGTTTGACCTGGGCTTCGTTTAAGTAGGTGTATTCGCCGTTAGTGTTGAGCATGACAATGCCGTCGATCGAGGCTTCGATCAAAGCTAACTGGCGATTGAGGGTTTCTTCGGCTTGCTTGCGATCGGTGATATCTTCTGCAATCCCAGCGAGACGATAGACTTCTCCTTGGGCGTTATGGATGGGGAAGGCGCGATCGTGAATCCAACGCAATGTTCCATCGGGCTGAAGAATACGATACTCCTCGTCATATCCCTCCATTCGCTCTGCAAGAAGCGCCAAAATCCGCGTCTGGTCTTTGGGGTGGACTGCATCGGTAAAGGACTGCGGCAAAGCGTAAAGCGAGTTGCAGGAGCGTCCCCAAATTGTCTCATAGGCAGGGCTAACATAGATGGTCTCGCTGTAATCGGCACTACTCACCCAGAAAACGCTCTGAATATGTTCGGCAATCTGACGAAACTTTTCTTCGCTCTGTTGTAACGCTTCTTCTGCTCGTTTGCGATCGCCAATCTCCTCCACCACTCCGATCGAATAATTTGGTTCACCGGATGGCTTGTAGATTAAAGAGACCGTGAGACTGATCCAAACTGCACTACCGTCTTTGTGCAAGTAGCGCCTTTCGATGGAAAAGGAATCGATGGCTCCAGCATACAGTTGCTGCCGTTCTGCTTGCGCCCTGTCTTCCTCTTCTGGATGGAAAATATCCTTGAAATTCTTAGTCAACAACTCTTCCTGGGTGTAGCCTAGAATGTCACACAGTTTTTGGTTGACCTTTACATACTGTCCATCCGGGGTTGCCAAATTCATGCCAACTGCTGCCTGGTCAAAGAAGGCACTCAGGGTTGCTTCGCTGCTGCGGAGAGCGGATGTGCGTTGTTCTACCCGATCTTCTAACTCCTGGTTCAGTTGTTCCAACGATTCAGTGGCTTGCTGCCGTTCTAACTCTGCGGCTGCTCTCGTTGCAAAGATGCGTAAAAACGCCTCTGCCCACTGAATATCTTCCATAGGCTTATTGTCTAGAATGCAGAGACAGCCTAGTGGCTGACCGTTGGTGCTTGTAATCGGAATGCCCAGATAGCTGTCCGCCTGCAAGGACTGAACGAGAGGATATTCAGAGAAGCGTTGTTGAAGCCCTGTAGGACAATGGAACTGCCCTTGTTCGATCGCGCTAGTCCCGCAGGGGGTATTTGCCAGTGCAAACGTGATCTCTGGCTGCATCTCGTCATCTTTCCAATATGCCAGTGTTTGCAGATGATCGCCCACGAGTTTAGTCACTAGGACATGTTGCACCTTCAGTGCCAGCATTAACTGCTGCGCCAATGTTGAGAAGAAGTCTTTACCTGTGACAGAGGCAGTGCTTTCTATGAGGCAGCGCAGAGCAGTTTCTGCCTGCTTGCGATCGCTAATATCGCGAGTCATAAAGAGAACCTCATCATCGCCACTCTTGATGACTCTAACCTCTTCATCTTGAAGCCGATCGCCCACTTGGACTTGCTGCTCATACACCTGCAACTCGCCCGTCCGCAAGGCTTTCTGCAAATAGTGCAACTGGCGATCGACAAGCTCTGCTGGCAGCATATCAGCCATCGATCGACCTGTGGGATCAGCGTCTTGAGATAACATATCAAAATCCCGATTTGGGATGCCATAGCTGCGATAAACCCCATCAGACCCAACCCGAAACATCAGATCAGGAATGGCTGCTAAGACGGCTTTGCTTTTGGCTTCGCTTTGCTTGAGGGCAAATTCGGCTTGCTTGCGATCGCTAATGTCACGCACTAAAACCATCACTTCGTCTTCGCCATAAGGAACAACCCGCACCTCTTCAAACTGCGTTCTGCCTTCAATAGAGAAGTCTTGTTCATAAATTTGAATAGAATTCGTTTGTAGCGTTAGTTGAATAAATTTCAGGCGTTTTTGCGCCATGTCAAAAGGTAAGCTATCAGACACATGGGTTCCCACCATCTCAAGCAGATTGCCCAATACATGAAAGTTGGGAGTCGCTACAAATTCTAGGTGTATCCCCGCTCGGTTCATCCGGATGATCAAGTCGGGGATGGCGCTCACTAAAGCTCGTTGATGGGCTTCACTTTTTTGGAGTGCCTCTTTCGATCGCTTACGATCGCTAATATCGGTGACTGTGCCGACATAGCCGATGACTGTTTCCACCTCGTCTCGTTCGGCAACAAACTGTCCATATACCCACGTCACCCCACCGTCAGGACGTTGGAAGCGGTATTCAAGCCGAAAAGGGCGATTCTCTTGGGTAGATTGACACCATTCAGCGACAATTCGGCTGTGGTCGTCGGGGTGCAGTGCTTGTTGCCATCCCTCTCCAACAGCGGCTTTTAGAGCGAACCCGGTGATCTGAGACCAGCGATCGTTGACATAGGTGTAGTTGCCCACAGCATCGGTACGAAAGATCCCCACTGGAGCCGTTGCCGCAAGGGTGGCATAGCGCTGTTCGCTCTCTCGCAGCCGAGTTTCTGCTTGCTTGCGATCGCTAATGTCAGCCACCATGCCAATTACGCCCATCGTCTCGCCCTGGTCGTTAATCAGCCATTGACTCCGATCTTCGATCCAGATGTAATGCCCCAGTTGATGCTGAACTTGATACTGGGCAAAAAAAGGAGTTTTGTCAGCAATGGCTTGTTGGGTTGACAGGTCAAGTGTCGTCTGATCATCTGGATGAACCAAAGCCCGCCAACCCGCTAGATGGGTCGGTAATGCCGAAGACGGGTAGCCCAGGATTTGCTCTATGTTTGCGCCCCAAGTAATGAAATCACGAATGAAATCGTATTCATAGAGCATTTGCCCACTTGCTTGCCCTGCTAACTCATAGCGATCGCGCCATTTGGTCAGTTCTGCCAATTGGTGTTGACTCAGTACCTCTGCCCGCTGCCGTTCTGCCAGTTCCTCCTGCAACTGCGCGGCAAGTGCGAGTAATTTCTCCCGTTCTGCTTTGGTCTTGAGGTCGGTTGTTCGGGCTGCCGCCTGTTGCTCTAGCTCAAGGGTATGACTTTTTAGCAAAGCCACATTTTCTGCCTCCAGGTGCGCTATTTTTTCTTCCAAACCCTCTACCATCTGTAGGCTTGGCGAGTTGAGAGCTTGCAGCAAACTCTTATGGGTCACCAACCCCACTAGGCGATCCTGCTGATCTAAGATGGGCAAATGACGAATGTGGTAGTGCTGGAGCAGGTTAAGGGCAAAAAACAAATCGCTAAAGGCAGACTCGCGCAGGGTGGCAACCGGATGGGTCATCACCTGTCGCATCACCCGGCGATCGAGGGGTTGCTGCTGGGCGCTCAGGCGCACCACGTCGCGCTCGGTCAAAATGCCAACGACTCGATCGTCTTCCACCACAACCACGCAGCTAGACCGCGCCTCTTGGAGGTCGTCTGATTGACCATCTGCTGTTCTAGGGGCGTTGCCGTGAGATCGCACACCGCTCATTTGGGCGATCGCATCTATCACGATCGTATTAGGTGCAACCACTAAGGGATTTTGAATAATTGCAGTCTTCAGTTCTAGCGAAGTAAGCGCCGTGGCACGAGTGAACATGATTTATAAAGGTTTTATTTTTCATTTAATCTTCAGTCAGCCTACCCTGCTTATCACGAGATGGGATGTGGGGCAGCAACTATAAACTTGAGGGGCGTTGCTGAGTGCAGGTATGAACTGCCCTCACGAAGTGGGGCGAAGCCCTCGCCAACTCTTCTCCTCAAGAAGAAGGGAGCTAAAGATCTTGTCCCCTCTCCTCCTGGGAGAGGGCTAGGGTGAGGGTCGATCTAGCAATTCATCCATCAATTCAGCAACTATAAATTTGAGGCAACGATGTCACTCCGAGTGCGGTAAAACATCTGGGCACCTGAATGGAGCGGAAGCCACTGGAGATTTTTTGCTCCGTTTCTTTGCCTTACAGAGAGTGCCCTCTAACCCCTCCCTCATATCATTGAGCAGATGTTTGACAAGCTAGAATTTTCTGCTCGTCGCAATTTGGCAGCAGAGATTCAGGGGTTGCGCGATCGCAAATCACTGTAGCGCTCCCACGCCTCGCGAACCGAATATCAGGAATTTTGACAATCTCAGTCTATCTTTGTGATGAATTGGCGTTCTTTTTGCTATGCTTGTTGAGGCTCAAGTCACCTAACTTGCGCTTTGGCATCATAGCCAGCTCGTGCGGATGTGGCGGAATTGGTATACGCGCACGCTTGAGGTGCGTGTGGCTTTGCCTTGCGAGTTCGAGTCTCGCCATCCGCATATTAAAGAAGGCACTCCGATCGGAGTGCCTTCTTTTCGTTAAAGCCAAAAACTAGACTCCTAAAGGAATCACCTGTTGCTCAGGATTTTGAGCCGTCTGGTCTTGAGAGCTTTCAGTCGGTTTATGAGCGACCAGATATTTACTCATGAAATGCACCTGCGTTGAGACCTCGGTGAAGCCAGCGCTGTGCAAACGAGCAACCAAGTCGTCATTCATATAGTGACGATAATAAGGCTCATGGAAGGTGTCTGAGAAGCCTTCCATGATGAGGGCTAAATCTGGCGAATCGCTCACCTGAACTGAATCGCAAATCACAAACGTGCCACCCGGTTTGACCACTCTAAAAGCTTGGTCAATTACATTCTGACGTGCTTGAGGAGGCAACTCGTGGAACAAGAACACACAGGTCACTGCGTGAAAATAGTTCTCTAAGTAAGGCAATTCTTCACCATTAGCTTGAATGAGTTGAGGCAACTCACCCGGAGTCTGAGAAAGCAACTGATTTGCCTTCCTTAGATAAGCAGGAGAGAGATCGACTCCATAAAGAGAGGCTTTCGGCAACATCCCGCGAAGCATTCTTAACGTGCGACCTGTGCCGCTTGCAATATCTAGAATCTTAATTTGCCGAGGCTCAACAGAGCTAAACGCTTGTAGACCTTCCTTTAAAGGAGCCAAGATTCGACGACGCATCGCATCTGCCGCCCCATTGAACAGCAGCTCTACCTGCAAGTCATAGAGATTTGCCGACATATCGCTGAGATAGCCGTCAGTCTGATGATGAAAGTTTTGCACATAGTAGCTAGGGTAGCCACTCGTCTCGACCTCTGATGAAAACTCCTGGTAGCGCTTTTGGTTCGCCCGCTCCCAAATCCGAGGCATATCTAGCCAGACAGCCGGATAAAACCGAAAGAAATCTCCCCACGGGTTATCAAACAAAATGCTTTCTGGGTAAACGCCTTTTTCTGCGTCTTGCCAGTCAGCGTCAAGAATCTGATTAAACCGCTGTTGAATCTTGAGCAGCAATTCAGGAGCCAGTGAAATTGTTCGTTTTTCTGGCGGGGGAGCCATGAAATTTAGCACTTGGGTGCTAAAGATTTTATGCGCTAAACCAAAGTAGCTTTTGCTTTGCTGAAACGTTTGATATGCCAGCTTTGTGATTGTGTCGGGCATGATGACTTTAAGAGACTCGCGATCGACGACTTGTAACTAAGTGTAACGAATCTTAGGAGTCAGTATCATGCACTATTTGCAGATTTTGTAATAAAAAATGGCGATCGCTGAAAAGTGCGATCGCCAAAGTCAAGAATTAAAATCGTGAGTCAATTTTGAAGTTTCAAAATCGCAGTCTTTTAGTGATCAGTCACTTTGGGCTGCTGATGGCGATTTTTGTGCCACTTATACCAGTTTCCGTCTGTAGAAAAACCGTTAGCCAGCATGAATGCAACGGTGTCATCACTCACGTCTACGATCTGAGATTTGTTGGGTTGGTTAAACCGTTTCATGGCGCTTACCTCTTGAAAAGTTGTAGTAAACAGGAGGCGCGTTCCTTCGGGACTTCCCTACTTCCGTCTCTTCAAAAACAGAACAAATTCGATTTCTGAAGAAGATGAACGATTGATTTCTGTATCCAATATAACAAAATTGAATCCAGAAAACCCTAATTTTACAAAATTTAAGAATCAACCCCGTAGATCAATTTGGCATCACACCCATTGCAACCTATTCCAAAGCAAATCCCCCAACAGAAGATTCTGTCAGGGGATTTGATCAATTAAACGGCTGATTCACGATCGCCATTTAGCAGTCGTAATACAACTCAAACTCGTAGGGAGTCGGCAATTTGCTGATAGGCTTGACTTCGCCCTCGATCTTCATCGCAATCCAGTTATAGATAAAGTCTTCGGGGAAGACACCGCCCGCTGTGAGAAATTCGTGATCTCTCTCCAGATTCGCCAGCGCTTCGGCAAGACTAGCAGGAGCTTTGGGCACTTTTGCCAATTCCTCTTTGCTCATTTCGTAGATGTCTACGTCTAGAGGTTCGCCCGGATCAATCTGGTTTTTGATGCCATCTAGACCCGCGCAAAGCATCGCCGCAAACGTGAGGTAAGGGTTGCTCGACGCGTCAGGACATCGGAACTCTAGCCGCTTGGCTTTGGGATTGCTGCCAGAGAGCGGAATCCGAATCGATGCCGATCGATTACCCGCCGAGTATGCCAGATTCACCGGAGCTTCAAAGCCAGGAACCAATCGCTTGTAAGAATTCACCGAAGGGTTAGTAAAAGCCAAAAGTGAAGGCGCGTGTCGGATCAAACCGCCGATGAAGTGCAGCGCCATTTGGCTCAAGCCTGCATATTGATCGCCTGCAAACAACGGTTGTCCATCCTTCCAGATTGAGATATGGCTGTGCATTCCAGAGCCGTTGTCATCGTGGATTGGTTTGGGCATAAAGGTCGCTGTTTTGCCATGTTTACGAGCGACGTTCTTGACGACATATTTGTAGGTCATCACATAATCAGCCGCGTGCACCAAGTCAGAGTAGCGAATGCCTAGTTCACACTGTCCGCCAGCAGCGACTTCGTGGTGATGCTTCTCGATCGGCACCCCGCATTTTGCCATCGTCAGCAGCATCTCAGTTCGGATGTCTTGCAGCATATCTGAAGGAGCCGTCGGAAAATATCCGCGCTTCTTGCTAATTTTGAAGCCCAAGTTGCCGCTAGCGTCTGAATTGCCTGAGTTCCAAGCCCCTTCGCTCGAATCAACGGCATAATAGCCCGTGTGACCCTCTTGCCCATAGCGAACATGATCAAAGATAAAAAATTCGGGTTCAGGTCCGCAGAAGACCTTATCGCCAATGCCCGTCGAGATGAGATAGTCAACGGCTTTTTGGGCGATCGATCGAGGGTCGCGTTCATACATCTGCCCGGTGCGAGGGTCTACGATCGTGCAAACCATGCTTAGAGTGGGCACTTCCATGAAAGGGTCCATCCAAGCAGTTGTGGGGTCGGGCACCATCGCCATGTCAGAGCTGTTGATGGCTTTCCAGCCTCGGATGCTAGAGCCATCGAAGGCTACGCCACCAGAATTGAGAAACGATTCTTCCTCAATTAAGCTTTTGTGAAACGTACAATGCTGCCAGATTCCATAAAGATCTACAAACTTGAGGTCAATCAGTTCAATATTCTGATCCTCAATCATCTTTAGAATTTCTTGTGCTGTCTCAGCCATGAACTACTCCTTAAATCGTTGGCTAAAGGTTCTTTTCAGAAGGTTTCGAGCGAGTAAAGACGATGACTCAGTTAAGATGCCTTGCCTCACTCGATATGGCTTGTGTTGCTTCTGACAGGGAATGAACGATCGCGCATCTCTACAGCAGCTAGATTCTGACCTCTCTGAATCATGGTAGGGAGAGCGATAGAGGAGTTTTGTATCTGAAACTACAAAATCGTCAGTCGTTGGCGAAAAATTAAATCAGGGTTAACGACTAGCTAAGAGTCAGGAACGCAAGAATGTAACGTTTCACAAAGTCTAAGGGGTCAAGACTGCTTGTGGTTCAATCGGTTCAACCCTGCATGATAGACTTACCCTAAATCATTTTGATGGGCTGCTCGGCTAGTTGCTGTGGGTCGAGGCTCCAGTCAGGGAACGACAAACACTAAATTTGTTTACTGGGTTAATTGGGAGAAGAATTTCATGCGGGATGCAGTGACAAGCCTGATTAGAAACTACGACATCACAGGTCGATATCTCGATCGCAATGCAGTTGATGACTTAAAATCCTATTTTGAAACTGGGATGGCGCGGGTGCAGGCAGCCGGAGTGATTAACTCAAATGCGGCAGCGATCGTCAAGCAAGCGGGTTTGCGATTGTTTGATGAACTTCCCGAATTGATTCGCCCAGGCGGTAACGCTTACACCACTCGTCGCTATGCCGCGTGTCTGCGAGATATGGACTATTATTTGCGCTATGCCAGCTATGCGCTGGTCGCCGGAGACACTGACGTGCTGGATGAGCGGGTGCTAGAAGGTCTGCGAGAAACCTACAACTCGCTAGGAGTGCCGAGCGGTCCGACAGTGCGCGGCATTCAAATCATGAAGGAGATTGTGAAAGAGCAGATAGAGGCGGCTGGGATTGAAAAAACGACGTTTGTTGATCAGCCGTTTGATTATATGTCAAGAGAGTTGGGTGAGAACGACCTGTAGTTTACATTGGGCGATTCGATTTGTGTCGAGTCAGATCGGTCGCTCAAAACACTAGGGGCAAAGCATTCAGAGAGCGATCGTCGAAGGTTCCGAGAGATTGTTTACTAAATGTTTCGCCCCTGCGATCGTGAAGGACAGTCTTCTAATGCTTCAAGTGGACATCGGGTTCTAGCACCCACACTGAGAAGCCGCGATCGCTCAATGTAATCACGGTTTCACCGCCCTTTTGGGTGAGACGATCGGCAAGCTCGATCGCAGCTTCTCGGTCTTTCACCACCCGCAAAAGACTGTAGTATTTCCCACTCGTAGAAATTGCTTCTAAGGGTTGTGCTATGTCAGGCACCAAAATCATACAAGATTCGTACTCCCAATCATCTTGCAAAATCTCATAGAGACGATTTGCAGGGTTTTTTATCGCTCTTTAACGACCTTAAAAAAACTATAGTATTGGTCGCCTACCTGAATTGCCGCTAACCGATCGCTCTCATTAGGCACCTGAATATGACACGATCGAGATTGACTGCGAGACTCTAAAAGCTTGAACCGAGGCTGATTGTCAGCCTGCGAAAAAGCGGGAGAGGAATGAACCTGAGCGCGCATAGGTCTTTAAACTGAAAGATTAAAACAATTGTTAAGAAATATTATGCTGTCTCGCGACCGGGTTTTAGAACCGTGTAAATCCCGACTTTTGAGCAGAATAGACCACAAGAGTCGAGATCCTAGAAAATATGGAATGATAGGGTCATCCTTCTCTTCGTTCCTCGTCGTTTTAAGATGGCTATACCGTGTCACATTATTGTTGAGGGCAACCCCGCGATCGTCTACGCCAGTCGAGGCGGCGGACCCCACAAAGTATTGCCAATTTTAGAGCGGTTTCTCGATAAATTCTGGCAAGAGCGTGACCTTTCTGAAGAACATGGTGACACACCAGAATGTTTATTGGCTCAAATTGTGGTTCGGTTTGGCTATGAGATTTGTGAAGATGATTTCTCTAATCTCAAAGTAGGTGTGAGCTATGATTCCACTGCCGAATATTTGTATTTAGTTTGCTCCGATCGCTCGGTCGTCGTCTGGGAAGCCGGAGAGGATTATCACAAAGACCCGACGTTGGGATTGCAAGCCTGTCAAAGGTCGATCAGCATCCAATGGCTAGCTGAACACGACTGAAGGTTGCTCATAGGCAATCGTCTTTCAAGGCATCTCGAAACAGAGTGAAATCAGTTTCAACTTGCACAGCATACGATCGGGCGTAATCCAATAACAGAGGATGCCAATCAGCGGCATCTTCAGCAAAAGCGATGAGATCATCCGCGATCGCTGATCCCTGTCGTCCTCCACTTCGCAATTGCCCCCAAGCCGTCACCTCTGCCATCGTCTGGATGACTTTTTTGAGGCGTTTGATTTTGCCATTCCAGGCGGCGAGATTGACTCGATCTGCGGTGGGCTGAAGTTCTCGCAGCACATAAGATTTGCGGTCTAGCTCTAAAGGCTTAAGCAACGCAGGAGGCGATTCTTGAAACCGATGCTGAATGGCGGAAATACGGTCTGCCTCACTCGTCCATTTGGGTTGATGCACTTGCAAATGAGGATAGAGAGAAGACGATCGGGCAGCTTTCAAATCAAGTAGATAATTGCGCTGTGGTGAGCCGTCGCCTTCGACTAAGAGAATGTAGCGATCGAGTCCTAAACTTCCCGTTCCCGCGATCCGATGTGCTACGTCCAATACTTTAAAGAACCTCGGATTCGACTGACTCGTCGCCCATTGGTTGATCAAAGTCGTGATCGTTTCGCGTTCTCCTGGAGTCACTGCAAACGTCTTTCCCGGAATGATCTTAAGCTTGCGCTGCTTGTCTTTTAAATCGGTTCGTTCGGTTAGAAAGACTTTGCGATCGCGCTTTGCCAAACTCTCTAATAACTCTCTGACCAACCCAGTTGCCGTCTGTGGATGAATATCACGAGCTTTGCCCATTTGCAACGCTGCGGTGTAGGAGTCTAGAAAACACTTGCAAAGTTCTTGTGCTTCTTCTTCGCTGATTTTGAGGGTGTGAGCGGCAACCAAGACACTCGTGAGAAAGCGAGCCGTATCCCAGCTACAGGGCGCCAACACCGATTCATCAAAGTCATTGATATCGAAATAGACGAGCCGATCGTCCCCTTTATAGCTGCCAAAGTTCTGTAAATGCAAATCGCCACACACCCAAACCGGGGGCATTTTGTCGATCGCCGCCTCTGCGGGAATATCCTGATAGAACAGGTGACACGTCCCTCTCAAAAAGCCAAAGGCGCTGCTTGCCATCGCCTGATATTTGAGCTTCAACAGATTCGGGTCGCGGTCTTGATTAAACTGCTGAATTTGGGCAACGATATTTCTAGCTGACATCGGTAAAACTGACCAGTTGAATGGATTCTGAAATTTAACCTACCAATAAATGTAGGTGAACGCGCTAATCTGGTAGATGGCGGATCACAAAACATTCGCCTACCTTATTTTGATGAAACGCCGATCGTGTGGCACTTATTTGACCTATGTTTGACGCTCTCGCTGATCGCTTAGAACAAGCCTGGACTAAATTACGCGGTCAGGACAAAATCTCTGAATCCAACGTTAAAGACGCGCTGCGGGAAGTTCGTCGGGCGTTGCTCGAAGCCGATGTCAACCTGCAAATCGTCAAAGACTTTGTGGCTGAGGTTGAGCAAAAGGCACTCGGCGCAGAAGTCGTGCAAGGGGTGCGCCCTGATCAGCAGTTTATTGAAATTGTCTATAACGAGCTAGTGCAGGTGATGGGGGAGGCAAACGTCCCATTGGCTGAAGCGCCATCAAAACCGACGATCGTCCTGATGGCAGGTCTGCAAGGCACAGGTAAAACCACCGCCAGCGCCAAACTCGCGCTCCACCTCCGCAAAGAAGAACGCACCACGCTGCTGGTTGCAACCGACGTTTATCGACCTGCGGCGATCGACCAACTTGTTGCCCTCGGCAAACAGATCAACATCCCCGTTTTTGAACTGGGAACGAGCGCCGATCCGGTTGAGATTGCGCGGCAAGGAGTCGAGAAAGCGAAAGCCGATGGCGTGGATGTCGTGATTATCGACACAGCAGGTCGGCTGCAAATCGACCAAGACATGATGGGTGAACTTGCCCGGATCAAGCAAACCATTCAGCCCCACGAAACCCTGCTCGTCGTGGATGCCATGACGGGGCAAGAAGCCGCCAACCTGACCCGCACCTTTCACGAGCAGATTGGCATCACCGGAGCCATTCTTACCAAACTAGACGGAGACACTCGCGGGGGTGCCGCGCTGTCAGTGCGCCGAGTGTCAGGACAGCCGATCAAATTCATCGGTGTGGGCGAAAAAGTTGATGCGCTGCAGCCGTTCTACCCCGATCGCATGGCATCCCGAATTTTGGGCATGGGCGACGTGTTGACGCTGGTTGAAAAAGCCCGCGAAGAAGTTGATCTGGCAGAAGCCGAGAAGATGCAGGAGAAAATTCTCTCTGCAAAATTCGACTTTACCGACTTTCTCAAGCAGACTCGGTTGCTCAAAAACATGGGTTCGCTGGGCGGCATCATGAAGCTGATTCCCGGCATGGGCAAGTTGAGCAGCGAACAGCTTGAGCAAGGCGAAACCCAACTCAAAAAAGCGGAGGCGATGATCGGCTCCATGACGGTGCAAGAGCGCAAAGATCCCGATATTTTGTCGAGTTCTCCAAGTCGTCGCCGTCGGGTTGCCAAAGGCTCTGGCTACGGTGAGAGAGAAGTCAGCGAACTGGTGACAAACTTCCAGCGAATGCGAACGATGATGCAGCAGATGGGGCAAGGCAACTTCCCTGGAATGGGCGGAATGCCTGGAATGGGAATGCCTGGAATGGGTGGCGGAATGCCCGGAATGGGTGGAATGCCTGGAATGGGCGGCAACACACCTCCGCCTCCCGGATGGCGCGGCGGTGGCGGCAGCCCCAACAAAAAGAAGAAAAAAGACAAGAAAAAGAAGGGATTTGGAACGCTGTAATAAAGGTTGAAGCTGACAGCCTACTGATTCCCCGGCTGTGATACGATGAGTAGTCCGCAATCTAAATATTTTGCAATTCAACAGGAGTTCAGTTTTCTAGCATGATCAAACTGCGATTAAAGCGATACGGTAAAAAGCGCGAAGTCAGCTACCGCATCGTCGCCATTAACAGTCGCGATCGTCGCGATGGTAGACCGATCGCTGAAGTCGGGTTTTACAACCCCCGCACCGATGAAACGCGATTGGATGTGCCCGCGATCGAGGCTTGGCTACAAAAAGGCGCACAGCCGACCGAAACCGTTCGCAACATTCTCACCAAAGCCAGCGTTTTAGAACCAAAAGCTCGTGCCTGATTCCATGACAGAACCCGCAATCGCCGTTCCAGACTATGCAGGTTTGGTGCGCTTTTTAGTTAAGCCATTTTTAGAAACCCCAGACTCGCTTAAAGTTGACTGCGAGATATCGTCTCGATCGCGAGTCTGGGTGCGCCTAGCCTTTGAAGGCACTGACAAAGGGCGAGTATTTGGTCGCGGTGGGCGAAACATTCAAGCCATCCGCGATGTCCTTGAGGGCGTGGCAAAAGCAGCCGGACACACTGCCCTATTAGATGTTTTTGGCACTCAAAAAGAAGGGTCTGATCACGGCTCGGATGAGTCATTTTCGCCTCGTCGATCAGAAGCGCCGCCGCGTCCGTCAGGTGTGCCAAGGGTGGTGCCTAAGCCTAAACCTCGACTGAGTGAGTGACTAAACTTTACGGTTTTAAGCCAGTGTCTTATGACTCTCGCTAAGATAATAAATAGATGCTGAAGAGACATCTGATCAGTCTGCAAAGACTTAGATTCAGGTGTCTTTAGCGTTTAGATATTGAAGTTTGAATCAGCCTTCATCAAACTTCAGCGTCACGACTCTACACCCCAACCTGGTCTGCATGGTAGAAACCTTAACTGTTGAATTGCCGAGCGTTGAAAGCGCGATCGCCCTAGCCGGAACTCAGGAAAACAACCTGAAAACCCTTTCCAAGCAAACTGGAGCAACGCTAGTGATGCGAGGGCAGGAGCTACTGATCTCTGGAACCAAGCAGCAAGTTAATCTAGGACGAAAACTCGTTGCGGCACTCAAAGATTATTGGAGCCAGGGTAAGCCGATTAATAGTGTAGATATTCTCACAGCGCGTCAAGCTTTAGACGACCACCAAGAAGGCACCCTGCAAGAGCTTCAGCAAGATGTCTTGGCGCGAACGAGACGCGGCGATGTGATTCGCGCCAAAACCTTTCGACAGCGGCAATATATTCAAGCCGTTCGCACCCATGATCTGACCTTTGGCATCGGTCCTGCTGGGACTGGAAAAACCTATCTGGCAGCCGTTCTAGCCGTGCAAGCGCTGCTGTCAAACCAATATGAGCGATTGGTGCTGACCCGTCCGGCGGTGGAGGCAGGCGAGAAGTTAGGCTTCTTGCCTGGAGATTTGCAGCAAAAGGTCAATCCCTACCTGCGTCCGCTTTATGATGCGCTGTATGAGTTTGTCGAGCCAGAAAAAATTGCCAGTCTAATGGAGCGAGGCATTATTGAAGTGGCTCCGATCGCTTATATGCGCGGTCGCACTCTCAACAATGCGTTTGTGATCGTAGATGAGGCGCAAAACACGACTCCCGCCCAGATGAAAATGCTGCTGACTCGCATTGGCTTTCGCTCTAAAATGGTGGTGACGGGCGACTTGACGCAGACCGATTTGCCTCATCACCAAACGTCTGGGCTGATGATGGCAGAGCGCATCTTACGATCGGTGGATGGGGTCGCATTCTGCAATCTCTCAAAAGCTGACGTAGTGAGGCATCAGCTAGTGCAGCGCATTGTAGAAGCTTACGAAGAGTTTGAGCAGTAGTCTACTTAAAGGGGCGGAATGCAATGCAAACTCATATAAAACAAAACTTTGGCACTTGGATCTGATGCAGTAACCGTGAAGACTACCGGACTCAAATCAACTAGGACGAAGTGTAAAAGCTGTCGTCTGCATTCCAGTGCGTCGCGCTGTTATCGTTCGGGCGCATATCTACCTCCTATGTTTTGCCAAAATTATTAGAAACTCGTCAATTACTTCTTTGGAAAAGTCATAACAGCGTTCAGCAGAATAATGTTGAATACATAGGATGCCAGATCTCTTAAACCAAGAGTCCTTTTCAGAGTCTTTTTCATATCGATCGGGATGATATGAAACTTCTAAAATTCCCCACACACTATCTTGACAGATAAGAAAATCCACTTCGCGATGGTCATTATAAAAGTTTCCTGTATCTGCTCGAACTCCCAGAGGAAGGGGGAAGAATAGAAATTTCCGTGTCTCTAACTCCTGAGCAATTCTTATTTCAGAACGAGAAGCGAACTTCATCTCATTATAAACGTAGATCTGCTTCCCACTTTTAGATGCTGCTTTTTCACTAATTAATGCCTGATTGGGATCTTGAGCATTAGTAATTAGTTTCTTGACGACGTTTTGCCAACCTTGCTCTACTTCTATGAGCCGGACTCGATAGACAAAAGGCAAATCATCTGCAAAATTACCGTGATTGTCATAAATCAATACTCCGGACATTTTTTTGAACGGTTCCACAAGGCTTTCAGAGTTTATGGTTCAAGGATCGAGCTATTTTTTCAGAGTTAGCTCTGCCTCTGACTTGGAAAAAAAGATCTTGTCCACGGCAGAATAAGGGTTTGAGCCTTAAAATCTGCTCAAATTTTGTCCGGAGTATTGATAAATACGTCTCTGACTTACAGTTCGCATTGCACGTTCTATAACCTTCTTAATTTGCTCATCGTTCTTGATGTACACATAAGCAGAAGTTGGAATGTCAAATGCGATAAATTCAGGATCATAGTTATCATATAAGATATGAACTTCGGTTTCCACAGCGATTGCAGCAATCTCTCTATAATCATTATCAATTAGGAGTTGTGTCCAAGTACGATGCAGTTTTGCGTCAAGCTCATTCATTGACTAACCAAAATTTAAAGAAGGATTGTTCACATATTAACCAATAATTAAACAGCAAGGTAACTTATTTTTGGAGAGAAAGTTTCCGAATATCACAATAAGTTAGGTGAATCAGGAGAAACTCTTTGCCTACTTTTAGATTTATCTGGTTCTGAGAAATCGGCTTAACATTGACTGTGCCTTGACTTCTGCACTTAATTTTTGATGCGATTATTCAAGATGAAACGACGATCGAGCATACTCAACTCAGCAGGGCTTCCAACTTGGCAAGAACTTCGTCAATGAGTTCATCGGGTGCCTTCTCGACAAACTTTACTCGTCGCGCCCGCCAATCAAAACTCTTCACCTGGTCGCTCAATATCACGCCTGATGTAGTCATCTCGCCCATGAGTTGCACTTCAAACGGATACCCTTTTGATTGATTAGTGATGGGACACATCAGTGCTAGCGATGACAGGTTGTTGTATTGGGCGGGGGAAAGAATGATTGCGGGGCGATATCCTGCTTGCTCGTGTCCCTCTTGAGGGTCAAAACTCAGTTTCACGATATCGCCTCGATCGGGCACATATGCCCTTCGACTACCAGATTTCATTGCCGATGGGTTGTCCCATATCTACTTCTGAATGCACGTTGTCTAGACTCACTCCTGCCAGTAAATCATCTAGTACATATTTCTTTTTCTCAGGCTTGATGATCAGACCGCCATCTACCACTGTAAAGGTAATGCCCGTTCCTTCTTGCAAGTTAATCTGTTTGGCAATCTGCATCGGAATGCGAATACCCAAACTATTGCCCCATTTTGCCACAACCTGAGGTTTCATTAGCTTGACCACTTGCGAAAGAATGTATAAACATTATAGATACAAAAGTGGTGAGACGGCTCTGATCTGAGGTCAGTTCACACTAGAGCAGGTTCGAGCAGTGCGCCTTGCATTCGGCTCAGCCAATCGATCAGATTTGAGAGCTGTTGGTCAGCACTGAGAAGCCCCAAGCCGCGCACGGTAACTTTGCCGGGGGTGTAGACAAAGCGGGTTTGCAGATGATTGGGCAGATTTTCTTTGAGGAGATTCCAGGCTGGCTCCTCCATTGGGGTTTCGAGAATGACGTGCTGTTTGCCTTCGGGCTTGATGCGAGAAAAGCCGATTTTTTTGGCAACTTGTTTGAGTTCCATGACGCGCAGAAGTTGCAGAGCCGCGATCGGAATCGAGCCATAGCGATCGCTCCAGTCCACCGCGATTTGGGTCAACTCTGGTTTAGACGAAGCCGTGGCGACCATGCGATAGGCATCCATTTTTTGGTCTAAATCGGGAATGTAATCGGCTGGAATAAAGGCGGTGAGACTGAGATCGATCTGGGTGTCGTCCACTTTGGGGATTTCTTGACCGCGAATTTCTTTAATCGCATCTTCGAGCATCTCCATGTAGAGATCAAATCCGATCGCGTCCATTTGTCCCGATTGTTCGGCTCCAAGTAAGTTGCCTACGCCGCGAATTTCCATATCTCGCACGGCTAACTGATAGCCAGAACCCAGTTGGGTAAACTCTTGCAGGGCGCGGAGCCGTTGACGGGCTGCGTCTGATAGCTCGTGTTTTTTGGGGTAAAACAGCCACGCGTGAGCCTGAATGCCTGCTCGCCCGACTCGCCCCCGCAACTGATAAAGCTGAGACAACCCGAACTTTTGCGCGTCTTCAATCAAAATGGTGTTGACTCTGGGAATGTCTAAGCCCGACTCGATAATCGTGGTGCAAACCAGAATATCGGCTTCGGCTTCGCCAAAAGTCAGCATCGTGGATTCGAGTTCTGATTCTGGCATTTGCCCGTGAGCTACGGCAATTCTGGCACCGGGAATCATCTCGCTCAGTTGAGCCGAGATTTCTTCAATACCTTCAACTCTGGGGACGACGTAGAAGATTTGTCCACCCCGATCGAGTTCTTGCCGAATCGCCGATCGCACCATTTCAGGATCGTAAGGCGACATGTGAGTCTTAATCGGACGACGAGACGGCGGCGGAGTCGTAATTAAACTCATTTCGCGCACGCCAGATAACGCCATGTACAACGTTCGCGGAATCGGAGTGGCGCTGAGGGTGAGAACGTCAACTTGAGTCTTGAGCGATTTAATTTTCTCTTTTTGGTTCACCCCAAAGCGCTGTTCTTCATCCACAACCAGCAGCCCCAAATCCTGGAACTGAATGCCTTTGCCTAAAAGCTGGTGAGTGCCGACGACGATATCCAATTCTCCGGTGGTCAACCGACGCTGAATATCTTTGCGTTCGTCAGCCGTGCGGAATCGATTCAGCAACCCGACTTGAATCGGATACGGCGCAAATCGTTCTTTAAGAGTGTGATAGTGCTGTTGGGTCAAAATTGTCGTCGGAGCCAGCAGTGCAACCTGCTTTCCGGCGGTGACGGCTTTGAAGATTGCGCGAATCGCTACTTCCGTTTTGCCAAAGCCGACATCGCCGCAGACCAACCGATCCATTGGGCGATCGCTCTCCATATCTAGCTTGACATCCTGCGTGGCTTTGAGCTGATCGGGCGTTGGCTGATAGGGAAACGACTCTTCCATCTCTTGCTGCCAGGGCATATCAGTTGGGTAAGAAAAACCGGACTGCTGCGATCGTTGGGCATAGAGATGCAGCAAATCTACCGCAACTTTTTTAATCGCTTTCCGAACTTTGCTCTTGGTTTTCTCCCAGGCTTTGCTCGACATTTTGTTGAGTTGGGGCACCGCTTCGCCCACGCCTCGAAATCGAGACAGTGCACTGAGTTGATCTGCCGCGACTCGCAGCAAGCCATCGGCATATTTCAGCACTAAATATTCGCGAGTTTCGTCGTTGAGCGTCAAACTTTCGAGCTTGATGAATTGACCGACTCCATGATTTTTGTGGACGACATAATCACCGGGCTGCAATTTGTTGGGATCAACTTGCTTAGACGCGGCGCGGCGACGTTTGCGAACATAGCTCGGAGTCGTTAAACTGTGTTGCCCAAAAAACTCTCGATCGGTGACCAACACCATTCTAAACGTCGGCAGAATAAAGCCTTCTAACTCGGCTAACCCCGAATATTTGACCGCAACGGGAACGTGCTGAGTTTGCAGTTTGTCGATCGCCAAAAAATCTCGCGGGTTGGGCACAAACTGCGCGGGGCAATCATGTTCTTGTAATAGAGAAACCGATCGAGACGGCTGGGCTGAGACGAGCCAGACGGAGAACCCGCGATCGCGTTCTCCTCGCAGCGTTTCGGCGAGTCGTCCAAACTGATGCGGCACCGCAGGAACGGGACGACTGGCAAGATTTAGCCCATTCTTTTCTTCTGCCAGTTCGCTGAGAAAGAGCCGATCGAAGCACTCGACTTCAGCCAGAGATGCCGCAAACGGACGATGAGTCTTAGGGAACGGATGAGGACTTTCTTGCCAATGTTCTTCGACCTGATCGAACCAGCGATCGCCATGTGCCTCACACATTTCTGGCTCGTCGAGAGCAATCAAAGTATTGTCCGGCAAATAATCCAATAGAGACGCAGGTTTCGAGAAGGCGAGTCCTAAAAAGCGGCGCATTCCTTCGATCGCGTGTCCCTGTTCAAATCGCTCTCGATCTTCGGGAGACAGATAAGACTCGACTTGCTCAATCGTGAGATTCGCTTGAATAATTGGACTGAAACTCGTGGGAGTCAGCACTAGACGATCGATACGATCGAGCGATCGCTGCGTAGACGGATCAAACTCTCGAATCTGATCTAGGTCATCACCAAACAATTCCAATCGCACAGGCAACTCAGCCGCAACGGGAAACACATCAATAATGTCTCCGCGTCGGCTCCACTGTCCCTCTGTCTCGACCAGGTTGACGCGCTCATAGCCTAATCGTGCCAGTTCGTTGCTGAGTGTGTTGAGATTCAACTCTTTGCCACGATCGAGCGATAAACAGTAGGGCGAAAACGCTTCGACGGGCGGAAGGTGAGTTTGCAGGGCGCGCTCGGTCGCCACGATCGCCAGCGATGACGGCTTCTGTTTTTCGTCGTTTGTCTTCACCAAGTCTGCCAAAACCTGTAGCTGTCCCCAATTCATCTCGGCTTCGGGGTCAAACGACTCGTAGGGCGACGTTTCAGACGTGGGATAAAAATGGACGGTTTGCCAGCCCATTGCTTCGAGTTGAGCGCTCCAGCGTCCTGCTTCTTCTAGCGTCGCTGTGACGACCAGCAACGGACGAGTTTGAGCTTGTGCCAGCGTAGACGAGACTAAGCCCTTGGGCAACCGCGCCAACCCACTCAGTCGCAAAAACTGATGTTGACCCAGTTTGTTAAGCAGTTCAGCCGTAAGGGGCAATCGTCCGAGCGCACGAGTAATCGAAGAAAACGCCATTGGTTAAGCGAGGGTATTGCAGTTTAGTTATCTTTACATTTTATCGAGCGATCGGTTGAGATGAGTGAATGTAGCGATCGTCAACTCAGAGGATGTTTTAAAAGTATGGAAAGTCTCTTCGCTACGAGTGCGTTCCGCCCCGGACTGAAAGTCGGGGCTAACGGTGCGAAACCCGTTGAAACGGGTTGAATCAGACGATATTAGGCTTTCAGTCCCTTTAGTGGACTTCGCACCGTTAGACCGTGATTTTCAATCACGGGCGGGTCATGCCATCAACGACTACTTTTAAGCCATTCTCTCAGCCCCACCCTTTCGACTTGTTATTATGTGCCACTTCATGACGATTTTGAAGTGGTTTTCTCACATCATTTATGGGTTTCTACAAGTCGTTGAAAGGCGACTAATGTTCTTTGATAGCGCTCACCTGCAACCCGATCGAGGTCGTTGTGTCCCGCCTCTGCCACCCAAAGAGACATCTTAGGCTCTCGTGCCGCTTCATAAAGTCTCTGACCGTGTTGAATCGGGATTGTTTGATCTGCTTGACCGTGCATCACGAGAACAGGGCAATGCACCTTTCGCAATTTGTCAAGGTTAGAAAACTTGTCGAAAGGAAGAATGGGAAAAGGCACCACAACTCGAAAGGCAGAGGTAAACGTACTCTCCAAAATTAACCCGCTCACAGGATGCCGAGTTGCCAGGTCAACGGCGGATCCGCCGCCCACCGATCGACCATATACAATAATTTGCTCAGGAGGTATTTTGAGTTGTTGGGTCAGGTAAGCATACGCAGCATCTGCATCTTGATAGGCATTGCGTTCACTTGGGTTACCATCGCTGGTTCCATAACCTCGATAGTCATAGGCAAAGACGCTAAATCCCCAGCCATGCAAGCGATCGAGCAAAGGACGAATATCTCCTAAATCTTCCGCATTCCCGTGAATGTAGAGCAAGGTGTATTTAGCTTGAGGATTGGGCAAGTAGAGTGCTGAAATTTGCTCAGTAGGAGTGACAGGCAGTTTAAGGAGATCTCTAGCGTTCTCATAGCTAGCAGGCTGAGGCAGAAAAATCATGCTGTCTGCTCGAAAAAAGACATAAAGCGCGAAAAAAGTGTAGATGAATAGTAGCGATCGCACCAGCTTTTTCCAACTCAGCTCCCCAATGAGCAATTTTCTTAGCGGTAATTGACGCATGAATGATTCTCAAGCCTCAATCGATTCTCAAAGATTTTAGCAAGTTAGCACAGCGATTAGAAGAGTCGAGGCGAAGGGTAAAACTCAGATACACTAAAACAGTCAGCCCCATCCCTGCCAGATCAACGAGCAGCGCCAGGAATGCCTCCCACCGTCGAACTTCTGATTATCTTGCTCTTAACGATCGCCAACGGACTGTTTGTGATGTCAGAAATGGCGATCGTCTCTGCCCGAAAAGTGCGTCTCCAACAAATGGCAAATCAGGGAGATGCAAAAGCCAAAGCAGCGTTCGATCTGGCAAGTGAGCCAAATAACTTCTTGGCGATCGGGCAAGTTGCCATTACGCTGATTGCGATTATCTCTGGTGCTTTTGGTGAGGCTGCTATCTCGCGCAGAGTCGAGCCGATTCTAGAATCGATCCCGTTTTTGCGACCCTACACTCAGCCGCTTTCGTTTGGGATCTCGGTGATTCTTCTGGCTTATCTAACGCTGATTATTGGCGAACTCGTGCCCAAGCGATTAGCGCTCAACTATCCCGAACGGGTGTCGATCATGGTGGCGATTCCGATGAGTTTGCTGGCGAGAGTTGCGTCTCCGATCGTCTTCTTGCTGGGGGTTTCAACTGATCTCGTGCTGAGAGTTTTGGGCATTCGTCCATCAGGTGAGCCGACGGTGACGGAAGAAGAGATTCGCGTCATGATCGAGCAGGGCACCGAAGCGGGGATGTTTGAGCAGGCAGAAGAAGACATCATGAAACGGGTGTTTCGGCTGGGCGATCGCCGCGTTAGTTCTCTGATGACTCCTCGCTTAGAAATTGTCTGGCTCGACCTAGAAGACTCGCTCGACGAAAATCACCGCACAATGATGGAGAGTTCTCACTCTCGCTTCCCAGTTTGTCACGGCGGATTGGATAACCTGCTGGGAGTCGTGCAGGTTTATGATCTGTTGGTTAAAACGCTGTCGGGTCAGCCGATCGATTTCACCACTTCGCTCAATTCACCTGTGTTTGTGCCCGAAAGCACTCGTGCGCTGAAGGTATTAGAGCTATTTAAACAATCGGGAACTCAGATTGCCTTCGTCGTCGATGAGTATGGCGTGATTCAAGGATTGGTGACGCTGACAGACGTTCTGCAAGCGATCGTCGGTGACATTCCCTCGGTCGAAGAACTGCAAGAACCGCAAGCCGTGCAGCGAGAAGATGGCTCGTGGCTGTTGGATGGGATGTTGCCGATTTACCAGTTCAAAGAGATTCTCAATTTAGAAGACAGAGAACTGCCGGGAGAGCAGCGAGGCAGCTATCAAACCCTTGGCGGTTTTGTGGTTATGCATCTGGGTCGCATTCCTGCACCAGCCGACCATTTTGCATGGAGCACTCTGCGCTTTGAAGTCATGGATATGGACGGCAATCGCGTGGATAAGGTGCTGGTGATGCTGGATCAAACCGAGAATCGAGGATTGGGAACAAGAGGAACCTATGAACCCGATCGACGAGACCGATCCTAGATTAGCTCAACACTTTGACGATTGAGTTGTGAGACTGGACACGGCTGTGAAGAGCGCCGATCGCCCGTAATCAACAGTACAATCGAATGAAAATAAAAGAGTTTTTCGTAAATTTGTGCGACGAGATGCCAACCAATAAAAACGCAGGGGGACACCCTAACTCAAATAAATTCAACATCTTTTTGAGGACAAGTGGAGATCGTGACTGAAAATCAGCCAGCAGACGTAGAACGCCTCTTTACAGGCGGCGGTGAAATGGGAGAATCGATGCGGGCGCGCTTCGCGTGTGAAGGCAACGCTGATTGGTCACAAACGCCGCTTGGTTCCGTTTCCGGTTGGGCATCAAGCCTAAAAACAGCCGTAAGTATCTGCTTAAACTCCCGCTTTCCGATGGCGATTTGGTGGGGCAAAGACTTGGTGTTGCTCTACAACGATGCTTGGCGACCTATTTTGGGAACTAAGCATCCAAATGCTTTGGGACAACCGGGACAAGAGGTTTGGTCAGAAATTTGGGACATCATTGGGGTGCAGCTTAATGGCGTGCTAGAAACGGCACAGGCAACCTGGTCTGATGATATGCTGCTGCTCGTCGATCGTTATGGCTACACCGAGGAAGCCTATTTTACCTACTCCTATAGCCCAATTTTTTTAGAAACCGGAGAGGTCGGAGGGGCGTTTACGGCGGTGACTGAAACCACGCGACGAGTGATCGGTGAGCGGCGGCTCAGTACCCTGCGGGAACTCGCGTCTAGTAGTGTAGAAGCCAAGTCAGTCGAGGAAACGTGTCGGATTGCCAGTGCCACGCTTGCAAACAATTCTCACGACATTTCCTTTGCCTTGCTGTATTTAGTTGAGCAAGATGGGAAACAAGCTCGGCTAGCCGGAACAGTCAGAGTAGAGGCTGGAACACCTGTCAGTCTTGAGCAGGTTGATTTGACTCAAGAACAGGATAGCTGGAAACTCGCGCAGGTCAGGAGAACTGGAGACCCTGAAATTGTCGATGATTTAATGGCTCGGTTTGGCGCACTCCCTGGAGGAGCATGGGATGAACCCTCACGATCGGCGATCGTTTTGCCGCTTGCCCAGGCGGGGCAACAGCAGCAACTAGCAGGATTATTGGTGTTGGGAATTAGCCCTCGACTCGCGTTTGATGACGAATATCGGGGCTTTTTTGACTTAGTGGCTAGCAATGTGGGAACCGCGATCGCCAATGCCGACGCCTATGAAGCTGAACGCAAACGCGCCGAGAAGTTGGCAGACCCCGATCGAGCTAAAACCGCGTTTTTTAGTAATGTTAGTCATGAATTTCGCACTCCGTTAACCTTAATGTTGAGTCCGTTAGAGGAATTTGCAACCACCCTTGATGGACGATTACAGCCCGATGAGCGTGAACAACTTCAGCTAATCCAGCGTAGCGGCTTGCGTTTGCAAAAATTAGTCAACACATTGCTAGACTTTTCTCGAATCGAAGCCGGACGCATTCAAGCCGTGTATGAACCGACTAATCTCGCAGCGTTCACCGTAGAGTTAGCGAGTGTGTTTCGCTCTCTGATCGAACGAGCAGGAATGACATTCTCGATCGAGTGTCCAGCGCTGCCAGAATTGGTGTATGTCGATCGCGAGATGTGGGAAAAAATCGTTCTCAATCTGATTTCAAATGCGTTTAAGTTTACGTTTGTAGGACAGATTACGGTTCGATTAATTGCTGTTGAGGATGCGGTTGAATTCAGCGTTGCAGATACAGGCGTAGGCATTCCCGAAACTGAGTTACCTCGATTGTTTGAACGATTTCATCGCGTCAGTGGAAGCCGCTCGCGCACCTATGAAGGCTCTGGCATTGGGCTTGCACTCGTGCAAGAACTCGTCAAACTACAGGGTGGCTCCGTCAGCGTCTCTAGTGTGCTAGAGCAAGGCACAACCTTTACGGTGACAATTCCGATCGGTCAAGCTCATTTGCCCCTCGATCTCATCCAAACAGAACAAAAGCAGTCTACTGCTTTAAGGGCTGCACCTTTTGTTGAGGAAGCCTTGCGTTGGATACCAGAAGATAGTTCTGAGTTTTCAGGCTTGGGTTCTGAGTTGCCGTTGACTCAAACGTCTCCTGCTCGTATTCTTTTAGCCGACGACAACGCCGATGTGCGCGACTATATAAAGCGCCTATTGAGTCAGCATTATGACGTTGAAACGGTGGCAGATGGACTGGCTGCCTTGACTGCAATTCGACGACAAAAGCCTGATCTGGTGCTCACCGATGTGATGATGCCAAAACTGGATGGGTTCGGGCTATTGCAACAACTGCGAGATGATCCAGCCACTCAAGATCTGCCGATCGTGCTGCTATCTGCTCGGGCTGGTGAAGAAGCGCGGGTCGAAGGACTCGAAGCAGGAGCCGACGACTACTTGACCAAGCCATTTTCTGCTCGTGAACTACTAGCACGAGTCGAGGCAAGTTTGAAGCTGAGTCAACTGCGGCGAGAAGCAGGGCAGCGAGAGCAGGCACTCAGGCTGGAAGCAGAAGCCGCCAAGCAAACCATTGAAACCATCTTGTCGAGCATTAATGATGGGTTTTATGTCTTCGATCGCAACTGGTGTTACACCTACGTCAACGATCGCTTATGCGAAATGGCTGGAAAACCGCGAGAAGAACTGCTCGGCTATAACAACTGGAGCTTGTTTCCTGCTGCTGTTGACACCGATGTCTATGTTCAATTCCATCGGGCAATGCGTGAACAAACGCCCATCCAGTTCGAGTATGTTTATCTGCCCTGGAACCGCTGGTTTGAGTATCGAGTTTACCCTTCACCGGATGGACTGACGGTTTTTGCGGTTGAAGTGACCGATCGTAAACAAGCCGAGGAAACCTTACAGCAATCTGAAGACCGCTATCGAACGTTGTTTGAGTCGATCGATCATGGCTTTTGCATTATTGAGGTGCTGTTTGATGAAACCAACACGCCTATTGATTACCGCTTTTTAGAAATCAATCCAGCGTTTGAGAAACAATCGGGACTCGAACAAGCAGTCGGCAAAACGGCGAGTCAGCTAACTCCAGGTCTTGAAAATCACTGGTATGAGATTTACGGCAACGTTGCTCTGACGGGCGAACCGATTCGCTTTGAGGATCGCCCTGAAGTGATGAACCGTTGGTTTGATGTTTATGCGTATCGCATCGGGCAGCCAGAGAGCCGAAAAGTCGCCATTCTGTTCAAGGACATCAGCGATCGCAAGCGCAATGAAGCCGAACGAGAACAACTCTTGCAGCAAGAACAAGCCGCACGAGAAGCTGCCGAGAGTGCTAACCGCATCAAAGACGAGTTTCTAGCCGTGTTATCGCACGAGCTACGCACCCCAATGAACCCGATTTTGGGCTGGTCAAAACTCTTGCAAACCGGAAGACTGGATGCAGAAAAAACAACCGACGCGATCGCGACGATCGAGCGCAACGCCAAACTGCAAGTCCAACTCATTGATGACTTGCTCGACATCTCCCGAATTTTGAGCGGCAAGCTGTCTTTGACAGTCGCACCCGTAGATTTGAGCGATGTCATCACCGCCGCTCTCGAAACTGTTCGATTAGCCGCAGAAGCCAAGTCTCTCTCGACTCAAACCCTAATCTCACCGTCTGTTGGGTTAGTGGGTGGCGATGCCGGACGCTTGCAGCAAGTCGTGTGGAATCTCTTGTCGAATGCGGTCAAGTTTACCCCTGCTGGCGGACAAATTACGGTTGAGTTATCTCAAGTTGGAACAAACGCCCAAATCCAAGTCAGAGACACAGGCAAAGGCATCAACCCCCAGTTTTTGCCCTATGTGTTTGAGCATTTCCGTCAAGAAGATGGAGCCACCACTCGCAAGTTTGGCGGGTTGGGGTTAGGGCTAGCGATCGCTCGTCAAATCGTCGAAATGCACGGCGGGCACGTTGCAGTAGAGAGCGACGGCGACGGACAAGGAGCCACGTTTACGGTTCAGATTCCGATCGCGTCTCGATCTATTGAAGGCGTGACTTCAGAACCAGGAGCGGAACTCACGCTGGATTTAGACGGCATTCATATTCTCGTTGTGGATGATGACACCGACTCACGCGAGTTTGTTGCCTTTGCGCTAGAGCAAGCAGCCGCGATCGTCACAGCGGTTTCATCGGGCGTTGAGGCACTTCAAACGATCGAACAGTCTGTTCTACATCTGATCATCAGTGATATTGGAATGCCCGATATGGATGGCTATAGCTTGATGCGGCAGATGCGGGTCACGTCACAAGGTCGCGAAACGCCAGCTATTGCGTTGACTGCCTACGTGGGAGAATATGACCAGCAGCAAGCGATCGCGGCTGGGTTTCAAAAACATCTTGCTAAACCCGTCGATCCAGAAGAACTGGTGAAAACTGTGGCTCAGTTGGTGCAGCGCTCCAACGCAGTTCCCCCTTTAAAGTAATCGTCATCGGCGTTGCTGAATTCGGACATAGCTTGCGGAATTCGCCCTCACCCTAGCCCTCTCCCAAAAGGAGAGGGGACAGGAGTTCTGGCTCCCTTCTCCCTGGGGAGAGGGGTTGGGGGTGAGGGTCGGTCATCAAGGTTTAATCGCCTTCCATTGAGTCACTGGGATCAGAGGTTTCCAGCCTAAGAACGTTCCGATCGCGTCTGCTCGTTGAATGCCGATCCGAATTAAATCACCGCCATATAAACGGTGATAGTGCAAAACGATCTGTTCACTCTCGATCGTCACCGCATTTACCACCAGCCGACCTCCCGGACGCAGCGCATTCCAACAAACATCGAGCAGCCGATCGGCAGTGGCACCTCCGCCGATAAAAATAGCATCCGGTTGAGGCAAGTCTTGCAGGGCTTCGGGAGCATCTCCAGCGACGATTTTAAGGTGGGGAACGCCCAGAGCCGATGCATTGTCTGCGATCGTTTGTAGGCGAGTTGGATGCCGCTCAATGGCGATCGCCCGACAGCGAGGATGACTTCGCAACCACTCGATCGAGATCGAGCCACAGCCAGCGCCGACATCCCACAGCAACTCTCCGGGCAACGGCGCGAGTGTGGATAGGGTGACAGATCGGACTTCACGTTTAGTCAGTTGTCCATCGTGGTGATAAGCATCATCGGGTAAACCCACCGTGCGAGACAGCGGAACTGTTCCTGGATCGGCGCTGCATACGATCGCTAACGTGTTTAAATCGGACACATCCTGAAGGTTCCAGGTGTTAGCAATGCCCTCGATTTGGCGTTCTTGACTGCCTCCCATATGTTCTAGGAGGATTATTTTGCTGTGACCATATCCGCGTTGAGTTAGCAGGGTTGCAACATGGGCAGGGGTATCTTTATTCGCACTGAGAATTAATAAACGGGCATCGGAAGAGAGGGCAGTGGCGATCGTGGAAACCGGACGATTGGTGAGGCTAAACGTTTCAACCTCTGCCAGCGACCAACCCAATCGGGCACAGGCAAGACTAAACGCAGATGGCGCAGGAACAATCGTCATTTCTGCAAGGGGAATGCGACGAGTCAGCGTTACGCCAACGCCGTGACACATCGGATCGCCACTCGCCAAGACACACACGGTCTGTCCTCGACGACGCAGAATTTCGTCAATGGTTGCGTCTAGCGGAGAAGCCCAAGAAAGCCGTTCTCGCGGATCGTTATTGGGCAGCATGGCAAGGTGACGATCGCCCCCAACCACCACATCAGCCCGATCGAGCAGAGAACGAGCGATCGGGCTTAATCCCGCGAGTCCGTCTTCACCGATGCCAATCACTGAGAGCCACGTCTGCATTTTTAAGGTCGTCTCGTCATAGTTGGACGATCGTACAGGGTTTTGGGCGGCTGATTTCTATTAAGAAAATCGAGGATTCAGGAAATCTGGTGAGTCGCGTGTGGTAACGTTCATAGATCTAGGCTTGGGAAAGTTCGGTGTGATTCCGACGCTGTGCCGCAACTGTGAAAGTCAGAATGCCGAGTCTAGAATAACCTTTGATTCCCTGCGTCGCACAGGGAGGAGACTGATCGATTGCTGTCTGAGTTACCGACTTGTCCGGGTTTATTTTTTGGTTCGTCTGCCCAAGATGGAATGCTGGCTCGAATGCGGATTCCGGGCGGAATTCTCACCGATCGACAGTGTAACGCGATCGCCGATCTCGCAGATCAGTCTGGGGCAGGCTATGTGCAAGTGACGAATCGAGCAAACGTGCAGATTCGAGAGATTCAGACTCCGATCGCGCCTGATGTTTTTCGTCGGTTGCAAACATTAGGATTAGCGGCAAACATCACTAGTCTTGACCCGATTCGCAATATTATGGCGAGTCCGACGGCTGGCATTGATTTGCAGATGTTAATCGATACTCGTCCGTGGGTGAAAGCATTTGATGATTATTTGCAAAGTCATTCTGAGTGGGCGGCTCTATCAGCTAAATTTAGCGTTTGCTTTGATGGCGGAGAATTGGTTTCGGTGCGCGATCGCCGCAATGATATCGCGCTAGTCGCTCACCGATCGCCGTCTTCAGAAATTGGTTTTCGAGTGTGTTTGAATGTAGACGGACACCGTTCTGGAGATGTTGGTGTTTTCATTCCAGAACATCAGTGTTTAGAGTTTGTCATGGCGTTAACTCAAATATATCTTGACTATACTCAAGACTATTATTCTGGCAAAGGTCGTAAACCTCGATTTCGCGATCTCTTATCGCGTTGGGGTGTTGAACATTGCTTAGAACGAGTGGAACAGTTGTTAGGATTTTCATTACAGCGAGAAACTTCTTTTCTACCGTTGTCGTCTCCGTCTTATCACCACCTCGGCATTCATTCGCAAAATCAACCAGGTTTGTCGTATGTCGGAATCGCGTTGCCGTTAGGTCGTCTAGAATCTTGGCAACTGAGAGAGTTAGCTAAGTTAACGCATTCTGCAAGTGGCAAATTGTGTCTGACTCCGTGGCAAACGATTTTGATTCCCGATGTTTCTGACGATCGTTTAGATAATTTGGAAGGGGCGATCGCTAATTTAGGACTTCACATCTCATCGATTCGCTTTGATAGTGCATTAGTCGCTTGTTCGGGTCAAACCGGATGCGCGTCAGGGCTGACGGACACTCAAACTCAGGCGTTGATGTTGGTAGGATTAACTGCTCATTTAGATCAGCCGTTGAATATTCATTTCAGTGGGTGCGAAAAGTCTTGTGCCCAACAGACTCCTAGTGATATTGCGCTGGTTGGGATTGCGATGAAAGAGGGGAATGCGACGATCGAGGGCTACGACGTTTATGTGGGCAGCAGAGAATCATCGTTTGGTCGGAGAATCCGATCGGTGAATACTTCAGAAGTCCTGTCTTTAATCGAGCAGATATTACAAATCTATCAACAGCAGCGAATGCTAGATGAATCGTTTAAGATATTTGTGGATCGACACCCGATTGATCAACTAAAACAATGGTTCGATTCAAAAAATAATCAGCGTTTAGTATCGCACTCGATCACAGGTTGACGATCATGATTGACTACATCCAAGACGGAACGGAAATCTATCGTCGATCGTTTGCCACAATCCGATCGGAGGCAAATTTGTCAATCTTGCCATCCGATTTAGAACGGGTTGCCGTGCGCCTGATTCATAGCTGTGGCATGACCGATATTGTGTCCGATTTATCTGCCTCACCTGGAGCCGCCACTGCCGGACGGAATGCCTTAATTGCAGGTGCCCCAATCCTCTGTGATGCGCGGATGGTGGCAGAAGGCGTGACTCGTAAACGTCTCCCCGCCGAGAATGCCGTCATTTGCACCCTTCAACATCCCGACACGCCTAAGTTAGCAGAACGGATGGCAACTACGCGATCGGCAGCCGCACTTGAACTGTGGCGCGACCATTTAGAGGGCGCGATCGTGGCGATCGGCAATGCGCCAACGGCTCTATTTCGACTGTTAGAACTGTTGGATGAAGGCGTACCAAAACCCGCGCTAATTTTAGGATTTCCGGTGGGGTTTATTGGCGCGGCAGAGTCAAAAGCAGCGCTAGCCGCCAACAGTCGAGGAGTGCCGTTTATTGCGTTGCAGGGGCGACGAGGCGGCAGTGCGATGGCATCTGCGGCAATTAATGCGTTAGCAAAAGAGGACGAATTATGACACACGAAATGGGTCGGTTATATGGGTTAGGAATCGGACCAGGCGACCCAGAACTGTTGACGCTAAAAGCCTATCGCATTCTACGATCTGTGCCTGTGATTGCCTATCCGACCATGGAGAATGGCAAAGTGTTGGCACGAGCGATCGTGGCAGATTTTTTGCGTTCTGAGCAAATCGAAGTGCCGATGCCGTTGCCGTTTAGTCCGGTGCGATCGTCTCAGCCCTACTACGATATCGCCGCCGAAAATTTGGCAGAGCATCTCAGCGCCGGACGCGATGTTGCCGTGCTGTGTGAGGGCGAACCCTTTTTGTATGGCTCGTTTATGTATCTGTTCAATCGCTTATCTAAAAAGTTTCATACTGAGGTTGTGCCAGGAATCTCTTCGACGATGGCGAGTGCGTCTGCGTTGGGTGTGCCGCTCACTTATCGCAATGATGTGTTGTCTATTATGCCAGCTACTCTCGATGCTGATGTCTTGCGCGATCGTCTTGCCGTTGCAGATGCGGCGGTAATTATTAAATTGGGCAGGCATTTTAGTAAAGTTCGAGAGGTGTTATCTGAGTTGGGATTGCTGTCTCGATCGCTCTACATTGAACGAGCGACAATGCCCAATCAGCGTATTGTTCCGATCGCGGAGGTTGACGCGGCTGAGGTTCCTTATTGGGCGTTGATTGTGGTTCCCAGCCTACAAACGTCAGTTAATTAAACGAGCGCACATGAAGAATCCTGCTGTGATTGTGTTGGGGCAGACGAGCGTGGCGGTGGCTCGACGGTTGATGCAAGCATTGCCCAACGCGACGCTGTATGGATTGGCGGGTCGCACGATCGAGGTTGATGTCTCGTTTACTGATTTTGGGGCAACCTTGCGAGAATTGTTTGCCGACGGAACGCCAATCATCGGACTGTGTGCGGCGGGAATTTTGATTCGCACGATCGCGCCTCTCCTCTCCGATAAGCGCTATGAGCCGCCCGTCTTAGCCGTTGCTGAAGATGGTAGCGCTGTGGTGCCGCTTTTGGGCGGATTGCACGGTGTCAACGACTTAGCGCGGCAAATCGCAGCCGTTCTAGACGTTCAGCCTGCGATTACAACAACAGGCGATATCCGATTTCGGACGACGCTGCTCAATCCGCCATCGGGCTATCAGTTAGCAAATCCAGACGATGCAAAAACGTTTATCTCAGATTTGCTGGCAGGTTCAACAGTTCGGCTTGAAGGGGCTGCACCTTGGCTGAGTGAAAGCAAACTTCCGATCGCCCACGACGCGCCTCTAACTCTACAAATTACCGAGCGTAACGGATGCCCAGCGCCCGATCGCTTGGTTTATCATCCTGCAACGTTGGCGATCGCCGTCAGCCATTTGTCTGAATCAGTGGTTGAAGTTGTTCAGAAAATTCTTGAGGAATCAGATCTCGCGATCGCGTCCGTAGCAGGAATTTTTGCGTCAGTGAATGAGATGGGACATCCCGCACTTTCATCTCTTTCTCAAGCATTGCAGGTGCCGATCCGATTTCTCGATTTGTTCAACGCTGAAGACATTGCACTCGCTGCGGCAGGAGAATCGGGTCAACTGCTCGCTTCTCAGCAAACATCGGAACTGAGTTGCGCGATCGCTCTCTCATCTCAGCCCATTGATGTAGAGACGATCGGGAAACCTCGCGGACAGTTAACGATCGTTGGCACCGGACCTGGCGGAGAAAAATGGATGTCTCCCGAAGTCAAAGACGTGCTGCGATCGGCGACAGATTGGGTCGGCTACAAATTCTATCTCGACTTAGCGGGTTCTCTGCGCGAAGGGCAACAGCGCCACGATTCCGACAATCGCGAAGAACTCGATCGGGCACGATTTGCCTTAGATCTCGCCGCCACCGGAAAATCGGTCGCGGTCGTTTCATCGGGCGATCCCGGCATTTTTGCAATGGCGGCGGCTGTGTTTGAAGTGCTAGAGCACGATGCTAAACCCGAATGGCTCCGGCTAGACATCCAAGTGGCTCCGGGCATCTCGGCAATGCAAGCCGCCGCCGCTCAGATTGGGGCACCGTTGGGACACGATTTTTGTGCGCTGTCTCTCTCGGATATTCTCAAACCCTGGTCAGTGATTGAGCAACGCATTGCTGCCGCCGCCCAAGCCGATTTGGTGATGGCATTCTACAATCCGATATCCAAGCAGCGCACCTGGCAACTGGGAAAAGCGCGGGAGATTTTATTGCAGTGGCGATCGCCCAACACTCCGATCGTGCTGGCGCGAAATTTGGGCAGACCAGGGCAGTCGGTGCGCGTCTGTACGCTTGAGCAATTCTCGCCCGAAGACGTAGATATGCGAACGGTGGTGTTAGTGGGTTCTAGTCAGACTCGATTGATTTCTCGCCCCCACGGAGGCGTTTGGGTTTACACACCACGACGCTATGAATAGTTAGTTAGGCTGCTTAGATAATCAGTAGAGGCGGTAGCTCGAAGCTCATCTTTTGATATTCTGTGCCACGCCATCTCAATGTTACTTCATGATCGTTGATACCTTTACTAAACTCATGCTAAAGATAAATCTAGAAACTTTCGACATAACACAGCTTCCAAGTGCAGAAGATGGTGATTTTGAGTTCAAATCAAGTAGCACTCCGCATGACAGTCTCAAAAAGAAACTAAGCTGTGCAGTTTCAGGCTTTGCAAATTCTGGAGGTGGATATTTTGTTGCTGGCGTTGATGGCAATGGAAAAGCAGACGGCGGAGTGCTTCTAAAAATTGGAAGGCAGGATCTACGTGACTGGGTTGATCAAGTCGTTAAGCAAGTAGAACCAGTTCCTAGGTATGACATTAAACTAATCTACGACTCAATGGGGAGAGGTGCCATACATCCAGGGTCAGCAGTTTTATTAGTTGGTGTTCATGAAAGCTACCTCGGACCACACATGGCTCCAGACTATCATTACTACGTCCGAGCAGGTGCTCATACAGAAAAAGCTAAACATTTTATTGTCGATGCAATTTGGGCTAGAAGGCACTTTTCAAAGCCACGATTGACACATTTATTTCGTCTAAAACCAGGAAAGGAAGAAGCTATACAACTTGGAATTCTTGCACTTACTGATGCACCAGCAGTTGATATCAAAATCAACGTCTTGCCTTTACCACAGATGATTCAACATCACGAGAACCTTTTCCCCCTTGGAATATCAATTATTGATCGAGATAATCCATTCTTTTTCGATGTCACAACTTACTTTCAAGCCAAGAAACGTTTTGGAGAAGATGTATATCTTGAAGTGAAGTATTACGATCTTGCTGGAAATTCTTACAGTTATAGAACTAAAGTTGAAGTCACTGGATCAGTCCCGCCGATTTCTATCGGAAACGACGATCCTGCCAGTATGGTAGAATCACTTAAATCGATTAACAAGGCTCTGTTACAACTTACAACTTCACGCGAGAATGTAGCTAAACCTAGTCTTGTTTTATCTAAGCCGTCAGAGAACGTATTCATAGACGTTGAAAAATTAATTCCTGAACTTTTAGCAGAGATGAGAGAGGATCTGCTTGAAAACCCATTTGCGCGAGAATGTATTCTTATCTCCAAAAGCGCAGTTTACGAGGGAGACCCCAATAATTCAATTCTTCAGTATTATTTTGAGAGTCACACTTGGCTGAGGAGCAAACTGAGAATCTTAGAGAATTATGCTCTTGTCTATGAAATTACTTACAACAGCGTTCCTCGATTTGTTATCTCTGAGGGGTGCGACCTCTACTTGATTTAGTAGGTCAAGCATGATATCACTGAGTGAGGCAACCAAGAGGTGGTGAGTATGAGCGCTCAATTGCTGAGTCAAGAAGGGACGCAAGTCAGGATAGAAGTGACGATAGACCTGAGTCATTCGCTGCTGACCAGTGAAGAAGCGATTCAGGAAAGCCTCAACGAGGCGGGTCGTATTGCCACTACAGCCGCTCTTGAGTATCTGGACACCGACGGTTCAGCCATTGAGATTGCCGGAGAGGTGATGCGAACCAAAGGCAAGCAGCCCAAAGCGTATCAAACGCCCTACGGAGAAGTCGTGATTGAACGCCATGTCTATCAGCGCTCTGGAGGCGGGAAAACGGATTGTCCGCTAGAGCGAGCGTCTCGCATCATCATCACCTCCACGCCTCTGTTTGCGAAACAAGTGTCCTCGAAACTGGCGTATGGTTCCGCCCGAGACGTGCAGCGAGACTTGGCTGAGAATCATCAACGCCCGGTCGCCGTGTCCTACATCCAGCGTCTCAGTGAAGCGGTGGCCACGATCATTGAGGTGAAAGAAGAAAGTTGGGACTATGTGCCCCCTCAACTAGACGCTGAAATTGCCAGTGTTGCCATTGGCTTAGATGGCACCTGTATGCTGTTGTGCGACACCGGATGGAGAGAAGCCATGGTCGGCACTGCCCATCAGTCTGTATGACGCGTTTGGAGACCGACAACACACCATTTATATGGGAGCCACCCCCGAATATGGCAAGGCGACGTTTCTGGAACGGCTAGA
>NZ_LXYR01000023.1 GCF_001650195.1 Phormidesmis priestleyi BC1401 | reverse complement strand
GGTGGTCATAAAGTTATAATGGCTTGAAATAGATAGGATACAGGGCGGTTTTCCGTCCCATGTCTAAACATTAGCAGAAAACTTAAGTTTTGTAAAGTAAGTAATTAAGATTATTTTCGTGTTTGACACGCATTCCACAGCGTTGCCTTGAGAGACTGACTAATAGCTTATGAAGACTCACCGATTCTGAGATTTGCCAATGCTTGCTTGAAGTCAAGGTTAGCAAACCGATCGGCTGCTAGATAAACCCATGAGTAGGAGCGCTGAGTATCTTGATAGATGCGCTCAAACCCAAGCACTCGTCTCAGTTCTTCGTGAACCGGGTGAAGAACAACAGAATATAGATCGCAGAGTTGCGGGAAATCAGATTGCATTCGATTTAGCGTTGTTCGAGTATCTTCTAGCAGTTGGTAGAGGGTTGAAGCCTTAAAGAAGGGAGGGTCGATAATCCAGGCACGAATGTAGACCGATGTGCAGTTAATGTCATTCACACTCGCTATCTTAAAGGGGTCTACCGGGTTGTCTGTCGTGAGGTAGAAGCTCTTGCTAGGAGGCTGAAAGAAATTAAACTCTGACTCGCTGCTGACCGGGAAAAGAATGGCGATGCCGACGACGTTAAGATTGTCAGATCGGCGGATGACTCGCATTCCTACAGGATATTCCTGTGCCCATGTCCTTAATGTCCTAGCGATTTTAGCGATTACTGACCCATCTCTAACCAATTCGGCGTAGCTGCGGGCATAGAGATGGGCAACTGGGATCGCATCGGTACGGGGATTAAAATCATCCATGAACAGTTCCATAGGTGCCTCAACTTGCAGCAAAGTCAGCTCAGGTAAAGACTGTACTTGTAGGCATAGCGTTTGACCATCGTACTGTTTCTCTAACAACCCTAAAGCCGCTAGTCGATCGATCATCATGCCAGCCGCTCGATCGCTGCCTCGTTCTTGATCGCCATAAAATAGCTCTGCTGCCTCTCGGTGGGTGCACGCAACCGAGCCTTCTGGAGGCTCTAATCTGCTCAGCGGTTCAGGAAGCTTTCCTGCTAGCTCTTCTTGTTGCTTAAGCAGCAGATAAGCCCAAAGTCTGACAAAACACTCTGCACGACGACGAGTTAACCCGCCTCGTTTTTGCAGCATAGAAGCGTAGAGCTTTTGGTGCTCTAGAGGAAATAGTTTGTTGAGGAAGCTGGGGTTCATGGAGCAGGACCATCCTGTAGAGGTTTAGGAAAAGACCCGATCGGGTGACGCACTCATAAAGCAGTCTTTGGACAATGTAAGGCAAGGCAAAAGGGTTGACAGCACTTTTAACAGTGATTCTTCAGGCAAAGTAGTCAGCGAAATCTTCGCTTGCCGCCGTTTGAGTGGGTGTTTATTGGCTCATGAACAAGTTACTCGTTGCTTGTCTGTGCTGAGTTGCAGCTCTAGCAGCTACGGTTGAAATTTAGGCTAACTGACCTAGTTTTTCAACGTTAACCTTGCGCCTACGTCTGTCCTATGAAGGTTATCTTATTCCCTGATTTCTAGAGAACAACAAAAACTTCACACTACTTCAGACTGTTTCACCTTCCTTCAGGTTGATTGAAGGTAATTCGGGATCTTAGACAGGGCTACAGAGTGCTCATTGCAGGTTCAGGCTCACAGGTAGCAAAATACCTCCAGTGCTTGAGGACTTTGCCCCATGACAGCCCATTTATTCCCTGTACTCCCCAAATTTCGGTCTCCAGTTCGCTCTTGGTCTAGTTTTCGATCGTCTAAACGTGATCTAGACGACACAACCTGCCTTCTCCGCCCTTCTAACCGCCCAGCGATCGCATCGGCACCGCCCAATGACCTTGCCGCTTCAGAAAGTCTTGAGTTAGACGCACTTTGGAGTAGTTTAGTTGAGTCAATGTCAGAAGGGGTTCTTGTGGTCACTCGCACCCTTCGACCCATTTACACAAATTTGAAGGCGAAGAATCTTTGTCAGCAATTAAGTCAAGAAGAGGAGAATAACGCGAGCCTTCCATCTGTTATTACTGAGGTCTGTCATCGATTGATTAAAGCAGGGTTAGACGATGAACTCTTTGTAGCAGAGTATCAGGGGAATCAAGGACACAGTGTTCGTCTGCGGGTGCGTTGGTTGATGACTGGTGCAACTAGCTCTAATCCGACGGGTCATGAGTCGTGTATTTTAATCCTGTTAGAAGATTGCTGCGAAGCTTTAACGGAAGACTTGTGGATCGATCGTCGAAAATATGACCTGACCGATCGAGAAGCCGAAATCTGGATGCTCTTACGGCAGGAACATACCTACCAGGAGATCGCAACCATTCTGCAAATCAGTTTGAACACGGTGAAGACTCACGTGAAAAATGTCTACGCAAAACGGAGGAGTGTATCAGGGCAGAGAAAAATCTGGTACTCCAGATAAGTCGGTTTTTTGGTTTAGGTTGGGCGATCTGCACAGAACGTATGTTAGAGATTAAGAAAGGCTCTAAGACTTAGGAAGATAATTGTTTCAAGTCTAAAGCGTTTGCTTCTTAAACCCTCGGATAGCAAGGCGCAATGTCATCTTTTCCGCAGACTGTGACTTATAGCCCTGCCTACACGTTGGTTCCCACCTACGAGTGCTTTAACCGATGTAGCTACTGCAACTTTCGAGCCGATCCGGGCACGAGTCCCTGGTTGAGTTTGGCTGATGCAGAAATAATTCTGAAATCTCTGCAAAATCAAGATGTGATTGAGATTCTCGTCTTGAGTGGGGAAGTGCATCCTCAAAGCGATCGTCGAACTGACTGGTTGCATCACATTTACGATCTTTGTGAGCTTGCTCTTTCAATGGGATTTTTGCCTCACACCAATGCTGGACCTTTGAGCGTCGCGGAGATGACAAAGCTTAAAGAAGTCAACGTATCGATGGGGCTAATGCTAGAGCAAATCACACCAGAGCTTTTAAAGACGGTTCATCGCCATGCGCCGAGTAAAGTGCCAGACGTGCGATCGCAGCAGTTAGCTTTGGCAGGAGAGCTACAGATTCCCTTTACGACCGGGTTGCTGTTAGGGATTGGCGAAACCGAGTGTGATCGCCGAGAAAGTTTAGACGCGATCGCTCACATTCAAGAGCGGTGGGGACATATTCAAGAAGTAATCTTGCAGCCTTATAGCCCTGGACAAAAAGAATCCTCTGCGGGGGCTGCTTTTGGGGCAGAGGATTTACTAAAAACGATTAGAATGGCGCGTCAGATTTTGCCAGACACGATCGGGCTGCAAATTCCTCCTAATCTGGTTCAACCACAGATGCTGATCGCGTGTTTAGCTGCCGGAGCCACAGATCTGGGCGGAATCAGTCCTCACGATGAAGTCAATCCGGATTATCCCCATCCGAAGGCGAATCAGTTAACTGCCGCCCTCAACCAATCGGGGTGGAACTTTATGCCTCGGCTGCCTGTTTACCCACACTACGATCGCTGGTTGCCGTCTCGGTTACAGAAGGCTGTAAGTGAGTGGCGAGCGCGGTTGGCGCAATCTGGCAGACACGAAGAGTTCTGAAAGTAGTCCATTCTTAAAACGACCTATGGTTCCAGGACAGAACACCCGGATCGAGTTCGATCGACTGTTGCAGGCTCGAAATGATCAGCCCGAAAGACTTGCGGAGATTGATCAGCAAATTCAAGAGGTGTTTAGTCACACCTGCGCGATTTTCGTTCTGGATATGGCAGGATTTTCACGGCTCACTCTTCGGCATGGAATCTTGCATTTTTTAGGAATGATTCGGCGGATGAGTGTTATCAGTAAGCCGATCGTTTTGCAGTTTGGAGGCAGAGTGATTAAACAGGAGGCAGATAATCTATTTGCGGTGTTTCCCGATGTGGTATCTGAGATCGAAGCCTCTTTCTCAATCTTAAAAGATTTTTCGGTAGCCAATACAGGCTTACCAGACGACCAGGAGATTTATGCTGGCATTGGGATTGGATTTGGAGAGATGATGTCTATGGCAGTGAAACGAATCTTGCGTGTAAGTTGGGTGAAGACTTAGCCCGACGAGGCGAGATTCTTCTCACTGAAGCTGCATACCGTGAAGTAAACCCCCGTCCTGGGCTTTGGGAATCGATCGAGCTTTCGATTTCTGGAGTGGACTTAGCCGCTCACAAAGTCCGATCTCTTTTTGGTGCTTCACACACTGCTTAACCCCGTCAAACTTGAGCAGGGCTTGTCACTCCCAAAAACTCCTGCACTTTATGAAGGTAGGTCGGGGCATCTTCTAGCATTGGGAAGTGAGCCGTGTTTGGCATCAAAAAATATTCAATATTGTCATTGAGTTCGGCTGCATGACGACCTAATTCGGGTGGAATGATGATGTCACATTCACCCGAAACCAATAAAGTTGGCACCTTGATCTGGGCAAACTCAGCAGGCATCACCTCAGCCGCTTTCTTGCTCACACAGGTAAAAATTGTCCCTAACGCTGCGTCATAATCTGCCATGAGAAAGTCATCCAAGAAAGCGCGGCTGATCTCACCAGAGAGAGGACGATGCAAAAAACGCTGCATGAACAGCCGATCCATAAACGGCAGCTTATAAAGCCAGCGAGGGCGAAATTTGACGACGTACCCTCCAAATTTGTAGAAGGCGTTGAACGCTTTTTCGTCATATTCAAAAATGCCACTACAGGTAAGAATGGCTCGCTCAACTCGATCGCCATGCAGGTTCAAAAAAAACGTTCCAACGGACGCGCCCATCGAGTGAGCGTTGAGATAAATTCGCTTCAACCCCAAAGCATCCAGCAAACCAGCCAGATCTTCTGCGTAGCTTTCTAGCTCATAGCTAAGTTGTTCTTTTGTTTCTGGAAACTCTGCAAGAAGCGGTTTTTGGTTTGTGCTAGAGCGCGATCGCCCAAACCCACGCATATCATAGAGAAGGCAATCAAATGTGCTTGAAAGCGATCGAGCCGTGCTTTCCCAATAGCTTGACGAACCTCCCCACCCGTGAACAAAGACCATGATGGGCTTTCCGGTCGGCTGAGAATGCTCAGTATCCGTCACCCACTTGTAATAGTGATTAAATCCATTAACCGTTGCGTATGGCATCTCAGAAGCTTAGATATTAAGTGAGTGAATCTTGAGTTTGGGATTTGTTTGCTTAAAACCTGAAACTCAAAATACAGAACTCAATTTTAAGCGGATTCTGGCTTTGGAAGGGAAGAAGGATGCATTAAGAGTTCGGCAGTTGAGCGTTTTTCAACCATCTCACGGGTAATCGAACATCGAGCCACGTCCTTGCGAGAAGGTAGCTCATACATGATATCAAGCATCAGTTCTTCGACAATGCTGCGAAGTGCTCTGGCTCCCGTTTTTCGACGATACGCCTCTTGAGCGATCGCTCTGACTGCATCTTGCTTAAAATCAAGCTGCACATTGTCCATCTTCAGCAGCTTTTGAAACTGCTTCACCAGCGCATTACGAGGCTCAGTGAGAATCTCAGCCAGTGCATCTTCATCTAGAGGATCAACGACTGCCATAACTGGGATTCGCCCAATGAATTCGGGAATCATGCCAAACTTCACTAGATCGTCAGGTTCGAGATGTTTGAGAATATCAGCGGTTCGTTTGTCTTTAGAAGGCTGATTGTCTCCACCTTGAACAAAGCCCATCGATCGCTTACCGATTCTCTGCTCAATAGACTTATCTAACCCGACAAATGCGCCACCGCAAATAAACAAAATATTGCTCGTGTCGATTTGAATGCAGTCTTGATAGGGATGCTTACGCCCACCTTGAGGAGGGACGTTTGCAACAGTACCTTCCAGCATTTTTAATAGAGCCTGTTGAACGCCCTCACCAGACACATCGCGAGTGATCGAAGGGTTTTCGCTTTTGCGGGCAATTTTGTCGATTTCGTCAATGTAGATGATGCCACGCTGAGCTTCTTCAACATCTAAGTCTGCCACCTGTAGGAGGCGCAGCAAGATGTTTTCAACATCTTCACCAACATACCCTGCCTCAGTCAGCGTTGTAGCGTCTGCCACCGCGAAGGGAACGTCTAAAATCTCTGCCAGCGTTTGCGCTAGAAGAGTTTTACCGCAACCCGTCGGACCAATTAGTAGAATATTTGACTTTTGTAGTTCAACTGGGTCATCGACAGGAGCCTTCGCGCCGTTTTTAACCTGGGTGAAGCTAAGACGCTTATAGTGGTTATAGACTGCCACAGACAAAACTTTTTTTGCTTCGTCTTGACCAATCACATGCTGGTCAAGATGCTTCTTTATTTCTCGCGGCTTAGGAATCTGGCTCAAAGATATGTTAGCAGAGCGCGCTCGACGCTTTTCGGGCGCTTGCTCTTTACGAGGCACAGGCTGAGGGGCTACACTAGAGTCGAACAACTCCTCATCTAAAATTTCGTTGCATAAGTCTACGCATTCATCACAGATGTAAACACCGGGTCCCGCGATCAGCTTGCGGACTTGCTCCTGAGACTTGCCGCAAAAAGAACATTTTAGATGGGAGTCGTATTTGGACATACCTGCCTCTTAACCTACTGCGGCGACAGGCACTTCCACTTTGGGAAGATTCTGCCGAGTGATCACTTGGTCAATTAAACCGTAGTCTTTTGCTTCTTGGGCTGACATGAAAAAGTCACGCTCAGTGTCTGCTTCGATTCTCTCAAATGGCTGACCTGTATGTTCAGCGAGTAGCTCATTCAGCTTGCGCTTGTGATAGAGGATCTCCTTTGCTTGGATCTCAATATCTACCGCTTGACCCTGAGCACCGCCCAACGGCTGGTGAATCATAATCCGAGAGCTAGGAAGTGACATACGCTTGCCTTTGGTGCCTCCAGAGAGGAGAAATGCCCCCATACTAGCTGCTAGACCAAAGCAAATTGTTACAACGTCGCAGCGGACTTGCTGCATCGTATCGTAAATTGCCATGCCTGCGGTGACAGATCCACCCGGAGAGTTGATGTAAATTTGAATGTCTTTCTCAGGGTCTTCAGAGTCGAGAAAGAGCATCTGAGCGATCAGGGAGTCGGCAACCGCATCATCGACTTGAGTGCCCAAAAACACGATGCGCTCACGCAGCAAACGTGAGTAGATGTCAAACGATCGCTCCCCGCGCCCAGACTGCTCAACCACCATTGGCACTACGCTGGTCGGAGTTACGGATAGCACGTCCAAGGGGGCATGGTTGATAAAAGAATTGTTGGGAGACTTAGATTGGAGCATAGAGTCAAGACGTTGCTTGAAGGCACTTTTGATTAAATTGGCTGACGAGAAATTTCGCTCTGGTCATGCACACATTATGCCTTAACTCACCTGAAACTGGGGTCGATCCTACAAAAAGACTTATGCGGTCTGCCAGTAGAAGTCGATCAAAGTGCTTAGTCTCAAGAGGCTTTTAGCGTCTGCGTCAGGCTCTATTCTGCTTCGACGGTCGAGGCTTCTATGGTAATCGTACCGTCTTCATCCACGTCGATCGTGTCGTCATTGAGGTCTTCCTCTTCTTCCTCTTCCTTCTTTAGACTCCCTTCAGGAACTAGCTCGACCGTGTTGTGTTCCTCAAGCCAGTTGAGAATTTTTTCCTTGAGTAGATCTTCCGCAACCGCCGTGCGAAGGCGCTCAGGATCGACATCACGACCTTCTAAATCTGCCATGACTTCACGCACTCGATCGTTAATTTCAGAATCGCTCGTGGTCAGCGACTCGCGCTTTGCGACTTCGCCTAATGCCAAGGTGCGCTTGATGCGGTCGATCGCGTCGGGGCGAGAACGCTCTTTCAGCATGGGCAGCGTTTCTTGATTGAGCAATAGCTTGATGTCAACGCCCTGATTTTGCAGTTGCATGGCGGTTTGAGTAATCATAAACTCAACTTCTCGCTCGACTAGCGTTTCAGGAAGCTCGACTTCGACTTTATTAATCAACTGATCTAAAATCGCCTGTTCTTTATTGGATTTGGTTTTTTGGTCTGCCTCCTCGGTGAAACGCTTTTCTAAAGACTCGCGTAGGTCAGCGATCGTTTGATAATCTCCACCGCTCGCCTCCTGAGCAAAGTCATCATCCAGTTCGGGCAGTTCTTTTTCTTTTAATTCTTTAAGAGTTATTGAAAAGGTGGCAGGGCGACCCGCTAACGCTTCTTGAGGATAGTCTTCAGGAAACGTGACTGAGACTTCTTTCGTGTCTCCAGCGTTCATTCCAACGATGCCATCAATGAAGCCAGGAATAAATTTTCCGTCATCTAGCTCAATCTGAAAGTCTTCGGCTTGACCACCAGGAACATCCTGTTCTTCAGCCTCTTCACCTGCGGGAGTAAAGCGTCCGTGATAGTCTACAACCGCTGTATCGCCCTTCTGCGCAGCTCTTCCCTCTACCGGAACGAGCGTCGCCATTTGAGTTTGATAATTCCCCAGAACTGTATCGACTTTGCCCTCTTCAGGCTTGACTTCTTCTGCTTGAACGCTCAAATCTTGGTACTGCTGAAGGTCAACCTCTGGCTGAACGTCTACCGCTGCCGAGAAAGTGAGCGGATTTCCTGGCTCAAACTGCGTGATCAACTCATCAAATGAGGAGCGAAGTTGAAAGTTGCCGATCGCTTCAATCTTTTCTTGCTGAAGCGCTTCTTTAAGAGCTTTGTCTACGAGATCTTCAACAGCCGCCGCTTTAATGCGAGCCGGACCAAATCGCTGAATCAACACTTGGCGAGGCACCTTTCCTTTGCGGAACCCAGGAATATTGGTTGAGCGAGTAAATTCTTGTAGCACCCGCTCATAAGCCTGCTTAGACATTTCTGGCGTGATCTCAATCTCCAGACCAACTTGGCTGGCGGGAAGTTTTTCCTGGGTAACTTTCATTGGCGTATGAGTTGCAAACGATATACGGTTTTGTGAGTGGGGCGAAGTCTAACGATCGGCGCTGAATCCTTATATTAAAGGTCTTTGTTTTAACACGGTTGACCCGATCGGGACAAACTGCCAAGCGAACAGAGCTTATAAGATTACCGCTTGAGTTGTCGCCCGTCCATTGGAACGACCCCATATTTATGATGTAACCGCGTTCCATAGGTTGATCAGACTTAACTGTCTGAAGAAATCTTTGGACATCGTTGACATCGCCGCAGTTAGCAATATTAGCCGATTCTTGACGTGCTTGACTCATCTCTGTGGTTGAATCTTAGGAATCTGCTTACGATTTTCAAGCAAATTTACGTTAACCTTGTGCAGAATTTCCCGAAAGCGCGGTAGTCTCTAAGATAAATCAAAAGTCTGCGTCATGATTGACTAGAGTTTTGAAGCCGTCTTCTTGTTATTAAAAAAACTATTTTCACAAGAGCTTGGTTTAAGAGCAACATCGGTCTTTTAAAGACCGGGCGAAGGGTTAATTTTTGGATTGTTTGTTTAATAATTCGTTTGGAGGAAAACGATTTTGGGTCAATCCTATCGAGTTGCAATTTTAGGGGCGACGGGCGCTGTCGGCACAGAACTGCTAGAACTTCTAGAAAGTCGTCACTTTCCACTAGCGAACCTGAAACTATTGGCATCTCCTCGATCGGCAGGGACGACGTTAGAGTTTCGAGGCGAGAAGATTGTCGTTGAGGCGGTTAACGAGCGATCGTTTCGAGAGGTTGATATTGTTTTAGCGTCGGCAGGCGGGTCGATTTCCAAAGCTTGGGCAGAAACGGCGATCGCGGCGGGTGCAGTGATGATTGACAACTCCAGCGCCTTTCGCATGGATACCGCAGTGCCGCTTGTCGTTCCAGAAGTGAATCCAGAGGCGGTTGCGACCCATAGAGGCTTAATCGCCAATCCAAACTGCACGACGATTTTGATGGCGGTGGCGGTTTATCCTCTCCATCAAGTTCAGACGATTAAGCGAATCGTTGCTTCAACATATCAGTCGGCGAGTGGGGCTGGAGCACGCGCAATGGAAGAAGTCAAAACACAGGCTCAGGCGATTCTTAATGGGCAGGAGCCTAAACCAGAGATCCTTCCCTATCCCCTTGCATTCAACTTGTTTCCTCACAACTCTACGCTCAACGAGCAAGGTTATTGCGAAGAAGAGATGAAAATGGTCAACGAAACTCGAAAGATCTTTGGAGCGAATGACCTGAGAATTACGGCAACCTGTGTACGGGTTCCCGTCCTGCGCGCTCACTCAGAATCGATTAACCTTGAGTTTGAAAACCCATTTGACGTGGCGCAAGCAAGAGAGATTTTGAGTCAAGCCCCAGGCGTAAAGCTGGTGGATGACTGGCAAGCAAACTATTTTCCGATGCCGATCGACGCAAGCGGCAAAGATGAAGTGTTAGTCGGTCGGATTCGTCAAGACATTTCAAATCCCAACGGGCTGGAGCTATGGCTGTGTGGCGACCAAATCCGCAAAGGAGCCGCCCTTAATGCCATTCAAATTGCAGAATTGCTAATAGAGAAAAATCTTTTAAGACCTCAGATCGCAGCAATCGTTTAAGGTCATGACTGAAGATATTAAGGAGTGGTAGTAGAGTGTGGTAAATTTTGGACGAGTCTTAACTGCGATGATCACGCCATTCAACCAAGATGGCAGCGTCAACTATGCGGTGACCGAAAAGTTAGCCAATTATTTAGCGAATAACGGCACTGACACGCTTGTAGTTTGCGGTACCACAGGTGAGTCACCGACCTTGAGCTGGGATGAAGAATTTGAGCTATTTCAGGTGGTGAAAAACGCCGTAGCTGGGAACGCTAAAGTTATGGCGGGAACTGGGTCAAATTCGACGGCGGAGGCGATCACAGCGACCCAAAAAGCTGCTAAAATGGGTTTAGCCGGAAGTTTGCAGGTAGTGCCTTACTACAACAAGCCTCCTCAATCGGGACTCTATCAGCACTTCAAAGCGATCGCACAAGCATCTTCTGACTTGCCGATTATGCTCTACAATGTGCCTGGGCGCACAAGTCAAAATCTTTTGCCTGAGACAATCGCCCAGCTTGCTGAGATTCCCAACGTCGTTGCTGTTAAAGAAGCAAGCGGCGATCTCGATCAAGCCAGTCAAATCAGACGATTGACCCCTACCGATTTTGCGATCTACTCTGGGGACGACTCGCTGACATTGCCACTCTTGGCGATCGGAGGTCAGGGAGTCGTGAGTGTGGCTGGTCATCTGGTGGGTTCTCAGCTTCAGCAGATGATTCAGGCGTTTGAAGCGGGTCAGGTGCAGACGGCGATTCAAATTCATCTCAAGCTCTTTTCGCTATTCAAGGCGCTGTTTATCACCACCAATCCAATTCCTGTTAAAGAAGCCTTAAAGCTCCAAGGGTGGGATGTTGGCTCATATCGTCTCCCGCTTTGTGACCCAGATGACAGCGTTCGCGCTACGCTAAAGAGAGTGATGGCAGAGCTTGATCTTCTCAAAGAATAGCCGTCAAAAGTTTCCTGACAACTGAATAGCCCATGAGCAGAGTCAAGTAGGTTTGGTTGCTTTGACCGATCGCTAGACCTGCTATTTACGCAAAGTCTTGCTTGTATGCAGACGATCGTTCTTGACTAAAATCATGCCTCCACAAATGATTCATTGCATTGACTAGCTCTCATTTATTGAATCTCCACTTCGTAATTTGCAAAACCTAACACTCAATCCATTGAAAACTAATCTTCCGAATCTGAAATCTAATACAAAGCCCCAAATGATCCAAAACACCGCTGCGCCTGATGCGCTCAAAATCATTCCCCTTGGCGGACTGCACGAAATTGGCAAGAATACCTGCGTGTTTGAGTATGGCGACGAAATTATTCTGCTAGATGCAGGATTAGCCTTTCCGACCGACGGAATGCACGGCGTGAATATCGTGTTGCCCGACATGACCTACTTGCGCGAAAATCGCCATAAAATTAAGGGCATGATCGTGACACACGGGCACGAAGACCACATTGGCGGCATTCCCTTTCACCTCAAGCAGTTTGACATTCCCGTAATCTATGGTCCCCGGCTGGCAATGGCTCTCTTAGAGGGAAAGCTAGAAGAGGCAGGTGTGTCTGATCGCACAGAGATTCGTACGGTTCGCCCTCGCGATATTGTCAGAATCGGCTCCTACTTTTTTGTCGAGTTTATTCGTAATACGCACTCGATCGCAGACAGCTTCACCGTTGCGATTCACACGCCAGTTGGCATCGTCGTCCATACGGGTGACTTCAAATTTGACCACACTCCAGTCGATGGCGAGTTTTTTGACTTTCAGAAGTTGGCAGAATATGGCGAGAAAGGCGTTCACTGTCTGATCAGTGACTCAACCAACTCAGAAGTTCCAGGATTTACCCCGTCTGAACGAGCGGTGTTTCCGAATCTCGATCGCATCTTCTCCCAGGCTCAAGGACGCTTGCTCGTCACGACCTTCGCCTCATCGGTTCACCGGATCAATATGATCCTCGAGCTTGCGAAGAAGCATAACCGCGTTGTGTCGGTAATTGGTCGATCGATGCTGAACGTGATTGCCCACGCTCGCAACTTGGGCTACATCAAGTGCGAAGATGATTTGCTGCAACCGTTGCATATGACTCACAAATTGCCCGACAGCAGCGTCCTGATTCTAACGACTGGATCGCAAGGTGAGCCAATGTCTGCCATGACGCGGATTGCGAATGGAGAACATCGTCAAGTTAAGGCTAGACAGGGCGATACGATCGTCTTCTCGGCAAACCCGATTCCGGGCAACACGATTGCGGTGGTCAACACGATCGACAAACTAATGATGCAGGGTGCTAAAGTCGTCTACGGCAAAGATCAGGGCATCCATGTTTCGGGTCACGGTTGTCAAGAAGACCAAAAGCTGATGATTGGCTTGACTCGTCCCCGATTCTTCTTACCCGTCCACGGTGAGCATCGGATGTTGGTCAAGCACTCCCAAACGGCTCAGAGCACGGGCATTCCGGCTGAGAATATGGTGATCATCGATAATGGTGACGTGATTGAGCTAGGCAAAGACTCGATTCGCAAAGCAGGCAAAGTCCCGGCTGGCATTGAGCTTGTTGACACCTCTCGATCAGGCATGGTCAACGACAAAGTTCTCAAAGAGCGGCAGCAGTTAGCCGGAGATGGCATTGTGACGATCGCCGCGACCGTTGACGAAGCGGGTCATTTATTCTCGAAGCCAGAAGTTCACCTGCGAGGTGTTGTGTCTGCGGTTGAGCGTCCTGCTTTGCAAACTAAAGTCGAGGAAACCATCCAAGCCGTGTTGCGCGATCGCTGGAAGGACTTTGCTCGTGAGCTAGAAGGTCAGATCGAGATGGATTGGGCAGGATTGCAGGTTCAAATTGAGCGTGAGCTACATCGGTTGCTGAAGCGAGAGTTACAGAGCAATCCGCTTTTAGTCTTCTTGATGCAAAACCCAGAGCCTGTGGCTGTAAAATCAACGACTCCGACTCGGCAGAGATCGGCAGTGAAAGTTGCGTCCTAGTAGCGAACTAAACTGAAAAAAGCCCTAGCCATCCAGCTAGGGCTTTTCTATTGGGGAGAAGGCAAAAGTCCGACCTTCACAAAAAAAGGTTATTCTTTGCCAGTCACTTTGTCGATTAGCCCTTTAGCACCCCTGACAACAGGACTTTCGCCAGGGTTCTCTTTCTTGAAGGTCTTTAAATCTTTCTCATATTCTTTCTCTAAGCCATCTGATTTTTTGACCTCCTCGATCGCTTCCTGATAAGCGGCTTCGCGGTTGGTTGCGGTTTGAGGTTCGTCAAGAATGAAGGGTTGTTCCTTTACAGCTTGCTTTGTAGTATCTGCGTAGCTAGACTGCTCGACTAAAAAGAACCCAGTTGTATAGATAAGGCTCACTAAACCAATCAGCACAACAGTTTTGTGAAGCGCTTGTTTCAGAGTTAAAAAAACCTGTCCCATAAGAATTTCCTCTCTACGAATGTTCGTCACTTACGATTTGAACGTAACGTGAACCTGGGGAAAACTTTAAACTCAAATCAAAATTAATCCCTCTATCAGAGGAACGATTTTAGATTGTCAGGAATTGCTGATGAGAGAGATGCACGATCGTCCCCCTTTCCTCTCTAGAATATTCAGAGGCAGTATTTGATAATCTATGTCTGTTGCGCGGCTTGGATCTTTCCACAGAGATACACTTTCGTAGTTGAAACTACAACGACTCGCGTGAATTTCTTATTCACTAGGCTGATTGTCGCGTCTAATTCCCCACACCCCCTAATTTTTCTATGATTTCCTCGCTTCGGTTTCTCATGTGTTCCCCCGATCACTACGACGTAGATTATGTGATCAATCCTTGGATGGAGGGCAACATCCACAAGTCGTCGCGCGATCGGGCGGTTGAACAATGGCAAAAGCTGCATAATGTCATTCAACAGCACGCAACGGTGAACCTGGTGAAGCCTCAAAAGGGCATTCCCGACATGGTGTTCACTGCAAATGCGGGTTTAGTGTTGGGTAAGACGGTCGTTTTGAGCCGTTTCTTTCACAAAGAACGACAGGGAGAAGAACCGTTCTTTAAAGAGTGGTTTGAAGAGAATGGCTACACGGTGCATGAACTGCCGAAAGATTTGCCCTTTGAAGGCGCAGGAGATGCACTGCTCGATCGAGAAGGGCGCTGGCTTTGGGCAGGGTATGGCTTTCGATCAGAATTAGATTCGCACCCTTATTTGGCAAAGTGGTTAGATATTGAAGTGCTGTCTCTGCGGCTGATGGATGAGCGTTTTTATCACCTTGATACGTGCTTTTGCCCTCTGAGCAATGGCTATTTGCTCTACTATCCGCCTGCGTTTGATGCTTACTCAAATCGACTGATTGAGATGCGGGTGCCCGAAGCGAAGCGCATCCCGATTACTGAACCAGACGCTGTGACCTTTGCATGTAATGCGGTCAACATTGAAGAAATTGTCATTCTTAACAAAGCCAGCGATGACTTGAGACAAAAGCTTTCTAAGGCAGGATTTCGGGTGATTGAGACTCCTTTGACGGAGTTCCTTAAGGCAGGCGGTGCGTCTAAGTGTTTGACGCTGCGCGTAACGGAACCTGTGCGGGTAGAGCTTCATGCGAGTGCGGCGATCGAGAGTCGTGTCATGCGATTAGAAGGGCATCTGCTCGATTCAGGATTGATCAATCAGGCATTGGATATCGTTGTCGAAGCAGGCGGCAGTTTCCAGGTTCTCAACTTCAACTTAGGAGAACAACGGCAGAGCACCTCTTCGGCAGAAGTGAGAGTCACGGCTCCTTCTCACGCGATAATGGAAACGATTATGAGTCAGTGGATTGACCTGGGAGCGTTGCCGCCGCCGCAGGAGATTTGTGACTGTGAGCTAGAAACTGTAACTCAGACAGGAGTTGCGCCCGATGACTTTTATGTGACCACCATTTATCCGACTGAGGTACGGGTGAATGGGCAGTGGCTCAAAGTGCAGAAACAGCGCATGGATGCCGCGATCGTGCTGTCGAGTCAGGAAAGCGTTCCCGTCTGTAAGCTACTCCGAGATGTGCAGATGGGCGATCGGGTCGTCGTTGGCGTAGATGGCATTCGCACCGTCCGTAAAACTGAATCGCGTGAACAGCGCAACACCCAAGAATTTAGCTTTATGGGTGCGGGGGTTTCGAGTGAGCGTCGGGTTGAATTGGTGGTTGAGCAAATTGCCTGGGAATTGCGGAAGATTCGCGATCGTGGGGGCAAGGTTGTGGTAACGGCGGGTCCGGTGGTGATCCATACGGGCGGCGGCGAACATCTGGCGCACCTGATTCGAGAAGGCTATGTGCAAGCGTTACTGGGCGGAAATGCGATCGCGGTTCACGACATGGAGCAGTCTTTAATGGGCACGTCTCTGGGCGTGGATATGAAGCGGGGCGTATCAGTGCGCGGGGGGCATCGCCATCACCTAAAAGTGATCAACATGGTTCGCAGGTATGGCAGCATTGCTGAAACGGTGAAGAGTGGTGTGCTGACGAGTGGCATTATTTATGAATGTGTGAAGCATAATGTACCGTTCTCGCTGGCTGGCTCGATTCGAGATGACGGTCCATTGCCGGATACGCAAATGGATCTCGTCAAAGCTCAAGAGGACTACAGCCGCTTGATCGAAGGAGCAGACATGATTTTAATGCTGTCATCAATGCTGCACTCGATCGGAGTCGGCAATATGACTCCCGCTGGGGTGAAGATGGTGTGTGTGGATATCAACCCGGCGGTGGTGACAAAACTCAGCGATCGCGGCTCAGTCGAATCAGTCGGAGTCGTCACAGACGTAGGTTTATTCCTCAGTTTGTTGGTGCAGCAGTTGGATAAGTTAACGCATCCCTACCCATTAGTACAAACGGTGTAACGAAGGAGATTACGTGTAGAGACGTTTCGGTGGAACGTCTCCACGCCATCGGGTAAACGTGCGATCGGTCGCATTCATAAAATCGGTCTTAAAATAAAAGCCTTGATCTAGGATCGATCTTTAAACCAATCCAAATCTGCAATGTCTTACTTCCCTGAGAATGCCTTAATCATTCAAAGCGATCGCTCTGTTCTCTTAGAAGTTCACTCACCGAGAGCGACTGCCGCACGAGAAGCGATCGCCCCTTTTACCGAACTCGTCAAAAGTCCCGAACACATTCACACCTACAAAATCACGCCCCTGAGCGTGTGGAATGCACGAGCGGCTGGAATGCCCGTTGATGATATGTTGGCGGCACTGCAGGATCACGCTAAATATCCGATGCCCGATGCAGTCGCGCAAGAAATTGATGCGTTGGGCAAACGATATGGCTTGACGGTGATTGAACGATCGGATGACGAGATTCACCTTTTGCTTAGAGCTGCCGATCTTCCCCTTGCCGAACTTTTGTCTCGCAATGATCAGGTCGCTCCTCTCTTGGGTGAACGGCTTAACGATTGCCTCTTTCAAGTCGATGCTGCCTTTCGCGGAGTGTTGAAACAAGCCCTTTTAGCCGCAGGATATCCCGCTGAGGATCTTGCAGGCTATGTCACGGGGGATGCTTTGACGATCGAGCTTCGTCGCATCAGTCGCGCTGGCGAACCGTTTGACCTCCGCGACTATCAAGAAGCCGCCGCAGACGCATTTCACCAAGCCGGACGGGTGCAAGGTGGAAGCGGTGTGATTGTGCTGCCATGTGGGGCTGGAAAGACAATGGTTGGCATGGCGGCGATGATTGCTGTGCAAGAAAACACGCTTGTGCTGACGAGTAGTCTTACCTCGGTTCGACAATGGCGACGAGAACTGCTTGACAAAACCTCGCTCTCAGAAGACTCGATCGCCGAATATAGCGGTGAAACCAAAAACACGGCACCTGTCACTTTAGCGACCTACCAAATCTTGACCTATCGGTCTCAAAAAGATCAGCAGCAGCCGCATTTTGAACTATTTAACGCTCGATCGTGGGGCTTAATTATCTACGATGAAGTTCACCTGTTGCCTGCTCCCGTATTCCGCGTCACTGCCGAGCTACAAGCCCGTCGTCGTTTGGGATTGACTGCCACGTTGATTCGTGAAGACGGGCGAGAGGGAGATGTGTTTGCCCTGATCGGACCTAAACGCTACGATGTGCCCTGGCGAGAATTAGAAGGACAGGGCTTCATCGCCGCCGCCGAATGCACCGAGATTCGCGTCCCGCAGGATGCAGACGAGCAGATGACTTACGCGATCGCGCCCAAACGTCAACAGTTTCGCATCGCTGCCGAAAATCCTCGTAAATTGGCGACGATCAAAGAACTGCTAGAAAAAGAAGCCGGACATCGGATTCTAATCATTGGTGAATACATTGAGCAATTAGAGAAAATCGCTCATTTAACGGGATTGCCACTAATCACAGGTAAAACTCCACAACGGGAGCGAGATCGTCGCTATGAACAGTTTCGACATCAGCAGATCGATGGGCTAATCTTATCGCGGGTCGGCAACTTTGCATTAGACTTGCCAGATGCTGATGTGCTGATTCAAGTGTCTGGGAAATATGGGTCTCGTCAAGAAGAAGCGCAGCGTTTGGGGCGGGTGTTGCGTCCTAAATCGGATGGTCGTGTGGCTCAGTTCTATACATTGGTTTCACTCCGAACGTGTGAAGAAGAATTTGCGCGCCACCGTCAGCTATTTCTAGCCGAGCAAGGCTACAGTTATCAAATTCGAGTTCTCAACGAGTAATCTTCTGAGAAGAAATTTATGACTTTTAAAATGGTGTTTCTACTTTTAGATGGAGCATCTGCTTAGATTGCGGATGTTCAAAGCTCAGTTCTCTCGCGTGGAGATGTAAGCGATCGCCAGCATCACCATAAAGCCGATCGCCCAAAATCGCCACTCCCAATCCTTGCAAATCGGCGGCATGGACTCGAATTTGGTGCGTTCGTCCCGTCACCGGAGAGAATTCGATTCGCGTTAAATTCCCTTCTATCGCCAGTCTCTTAAAATGAGTCACGCTAGGTTTACCGCGCTGATAATCAACTTTTTGAACAGGTCGATCGTGCGGATCGCCCCACAGCGGCAGGTCAATGACTCCCTGTTCTCTAGTTACTAATCCATTCAGCATTGCCTCATAAACCTTGTGAACCTGACGCTGCTGAAACTGCTGACTGAGGTGACGATAAGTAGGTCGATCGCGCGCCAATACCAAAACTCCAGACGTATCTCGATCGAGCCTATGCACTGCCATTAAAGCGTTACCGTCTGGCAACAAATGACGGAGCCGACTCAAAACGCTGTCTTGACCATCCCGATAACGACCCGGAACCGAGAGCAATCCGGCTGGTTTATTGACCACAATCAGCCCCTGATCTTCGTAGAGAATGAGCAGCGTTTGAGTGAGGTCTACGATCGTGTTTCTCCGCGGCAATCCCGATAGCAAAAATCCCATCAATGGCTGACAGCGTTCCACACAAGCGCCATAAAATTCTCCCTGGATTTTCTGCTCACTAATTGAAGATGCTCCATACCAAAACTCAGCCATCGCTAACGATCTGAGATGATGAGTCGCCGCATAATGCAATAGTTTTGGGGCGCAACAATCCCCGGTTCCAGTCGGCATCAAACCGTCAGGCATTAACTGTTGAAGTGACAAAGACTCTCCAGCAAAATTGGTCAGCGAGTAATGAGCGTACATCTGTGTCTGAAGCTGTCTAGACACTTTTTTACGCTGTTGTTTTAATTGATGAATTTGATTGTCTGCTTGCTCGATTAAAGATTTAATGGGCTGTAATTCATCATCTCGTTGACGTTTGAAATGTCGTCGATCGAGACCATCTTGACGGCTTTGCTCATCGAGTTTCTCAAGCTCTATTTTTAGAGTTTCTCCTATCAGAGATTCAGAAAGCCTTTGGCGTTGATTTTGCCGTTCGCCTTTACGTTGATTCTGCTGAAGCGTCATTTGCTTCCATCGAATTTGAGACTCTTGTAATAGCGATTCATAGTGCGATCGCTCTGGTAGATTCTGTAAAGTAATCAATTCCTGCTTAATCGATTCTAAAATCGCCAGAGCATGAGCCTCTTCGAAAGCGACTCGATCGCGCCCCGGAATTGGCGGCACCCATCCTTCAACAATCCCATTGCCATTTAGCAGCCCAGAAAATGCTTTGAGAACTCGCTGCTCACCCAAGGGAGTTTCTACGAGCAAGACTCCATACATTTTGCCTTCTTGAGACCCATTCAGAGCTTGCATTAAACCTTTGGCGATCGCTTCTACAAACAAGGTGCGGGGCAGTCTCAAGCGCTCTCCACTTTGAGGACAGACACCTTCATACCAATCAGTGATTGAATCACAGATTGAACCATCCCATTCAACAAAATCTGAAGGGACGTGAAGACCCATCTCGTCAAATCCAAGGGTCATCATCGTCTTCTAGATCTTCATTATTTGAGGATTCGATTTGACGCTTAGCAGAGGGTTCAACACACTTTTCATCATCCCAATCGTCTAGAACATCAGCTTTATTTGTTGGAGGTTTATCCACAATTTCATCCACAACAGGTTGAGCCTGGACGTTCACCGTTGGCTGAATAAAATCTTCGTCATCCCAATCTTCTAAAGGATCAGGTTCAAAGATATCAGAAGGCACGATCGTCACTTCCAATCCATCCCATTGCTCAACTACATCGTAGGTTTTTTCTTTAACGCGTTCCGCCAAAATTTGTGCTTTTTCTCTTGCCTGTTCTGCTAGAACTTGCGCGCGTTCTCTAGCTGTCCCAGTCGCAGTTTTGGCTTGATTAAACAGCGATCGCAACTCTTGAGTCACCTGACTTTTTTCGTCTTGAAGAAAGCCTGTCATTTTTGTGAGCTTTTCTTGAATACCTTCTCGATAAAGAGTGAACGATCGTATCGCTTCTTCAGACACTAACACTCGTCTATTTCCAATCTTCAAAACATAGTTAGATGGCAATAAATAAGCGCTTCCAGTGATTCCACTCCAATCGCTAGCTGTAAACAAATAATGCTCAATTACACCTGTTCTCAAATTGAACAGATAATCGATAATTTTTCCCGCTTTGTTACCCGCATCTGTCCAAACTTCCCAATTCACCAAAGTTTCGAGTTGCCGGACTTTTTCAACATCTGTATCAACAGGTCTAGAGTTAACAAGAATGCCATTGTTGCCGATCGTATCCAACTGATCCAAGTTAAACGCCGTTTTTTTCTGTCCCAGCCAGCCCGACTTGCAGATAAACCCCAGCACTCGATGCACTTTGGGATACATCCACAGCACTTCGACCTGTCCTAACTCCGCCATTGTGGAGCGATCGAGGACAAACTGATTTAGCAATTCACTCTGTTTAACAACCTCTGGTTGCTGCGTCATAGAAACTCAGACACCGTAAAGTCTTAATCTCTAGTGTATCTCGTCACTCATTTGATCAAGACCTGACTTTCAGAGTAGTTGACATCACTTCTTCTTGTTTGGCATACTGGTTAACTGGCTGTCTAATCCCTGCTCGGACCAGGTCGGACATTCATAAAGCGGCTTTCCGCTACCTGTACGGCAACTTTTTAAGGACAATTTCATGACTGCATACGCAATTATCGAAGCGGGTGGAACCCAGATGCGGGTAGAGCCAGGTCGGTTCTATGACATCAATCGTCTCGTAGATGAAGTCGATGCTCAATTCACGATCGACAAAGTTCTGTTTGTCAAAAATGAAGGAGACATCAGCGTTGGTCAACCTCTGGTGGCAGGTGCGACGGTTCAGGCAACGGTGCTGAGACATCTCCGGGGTCGCAAGATCATCGTCTACAAGATGCAGCCCAAGAAGAAGACCCGCAAAAAGCAAGGGCACCGTCAAGAGCTGACGCGCATTATGATTGACTCCATCAGCCTCAATGGCGAAGTGGTTGATTCTAGAGAGCAGCCCACAGGCTAGAACGGTTTCTAACTTAGACCTACAAAAACTGTTGAGGAAATTATGGCTCACAAGAAAGGTACAGGCAGCACTCGCAACGGTCGCGACTCTAACGCTCAGCGTCTAGGGGTTAAGCGCTACGGCGGGCAAGTCGTTCTCGCAGGCAATATCTTGGTACGTCAACGCGGTACCAAAATTCACCCCGGTAACAATGTCGGTCGCGGCAGCGATGATACGTTGTTTGCGCTCATCCCCGGTGTCGTCACCTTTGAACCGATGGCTAGAGGCAGAAAGAAAGTCAGTGTTTATGCAAAAGTCGAAGCTGTCGTTGAGGCGGCTCAGACGGTTTAACTGACTTCTTAGTTGATTGATGGGCTGCTCAGATGGGCAGCTTTTTTGTTTCGAGAATGACGAATTCTCGATCGCGTCTCCCATCACCCTTTACAGTTCGTATCAACTTCTTGAGCGATGGCACACCTGAAAGTTTTAGACTTTTAATATCGCCAACGTTAGCCAGCTATATCAGCCCTATGTTTCCAACTCACCGCCCTCGCCGTCTGCGCGCCCACCCTCAACTGCGTCGGATGGTTTGTGAGACTGTGTTGACCACCAGTGATTTGATCTATCCGTTGTTTGCGGTTCCAGGTAACGAGATCGCCAAAGAAGTTCGCTCAATGCCGGGGGTGTTTCAGTTGTCGATCGACAAAATTGTCGAAGAAGCCAAAGAAGTCTACGACTTAGGCATTCCGTCGATTATTTTGTTTGGCATTCCCGCCGATAAAGACACCGATGCGACGGGTGCATGGCACGATTGCGGCATGATTCAAAAAGCGGCAACGGCGGTTAAGGAAGCGGTTCCCGATCTGATTGTGATTGCGGATACTTGCCTCTGTGAATACACGCCTCACGGTCACTGTGGCTATCTCGAAGTCGGCGATTTGTCGGGACGAGTTCTCAACGATCCGACGCTAGAATTGCTCAAAAAAACGGCGGTTTCTCAAGCAAAAGCAGGAGCCGATATTATTGCCCCTTCGGGCATGATGGATGGCTTTGTCCAAGCCGTTCGACAAGGTTTAGATGAAGCAGGGTTTCACGACACGCCGATCATGTCTTATGCAGCAAAATATGCGTCTGCCTACTACGGACCCTTTCGAGATGCGGCAGAATCGGCTCCTCAGTTTGGCGATCGGCGCACCTATCAAATGGACCCTGGCAACGCTCGTGAGGCGATCAAGGAAATCGAACTCGACATCGCAGAAGGGGCAGATATGCTGATGGTCAAGCCTGCCCTGTCTTACATGGATGTGATTTATCGCGTCAAGGAAGCGACCAATTTGCCTGTCGCTGCCTACAACGTGTCGGGCGAATACGCGATGGTGAAAGCAGCAGCCCTCAATGGCTGGATCGATGAGGAGCGCGTCGTGATGGAGACGCTCACCAGCTTTAAACGGGCGGGTGCCGATCTGATTCTCACTTACCATGCCAAAGATGCGGCTCGTTGGTTAGCTGCCCAGTCTTAGCTGAATTTGCGGAATCTAAACCTCTAGCAAAAAAGTTTGTTGAAGGTTCAGATTCCATGTCGGTTCAAACCCAGCTTTCTAGTTCAGTCCCAAATACTCGCGTAGAGATTGGCGCATCGTATCAACGGGGACAGATTGCTGAGTCCAGATTTGAAGGGCGGCGGCTCCTTGTTGAATCAGCATTTCTAAACCATCGATCGTCACCCCTCCTCGATCGCGAACCTGCTGCAAAAACATCGTCGGATTGGGCGTATAAATCAAGTCATAAGCAACGACTTCAGCCTTTAATTGGTCGGCTTCTTTTAACGTGAGCGGAGATTTGTCAACGTGAGGAGACATGCCGATCGGAGTCGCATTCACCAACAAGTCCGCACGAGGCAATAACTCAGGCAACGTCTCCCAAGAGCGGACTTTCAGTCTCAGCAAACCGTTCCAACTTTGCGAAAACGCGTCTAATTTTTGAGCATCTCGCCCGACGATATGAATTTCAGCACAGCCTAGTTCCACACATCCAGCAACAACAGCTCTCGCGGCTCCACCATTTCCTAAAATGACGGCAACAGACTGGCTCCAATCTTTTTGCCTCGATCTCAAGGGGGCTAAAAATCCTTCTGCGTCGGTGTTGGTGCCGCTCCAGCCTTTTTCAGTTCGCCAAATAGTATTGACCGCCCCGATCGCTTCAGCCACATCAGAGATCTCACTCAATAGCGGCATGATCGTCTGCTTGTGAGGAATCGTGACGCTAAAGCCTTGAATCCCGATCGCTGCAAATCCCTGAATCGCCTGCTCTAAATTTTCGGGCGCGATCTCAAAAGGCAGATAGACCAAATCTGCGCCCATTTCAGCAAGAGCCGCGTTGTGCATGATCGGCGAGAGAGAATGCTCGATCGGATACCCAATCACGCCGAGCAGTTTAGCCTTTCCCGTGATTAATCTCATCGTTTCTCTCGCTAGCTCCCCATCGTCTACGTTTCTGGATTCAAGTTATCACGCACTCGAAACAGAACGGAGTTAGCGTGAGAAGGCAACCCTTCCGCCTTCGCCAAAATATCGATCGCATTTGCCGCTTTTTGCAGCGCGATCGGCGAATATTGCACCAAGCTAGAGTGCTTCAGGAATGTCTCAACTCCTAGAGGTGACGCGTATCGAGCCGATCCAGAAGTAGGCAGCGTGTGGTTTGGTCCTGCCAAATAGTCGCCGACAGCTTCAGGAGTCGAGCTTCCTAAGAAAATCGCTCCAGCGTGACGGATGTTTTGCAGCAACGCCCACGGATCATCCACTTCAAGTTCTAAGTGTTCGGGGGCAAAGTCGTTTGAAAGTTCGGCGGCAGCTTCTAGAGAATCTACGATCGCTACTAGACCATAATGGGCGATCGCTTTCTCAGTCAAGACTCTGCGAGAGTGATCCATTAGTTGTCGCTCAACTTCATCCACCACTTTCCGCGCCAAAGTAGCATCTGTAGTCAGCAGAATAGCCGCTGCCATCGAATCATGTTCTGCCTGAGCCAGCAAATCTGCTGCAAGGTAAACTGGATTTGCCGTTTCGTCCGCAATGATCAAGACCTCAGAAGGACCCGCCAAGGAGTCGATTCCGACTGTCCCATAGACCAGCTTTTTCGCCAGCGTCACATAAATATTGCCTGGACCTGTGATCACATCTACTTTAGGAATGGTTTCCGTTCCATAAGCTAGAGCGGCGATCGCTTGTGCTCCACCAACTCGGTAGATCTCGTGGACTCCCGCTTCCTGAGCTGCCACCAAAACCGCCGCATTGATTGCTTTGTCTTTTCCAGGAGGAGTCACCATGACAATGCGAGGCACTTGCGCGACTTTCGCGGGCACCGCATTCATCAACACCGTGCTGGGATAACACGCTAAACCACCAGGGACATATAAACCTGCGCGATCGACAGGCGTGTAGCGTTTGCCCAACACAATTTCGTCTTCTCCAAAATGCACCCAGCTTTTGGGCACGCGCTGGCGATGAAACGACTCAATCTGCTGGCGAGCTTGCTGAATGGCTGTGAGAAGCTCTTTAGAGACTTGCTGATAAGCAGCATCTAGCTCAGAGCCGCTGACCCGCAGCTCCTCTGGCTTGATTTTTTGGTGATCAAACTCCAGGGTATAATCTAGCACCGCTCGATCTCCCTGCCGCTTAACCGCTTGCAGTACCTCCCGAACCGTCGCTTCTTTATGAACAACTTGGTCGTCGTGAGTGCGATCGCAAATTCGTCGCAGTTCAGTTTTAGCCTCAGTCCACTGAGTAATGATTCGCAGCATGGAGTGTAGGAGTGTCAGACTTGAGATAACCCGTCTAGAAAAAGGGCTTGAAAAGTTCTAGCGACCTTGCTAATGCTAGACAAACCCAATAATCGTTACTCTAGCTTAACCTGGATTTTAAGGGGTGTCTGCGATCGTTCGGATGTTAATGCTATAGTAATTTGTCTAGCGATTCTTGTGTTCAATAGTAGTTGAAGTTCTTCCGGGATTTACTGTGGCTAATATTAAGTCCGCGATTAAACGCGTCGAAATTGCAGAACGGAACCGTCTCCGTAACAAAGCATACAAGTCAGCCGTCCGAACGCTGATGAAAAAGTGTATGGCAGCCGCTGATACTTACGCGGCTCAACCCTCTCCAGAAGCGCTGGAAACTGTGAAAACCACGATGTCTTCTGCGTTTAGTAAGATTGACAAAGCGGTAAAACGTGGAGTCCTACACGCCAACACGGGTGCCCGTAAAAAGTCTCGCCTCTCTAGAGAAGTCAAGCGCCAAACGGTTTCCGCTTCCTAAGAATGCAACTAATCGACACCCACGTTCACATCAACTTCGACGCATTTAAGCCAGACTTGGATGCGATCGCGGCTCGATGGCGAGAAGCTGGACTGGTTCATCTGGTTCATTCATGCGTCGAGCCAGCCGAGTTTGCTGAAATTCAAGCACTCGCTGACCGATTTCCCGAGCTTTCCTTTGCTGTAGGGTTACATCCCCTAGACGTTGAAGAAAAGTGGACGGTGAACTCTTCTCAGCAAATTCTTGATTTAGCAAAGTCAGATCGGCGTGTCGTGGCGATCGGGGAGATGGGGTTAGATTTCTTCAAAGCGGAGAATCGGGAGCAGCAGATCGAAGCGTTTGAGGCGCAACTCGCGATCGCTCAAAGCCTCAGTCTACCCGTGATTATTCACTGTAGAGATGCAGCAGAGACGATGGCTGAGCTGCTACGTCGATTCTGGCAGCAGCACGGTTCTGTGCGAGGCGTGATGCACTGCTGGGGCGGCACTCCTGAAGAAACGCAGTGGTTTTTAGATTTGGGGTTTTACATCAGCTTCAGTGGTACGGTGACGTTTAAAAAGGCGCTTCAGATTCAAGAATCTGCCAAAATGGTGCCCAGCGATCGTCTCCTTATTGAAACCGACTGCCCGTTTCTATCTCCCGTTCCCAAGCGAGGTGAAAAGCGCAATGAGCCGTCTTATGTGCAGTATGTGGTTCAACAGGTGGCTCGTTTAAGAGACACTCCCGTTGAGCAGGTAGCTGCACAAACGACTCAAAACGCTTGTCAACTCTTTGGTTTGACGATTCTTCAGCCGCATCTTTCTCTATCGATCCAACCAGAGGCTTCGATCTCATAAATTTGTTGATTCGTCAACCCACAAAACCGATTTGCTACGCCATAATAGTAGAGAGTACAGATCCTGGCTTGTGAACGAGAGCTTCTACCGGGTTTTATTCCTCAGTAAGGCTTGAATTTGTCGGATGCTCAACTAGATCACCCATCGATTGTTGGAAGAATTGGAAACGAAACGAACGACCAACAGCCTACAACTAAATATCTAACTTTTTTGGATTCCCTGTCGGGTTCCAAACTTTTTTGCATTGACCTATTTGTGCAAATAGTATAAAATTTGGGGTTCGCGCTGGGCGTGACCCTTCTGAGGAGACGCATGACTGAGCAGACCTACACCACTCCCGCCTTTGTTTTGCCAGATTTGGTCGAGATTCAGAGGGCTAGCTTTCGCTGGTTTCTCGAAGAAGGCTTGATCGAAGAACTCGACAGCTTTTCGCCGATTACTGACTATACAGGCAAGCTTGAACTTCACTTTTTAGGAAAAGACTTCAAGCTAAAGCGCCCCAAATACGATGTTGATGAGGCAAAACGTCGCGATAGCACCTATGCCGTACAAATGTACGTTCCAACTCGTCTGATTAATAAAGAGACGGGTGAGATTAAAGAGCAAGAAGTCTTCATTGGCGACTTGCCTTTGATGACTGATCGGGGCACCTTCATTATTAACGGTGCCGAGCGCGTGATCGTGAACCAGATCGTTCGCAGTCCTGGCGTTTACTACAAGTCAGAAACAGACAAAAACGGACGACGTACCTATAACGCAAGTTTGATTCCTAACCGGGGTGCGTGGCTCAAGTTTGAGACAGATAAGAATGATCTGGTTTGGGTTCGCATCGACAAGACCCGCAAGCTTTCGGCTCAAGTGCTGTTAAAAGCGCTGGGGCTGAGCGATGGCGAAATTTTTGATGCTCTACGTCACCCTGAATACTTCCAGAAAACGATCGAGAAAGAAGGTCAGTTTAGCGAAGAGGAAGCGCTGATGGAGCTTTACCGTAAGCTGCGTCCAGGTGAGCCTCCGACCGTCTCTGGTGGTGCCCAGCTTTTAGAATCCCGGTTCTTTGATCCCAAACGCTACGACTTGGGCAAGGTGGGTCGCTATAAGCTAAACAAAAAGCTCCGTCTCACAGTGCCTGAAGGGGTGCGGGTGCTGACTCCGCAGGATATCTTGTCTGCGATCGACTACCTGATTAACCTAGAGTTTGACACTGGCAGCATCGACGATATTGACCACTTGGGTAACCGTCGTGTGCGATCGGTGGGTGAACTTCTACAAAACCAGGTGCGCGTCGGTCTAAACCGCCTAGAGCGAATCATTCGAGAGCGGATGACTGTTTCGGATGCTGACTCTCTGACTCCGGCTTCTTTAGTTAACCCGAAACCTTTGGTTGCTGCGATTAAGGAATTCTTTGGCTCCTCTCAGCTATCGCAGTTTATGGATCAGACTAACCCTCTGGCGGAGTTGACTCACAAACGTCGAATCAGTGCTCTCGGTCCAGGTGGCTTGACGCGAGAACGAGCAGGCTTTGCGGTTCGAGATATTCACCCGTCTCACTATGGGCGAATCTGCCCGATTGAGACTCCTGAAGGTCCGAATGCAGGTTTGATCGGTTCATTGGCGACTCACGCTCGCGTAAATGCTTATGGATTTATCGAGACTCCCTACTATCCGGTCGAAAACGGTCGTGTCGTCAAGGAGAACGCTCCTGTCTATATGACCGCCGATGAGGAAGACGATCTGCGGGTTGCGGCAGGTGACATCACGATGGATGAGAATGGCTACATCATTAGTGAAGAGGTTGCTGTCCGTTATCGGCAAGACTTCACCACTGCCACTCCTCAAGAGGTGGATTATGTCGCGATTTCTCCCGTGCAGATCATCTCAGTGGCGACCTCACTGATTCCTTTTCTAGAGCATGACGACGCGAACCGGGCGTTGATGGGTTCAAACATGCAGCGGCAAGCGGTGCCTCTGTTGCGTCCTGAGCGTCCCCTGGTTGGAACGGGCTTAGAAGGGCAAGCAGCCCGTGACTCTGGGATGGTGGTTGTCAGTCGCACTGATGGGGAGGTCACATTTGTGGATGCAGATCGCATCCGAGTGCGTGATCCTCAGAGCGGTAAAGACATCACCTACGCGTTGCAGAAATATCAGCGATCGAACCAGGACACCTGTTTAAACCAACGCCCGATCGTCTTTGTAGGCGACAAGGTAATTGCAGGTCAAATTCTGGCGGATGGCTCGGCAACTGAGAAAGGTGAACTCGCCCTCGGTCAAAACATTCTCGTAGCTTACATGCCTTGGGAAGGATACAACTACGAGGACGCGATTCTGATCAGCGAACGTCTAGTTCAGGAAGATGTTTACACCTCAATCCACGTCGAAAAATTTGAGATTGAGGCACGTCAGACCAAGCTCGGTCCAGAAGAAATCACTCGTGAAATTCCCAACGTCGGTGAAGATGCCCTACGTCAGCTAGACGAAACAGGCATCATTCGCATCGGAGCTTGGGTTGAGTCGGGTGACATCCTGGTCGGCAAAGTGACTCCGAAAGGGGAATCCGATCAGCCCCCTGAAGAAAAGCTTCTTCGTGCCATCTTTGGTGAGAAAGCGAGAGACGTACGGGATAACTCTTTGCGAGTGCCCAACGGGGAGAAAGGTCGGATTGTCGATGTGCGAGTCTTTACCCGTGAACAAGGCGACGAGCTACCTCCGGGCGCTAACATGGTTGTCCGCGTTTATGTGGCTCAAAAGCGCAAAATTCAGGTCGGGGACAAGATGGCAGGTCGCCACGGCAATAAAGGGATTGTTTCTCGGATTTTGCCGATCGAAGACATGCCTTACCTACCTGACGGAAAACCCGTTGACATCGTGCTGAATCCGCTAGGGGTGCCGAGTCGGATGAACGTGGGTCAAGTCTATGAGTGTCTGCTGGCTTGGGCGGCTGAGAATCTGAACGTTCGCTTCAAAGTCGTGCCATTTGATGAAATGCACGGGGAAGAAAAGTCTAGAGAAACCGTTCACGCAAAAATTAGTGAAGCTCAGGACAAGCGGATTAAAGCGACGGGTGGACAAGATGGCTATTGGCTGTTTAACCCTGACAACCCTGGAAAAATTCAGGTTTATGACGGGCGGACAGGCGAACCCTTCGATCGTCCCGTTACAGTTGGCAAAGCCTATATGCTGAAGCTGGTTCACTTAGTTGACGATAAGATTCACGCTCGGTCTACTGGACCTTACTCTCTCGTCACACAGCAGCCTCTGGGTGGAAAAGCCCAACAGGGTGGTCAGCGATTTGGAGAGATGGAGGTGTGGGCACTGGAGGCGTTTGGTGCAGCGTATACTCTGCAAGAATTGCTGACCGTCAAGTCAGACGATATGCAGGGACGAAACGAAGCCTTGAACGCGATCGTCAAGGGCAAAGCCATCCCTCGTCCTGGCACACCAGAGTCTTTCAAGGTGTTGATGCGTGAGCTTCAGTCACTTTGCCTTGATGTTGCAGTCCACAAGGTCGAAACCAAGGAAGACGGAAGCAGCAAGGATATGGAAGTTGATTTGATGGCAGACGTGAACAGTCGCCGTGCTCCATCTAGACCGACTTACGAATCCATCTCTAGAGAAGCGATGGACGACGAAGACTAAAGGAATGGTTGAGGTTTGAGTTCAATCTTCATAGCTCAAGCCTCAACGTTCTTCTCTCACCATTCAAGCGCCAACAGAATATAAGGAACTAACTAAGCGATGCCAAAGCTAGAACAGCGATTTGACTACGTTAAAATCGGTCTGGCATCTCCGGATCGTATTCGTCAGTGGGGAGAACGGACCTTACCCAACGGACAGGTTGTGGGTGAAGTCACTAAGCCGGAAACCATCAACTACCGTACGCTCAAGCCTGAAATGGACGGCTTGTTCTGCGAACGAATTTTTGGACCTGCGAAAGATTGGGAATGCCACTGCGGCAAATACAAGCGGGTGCGTCACCGTGGAATTGTCTGTGAGCGCTGTGGCGTAGAAGTAACGGAATCTCGCGTGCGTCGTCACCGTATGGGCTATATCAAGCTAGCGGCTCCGGTCGCCCACGTTTGGTATCTTAAAGGGATTCCGAGTTACATGGCAATTTTGCTAGACATGCCTCTACGAGATGTGGAGCAAATTGTCTACTTTAACGCCTACGTCGTTCTCAACGCGGGCAATGCAGAGAATTTGACTTATAAGCAACTGCTGACTGAAGATCAGTGGATTGAGATTGAAGACGAACTCTACAGCGAAGACTCGAAGCTGTCAGGGATTGAAGTTGGTATTGGTGCAGAAGCACTCCAACGTCTCTTGCAAGATATTCAACTCGACACTGAAGCCGAGCAACTGCGGGAAGATATCGCGACTTCTAAAGGTCAAAAGCGAGCCAAGTTGATCAAGCGCCTGCGGGTAATGGACAACTTTATCGCGACGGGTTCCAGTCCTGACTGGATGGTGCTGGACGTGATCCCAGTCATTCCTCCCGACTTGCGCCCGATGGTGCAGCTAGACGGTGGACGCTTTGCGACTTCTGACTTAAACGATCTTTATCGTCGAGTTATTAACCGCAACAACCGTCTCGCTCGACTTCAAGAAATTCTCGCTCCTGAAATTATCGTTCGCAACGAGAAGCGGATGCTTCAAGAAGCGGTCGATGCCCTCATCGACAACGGTCGTCGAGGTCGAACGGTAGTGGGTGCCAATAACCGTCCCCTCAAGTCTCTGTCTGACATCATCGAAGGGAAACAGGGTCGCTTCCGTCAAAACCTTTTGGGTAAGCGGGTGGACTACTCCGGTCGTTCTGTGATTGTTGTCGGTCCCGATCTCAAGATTCACCAGTGTGGACTGCCGAGAGAAATGGCGATCGAGCTATTTCAGCCTTTTGTGATTCACCGCCTGATTCGTCAAGGATTGGTCAACAACATCAAAGCGGCGAAGAAGCTGATTCAACGCAACGACCCCACCGTTTGGGAAGTGCTGGAAGAGGTAATCGAAGGACACCCCGTTTTCCTGAACCGGGCACCGACGCTTCACCGTTTGGGCATTCAAGCGTTTGAGCCGATTCTTGTAGAAGGTCGCGCTATTCAACTTCACCCTCTAGTCTGTCCTGCGTTTAACGCTGACTTTGACGGCGACCAAATGGCGGTTCACGTCCCTCTATCCCTAGAAGCTCAAGCAGAAGCGCGGCTGCTGATGCTGGCATCGAATAACATTTTGTCTCCGGCTACGGGTCGCCCGATCATTACGCCGAGTCAAGATATGGTGTTGGGCTGCTATTACCTGACGGCAGACAATCCGGCGGCTCAAGAAGGGGCAGGTGGCTACTATGCCAATCTGGAGGATGCGATCAACGCCTATGAACAGAAGCAAGTGGATCTACATGCTTATGTGTGGGTGCGCTTTGACGGTGATGTAGATATGCCAGATGTAGAAGAAGAGTTAGTTGACGAGAATCGATCGCCTGACGGCATCGTGACTAAGACCTACAACTATCGGCGGACGCGAGAAGACCAAGATGGCGCTCTCATCTCCCAATACATCAAGACAACTCCGGGTCGGATTATCTACAACAAAACCATTCAGGAAGCGTTGGCGATTTAGGATTCATTCTTCGAAACGCAAGATTGCAGGCTAGAGCATGTGAGACTTTGGAGTTTGGATTGCTCGTCAGATCCAAACTCCAGCTCCAAAATTCAACATCAGCACAGGTGGGGCACACGATGGCACAGAATTTAGAAAAGCAACTTTTTCGCAATCAGGTGGTCAACAAAAAGCAGTTGACCAACCTGATCGCTTGGGCATTTACAAACTACGGCACTGCCCGCACGGCTCAAGTCGCGGACATGATCAAGGATCTGGGTTTCCGCTATGCCACGAAAGCTGGCGTATCCATCAGCGTGGACGATTTGCAGATTCCACCAATCAAGCGTCAGTTGTTAGAAGCGGCGGAAGAAACCATTCGAGACACTGAAGAGCGCTACACTCGTGGAGAAATCACCGAGGTTGAGCGATTCCAAAAGGTGATTGACACCTGGAACGGAACCAGTGAAGAACTCAAAGACGAGGTGGTGAAGCACTTCCGCGCCAACGACCCGCTCAACTCTGTCTATATGATGGCGTTCTCTGGAGCAAGAGGAAATATCTCCCAGGTGCGTCAGTTGGTCGGAATGCGCGGTCTAATGGCGAACCCGCAAGGGGAAATCATTGACTTGCCGATCAAAACCAACTTCCGAGAAGGGCTGACCGTCACCGAGTATATCATCTCGTCTTACGGTGCCCGGAAAGGACTTGTGGATACCGCCCTCCGAACGGCTGACTCTGGCTATCTCACTCGTCGTTTAGTGGACGTGTCGCAAGACGTAATCGTTCGAGAACTCGATTGCGGAACTGAGAAAGGCATCGTGGTCTTGCCAATGATGGACGGCGATCGCGTCCTCATCCCCCTCAAAGACCGTCTTTTGGGTCGAGTTGCTGCCGCCGATGTGGTTGATCCTGAAACGGGTGAAGTGCTGATTCAACGCAATCAGGCAATCAATAACGAAGATACTCGACGAATTGGCAGAGCAAAGGTTGAACAAGTGATCGCTCGATCGCCCCTCACCTGTGAGGCGGCACGATCGGTCTGTCAGCAGTGCTATGGCTGGAGTTTGGCACACGCGCACCTGGTAGACATCGGGGAAGCAGTCGGCATTATCGCAGCACAGTCGATCGGAGAACCCGGCACTCAACTGACGATGCGAACTTTCCACACGGGTGGCGTGTTTACGGGTGAGATGGCGCGTCAAGAAAAAGCCAACTTTGACGGCACGATTCGTCTGCCCAAGCTCATGCGGACTCGCCCCTTGCGAACTCGCCACGGGGAAGACGCTCTGATCGTTGAATCTACCGGAGCTGACACCAATGTTCTCTTAGAAAACAAAGATGGGCGGAAGCAACCCTTCTCGGTCTTGCAGGGATCGACTCTATTAGTCCGCGATAAACAGCAGGTGAAAGCTGGGCAGATCATGGCAGAAGTTCCCCTGACTGGTCGAGGGCGCAAAACCACTGAGAAAGCCGCCAAAGACGTAGCTTCTGACTTAGCAGGTGAAGTCAAGTTTGAAGACCTGGTGCCTGAAGAGAAGAAAGACCGTCAGGGCAACACGACTCGAATTGCTCAAAGAGGCGGCTTAATCTGGATTCTCTCTGGTGAAGTTTACAACCTACCGCCGGGTGCTGAGCCTGTCGTCAAAAACGGCGACCAGATTCAAGCCAACGGTGTGATAGCGGAAACGAAGCTCGTTACTGAAAACGGTGGGGTGGTTCGTTTACCAGATCAAGCTGAAGGTAAAGGCGGACGTGAGATCGAGATTATTACCGCTTCGGTGATGCTTGATCAAGCTCGTGTCCGAGTCGAAACTCACCAAGGGCGCGGCGGCGACCAGTATATGCTGGAGACCAACAGCAATCAGACCTTCTTGCTGAAGGCGACTCCTGGCACTCAGGTCACAAACGGTCAAACCGTTGCTGAATTGGTTGACGATCGCTACCGCACTCAAACGGGTGGCATCATCAAATATTCGGGAGTCGAAATCGCTAAACGCGGCAAAGCTAAGCAGGGCTATGAAGTCATTCAGGGCGGCACCCTTTTGTGGATTGCCGAAGAAGCCCATGAAGTCAACAAAGATATTTCTCTGTTGCTTGTGGAAGACGGTCAATATGTCGAGGCTGGCACCGAAGTGGTCAAAGACATTTTCTGTCAAAGCAATGGCGTGATTGAGGTGACTCAAAAGAACGACATTCTGCGAGAGATTGTGGTGAAACCCGGTGATCTCCACATGATCGACAACCTCGATACGGTTGTGACGAAGGAAGCGGCGTTGGTCAATCCTGGTCAGCAGGTGATGCCTGGATTGACCGTGGATGAACTGCGCTATGCGGAGTATATCGAAACGCCCGAAGGTCCAGCGATTTTGCTGCGTCCGGTGACAGAATTTAAGGTTCCCAATGAGCCGTCTGTTCCTAGCCAGGAGTCAGTGAGCGAAGATTCTGGGCGTGCAATTCGCCTACGAGCCATTCAGCGTTTGCCTTACAAGGATGGTGAGCGGGTGCGATCTGTCGAAGGGGTAGACCTCCTGCGGACTCAGCTACTTCTGGAAATCGACAAAGATGCTCAGTTAGCCGCTGACATTGAGTTAATTCCCGATGAAACCGATCCTGAAGTGATGCGCCTGCAACTGGTGATTCTAGAATCCTTGGTGATTCGTCGCGATATTTCGGCGGATACGACTCAAGGCAGCACCCACACCCACGTTTTAGTGAAAGACGGCGACCAAATTACTCCTGGCGCGGTCGTTGCTCGAACTGAGATTCAGTGTAAAGAAGCGGGTGAGATTCAGGGAATTCGCGGCGGATCTGAGTCGATTCGTCGGATTCTGATTGTCCGAGACGCAGACAAAGTTGTCATTGAGACAAAAAACAAGAAGCCTGCTGTTAATTCTGGTGACTTGATGGTGGCAGGTTCTGATCTGGCATCGGGCATCAAGTTAGAAGATTCGGGGCAGGTGCTTGAGGTTGGCGATGCTCAGGTGACGATGCGAATTGCGCGCCCTTATCGAGTGTCTCCAGGCGCCGTGCTTCACGTTGATGACGGTGACTTGGTGCAACGGGGCGATAACTTAGTACTGCTGATTTTTGAGCGGACTAAGACCGGAGACATCATTCAAGGTTTGCCGAGAATTGAGGAACTTCTAGAAGCCCGGAAACCCAAAGAATCTTGCATCTTGGCTGAACGATCGGGCAGCGCTCAAGTGGTCTACGGCGAAGATGACTCAGTAGAAGTTAAGGTCGTGGATAAAGAAGGACTGATTACCGAATATCCGATCGGTCCAGGTCAAAACCTAATCATCTCGGATGGTCAAGATGTGCTATCTGGAGAACGGCTGACCGATGGACCCGCCAACCCTCATGAACTGCTTGAGGTGTTGTTCCGGGCAAACAAAGAAACCCTCGGAATTCACGATGCTTCGATGCTTAGTTTGCGAGAGGTGCAAACCTTCTTGGTGAACGAGGTTCAGTCAGTTTATCAGTCTCAAGGCGTTGATATTTCTGACAAACATATCGAAGTCGTGGTGAGACAGATGACCTCTAAAGGTCGCGTCGATGATGGCGGAGACACGACGATGCTGCCCGGTGAATTGGTCGAACTCTATCAAATCGATCAAGTCAATGAGGCAATGTCGATTACGGGAGGTGCCCCGGCGGAATACACTCCGGTGCTGTTGGGTATCACTAAAGCGTCGCTCAACACCGACAGTTTCATCTCGGCGGCGAGTTTCCAAGAGACGACTCGTGTCTTGACTGAGGCAGCGATCGAGGGCAAGTCTGACTGGTTACGCGGTCTCAAAGAGAACGTGATTATCGGTCGTTTGATTCCTGCGGGGACGGGCTTCAATGCCTATGAGGAGACGGGAACGCCTGACATGGACATCGCGTATGATGGCTCTCCGGTGTTTGATGACGATGCCGATCTCAACGAGGTTGTGCTTGACGATCGCACTGCCCGCAGCTATGGTTTGGATAGCTTTGATGAGCGTCCAAGTTTCAGTTTTGAGAGCTTTGGCGGCGTAGTTCCTGATGCTCCTGATGCTCCTGATGCTCCTGATGCTCCTGATGCCGTAGAATCCGATGTCTTCTCTCCTATTTTGGAGGATGACGATCTGATTGATGATGGAGTCGATGACGCAGATGACGTAGATGACGATGACGACATTGAGGTGGATGACGAACTCTAACTAATGTCCATCATTTATAGAGATATTTCGTCGAATTGTCTCTACAAATCAATTTTAATTTCCTCTCCATTATTACGAAGTGGGGGGGATTTTTTGTGTAGTTCACCCAAACGCGATGGCAACTCGATTCATGAGTGTGGCAGGACACGCTATCATGATGCGATCGCAGTTGCATCTCCAAACTATCTATCATCGGAGGTTAGATGTATGAGCAATCATTTACTCACGATTCAAAAGTTAAAGCTAGAGAATTGCCAAGTTCCAGGTTATTTGGTCATTAGTACGGCTCCCATTAATATTGAGGATCAATCACAAGTTAAAGATCAAACTGACCCAGAAACATTTATTCAAGACATCACTCAACATCTCAAAGACCATCAGGAAGATGCAGAAATTTTAGTGATGATTCATGGATACAACACAGGACAATCTGGTGCAGAATGGTGGTATCAAACAACCTGTGAATACATTTCTCAACATTATCAGCAAGCTCCCAAAGGGCTGTTAGTCATTGGCTATCGATGGTCTTCAGAGAAAATTTCTGAAGATGAATCTGGAAGTTTTAAAGACAAAATTAAATTTACTGAACAGGCATTACCTAGGTCAATGAGCCTGATTTCAAAGTTGGGAATTGTTGGGATTGCAGTTGGTTTAATTGGAACGATCGCTGGCATTTTCGTAGCGTTATCTCGGACTTCTGGTTTAGAAGTTCTCCTAGCGTCTGTGATTCTTTTAATTCTTTCATTAGTGGCTGTCTCGCCGATTTTAACGATCGTCGCCCTCAGACTGACTAACTATTTTCGAGACACCTTTCGAGCTTCTAACTATGGCGTAGCTGATTTGGTCGAGTTTATTCGACAGTTAGATCAAGCGCTGTTGCCTTGGAATCAACGACGAATTCGGCTCTCTTTCATTGGTCATAGTATGGGCGCATTTGTAGTTACGAATGCTGTCCGAATCTTGTCTGATGTATTTGATCCCGCCTCGATCGGCAGTTTGGATGTGAATAATCGAAACAAACGCCCTTCTTCTGACATTGGTAATGTGTTTAGTTTAGGAAAACTTGTTTTAGTCGCGCCCGATATCCCAGCAGAAGCGATCGTGTCAGGTCGAGCAAACACTTTACGATCGTCGCTGCGTCGCTTTCAAGAAGCCTACTTATTTTGCAATGAAGGAGACATGGCACTTAAGTTAGCTTCTACGTCGGCAAACTACTTTAGCTTTCCCGCAAAAACTCGCGATGGTGGCTATCGATTGGGTAATGTGATGGTCAGAAACTTATTAGGAGGAAGCAAAAAAACGCGGCAAGCAAACCAGCTTGGTATCGTGAATCAATCTGAAGACGGTCAGCTAATTGATGCTGTTGGATTAGGCTTTCTAGACTACTTGTTTATTCGTGAACAAAAGCCTTTGTCAGAGCGACAACTGCAAATCGGGCTGGAGGAAAATCAGAAATCGATCGCTGAACTTTTTACCTATTTTGACTGCACAAACTATCAGGAGAAATATCGTGATCCTAAAACAGGTCAAGAGAAAAATATTGGGATTGTCAGTCAAGCTTTAAATAAACCATTTCTAAGTTTTCGCGATTACGTTTCCCTAAGTTTGGACTTTTTTACAGGCAAGATTGACACCCACGGCGGTTACATTTTTGGTTCTAAAAATCGTCCCCAGCCAGAACTTAGCAAACGACTGATTTATGGATTAAGCTGCCTTGGATTTGATGGCTTTCTAGCAACCTTAAAAGCAGATCCTTTATTTGAGCTATCGCTCATTGAAATCACAGCCTTGCATCCAAATTTGACAACCCTTCAGCAAGAAAGGCTGGCTTCACTGCAAATTTTTTCACGCCTATGTGGAGGCAGAGGAATGCAGGTGTTGTTAGCACCCGAACGCTATCACGTTGATGTGATGGGAGGAGACTACGATCGCAACGGTTACTAACATCAACTCAAAGATCGTAGGGGTGAAGCATTCGGAGAATCTCTCTTCAGAACCACTCGAAAATGGTTTTTGATGTGTCAATCAGAATTTGCTCCATTGAGGCGGTTTGAGAATGCAGAGCACATCAAAGGCGATCGCAGTCGAGTTTCACAACGTCACGTATCAGTTGGGTCAGCGTCCACTCGTGCTTAACCTCAACTTTAAAATCGAGGCAGGAGAAACCCTGGTCTTGCTAGGTCGGAGTGGCTGCGGTAAAACGACGACGCTCCGGCTGATCAATCGCCTGCTGACTCCGACGATCGGAGATGTACAAGTCGAAGGGGTCTCGACTCGCGAGTGGAATCCGATTCAACTGCGGCGGCAAATTGGCTATGTGATTCAGGAAGTCGGGCTGTTTCCTCACTTCACCATCGAGCGAAATATTGGAGTCGTGCCGTCGCTACAAAACTGGGAGCCGTCGCGCATTCAAAAGCGCGTCGTTGAGCTATTAGAACTCGTGGGATTAGAACCCGATCGCTTTGCTGACCGATATCCTCACCAACTTTCTGGAGGGCAACGGCAACGAGTCGGAGTGGCGAGAGCGTTAGCTGCCGATCCGCCAATTTTATTGATGGATGAGCCGTTTGGGGCACTTGATCCGATCACTCGCGTCGAGCTTCAGCAAGAATTTCGGCAGTTGCAGCAGCGTCTTGGCAAAACGATCGTGTTCGTGACTCACGATATTCAGGAAGCCTTCACCCTCGGCTCTCGAATTGGCTTAATGCAAGCCGGAGAGTTAGTGGTGCTGGCAACCCCAGAGGAATTTAAGCGATCGACGCATCCAGAAGCGCAAGCATTTTTGAGGGCAAGAGGAGAATGGAATTCTTAAATCGCTATGGCGAAGAGATCTTACAGCGCAGTGGACAGCATTTATTTCTAGTCGTGACGGCAATCTCGATCGCCATTCTGATCGGCATTCCCCTCGGAATTTTGATCACGCGCAAACCCAAGTTGAGTAGACCCGTGCTCGGCTTTGCCAATGCGGTGCAAACGATGCCAAGTTTGGCGATTTTTGGGTTTCTGATTCCGGTGCCGCTAATTGGAGGCATTGGGGCAAGAACGGCGATCGTGGCGCTAATTCTCTACTCGCTTTTGCCGATTATCCGCAATACCTATATCGGAATTATGGGAGTCGATCCGGCTGTCAGAGAGGCAGGAAAGGGAATGGGCATGACCGATCGACAGCTTTTAGTTCAGGTCGAGATTCCACTTGCGTTGGGGGTGATTTTGGGAGGAGTCCGATTAGCGACGGTGATCGGAGTGGGATTAGCGACCATTGCAGCCGCGATCGGGGCAGGGGGTTTAGGAGAATTCATTTTTCGGGGAGTTGCGGTGGTCGATAGTCAGTTAATTTTGGCGGGTGCGATTCCGGCTGCAATAATGGCTCTAACCGCAGATTTTTTCCTGGGTTGGATTGAGCGTCGCCTTACCGTAAAGAAATGAACCTGAAACGATTTTTTGTCTTCTTTCTGCTAACCGTTGCAATGATTGCTGGGGTTTCTGCCTGCAATTCGGGTGGAGATCGCATCGTCATTGGCACTAAAAACTTCACCGAGCAAGTGATTTTAGGAGAAATTCTCGCGCAGCAAATTGAAAATAAAACGAGTTTGAAGGTCGATCGCCGCTTCAACTTAGGCGGGACGATTATCTGCCAACAAGGAATGCTTTCTGGAGATCTCGATATTTATCCAGAATATACAGGCACCGCTTATACGACGATTTTGAAGTTTCCGGCGATCGGAGATGCTAAAAAAGTGACTGAGCAACTGAAGCAAGAATATCCCCGGCGCTTCAAACTAGAATGGACGGCACCTTTCGGATTTAACAACTCGTTTGCAATGGTGATTCGCGGTGACGATGCCCGAAAATATAACGTGCAAACCCTTTCACAGGCGGCAAAATATACTCCTCAATGGCGCGCCGGATTTGGATTTGAGTTTCTAAATCGTGAAGATGGCTTTCCAGGATTATCTAAGACTTATAATCTCAAATTTGCAGACGCTCCTAAAGTGATGGATCTAGGATTGCTCTATCGGGCACTGACTGACAAGCAGGTAGATTTGGTGGCAGGCAACACGACCGATGGCTTAATTCCGACTTTAGATCTGGTGGTGCTGAAAGACGATCGCCAATATTTTCCTCCTTACGAAGCGGCTCCGATCGTGCGTCAAGACACGCTTCGCAAACACCCCGAACTAAAGCAAGTGCTGGATCAGTTGGGCAACACAATCTCTGAGAAAAAGATGCAGGAACTAAACTACAGAGTTGACGGCAAGAAAGAAGATGTGAAGCAGGTGGTTCGAGAATTTTTGCAGTCGAAATAGCGTCGTTCTTGTAAGCCGTTACGCTTCCAGTAACGCACCCTACTTTTAACCGGACGTGTTCTAAGCTAAAAATAGTTAGATTTGCGCGTCGAGAAACTTCAGATGAGTCAACCTCTGATTCAAATTTTCACCTACGGCACCCTTCAGCCCGAAGAAATTCTCAAACCGGGCGCAACTCCTGAACAGCGATTTTGTGCAGGGAAAATGATCAGAGCGCATCACGCGATCGCCGTTGGATGTTTCTACCATCTGCCTCTCGGCTACCCTGCTATGACGATCGGAGCCAATCAGATTTATGGCTCCTTGCTCTCATTCACAGATCCCAAAATTCTAGACGTGCTAGATGATTATGAGAAGCACGAGCCGGAAATGCTAAACCGCTTTTTTCCATCCCAAAAACTCGGTGAAAATGACTATCAACGTCAGCAAATTGAGGTTTTTAGTTTGACTCAAGACTCATTTGGGTTAGCTTGGGTTTATCTGATGACACTCCAACAGATCCAGCGTCTCGAAGGAATTCCCGTTACAAGTGGCAAATGGGATGCAAGAAATAATCCGCAGCCAGACCTACTAACTGCGGACTATCAGCAAAGATAGGTCAAATTTTAATGGGCAGAGTTGTTATCGCTTAATTGCCGCTGGGGTTTTAGAGTTGATCGCCTCGTTAGGAATCGCTAACACTGGCTGATCGAGTGCCACTAATAATCCATCACCGTCAGCACTAGATTGCGGAGTAGTGACCGCAGGCTGCGAAGGCTTGAACGCCACCTGAGAAACTGGAGGTCTGCCGATCGGGGAAAACATCGTGACCGCTCCTACCAATAGAGCCGCGATCGCAGTTCCACCCCAGACCAGAGAGAGCTTAGGTCTACGCTCAATTTTGGCAAAGACTTTTTCAACCGTCTGTTCAACAGGCTGACTCGATTGCGGCGCAGGCAAAGAACGGAACCCTTGACGCAACATCAACAAACGGGCGTGGAGTTTTTGCACCGTGGCATCATTGACGAGCCACTCCTCGACCTGTTTGCGCTCGGTGGCAGTGACTTCGCCATCTAAATAGGCACTCAGTAACTCGAAGCGATCGCGCTGCGAATTAGTTGACTCAAACGAACCTTTAGGGTCAGGAGAAGCCGGATCGATCGGAGATGGTTGCATGAAATTATTAAGCGGATCTAAGTTGGGGTTCATCGTGAAATCACTTCTCTTAGGATGAGAATACCCAGTCATTTATGAGAGCTAGTGTAACGAAGTCAATCTGAGAAATTCAGTCGACGCAAGTTGTAATCATTGCTGCAACCGAGAGAAATCTTAGCAGAAATGACTCGTAACGATACGGAGACTGATCATAACGTTAGCCTCCGTCTAAATATCGCTGTAGCTGAGTCTGCAACCGATGTCTCGCTCTTGCAATTCGAGATTTGACTGTTCCGAGCGAAACGCCCGTCAGTTCAGCAATTTCCTCATATGCCATGCCCTCGATTTCACGGAGCACGATCGTGGTGCGAAACACTTCAGGTAGGTCAGCGATCGCTTCATTAAGCTGATCATAAAACTCGCGAGTCGTCAAATCTTCTTCAGGACCGGGAGTTGCCGATGCAATTTCCCAGTCTAGCTCACCATCAGCTAACGTCAGAGGCGCATCTAAAGAAAGCGGACTGGAATTGCGCTTTCGCTTTCGCAACTCGTCATAAAACAAATTGGTGGCGATTCGACTCAGCCAACCACGAAACTTAATTGGGTCATTGAGTCGTTTGACGTTGCGGTAGACACGAATCCACACTTCTTGAGCGAGGTCAGCGCGGTCTTGCCAATCAGGAGCCAAGTGATAGAGAACTTTGTCAACGTGAGACTGATATCGCCGCATGAGTTCGGCAAACGCCGATTTCTCTGGGCGGTGCTCGGTCTGACACTGCAAAACTAAGTCGTAGTTAGAGAGTTTTTCTGCTTGCACTGGCGTTTGAGAAGCGGTTGCCTCAACCGAAGACCAGGATACAGGAAGGGATTGACTCATGGGCGGAATTCGCTCTAAACATTCCTACATTCTTTCTCCCATGACACAAATTCTGTTTCAGAAGTTCCCTGCTTATCTCCCAATCTTTTTGGTCGTCTCACCAGCATATCCTGCAGGAGACGTAAAACATCTGTTACCGCTTTCAGCCAAAATCTGCCTAACGGTAGGTTCTTCAAGCTATTTATTGTGCAGTGCCGAACTCGCTAACACCGTCACCTGATGTTGAATTGCCTGAAACGGCTGTGTCTCTGCTATCTCTGTCGCTGAGGTTGCCGAGAATCCTAAAAGACAGTTGAGCGAGAATGTAATTGTGATTGCAAGCAGTAATTTCTCAGCCATCGTTGTTTTTCCTCCAAGACCCACACACCGCTAAGCAGATGAGATTATAAATTCAAGAAATCGCTTTGAATCGGTCTCGATCGCCGCTTTCAACCTTAAGAACGTCCCTGCACCTATAAAGTGCCCTATATTCTGAAAAGGAGCCAGACTAAACATCAAGGAGTGTTGAAGTTTTTGCCTTTTTTGAAGAAGGTTTTATGAGGTTCTGAGATCTTTGCTCGTTCTACTTTGACCGATGAAGCTGTCACCTTGACCTTCCCGTCTATCGCGATCGCTTCCGGAAAGATAGTCATACAGTACGATCGTGACTCAACTTATGACGACCGTAGTTTCACAGAATCAGATTAAAAACCTATAAATTTGAGCAGAGCCGTGCCTAGACTCAGTAGAATGGCAGAAAAAACTCAGGATAGTGCTGTCTCGCGCAATTTGATGCTGTTGTGTATGGGAACTGGCATTCTATTAATCGCGTCTCAATGGCGGCAAATGACAGCGCTTCCGGGTGCGGTTCTGTCTAAAATCCAGACTTCTAGCTGGGTTAAACCAGAGCCAACTTTAACGAAACTATCTTCAAAAGTGGCAACTGCCAAATCGTTGAAGCTCGTAGTCGATCTCAGCGATCGTCGCGTCTATGTTTATGAGAACACGCTCGTAAAAATCAGTTATCCAGTAGCGGTTGGGCAACCTGGCTGGGAGACTCCGATCGGAACCTTCAAAGTGTCTCAGAAGTATCAGAATCCTGTTTGGCAACACCCGATTACTGGAGAGAAAGTGCTGCCTGGTAAAAAAAATCCGCTCGGAAAGTGGTGGATTGGATTTGGGTCAGTCGGAGACCTGCTGATTGGCTTTCACGGAACCAATGACGAAACGCTGGTAGGACAGCCCGTTTCTCATGGTTGCTTGAGAATGAGAAACTCAGACATCGGTAAGCTTTATCAGCAAACATCGGCAGGAACAGTGGTCACGGTGAGACCTTAAAGAATTTCAGTTTAATTGATAACGAGCCGACCTTCGGCTTTGTTTAGCCCTCAACCTCCGATCGGTAGGGTGAGCGCACCCGAAACCCACGGACAGCGGCAGTAGGGGTTTTATACGAGTCTTTTGGAGAGTGTCGGAAACAAAAAACAAGGGGCTTAAGCCCCTTGTTCACGAAATGTTTGACCTGAATCTTTGACTTATCGGCTTGGCTCTGACTCAAAGCTTGGCGCATACACCTGAAGCAACGTGCTGACTTGAGACAAGATTTCGTCCTTCGAGCTTTTGCCGAGGGCTTGCCGTTCAGGAAAGAACTCAGGACGATCGAGGCTGCGAGCGATCGCTTCGCCCACCTGTTGAGCAATGAGTCCTTGCAGTTCTTCTTTAGCTCGCAGCCGTTGGTAAGATGCACCTTCCTCGGTCGTGGCGTAGAGAGGCAGCAAGCGGTTAAGCGCATAGGCTGCGATATCGCCGAGATCTAAGGTGCGATCGCTCGTCGCTTCGATTTCCGCTACTCGTGCGATCGCTTCTGTCAACACTAATTCTTCCATCACATTGATAAACTGCTTTCGGGGAACTGCCACCACATCGCCAGTTAGCAATGCCCCCATCAGCCGATCTAAAGCCATATATTCTTCGATCGACAGTTCTGCGGCAGTGTCGCAAATGCGCCCCACTTCAGCTTCCATTGCTGGTGTCAAATAGCCGTCTTGTAAAGCTTGTACAACAATCTTTTCGATACTCATACTCATAGCGCTTTTGTAAACTCCAAGCAGCAGTTTGAATAGATAACCCCGCTCATTTTGCCCTAGATTTTGTGTCGATCAACACTTCGATTACGCAGGATCACAAAAAGTTATGCGGTTTTTGCAGTTAGGATTGCGCGATCGTCCTGAACGTTAACGGCTCTCATTTAGAATTCCCTCAGCAAATTCCCTGAAAACTTAGTATTCTAAAGTTTATGAACTGTAATATTTCTTCTAATATTTAGGGGACCCGTGCAAGAAGACTTTCGGTTAATCGTCGATCTCGTCTCGGTTTTGGCTGCCGCTGCCGCAGGAGGATTATTCGCTGCACTGCTCAAACAACCTGTCTTGCTAGGATATTTGATCGCAGGCGTGGTGGTCGGTCCGACAGGGCTGGGGTTGATTAAAGAAATCGTGCAGGTAGAAACACTGGCTCAGTTTGGAGTCGCCTTTCTGTTATTTGCACTGGGCGTTGAGTTTTCTTTTTCTGAGCTAAAGAAAGTTAAAGCCATCAGTTTAGGCGGCGGCGGGTTACAGATCGCGCTGACGATTTCGGTGACGACTCTGGCATCTTTGGGGCTAGGCTGGGTCACATCTCCAGCGCAGGGCGTTTTTTTAGGGGCGATTCTGTCTCTGTCATCGACAGCGGTTGTGCTGAAGTGCTTGATGGAGCGCAACGAGACGGGCACGCCGCATGGACAGGTGATGCTGGGCATTCTAGTCGTGCAAGATTTGGCGCTCGGTCTGATGCTAGCGGTGCTTCCGGCACTCGATAAACCTGTCGAAGAGATTGGGCTAGCAGTCGGCTGGGCACTGCTGCAAACGGGACTTTTTGCCCTCGGAGCCGTCGCGGCTGGAATCTGGGTGATTCCCCCTCTACTGCGACTGTTGGCAAAAACTGAGAGCCGCGAATTGTTTTTGCTGGGAGTAGTAGCGATCTGTTTGGGAATTGCTCTGCTGACCGAGCATTTAGGACTCTCGATCGAGATGGGTGCCTTCGTCGCTGGGCTGATGATCTCAGAAGTAGAATATGCCGATCAGACGCTGACTTATGTAGAGCCGCTTCGAGATATTTTCGCGGCGCTGTTTTTTGCGTCGATCGGAATGCTCATTGATCCGTTCTTTCTTTGGAACAATCTAGAGTTGATTTTGGGCTTAGTCGCGATCGTATTTGTCGGCAAGTTTCTGATCATCACGCCGCTGGTTCGACTGTTTCGCTATCCGCTTAAAACCGCGCTGATTGCTGGGTTAGGACTTGCCCAGATCGGAGAGTTTTCCTTTGTGCTTGCCAGTGAGGGGCAATCCCTGGGGCTGGTGTCGCGTCGCGTCTATCTGCTGATTTTAGGGACGACGGCTGTAACGTTGGTATTAACGCCTTTTGTGCTGCGATTAGTGCCCAAGCTGTTTACGTGGGCAGAATCTCTGCCACTTCTCAAAAAGTATTTAGAAGAAAGTGACGTGCCGCTAGCAATCTCGGATGATCTACCGACTAATCATGTTGTCGTGTGTGGCTATGGGCAGATTGGACGAAACATTGTGCGATTGTTGCAGGATCGTGGCTATCCAGTCGTGGTGATCGACCAATCAGAAAGTCGGATTCAGCAGGCTAGAGACGCGGGACTTCCTTATATTTATGGAAACGCGGCAAGTCTACACGTTCTAGAAAAGGCAGGTGTGGCTCATGCAAAGGGAATGGCGATCGCGCTTCCTGACCCGATGAGCACACGTCTCTGCCTCAAACGCGCCCTAGAAGTTGCCCCCGATCTCGATATCGTCGTTCGCGCTAACCAGGGTAAAGACATTGAGCTGCTTTATCAGTTGGGCGCACGAGAAGTCGTTCAGCCCGAATTTGAAGCCAGTTTAGAACTGTCAGCCCACTTATTAAATGGGGTTGGGCTGTCGCTGCCTGCGATTCAGCGAGAAGTTCAGCAGATTCGCAACTCTCACTACTCAGAATTGCGTCCAGAGCGCCCTTCGTCTGAGATTTCTCGTGAACTGAAAGCCGCCGCCGAGGAGATGAACAGCAAGTGGTATCCGCTTCCTGAAGAGTCGCCGCTGACCGGAATGACGTTAGAAGAAGCGGATATTCGCCAGTTGACGGGCGTGACGTTGATGGCAATTCGTCGAGCGGGTGGGGCTGAGTTAGACTATCCTGACGCGATGACCACCTTAGAACAGGGCGATCGCTTGTTAATTGTGGGCGAGTCGAATGAGTTAGCCGCGTTTTATGAGTTAGCCAAAGGAGAAGCGGCGGTGCCTGCGCCCAATTCGTCGTGCCAGTGGATACAGGTCGTTGAAGATAGCACGATCGTCCGCAAAACTCTGTCTGAGATTGATTGGCGACGGCAGTATGGCATCCAGATTCAGGCGATTCGACGAGAGAACAAATTTTTGCGGTTTCCTGACGATGATATGGATGTGCAGGCAGGCGATCGCTTGCTGCTGTGCGGCAGTTTTCACTCGCTCAATCAGGCAACTACCTCGATTTCTCCCAAACTTGACCTTTCCGTCCTGCCGATTTCGATGCCGTCACTGAATGGAAGCAGTGCGTTAGAGGAGCCGGGAGACCGTTAAGCTTTTGGTTTGACGTAGACGATCGCTTGCCGCCAGACGATCGCGGGTTGGTCATACTGATCCAACACGCAGATACAATGTTGATCTTGCCAGCGCATTTTTCCGGTCAGCAAGTCGCCTGTAACCAGTTTCATCTCAATTTCGGTCTCTTCGCGAATAATCGTTTGAATTTGACGGATACTCGGCAGTCCTGTATCAAGTTCGATAGCCATGCTGGGTTCCTTGCTTAAAATGATCGGGTTAGCGGTGAGCGGATTATTCTGCTGATCTCTTACTTTATTGTTCCTCAATTGCAACTTTACACACTAACCAATCTATGAGCGTCGAATTTGTCAAATATCACGGGTTAGGCAATGACTTTATTTTGGTCGATAATCGTGCGTCGTCGGAGCCTTGTTTGACTCCTGATCAGGCGATCGAGCTGTGCGATCGTCATTTTGGCATTGGCGCAGATGGTGTGATTTTCGCTCTACCGGGACGTGATGGCACCGATTACACGATGCGGATTTTTAACTCAGATGGGTCAGAGCCAGAGATGTGTGGCAACGGAATTCGCTGCCTAGGTCGATTTTTAGCCGATCTCGAAACCGCTGATACAGGAGTCGCCAAGCAGAAATATCTCATTCACACTCTGGCAGGAGTAATGACTCCAAAGCTCGAAGCAAATGGTCAAGTTACGGTCGATATGGGAATGCCTCACCTGTTAGCCGCAGAGATTCTGACCACGTTAGCGGCAGGGGATCAACGGGTGATTGACCAGCCTTTAGAAGTTGTTGATCGAACCTGGCAGGTGACGTGTGTGAGTATGGGAAATCCTCACTGCATCACCTTTGTAGACGATGTGGCAGCGATTCCTTTAGAGCAAATTGGTCCTCAGTTTGAGCATCATGCTGTCTTCCCGCAGCGCATTAACACCGAGTTTATTCAAGTGGTGCGATCGGACTATCTCAAAATGCGCGTGTGGGAACGCGGGGCTGGCATCACCTTGGCGTGTGGGACGGGGGCGTGTGCCTCGCTCGTCGCGGGTGTGCTGACAGGGAGATGCGATCGCCGCGCCACGATCGAGCTACCGGGCGGCTGTCTAGAAATCGAGTGGACGATCGACAATCGGATTTATATGACAGGTCCGGCGACGAGAGTTTTTTCAGGCACGTTCTAAACTCGCGGCGTGAAAGAACTACAGCGTATAAGTGAAGTCATTCACGATCATGCCAGGAACCCAAGTTCCGCCCAGATTGCGATGTTCGTAAGTGCCCACATCAGGAATAAACTCCTGAACGTTGGTCAGCGCTACGAGGTTCTCGCCCCAAAACTGGTAGAGGCTGTCATCAAATCGCAGGTTCTCGATCGGAGCCACGATTTCGCCATTTTCAACCCAAAAACACGCATAGCGAGTCATGCCCGTAATACGTCCAGTGGGGCGATCGCTCCAGTTCAAATAGTGCAGATTTGAGAGATATAGCCCGGTTCCTAACGCCGCCAGAATCTGATCGCTGGGCAAGTCACCGGGAGCAATTTCGGGCGATCGTAGCCCTTCTTGTTGATCTGCACCGTTGGCAGCTAATTTGTATTCCTTTGCCGTTTTAGACGAGATGAGCATATTGACCATCTCGCCAGTCTCAATAATCGGCAACTCTAGCGGCGCAACTTCGCCTAATTCGTTAAATCGAGGCACCAACCCATGCCGGAAATTCTCTCTCAGTGTGAACTTGGGCGAGAGTTTCTTTTCCCCCCGGCGTAGAGCTGCAAAACAACTGCCGCCCTGCTGATAAGATGCCTCGCTGACCCCGCCCCAAGATAATATCTCGATCATTTCTGCGATCGCGGCGGGTGCCAAATAAGTGCGATAGTGTCCGCGATCGATCGATTTGGGAGTTTGGCTGAGGAGACTGATCTGCGTTCTCGACTCCTGAATTTTGGCGGCGTAGGCAGCCTGATTCCAGAGATCGCCCGCAAAGGTTCCTTTAACCGCTTGCCCGTCAGGCGTAAACAGCGAGTAGTCGAGTGAAAATGAATCGGTAGCGAACCAGTGCTTTTGCCCGACTGAATCGGCATAGGCGCGAATCATCAAACCCGCTGCATAAATGCCTGTAAAATCTAGATCAGCGACAACAGGCAACAGCGTCGGTACGACTTCTTCGATCGTCAGAAGTTCTCCAGTATAAATTTCTCGACTCGTCGCAGTGCCAGACGGAAACACCAAATAGGGATTGATTGGAATCTGAGAGACTTCTTTCCGCAGTGCCTCTAGAGCGGTTTTAGCTCGCGATCGATCGACCTCCACATCTCCCGTGAAGGGAAACTCGTGATAGCTACTGCGCTGATCTCGCATCAGGGTTAGAGCCAACGTGCCATCGTTTACCGATCCGGTTTGGCGCACTTTGGCGTGATTAAATCGCGTAAACTGGCTCTGCTCACTGGTGAGACTCAGCGTAAAGTGCTCGTCAGGTTTGAGAGAATTCCCGATCGCTGCAACCAATTGATCAAAGCTGCTTTCTAAGAAACTTACGGTTTGGCTCATGATCCGCCTCCAAAGACTTCGACATTGGCGAATACGGCGATCGGCGATCCATGCCCAACTCGAATTGCCTGATTGGGTTCTCCTTTGCCGCAAAATGGAGTGCCATACATTTGCCAGGTGGAGCGATCGCCAACGTTAACCAAACTGCCCCAAAACGTAGGCGTGATGCCGCGATAGTTGGGATTTCGCACCGTTTTGGTGAGTTTGCCGTTTTCAATCAATTTGCCATATTCACAACTGAACTGAAATTTGTGTCGCTGATCGTCGATCGACCACGATCGATTGGCTTCCATAAAAACGCCGCGATCGATGCTGGCGATCGTCTCCTGAAAGTTGCCGTTTCCGGGTTCGAGATTGAGGTTGCCCATGCGGTCGATCGGTGGACGGTTCCACGACGATGCCCTGGTACTGGCAACTCCCGGAACTCCAGCTCTGGCTTGACTTTCGAGACTGCCTAACCCGCGCATTAAAGTGCCTTCTTTGATCAGATATTCACGAGTAGCTGGAGTGCCTGTGTCGTCAAAGCGATAGCTGGCAAACTCTCCCGATACTGTCGGGTCGAAGGTGATATTCATCAAGGGCGACCCATAAACGCGCTTGCCAAAGTCTTCTAGCTTGACAAAACTGCCGCCCGCATAGTTTCGCTCATCGCCCAAAATCCGATCGAGTTCTAACGGATGCCCCACACTTTCGTGAATTTGTAGCAGCATCTGATCTGGGGCTAACATGAGTGTCGTGGTTTCTGTGGGGCATTCCTCAGCGGTAAGTAGCTCGATCGCTTGAGTTCCAATTTGCTGGACTCGCTCCCATAAATCAGGCGTGACAAGATACTCCATGCCGCCTTGATAGCAGTGTGCGACTCCGCCATTGTTCGATCGCCGTTGCACGATCGCGCCCTCTTGAGCCGTGGCAGAATAATCGGTGCTAATCATCCAAAACTTTTGATGTGCCTCAGAGCCATTGCTGCTGACAAACCAGGTTTCAGTTTCGGTTGTGATCGCCGTGGCACTGGTTTGAACGATTTGATCAGACACTTTTAAAGTGTGACAAATCTTGATCAGAATCTCGCTAATCTCGCCCGGAGTCAGCGCATCAAATGGTTTGAGAATCGGTGAGGTATAGTCTTCAACAACTTTGGGACGAGCCGCGATCGCAGTCGGATAAATTGCCCATTTGCTGGCAACGATCGCGTGGCGTTGCGCCGTCAGTGCTGCGGCTTGGACGCTCTCTAATGTCAGCGAATTGGTTGCGGCATAACCGATTTGACCATTCACCAACACTTCGACCATGATGCCCTGAGTCGTGCTAGTGCTGTTATATTCGGGAATGCCATCCCGAACGGTGCGATGGGTAGAGGCTTCCTGAGTGGCTCTTAGCCCAACCCAGTCTGCTGAGACTGTGAGGGATGAGAGCAGTTTTGATAATTCATCAATCATTATTACAGTCTAACCAACTCGTGAGTAGGTTTCTCTCTATGAATAGGGTTCACCAAAGAGAGGAACGAGGAACGATTTAGGTATTTTCTAGTCTAACTGCGATGCCAAAGGGTTTCACCCCCCGGTTTGTCAATCAACATGATTCCTTGATCTTGAAGCTCGTTGCGAATCCGATCGGCTTCCGCAAAGTTCTTGACGGTCTTCTCGTCTCGTCTTTGCTGAATTTTGGCTTCGATTTGAGCGTCTGTTAATCCATCTGTTGAGGTCGTCTCCGCTTCTGGTGTGGCTTCTAAACCAAGAATATTTGCCAAAGTCACTAGGGTTCGCCACTGCTGATTTAAAGTGTCTGGCGGGGCATCGGTTTTACCCTGATGAACGAGGAGATTTCCTTCTCGTCGCAGTTCTTTAGCAATTTCAAATAAGACTGCCAATCCGCCAGATGTGTTGAAGTCGTCATCCATTGCGGTTTGAAACGCATCCGAGACCGATGGGTTAATGGATTCGGATAGATCGGCATCCCCATGCTCATACCCAAAGAGCAGCCCTTCTTTGAGGGTGTTCCAGCCGTTTTGAGCCGATGCAAGACTTTCATCGGTGAAGTCGATCGGTTTACGATAGCTGGCTCCGAGCACCAATAGCCGAATCACCATCGGATCAATACCTCGATCGTCCAGCAAATCGCGAATCGTGGTGAAGTTGCCGAGAGATTTTGACATCTTCTCGCCGCCTACGTTGACCATACCGTTGTGCATCCAATAGCGAGAAAGCGGTTTGCCCGTCACGGCTTCTGATTGAGCAATCTCGTTTTCATGGTGAGGAAATATTAAATCGTTGCCTCCAGCGTGAATGTCGATCGTGTCACCCAAACGATCGCGCACCATTGCCGAGCATTCAATATGCCAACCGGGACGACCTGCCCCCCAAGGTGATTCCCACGCGGGTTCTCCAGGTTTGGCTGACTTCCAAAGTGCAAAATCAGCCGGATCTCGTTTTTGCGGCAAATTCTCTTGATCGAAGGTTTCAACCCGTCCACTTGCGCCCGTCTGCATCTCGTCTAGCTTTTGTCCAGACAACTTGCCATAATCGGGAAAACTGCGAACTGAGTAATAGACATCTCCTGCACTGGGGTAGGCGTTTCCCTTCTGCTCTAATTCGTGAACGAGGCGTTTGATGCCGTCGATCGTGTGAGTCGCCCGTGGATATTCATCTGCTTCCGTGACGTTGAGCCGCGCCATATCCTCAAAATATGCCTGAATATAAAACTCAGCCACAGCTTCCATTGATTTGCCTTCTTGTCGCGCCCGATTGAGAATCTTGTCATCAATGTCGGTAAAGTTTTGCACATAGCGCACCTCATAGCCGCGCCACTTGAGATAGCGACGCACCGTATCCCACACAATGCAAGCTCTGGCGTGCCCCAAATGGCAATAGTCATAGACCGTCACCCCGCAGTAATACATCTTGACGTGATTGGCTTCGATCGGGTCAAAGACTTCTTTGCGGCGAGTCAGGGTGTTATAAAGCGTTAAGGGCATGGGAATTAGGGATGAAACAGTCGATTATCTCTGAGTGCTCATCATACAATCGTAGATCAGCGATAATTGGAAAGGGCGATCGGGAATTTGATCAGAAATCATCTGACTCCTGACGGTCACCATATTTTGATGTTTCTAGCAAACGCGTTATGCAAACAGCAGCCACCTCTTCCGCACCAGCAATGGATGTCCCTAAACATGGGCTTCCCGTTACCATCATTACAGGCTTTTTGGGCAGCGGCAAAACCACGCTCTTAAACCACATTTTGACCAATCAGCAGGGGGTGAAGACTGCCGTGTTGGTGAATGAGTTTGGCGAAATTGGCATCGATAACGAACTCATTATCAAAACTGACGACGATAACATGGTCGAACTCAGCAACGGCTGTATTTGCTGCACCATCAATAATGACTTGGTAGAAGCCGTTTATAAAGTGTTAGAGCGGAAAGACTCGATCGATTATCTCGTCGTCGAAACGACTGGACTCGCCGATCCGCTGCCCGTTGCGATGACGTTTTTGGGCACAGAACTGCGCGACATGACTCGACTCGACTCGATCATTACCGTCGTGGATTCTGAAAACTTCAGTCTCGATTTGTTTAACAGCGAAGCGGCTTATAGTCAAATTGCCTACGGAGATATTATTCTCCTCAATAAAGCCGATTTGGTCGATGAAGCGAATCTTGATGCGCTCGAAGTGCGGATTCGAGACATCAAAGAAGGGGCACGAATTTTGCGAACCGTGAAAGGTCAGGCACCGCTTGCAGCCCTTCTCAGCGTGGGATTGTTTGAGTCTGACAAATACTTTGCCGAAGAGGCGAAGGAACCTGATCATCATGACCATGACGCTCACGAAGACCATGCGGCTTGCGATCACGATCACGGCAAATGCGATCACGATCATGAACACCATCATCACTCCAATCACTTAGAGAATGATGGCTTTACATCCGTCTCGTTTGAGAGCGATCGTCCGTTTAACATTCGTAAGTTTCAACACTTTTTAGACAACCAGATACCGACGAATGTGTTTCGTGCCAAAGGCATTCTCTGGTTTGATGAAAGCCCGAAGCGGCATATTTTTCATCTCAGTGGCAAACGGTTCTCACTCGATGACGATCAGTGGGTGGGCACGCCCAAAAATCAACTGGTTCTAATTGGGCAGGGTTTAGATCACGATGCGCTGCGATCGCAGGTCGAAAACTGTCTCACCGTCCCTTCGGTCAGTCGCGGCAAAGGATTTGGAAAATAGCCCCACAGAGGTTTTAGTTTGCCAGTATCAAAGCTGCCTCGCACGTGGGTCAGCCGAGGTGCTGGCTCAATTTTTGGCGCATCCACTTCCTAGCGTGACGATCGTGGGCAGTGAATGTCAAGGACAGTGCAATATGGGGGCAACCGTGCGAGTTTTGCCCGATGAGATTTGGTATTGTCGAGTCAAACCTGAAAATGTCGAGGCGATTGTCGAGCAACACCTCAAACAAGGTGAACCCGTGAAAGCTCTGTTGCATCCTCGATTTCACTAATAGCCAGCCGCCGCCAAATCAAGCTGATGAGAATAAGAGATTCGTTTGACTTGAGTAGTCCAAACGCCGTTGGGATAGAGATTGAGGAGCCGGAACCCAGGCTTTTGGGAGTCGATCGAGAACGTGCAGCTTCTCGGCTCAAACTGAATGCACGTTGAAGGCGTTCCTAAATAAGTCACGTCGCGTCTTTGGCGCTCCACCTCTTGATGAACGTGACCAAACAAAACCAGCTTGATTTGAGCATGACGATCGAGCACCGCAAATAATTCTTCAGGGTTTTGCAAAATGCTCGTATCTAGCCAATCGGAGTGCATCTGAAAGGGAGGATGATGTAGCGCAACGATCGTCGGCTGCTGTGAATATTGAGTGAGTTCTCGATCTAATTCAGTCAAACTGCTTGCCGAAAGCGATCCATGCACACAGCCCGATTCTTGAGAATCAAGCAACACAAATCGCCACCCTCCCGACTGAAAGGATTGATCTGAAGAGAAAAGTGGGTGAGTCAGCGATCGCTCCATCTCGTCTCGGTTAGCATCGTGATTGCCCGGTAGCCAACAAACTGGAATGCCTAGTGGAGCAAGCATCTCTTGCAAACGACGATAGGATTTTGGGGTGCCGTCTTGAGACAGATCCCCAGTCAACAGCACCAGATCAGGTTGAGGAGAGAGTCGAGCCAATTGCTCAAGCAACGCCTGAAAAGAATCTGTTGTTGGCATCCCCAACAATTCTTGGTAGGAATCGGCAAACAGATGAATATCAGTAACCTGAGCAACGAGTAACGGGGAGACTTGAATCATAGCTGCTGCCGAGCGTCATCAATAGGGTAAGAGAGCAGGTAATCAATCTCTCACCCTAAAGGGTACTACCGGAACGATTCAAACTGTGCGATCCGTCTCGACTATTTTCGTGATTTAAATCACTTTTGAACGTGGGCTAACCGACGACGAAGTTCACCAGTTTTCCAGGCACGACGATCACCTTTTTAATCGCTTTGCCGTCAATGTGCCGACGAGCCGCGTCTGAATTGCGGGCTGCTTGCTCGATCGCGTCTTTATCTGCCTGAGCCGGAACTTGAATCGTCCCTCTCGTTTTGCCCATGACTTGAATCACGATCGTCATCTCATCTGCCACCAAAGCCGACGAGTCGAGAATCGGAAACGGCTGCGTATGAATCGAATCGGTGTGCCCTAACTGATGCCACAACTCTTCAGCAATGTGAGGTGCAAACGGAGCCAGCAGCCGCAGCAGCGTCTCGATTCCTTCGGCATACACCGGAGAATCTTTTAGCGTTGCATCGCTCAGTGCGTTACTCAGCTTCATCATTTCTGAAACGGCGGTGTTGAACTGATAATCACCCTGTAAATCTTCGGTGACTTCTTTAATTGCAATGTGAATCGATCGCCGCAGTTCTTTCTCAGGCTTACTCAATGAACCCTGGCTTCTCGCTCCTGATCCTGGAGCAAATTCGGTGACCAAACGCCAGACTCGATTTAAGAATCTAAACTGTCCTTCAACGTCTGCGTCTTCCCACTCCAGATCTTTTTCGGGCGGCGCTTTAAACAAAATGAACATTCGAGCGGTGTCAGCCCCATATTTTTTGATCACGTCTCCCGGAGCCACGCCGTTGTATTTAGATTTCGACATTTTCTCGTAGACGACTTCTAGTTGGTCGCCCGTTTCTGGATCGATCGGAGTCGTCAGATCCTTAATTTGGGTCGCAATCACATACTTTCCGGTGCGCGAATTTTTATAGGTTTTGCCCTGCACCATGCCCTGAGTTAACAACCGTTGGAAAGGTTCACTGACATTCAGTAAATTGCGATCACGCAACACTTTTGTAAAAAACCGCGAATACAGTAAATGCAAGATCGCGTGTTCAATTCCACCAACGTATTGATCGACGGGCATCCAATCATTGATCTTCGTGCGATCGAATGCTGCGTGATCATTTTTAGCATCGGGGTAGCGCAAGAAGTACCACGACGAATCCATAAAGGTATCCATCGTGTCGGTTTCTCGTTTTGCTGGGGTTCCGCAGGTCGGACACAGCACATTTACCCAAGCGTCTAACTTCGCCAACGGTGACGCACCTCGACCCGAAAACTCAACATCTTCGGGCAACTTGACGGGCAACTCAGCATCCGGCACCGCAACCGCACCACAGTTGGGGCAATGCACGATCGGAATCGGTGCCCCCCAATAGCGCTGTCGCGAAATCAGCCAATCCCGCAGGCGATATTGAATCCGAGCGTTGCCCCAGCCTGCTTTTTCAGCTTTTTGAATCACTGCCTGTTTTGCAGCAGGAGACGGCATTCCATCAAATTCAGCCGAGTTGACCAGCACCCCTGACTCGGTGTAAGCAGCCGTCAAAGGAGCCGCCGCATCGCCGTCTTCAGGAATGATCACGGGGACGATCGCTAACTCATTCTGCTGGGCAAACACAAAATCTCGCACGTCATGAGCCGGAACGCCCATCACCGCGCCTGTTCCATACTCAACCAGCACATAGTTGGCAATCCAAATCGGAATCTCTTCGCCCGTAAACGGATTGATCGCCGTTCCGCCTGTAGGAATGCCTCGTTTGGGCTTGTCTTCCGCCGTTCGTTCTAGCTCGGTTTGGGTCGAGACTTCTTGAGCAAATGCGTCAACGGCTGCTTGACGATCGGGCGTTGTTACCCGTTGCGTGAGTGGATGGTCGGGAGCCAATACCACATACGTCACCCCATAAACCGTATCGGGACGGGTCGTAAACACGGCAACGTTTTCAGCCATGCCGACGATCGGAAACTCTAAATAAGCCCCAACTGATTTTCCAATCCAGTTAGCCTGCATCAGCTTGACTCGTTCGGGCCATCCCGTCAATTGGTCGAGATCGGTTAATAACTGTTCGGCATAATCGGTGATTTTCAAGAACCACTGACGCAGTTGTTTGCGTTCAACGATCGCCCCCGATCGCCAAGATTTTCCATCAGCATCGACTTGCTCGTTGGCTAAAACGGTTTGGTCGATCGGGTCCCAATTCACCGTGGCATCTTTCTGATACGCCAATCCTGCTTTGAAGAATTCCAGAAAAATCCACTGCGTCCAGCGATAATAATCGGGCGAACACGTTGCAATTTCTCGCTCCCAATCAAAGGAAATTCCCAATTGATTGAACTGATCTCGCATCTGAGAAATGTTTTGTTGAGTCCATTTTGCCGGATGAATATTTCGCTCGATCGCCGCATTCTCGGCAGGCAACCCAAACGCATCCCAACCCATCGGATTCAACACGCGATAGCCCTGCATCCGTTTGAGTCGGGCAATCACATCCACGATCGTATAGTTCCGAACATGCCCCATATGAAGGTCGCCAGACGGATAGGGAAACATCGACAGCGCGTAAAACTTCTCTTTGCTGCTATCTTCTGAAGTCTGGTTCAGTCCTTGCTGCATCCACACTTGCTGCCACTTGGGTTCAATATCGGCGGGGGTATAACGAGACTCCACGATCGGAACTCCTGACTAAGCTTTAACAGTTCAATTAACTTGCCTATTGTGACACTTTCTATCCAACACAGGAGAGATTTGCCTTATTCGGAACGGCGATTATCTTCATCCTCGATCTTCCGTCGTGTTCGGTGTTCCTCTTCTGCTCTTTGCCGAAGTGACTCTTCTCGAAGTCGCGCATTTTCTTCAATGATAGGCAGTTAGAGCAGCATTTGCGGCGTTGCTGAATTGAGCTATGAAGCACAGATTTTACCCTCACCCTAGCCCTCTCCCAAAAGGAGAGGGAACAAGATTTCTGGCTCCCTTCTCCCCTGGGGAGAAGGGTTGGCGAGGGCTTGCCCCACTTCATGAGGAGGGCATCTCATATCTGCATTCAGCAACGCCGCATTTGCTTGTGTTTGCCAGAAAATGATGGTGAAGATTCAGCAGTAATGTCTGTCTAGAACGATCCAAATTACTCGTGGACTCGACCATTAGGCATGATGGCTCCGGTTAGCAGTGCCCCTGTGAGTTTGACCATGATGCGATCGTCAAACCCAATCTTCGCCCCACGCAAATCTGCTCCGCGTAGATCTGCACCACTTAGATCTGCACCAATCAGATTTGCTTCCCGCAGATCTGCCTTGTTCAAACTCGCCTGAAGCAGGTTGGCTCTAAACAGGTTTGCTTTGTGCAAATTTGCCCCGTCTAAGTTAATCCTGTGCAAAAACGTATCGCTCAGATTGGCATTACTCAAATTTGCGTGGCTGAGATTGCGACCCGATAGATCTTTCTCTTGGAGGTTTTGACCACTCAAATCGGCTCCGCTTAAATCGGGAGTCTGCGGTCTAGGCGGCGTATGAGCGCGCTGATGCGGCGGAGAATAAGCCGAGTGAGGATAAGAACTCGCAGGCGGAGTCGGCTGAGGGCGATGATTTTGGGTGTGTGCTTGTTGCGTCGGAGCGTCAGGCGATCGGTGATATTCTGCCCGATAGTGAGACTGCGTATAGTAGTTTTGGTCTTTTGACTGCGCGTGGTTCTGCCCACTATTAGTTGTCTGATGCCCAGTTTGAGCACGATCTTTTTGGGAATGCCCGTTGGTTTGAGAATGATTTGCACTCTGATGAGTCTGTGAACTGGGCTGAGGCGGACGGTAATAGTAAGACTGATAATAGGTCGAGGCTTGCTTTTGAGGCTGTGCGGGCTGGGCTTTTGGAGCTTTCTGATCGCGCCCATGCGTCCGCAAAGTGTCTCGTGCGTGATTGATTTCTTTAATCTTGTCTTCTGCTTTCTGCAGCAAACGAGGATTGTCTTTGGGCACACGATCGGGATGCCAGACAAACACCAGATCTTTATATGCCTGGTTGATGTCTTCTAGCGAGGCATCGGGTTCGAGTCCCAAAATTCCATAGCAACGGTCTAACTCACTCATCTACTTCACCATGATGGCTAGTCATCTATAAAGATGCGTTTGCGAAGCAGGTTTCTCGCGAAACCGCACACTGTACCCACTCTCCCTAGTGAAGTAGAGGTTTCCTCAATTTTACAGAGTGTAGTCGGAACTGGGTAAAAGGGTCAGGACGTAAAGACTGATTTAACAGAATAGACAAATGGTTGATATAAGTTTTGTTTATCAATGTTAGGGTTTGGGCGCTCAACGATCGGCTCAGTGTCTAGAAAGATCGTAGCGCAGACATCCCCCTTATCACCGATTCAGCAAGAGATCTGCGCTAAATGCATCCAAGATTTGAGCCAGTGACTAACGGAAAATGTTGAAGATTCCTAAGAAGCCTGATAGAGGCGCGAAGATGGTTCCTAATGTATCTCCAATGCCCGCAAGCCCTGACTTGCCCACGACGATCGTATCGTTGTTTCGCAGCGGCGGATTGCTCTGCTCGTTGATGCCTTGATTAAAGTTAATCGCGATATCGCGACGATCGACCGTCCCATTAGGGTTGAGACGCAGGAAGCTCACCTCCCGCTTTTTCGCACGAGCATTAAACCCGCCTGCCGCTAATAGTGCCTGATTGAGCGTTGTGTTCGGCGGAAGCTGCACGAGTCCGGGTTTGGCGACTTCTCCGACAACATTCACCGCGATCGAGTCGGGTGAGAAACTGGCGCGAGCAAGAATGGCAGCATCGGCTGGAGAAAGCGTGGTGGCGGTTGGAACGATGACGCGATCGCCCTCCTGCAACGGCACATCTTGACGCGAATCACCCGCCTGAAGCAGTTCAAACAAGTTGACTTTTAACACCTGCTCTGACCCAGCGTTGGTTCTTCGTCGCACTTCAATGTCTCGAATGTTAGCAGATTGGGTGATTCCTCCCGCGATCTGCAATGCTCGTGTCACTGTGGGCACCTGCACTTTGTTCCCCACGGTTGGAGCCGTGCCGCCGATTTGGGCTTGAGGAACCGCTTCACTTTGAATGCTGTGAGGTCCGGGACGATTGACCTCACCTGCCACAATAATTCTCAAGGGCTGATCGGTGCTAACTGCAAGGCTCGACGAGGCAATCAGGTTTGCATCATCCACATTCACAGCGGTGGCTGCGGGGACAACAATGCTATCTCCGTCGCGCAAGGGGAGATCTTGACTGATATCTCCGGTGCGAAGCAGTTGCCGTAAATCGACGGTGCGCGTTTGGGTGCCGCCTCTGCCCGATCGACGCACGACCTGCACTCGCTGCAAATCGGCTGATTGGCTGATGCCCCCTGCGAATTGCAGCATTTTGGTCAACGTGGGAATGCCTCCCTCAGTCAGCGTGGTTGTGTAGGAGCCGGGACGCGTCACTTCACCTGACACGGCGACATTAATCGGGCGAGAGGCGAGTAGGCTGACGGTGACGATCGGGCGCGTCAACCATTCGCTCAACTTTCTAGAAATTGCTGCCGATGCATCTTTCAGGCTCAGATCCTGCACGGTGACGCTGCCTGCAAGCGGCAAATTGAGCGTCCCGTCGGCAAGCACCTGATAATCGCCGCTATATTCTGGCACGCTAAAAATATCGAGCTTGATTTTATCGCCCGCTCCCAGCAGATAGCCTTGGTCTACCGATATGGGACTTGCAGCAGGACGCAAAACCGCAGGATTCGCTCGCAGAGTCTGAGCGATCGCTGGAAATGCCATCACGCTAGACAATGCGATTAAGAAGCTCGATCGAGTCCACCGATTCATGGGTTTAGAAAGTTGACGATTCATTCTTGAAATCCTCCTACCGTTCGGGCACTGTCAGCGATTCGCCTCGCAAATTCGCCTGAGTTGCATCGTGATAAACTTCGACAGTTTCCTGATGCACTCGCTTCACGGCTAACCACCCTAAATTGTCAGTTGCCCGTTCTTTCCAGATTTGCAGTTGCGCTGGGTCAGACAGCAATTGCGTCAAGGCGTTTGCCAAAGCAGCCGCGTCTTTGGGTGGCACTAAAAGCCCGACTTTTCCGTTCTCCAACACTTCAGGAATGCCGTCTACCTGGGTGGCAACGATCGCGCATCCGGCTTCTCGCGCTTCTGATAGCACCAGCCCAAATGGTTCTCGCTCGGATGCTAGCACAAAGATATCTGTCGCCAACAAGTAGCGCTGCGGCTCTGGCTGAAAGCCTTCAAAATGAATGCGATCGCTCACCGGACTTTTTTGGGCATATCGCTCAAATTCTGCTCGATCGTCGCCATCGCCTACTAAATAAAGGTGAACAGGCGGAGTCAGATGGTTAGACAACTCGGTGAACGCATCGATCAGCGTCATAATGCCCTTGCGGTGAAACATTCCGGCAACAGTGGTGATCGCTGGACGATGGAGCGGGAGCGGCTCAACCTCTGCCAAAGGGCGACTGCGAGGACTGCCTAACGTGCCATTAGAAACGACTCGCAGTTTGTCAGACGGAACTCCTCGCTGCTGCATTGACACCGCGACAGCTTGGCTGATAGCAATGACCCGATCGGCGACTCCCATCAAGATTGCGCTGCGCTGAAACTCATTGTGAACGGTAGACACGATCGTATAGTCAGCGTTGCCTTTGAGAAGTTTTGCCAAAACCACCCCGGTCATCATGTGAGTATGCACGATGTCCGGCTGAAAAGACTGGACGATCGCCTGAAATCGTCCAATGGCTTTGATCAAAGCGATCGGTTTACGGCTCTGATCAAATTCAAAATGCCTGACATCATAGTCAGCCAGCAACGCCTCAAATTCGCCGCCGCCCGACGCGACCGCGACATCGTGACCCGCTTGAGCCTGTAGACACGCTAAATCGATCGCCACATTGACGATGCCATTGCCAATCTTTTGAATGTGGTTGAGAACGTGAAGGATTCGCATTAGTTGAGTTGGGTCATTCTCTCTAAAACGTCCATATACTGATCGACGACTCGATCGGTCGAAAATTCTAACGATCGCCGCCTCAAAACATCCTGACTAACGGAATTGTTGAGCGTTTCTAGAATGGCGTTCGCGAGAGCAGAGGGGTCAGCGATCGGAACTAATTTGCCATAAGCGCCGTTGTCGAGAATTTCTGCAGGTCCGCTAGGGCAATCAGTCGAGACGATCGGGGTTCCGGTTGCCATCGCTTCAGCCACCACGTTGCCAAATCCCTCAAACTTAGACGAAAGCGCAAACACCGAGGCGTTCGCCATATACGCGTAGGGGTTTTCTACAAACCCTGGCAGTGATACATCCGCGTCTAAGTTCAGTTCACGAATCAGCGTCTCTAACTGAGACCGTTGCTCACCTTCGCCTAAAATCATCAATCGAGCCGGACGCTGTTGCCGCACCTGTGCAAACGCTTTGATCAGCGTGAAAAAATCTTTTTGACCCACTAACCGCCCCACCCCTAAAACTACCGGAGGTTCTCCTGTCAAAAACCAGGGATGCTCGATCGGCTCTCGGCTTTTTGCTAAAACTTCAGGCGTAACCACCGGATTATAAATCACCCGAATCCGCTCTAAGGGAAGGGATGTGATAGATGCCAAATCTTCAGCAGTGCCCCGTGACGCAGCCACCAGTTCATCTGATTTGGGATAAAGCCACTTGACTAACTTGGGTCGGAGTTTTCCCATTGTGTTGGGTTGATGCTCCTGAAACTGTCCAGATAAATAAGTTTGGATGCACATCACGACCCGCGTAGGCACTCGTGCACTCCACTTTGCCCACAAAGAAGAGCCAGCGATGTCTAACGCTGAAAATAAAACAGTGGGTTGTTCTCGCTGCAAATGGCGCTGCAATGCCATTGTTTTTGACAACACTACCGGAAATTTAGACTGCAAATCTACAATTCTGATATTTGCTGGAACCTGATTGAGATAGTCTCCTTCGGCTTCTGCGAGCACCAAGTCTGTTTTGAGACCCCGATCGGCAAATCCTTGTGCTAGATGTAACATGGCTCTTTCAGCACCGCCTCCAGCCAAAGCGGGCAAAAATATGCTTACAGAAGTGTTGTTCGGGATCATATACCGATGAGTTACGCCAATCTAATGAGAATCGCCTGAGATAGAGGAATTTACCTCCCTCTGAAGTGAGAGTGCTATTAGAGTTTCTGCGATCGCGGCACCTATCTATTAGGCTATGGCTTCGGTTTGCTCGGTCGATTTAGTTGCTAGGATCGCGCTCTAATCACTTGTTCTAAGAGTTGATGAATCTGTTGCCGAGTCGCTGTGAGATCAAACCGCCGCTTTGCTTGCTCTTGTCCCCGTTTCGCGATCGCCAGCGCTTCCTCCCAGTGATCTCGACAGTGATGAATCGTCTTTGCCAGTTGATCAGCGTCGCCCGGAGGCACCAACCAGCCACTCACACCCGATTCAACAATCTCTAGAGCCCCCCCTTCTTGAGCCGCAATGACTGGCTTCTCACACAGCATCGCTTCGACAATCACTCGTCCAAATGGCTCGGCGGCAGTAGACGTGTGAGCAATCACATCACACATCGTCATCAACGGCACCACGTCCGATCGAAACCCCAAAAAGTGAACCCGATCGTTCAAGCCCAAGCGATCGACCTGCGCGTGCAGTTCTTGCTCGTAAGCCTGTTCACCAAACAAGGCATCCCCGACAAAAACGGCGATCGTGTCAGGCAAACATTGAGCCAGCGCATCAATGAGAATGTGCTGACCTTTCCAGGGAGAGAGGCGACTGAAGTGCCCAATTATGAAGCGATTTTGAAGTCCTAAACTAGCCCGGAGCTGGTGCGCCTTGGTTTGAAAGGTTTGACTGGAGCGATCGTCGCAATAGTCTTCAGGCTGAAAGCCACCGTAGACCATCGCTCCAAGTTCAGCACGACCTCCCGCCTCGATAAATGACTTTAGGCTGGCTTGAGAGACCGCAATCACCAACGACGCAAACTGATTAGATAGCCCCACAAGCAGCCGACGATTGGCGGAGCTAAAGTGGTCAAGAGAAAGAATGTCGTGAAGGTGAAAGACGAGAGGGCGACGACTCATTAAACTTGCTATCGCCCCCACTACTAAAGCCTTTGGAGTGTTGGCATAGATTAAGTCATAGTCATGGCTGAGGCGAGTCACCTTTGCAACTAATGGAATCAGTTGCCCCAAACTGCTTAACCCCGCGAGCCAACCACTTTCTTTGCGAACCGCGATCGCTTGATGACTCAAGACTTTAACAGAAACGTGATTTTGTTCTGCTAATTCTCTAAATCGACCCTCTTCAAAGAGACCGAGTAAAGCGTTTGGATAGTCTTTTACAACGTCGAGTAACGCTAGCTCTGCTCCTCCCAGTTTGCCACTCTGATCGAGGAATAAAATGTTCACGATCGCAACTCAACAAAACCTCCGTCTGATTAAACTCTGAATGCAGCGCTAATAGGGTCTAACCTTTGGCAGATTCTAGCCAATCATCAATTTGGTCGAATTGCTGCAACGTCACTAGCCCGTATGGAAGCTTAAAAAATAGCGAATCTACCCAAAGACACACCACTGATAAATATCAATATTGACTCGACGTAGCCGAGGGCAAAAGAAAACACACCTTCAGCGATCAATTCTGCGTCGCTCTGTTTGGCTTGAGAAACTGAACGGAAACTCGATCGCCCACCTTTAAGCCTAAATCTGCTGACCGACCGCCGCGTAGCTCAATTACCTGGTCGATCGTATCGCGAGTCGAACCATAGGTCGGACAGGGATCAGCCGTGCAGGGCGGCACATTCACAGCGATCGACTTAACAACTCCCTTGTTGAGAAAAACCATATCCAGGCTGATCAGCGTGTTTTTCATCCAAAACTGGGTCGGTCTCGCGGGGCTAAAGACAAACAGCATCCCCCGATCGTCACCTAAACTCGTGCGACCCATCAAGCCAACTTCCTGCTCTTGCGGAGTTTTGGCGACCTCTAACTGAATGATCCGCCCTGAGATCGTGGCTTGAGCCGTGATTGGCAAACTCTGTCCCAAATCGGTGCTGGCTTGAATCGTGGGCAACGACTGAGACGCAGCCTGAGAGCTAGGTGAAGGAGAACAGCCCATCAGCAAAAGCCCTAGTCCTAGACCCATCCATCGACCGCGACGACTTGAAAAAGATTTAGCGAGGCTATCTAACACTCTGGTCGATCCTTTACGCTTCACGCATCACATACCCGACACCCCGCACCGTCTGAATCAATCGCTTCTCGCCCTCATCTTCAATCTTCAAACGCAAATAGCGAATGTAGACTTCAATCACATTGGATTCGCCAATAAAATCATAGCCCCAAACGTTCTCTAAAATTTGCTCACGAGTTAGCACCTCACGCGGATGCTCCATTAAGCATTTGAGCAACTCGAATTCTTTCATCGTCAGATCGATCGCCCGTCCATTTCGCAGCGCTTGGCGGGTCGAAAGATCTAACACTAAATCTCCAAATCTCAACTGCTCTGCGCTCGGAGCGTCAACTTTGAGATAGAGCTTGACTAGCTTTAGAAAGTCGTCGCTGCGATAGGGCTTGAGAAAATAGTCATCGGCTCCCGCTTCTAAGCAAGCAACCCGATCGTCCACTGCATCTCGTGCCATCAACAGCAAAACAGGCGTTCGCATCCCCGCTCCGCGCAAATGGTTGCAGAATGACAGCCCTGATTCTCCAGGCATCATGCGATCGACCACAATTAAAGCCGGGTGTCGCTCGGCTGCTTGACGTAAGCCACTCACTGCATCGTGAGCCACGATCGTGTCATATCCAGACTCTTGCAGGTCTAAACTCACGCTGTGAGCAAGGGTTTCGTCGGTTTCGACAATCAGAACGCAAGGGCTGTGATCAAAGGTCGCAATACTCATAAAACCTGGGAATGAAGGATTTTGACCTCAGCACTGTTGTAGCACGTCTGGCGATAGTTGGTGGCTTAAGTCGGTTTTGCAACGTGAGGCAAGCCCCATCCCAGCTTTTCGCGCAGTAGGTGAAAAAACTCTGGGGGACGGAGGCGCACAAAACGAGCTAGATAGGGCGATCGCTGCACGCGCACACAATCATCTTGAGACACATAGCAGCCTGCATTGCCGTCGGCGGTCATCACCAAACGGTTTGGATTCGCCGGAAAAATCGTCACAGGCTCACTGTTGGCAAATACCAGCGCCCGAGATGCGAGAGAGTGAGGACAAATCGGCACCAAAATCATCACCGGAACTCCGGGCGTGATCACCGGTCCTCCAGCCGAGAGCGAATAGGCGGTCGAGCCAGTTGGGGTAGATAAAATAATGCCGTCTGCTGCAATGTCTACACGCGTGTGTTTGCCAATCTCAACTTCAAAGTGGCACATGCTGGTAAGCGGTTCTCGATGCAGCACCATCTCGTTTAGACAGAGCGCTTCCCACAAAACGGTCTCTTCTCGAAAGACCTGCACCTGAAGCATGGTGCGCTCTTCGACTTTATAATGCCCTGCTAAAACAGCGTCGATCGCCGACGGCAACTGCTCTAATAAGGTCTCGGTGAGAAAACCCATGTGCCCCGTGTTGACTGCCAAAAGCGGCACGTTGCAGGGAGCCACCTGCCGAAATGCAGATAAAACAGTGCCATCGCCTCCCAAAACTACAGCAAAGCTCATCGCTTCATCAAACCCTGGTGGAGACAAGCGATCGATGGGCGTATGACAAACGGGGCTTCCCGGACGGGAGTAGCCCAAAATTCCTCCGGCTCCTGTCGCAAGAGCTACCTCCCAGCCACGCGAAATCAGAGTGTCTTTTAGCTCCTCAGCCGTTTGACACGCGATCGGTTTGTCGTCGTTATAAATGATGCCAGCTTTAGGCACGCGCAAGAGTCCGTATCACAGCAGGGAACCGAATAGTTGGAAATATAGCATTCAATGAGATTTGGATTGCTTCCAAACCTCATCTCAACGCCTCAAAACCGGGGGTAGATTTTGCCATCTTTGGCAGTCGGCTTTTTCTTCTTCTTGATTTGAGCTTGCGCGACCTCGACTTCTTTTAGTTTCTTCAGAATTCGACCGAAGTAGTCTTGCATATAAACTTCTAGAGTCGTCATATCTTTTGGGTCTAGCCCAAACGTTTTATAGACATCCTCCATCGGAGCGTCTAGAGGCTTGCCTGTAGCCACCACTTCGGTGAAAGTTAAGCGATCGGCGATGTTCCAAGTCCACTGAAAGAAGCGGGTAACACTAGCAAAGGCGCGCAATAGCCCGAGCGGAATGCGAGACACTCTAGATTGCTTACCCGATAGCCGCTCACACAAGCGAATGATTTCATAAGCACCCCAGGCTCTCGACCCAACGACTGGAAACGACTGCTTCTCAGTGTCAGGCACTTTGAGCGCCTGCACGGCAAACTTTGCAATATCTTGCGTATCCATATAGGCGATCGCAGACGTTTCGCCCATCACCCAAACCGCCTGCGACTCTAAAATCGGAATCGCATATTGACCAATCAAGCCTTGCAAAAATCCACACGGACGCAGAATCGTGTAGTTTAGCCCCGACTCGGCTAAGAGTTTCTCAGTACAGGCTTTAATCTCCATCAGCGGGACTTTGGGAAACTTTTCAGCATCCAAAATAGAGAAGAAAATATAGCGATCGACCCCAGCCGTTTTTGCCGCCTGAATAAGATTATTTTTCCCGTCCCAGTCTACTTGTCGAATGCTCAGAGAATCGGTGGCGCGGGCGGTTGCCGCATCGATAATCGCCGTCACCCCTTCTAGCACAAAAGGAAGGGTTTCAGGCTTACAGATATCGCCCGTTACTAACTCTGCGCCCCACTCCTTCAAAAAGGCAGCTTTTTTGAGACTCCGAACCAAACATCGCACCTCGTACCCTTCATCTAAGGCGCGACGAGTCACCTGTCTTCCTAAAGTGCCAGTGGCACCCACAATTAATAAGCTCATGAGAATTCGTGACGAATTGTTAACTTTTTGTCAGATTCTATCAGAAGATTTGACCAAACGGAGAAACTTCCCCAATCAGATGAGATTTTCAGAAGAGCCGTTACAATCGTAACCGATTGAAAGTGGGGGATGATACTCTCCTTAAAGAAACTGGGTTGAAGTACCCACTAATCTCCAGAATATGTGATGCTTTGGGATCTATATAAGCTACCCTGAAAGCAGTCTTTGTGCTGACTGATTGAATCTAGCGTTACAAACTTTTATGAGTCAACCAAATTCTGTCTCCACAGCCGCCCTTGAGGGCGATCGGCTTCAGACTCCAGATGAGTTAAACTGCACCGTTCAGCATCCTGTTGATCTGAGTCAGGTGCGTCAGCTTCATCAGAATCTGATCAGCGTTGAAAAATCGCAACGAATGGCGGAGTTTTTTGCGCTGTTAGGAGATGCTAATCGGCTGAGGATTCTCTCGGCGTTGGCATCTCAAGAACTCTGTGTATGTGACCTCGCTGCGGTCGTCAAAATGAGCGAGTCAGCCGTATCTCATCAGTTGCGATCGCTGAGAGCCATGCGTCTAGTTGGCTACCGTAAACAGGGACGCAACGTTTTCTATTCGCTCAAAGACAACCATGTGTTCAATCTTTATCGAGAAGTTGCCGACCATCTAGACGAGTCAGAAGACTGAAGGATAAAGGGTCAAAGCAGAATTTCTCAACTTTCCCCTTTTCCTCACGTCGTTATTTTTTACTCTTCGCCGCCCTGAATTTTAAGCAGCAAGAACCCCAAGGCTAACCCTACCGGAATCAGGGTAAACGCTAGAATAGCAGCGTTGAACATCTCTCCAGACATTGATCGAATCCTCCTAACATGAATTTTGTGGGTCGATCGGTCTGACCCCAGTGTTGTAAACAGGCGCATTCACTGAGTGAGTCTGTGTGAACCTGCACAGAGCATTGTAAACCAATTCAGTAGCGGGTTTTTTGCAAAAAGCTTTTTGACTAGACCTCCTGCGTGAATCTGGACAGCCCTCATCCCCAGGGAGAAGAGAGCTGGAACCTCTTGTTCGCTCTCCTTGAGGAGAAGGCTAGGGTGAGAGCAGAGTATTCGTGCGGGAGGTCTAGTCTATGAATCGTGTTCGTTTGGTGATCCCAATAGGAGACCCGGCGGGAATTGGGGCAGAAGTGATTTTGAAGGCGTTGTCTGATACGACGGTGACTGAAGGCGCAGACGTGACGATCGTCGGCAGTCAGTCTCAGCTTCAGCAGATTTATCGTCGCCTGTCTCCAATCTGCGATTTGGTAAATCCGAGTCAACTCAATGTTCTAGACATCCAGCTAGATTCAGATTTGGAGCAGCAGATTTGTTTAGGAGTCGGCAACGCCGCCAGTGGAGAGGCAAGTTTTCGGTATTTAGAAGCCGCGATCGCTCACACGCTGGCTGGAAAATTTGAGGCAATTGTAACGGCTCCGATCGCTAAATCTGCCTGGAAAGCAGCCGGACATTCCTATCCAGGACAAACTGAGCTATTGGCAGACAGAGCTGGGGTCAAGCGATTTGGGATGTTGTTTGTGGCACGATCGCCCTACACGGGTTGGATATTGCGAACTCTGTTGGCAACGACGCACATTCCTTTGCGAGACGTGGCGGATGCGCTGACTCCAGAGTTAATGACGCTCAAGCTCGAACTCCTGATTGAGACGTTGCAGCAAGAATTTGGGATCGAACAGCCCCAAATCGCGATCGCAGGTTTAAATCCTCACAGTGGCGAACAAGGGCAACTCGGACGCGAAGAACACGATTGGCTGTTTGACTGGTTAGAGCAGATGCGCGATCGGTTTCCTCAAGCTCAACTCGACGGACTGATTCCACCCGACACGCTCTGGGTAAAGCCGGGACAGGCTTGGTATGGGGCAAATTCGCCTATGGTCGCTCACGATGGTTATTTAGCGCTTTACCACGATCAAGGACTAATTCCTGTTAAACTGATGGCATTTGATCGGGCGGTCAACACCTCGATCGGGCTTCCGTTTGTTCGCACATCTCCTGATCACGGCACAGCGTTTGACATCGCTGGAAAGGGAATGGCGGACGCGACCAGTTTTAAGGCAGCTATTCAACTCGCGATCGACTTAGCAACGCGAAGACGGTTGTTTAAATTGTAGAAGTCTGCGACTTGCCCTATAAAGTCAGACTTTGATGACATCCGTGACACTTCTTAATATAATCAAAGAGTGTTTGCCCTGAAAATAGAGGCTCTTCCGTATAAGACACTACAAAGCGCGGTTGTAGCAGACATAGGGAAAACAGTTTTTACCAGCGCTTAAGTTTTGACACTGTTCACTTCATTATTTACCGGAGAGATAATGGTTCAGCTAGCTCAATACTCTCTAACCATGATTCAAGACGAGGTTCGCCAACTCGTAGACAAAGGAGTGGTCAACCGTCAGCAGCCAATCTACAGCCTCTGCAAGCACATTCCCTCCCGTGAATGGGTTTGTATGGAGTGTGAATTAGAAAAAGCCGACTTTTTGCTGCGCGATCGCATCGGCGATCTGATGAGCCACGAAACTTGGGACAATGACTAAACGCCGTGAGGTTTAGATGACAGGTCTACCCGGTGCCGTAAAGACGTTTCACCGAAACGTCTTTACGGGTTCGCACGATCGTGAACATTGGGTCGCGGTCAAACGGTTGATGGTTTGCTCAGTGTCTGATCTGGCATCACTTGCTTAATCGGGATCTCAATTACAAACTCTGAACCCTCCTCTAGTTGAGATTGACACCACAGTTTGCCACTGTGTTTTTCAATAATTTGGTAGCTAATTGACAACCCCAAACCTGTACCGCTTCCGATGGGTTTTGTGGTGAAGAATGGATCAAAGATTTTTGGCTTCACGTCATCTAAGATGCCGCACCCCGTGTCTTTGACGGAGATTTGTATCCAATCATCGTTAGTCTGTTGAGTTGCAAGCGTAATCACTCCGGGAGTGGGTGCTAAGCCCGATGCAATTTGACGATCGTGCTGGTCTTGAATAGTGTCGATCGCGTTAGCGATGAGATTCATCAACACCTGGTTTAGTTGACCTGCAAAGCACTCGACCAACGGCAACTCACCATAGTGTTTCAAAATCTCAATTTCGCCACGTCCTGAACTCGCTTTTGTGCGGTGCTGCAAGATCATCAAAGTGCTGTCAATTCCTTCATGGATGTTGACAAACTTAACTTCTGCCTGATCTAATCGAGAAAAATTTCGCAACGAAAGGACAATCTCGCGAATCCGCTCAGCACCAACCTTTAAGGAGGAAAATAGCCTCGGCAAATCCTTCACTACAAAGTCTAAATCAGTCGCTTCAGCTTGTTGACGAATCGCTTCGGGCGGCTCAGGATAGTCTTCTTGATAGAGGTACAACAACTCCAATACATTATTCAGGTATTCACCCATGTAGGTCAGATTGCCGTAGATGAAATTCACAGGATTATTAATCTCGTGAGCAATGCCTGCCACAAGCTGTCCTAAGCTAGACATCTTTTCGCTCTGAATGAGAAGGCTTTGAGTGTGCTTGAGATAGTCGAGGGCGGTTGACAAATTTTGGGCTTGATCCCGATATTGGTTGAGCAACGTCGCATGTTGCAATGCAATGCCTAACTGTTGGCTAATTTGAACGATGAATTCTATTTCAGAGGGTTGCCAGTGTCGGCTTTCTCGACATTGGTGAATGCACAACAAGCCCCAGAGATGGTCTTGCCTAAATAAGGGCAAAACAAGATTGGCTTTGACCTGAAACTGCTCCAGCATTTGAAGATAACACTCATCGCATCCAGATTTATAGACATCAGGAACCACATGAATCATCCCCTGGCGATAGTTGCGAAGGAACCCTTCTGAATTGCAGCGATCGGCAATTTCGACATTCAGAGTGGTTGAGAACTCAGGCAGCACATCTTCGGCAACGGTTTCTCCTCCTTGACAGTCGGTTTCCGAATAGAAGCGATAAACGACCACTCGATCGGCATCAAGCACCTGCCGAACTTCGGTTGCGATGGCTCTAAAAATCATATCCAGTTCCAGTGATTCTCGAATCCTAGTGATGATTTTTGATAGGGTCTGCTGTCGATCGAATGCCTGTTGTAACTCTGCGGTTGATTTGTGCAGTTTCGTGTTTGACTGCTGGAGTTCTTGAGTGCGGGTTTGCACCTGCTGCTCTAAATTGCTATTGAGCGCTTGCACTTGTTGATTTAGCCGATATTGCTTGACTGCATTCGAGAATCGCTCCCCCAGCGCTTGTGCTAACTTTGTTTCGCCCTCTGTCCAGGGTTGAGCTTGCCCCGTTTTAAGCTGTTGCCAGGTCTCAAATGACTGACGCGCCATCAGTTGGCGGGTATCGGGGTCGTGACTGCCTGCCCAAAGAATTTCGGTATTGACTTCGTTGCGGCAAAGGGTCAAACAGCCCAGCACCTCTGCCCCATAGCGAAGCGGGATAATCATCAAGCCGCGAATTTGAGTGTTTTGAAAATAAGGGGCAAGTGTCCGCAGCAGAGGTTCTTTATAAAGGTCATTAATGACCCACCCATTAAAGTCTGAGGAGAAGTCCTGCGGCGGTTCTTTCAGATTGTAGATCGATCGCATCCATTCAACTGACCAAGGTTTGGTGCCGTCAGGTTGGTGATTGATCACTGAGAACAAATACTGATGCCAGAGGCGGTTTTCTTCGATCGCACGATTCCCTTCCAGGTGTCTCGGTTGCTCTCCACAGGTGTAGAGTTCGCTAATCTGATCGCTGTCAGGCAGCAAATAGAGCCGACCGCTCGCACCCTGAAACGCAGACACCGCTTCTTCTAGCGCGGCTTGCAGTTGAACCGTAGGACTGGTGTAAAGTAGGGCAGTGACTTGGTTAATAAGCGCCTGTTGCTGCGCCTGTTCACGCACCTGCTTAAGAAGGATCGATTGGGCGATCGCCACTGACACCTGATCGACCACTGCCTGAATGAATTGCAGTTCTTCTTCGGTGACGACGCGAGGATCGGCGTGATGAGACACCAACAAACCCCACAACTGAGCCGACGAGCCGAGAGACGGGGGCTGATGTCTGCCCGTTTCGCGGATCTCTGGCACGATCGGCACTACGACTGAAGACTTTACGCCCATTGCCGTCAGATATTCGACATGGCACGGATCAACGGGACGATAGCGAATATCTTGCGATTCGAGCAGATTCCCAGTTTCTGGGCAGTTGAGCGAGCTGATGCCAATCTCGTGCGAGGTAAGATCAACCACCGATCGCTGTCGTGCCCGTACATACAACTCTCGTGCAGAAGGGGGAATATCATCAGCGGGAAAGTTTAACCCCAGCAAAGATGGGAGGCGATCGTCTTGGATAGATTCTGCAATGACGATTCCATGAGCGTCGGGGCTGAACTGGTAAATCTTGACGCGATGGGCGCCTAAATACGATCGGACTTCTGCCACGGTTGTGCTTAAAATCTCTTGTAACTCAAGCGATTGCCGAATTCGAGTCGTGATGCGATGCAAAAGGACTTCCTGAGTCAGAATTGCCTGTCCATCTTGCGGGTGCTGCATAAATTTGTTCTAAGAAAATATCAAGAACACTGAATTCAGAGTGCCCAATCTCTCACAGCATAATAACAAAATGCCGATGCTGCTCTATTAAAACCTTAGTTGAGACCATTTCAGAATGGGTAGAACGCCCAAAGCGTTTGACCTTGAATCTGGGGAGTCTTTTCACGAAGGTTTTGAATTTTCCAACCTGTCAGCCGTACGAGAGTTTGGGCATGTTGTCCGCTCACTAACGCAGCGATCGCTGATAGCGGTCTCTTGCCAAACCTTTCATCTGCCCATAAACGGATAATGCAACACAAACCGCCCCTGAAATGAATCAAGATTCGAGGTTTTTTGAAACATCAAATCTTTAGGAAATTTATCGTAAGGGTAACGCACCTGTAATCGGTTAACAAACACATTGGATGAATCAAAAGTAGAACGCGGAGCACCAGAAGAACCAAGCGTTAAACTATCGCTAGGGTTATCAGGTCAGAACACACTCGCTTGCTTTAACTTCTGACGGTTTAACGGCTCAGACGAACAGGGGTCGCAACTGCTTATATGCTAAGCGTATTCTAGAAAAGCGGTATTTTCGCGTTCACGATCGCAATCTATCGTAAACGTAGATTTACAAAAAGAGGCAGAGAATTTGATAGATTTAGGCATCTTGAGGCATGGAAGCCGCGACAGACGACCGGAATTATGAACGGGTGAGAAAAAATCTCAGAGCGTGGTTCACTTTTGATAACATACTATCGATCGCAGATCATGAGGAATGAGAAACGATCGTCAAAATATAGAACAGACACCCGCAGAAGTGTCCTTTGAGAAAGCCCAAGACTTACAAAACCCATTACGTTGAAAACTGAAGGACGCATTCACCCGCTTTACGAAGCCTCTATTTTGTTTCCTATTGCGACTATGATTTCGATCAATTCCATGACTCCGACAAATTCTTCTGATTGTGACAGTCCTGTCGCCCATCCAGAGGTTGCTGACCTTGTGTCGCAACCAGACCCTCATCAGGCTGATGAATATCGTCCGATGATCAAGCAAAATAGGAGTCTAGATCGAGATGCTTCAGCTTCTACAATGAGCGCAAAGACCGATTCTGTGAATTCTCGTCTCTCTCCCTGGCTAGCGTCTCTGGTCTACCCGATCGGGCGCTATGGCTTGCTCCCATTCTATTTTCGAGGCATTGAGGTATTGGGTCGAGAGCACCTACCCACAGCAGGTCCCGTGATTTTAGCCCCGACTCATCGATCGCGGTGGGATGCCTTCATGATTCCCTATATCGCAGGTCAAGATATCACAGGACGGATACTGCGATTCATGGTCAGCGCAGACGAAATGACGGGACTTCAGGGTTGGTTTATCAGACGGTTAGGAGGGTTTTCGATCGACACCCAACATCCCGCGATCGCGAGTCTGCGCCACAGCGTTGAGCTGCTGCAAAACCGAGAGGTGTTGGTGATCTTTCCTGAAGGGGGAGATTTGCAGGTAAATCGATCGTGCCAACTCAATCGGCTACAGCCCGGTCTTGCCCGTCTCGCGCTGCAATCAGAAGCAAGTCAGGCAAATCTAGGAGTTCAGATTGTGCCCATTAGTATTTCCTATAGTTGCCCTTCAGTGCCCTGGCGGTCAGCCGTTAAGATTTGCATTGGCGCTCCGCTTAACGTTGCTGATTACAGTTCGGGGTCTTCTAAGCTTGCTGCCCGACAGTTGACTGGTGATTTACAGAAAGCGCTTCAAGCTTTAAACGAATATGGGATTGCAGAAGAAAGTTAACTCCCGCAACCATTGCGCGCTTTCTTTTAGGCGACTCGCTCTTACCGCGGCGATTGCACAGATAATAGAAGAATCTCTTTTGACTCAATGACTCCTATGCAGACCAGCGATCGTCTTCAAGTTGCGACCAGCCCTTATCTTGTCAATCGCACCGCTTCGGTGACTCGCAAAACAGGCGAAACCGATGTGCAAGTCAGCCTTAACTTAGACGGGACGGGTTATTGCGTCGCTAAAACTGGGATTCCGTTTCTCGATCATATGCTGCATCAAATCTCATCGCATGGTTTGATCGATTTAGAGGTGCAGGCGACGGGTGATATTGAAATCGATGACCATCACACCAACGAGGATGTCGGCATCACGTTAGGCATGGCATTCGCGAAGGCACTCGGCGATCGCAAAGGCATCGTGCGCTTTGGTCATTTTGTCGCCCCGTTGGATGAAGCCCTCGTGCAGGTCACTCTTGATTTTTCGGGTCGTCCCCATTTGAGCTATGGGTTAGAGATTCCGACGCAGCGAGTCGGGACGTATGACACGCAGTTGGTGAGAGAGTTTTTTGTGGCGATCGTCAATCATTCTCAGATGACGCTGCACATTCGTCAGTTAGACGGCATTAACTCACATCACATCATCGAAGCGACGTTTAAGGCATTTGCGCGATCGCTCCGCATGGCAGCCGAAGTCGATCCGCGTCGTGCCCACACAATCCCCAGTTCTAAGGGTGTGCTGTAAACCTACATCCGCAGTTCTTCGGCGATTTTGAGCGACATCTGTTTACCCAAACCCAGCAGTTTGATTCAGCGATCGCCCTTTTATTTTTTGGTGCTCAAGGCGAGTTTCGAGTCTTTGATAGCCTGAGTCAACTGCGGTTGCTCGCGTCAGGTTAGATCGATCTGACGATCGTCTCGCTGTGATGCCGATGATGAATCAAGGTGGGAGGAACTGCAAGCTTGCCACGATTTGAGCACCACTGCCCCTCATTATGTTCGACTGTCTGCGTAATTTGACATTTGGGACATAGATTGAACCTAGTAGCTCGCTTATTTCTGTACGACTGCTTAACAGAGTTACCATTTCTACAAGATGTCTAACAAAGGGCTTCAGGCTCTTGCATACAGAACGGTTGATCTGCCAAGAAATCTTATGCGTATCTTGCTCTCTAGGACGATTCTCTCGATAACCCTACTTCTACAAGCGTGTAGCGGACGCTATCAAACCCCTATCGTGTTTCCTGGCACGTTTAATTCTGCCTCGCCAACGGTGCAAAAGTCTCCGATCGTCACCCCTTCCCAAAAGCCTATTCAACCTACGGTTGCCATTTCGCCTACCCCGACCGGAGAGAGGTTAGACGCATGTGCCACGATCAGCCAAGAAAATCGTCGCCTGGTCGCATTTGAGACGGCAAGCTACTTCGTGAATGTCTGTCAAAAAGGCGCTCAGGGACGCATCTTCTATACGGGGCAGGAAAAAGGCAAGCCCAACACCAACGTGCAGGTGACGGCTTCTCTAACCAAGCGCGGCTATCGAGCTATCAATGGCAACACGACTTATGTGATTAACACGCAGTCAGGCGGCAGGCTAACCGTGCTGCAAAACGGACAGTCAGTCTTTCAAGAACCCGCGATCGGAACGATCATTACCGCCAATCCTGGAGTCGCTCCTCGCCCACCTAAAGGAGATTCGAGTACAGATTTTCGGCTGACCTGCGCAGGTGGCATCAACAACCGAAATATGTATTTCACCGTTATCTACACCCAAGAGAGCGGCTTCACCACCTTTGAGCTGCGGCAGAATGGAACCGATCGTCTCATGTCTAAAGGCAGTGTTGCGTTTAGCGGCAAGAATGAGCAGGGGCAAACGATTTATCGAGGGGCAGCAAAAGACGCAGATGTGGTCGTCGTCGGGTTTGCACCTCGCTACCAAAAACCCTTTAGTGAAATGTCGTTTAGCATCGATGGTCAATGGGGACGCGGCACCTGTCGCCAACTGGGTTAGCTCGATCGGCTGTGATCGATTCCCACGCTATGGGACACTTACCCCTACTGTTCATTGACGGGTGCGACCTCTACTTGATTTAGTAGGTCAAGCATGATATCACTGAGTGAGGCAACCAAGAGGTGGTGAGTATGAGCGCTCAATTGCTGAGTCAAGAAGGGAGGCACCTGTATGCTGTTGTGCGACACCGGATGGAGAGAAGCCATGGTCGGCACCATCAGTCTGTATGACGCGTTTGGAGACCGACAACACACCATTTATATGGGAGCCACCCCCGAATATGGCAAGGCGACGTTTCTGGAACGGCTAGA
>NZ_LXYR01000022.1 GCF_001650195.1 Phormidesmis priestleyi BC1401 | reverse complement strand
GAATTCGCAAGGGGTTATCGAGCGCGGCTTCCCTTCGACAAGCCATAGAGTCTGTGCTTAAAGAGGCTACGTCCTAACACTGTTGACCACGGCTATAACTCGATATCTTCACTGTAATCAGTCAAATCGTCTTGCTCTTTTAGTTTGTATCGAGAGATGACTTTAGGACTTTCAGGAAACATTTCAAAATCTGTGATCGTAAGTGCAATCACGGAATTCAACAGCGTGTAGTCATCACCGACATTTAATTGGATTGAAAATGCTTTTGCAGCGTTATAAAGAACTCGTTTCTCGAATCCTAAAACGTTGAGCACCTGCATTTTGATGATGACGGTTTTATTGCCGACGATCGTTGCCTTGACATCTAGATAAGAATCTTTAATCCCCTTAATTCGCGGTGCCTGATAAGGGTCGAGAATTTCTAGATCCTCAATAATCGGTCTAGACTGATACAAAATTGCGTTCAGAAAACTCAGCAAGATGTCTGTGCTCTGCTTTGAGCCAAAAATCTTCTTAAACGCGAAGTCTGTTTTGGGATTGATATAAACGCCAGACATCACCATCATCCGCAAAGACTGCTTCTATCGTACCAATCGGACGGGAAACCCATCTCTTTTGACGGTTCTCCTCATCACGCCCGATCGTGCCCTCATCGGTAACTTCTACCCTTTCGTTACGGTTTGCCTCAGTGCCCTGACCTGTTGCACCTTCTACATTAGATTCATGCAGACAAGAGCCGTGAGATTCAACTCCCTGCTCAAGTCAAAAGCTCTCATTCGCTACTCTCTTTTAACAAGGTGAACTCTCATGATGACTCTCGTTAATTGGCAACCCTGGCAAGAAATGGAAGCCATGCGTCGTCAGTTCGATCGTGTTTTTGAAGACCTCGCAACCCCAAAGCGCACCGAACCGACTTGGCAACCTGCCGTCGAACTCAAGAGCACTGAAACCGAATTTGTGCTGCGAGTCCAGCTTCCCGGAATCAATGCCAAAGACCTCGACGTAAAAATCGGTCGCAGTGGAGTCGCCCTCTCTGGTGAGCACAAAGCTGAGAACACGACTGACGAAAATGGCTTCTTCCGCTCTGAGTTTCGCTATGGCAAGTTTCAGCGCGTAATCTCGCTGCCGTCTCCCGTGCAAAACGATCAGGTTAAAGCCGACTTTAAAGACGGCGTTCTGACGCTGACGCTTCCCAAAGTGCAAGCCGTTCGCCCCTCTGTGGTGACGCTCAACCTGGCTGAATTAGACGAAGTGGCAATATCTGAAGACACGATCGCCCCTGCTGCCACTCCCGAAACGGGTGACGTTTGGACTCAAAGCTAAGACGTTTTTGAGGGTTGAATTGCATTCACCAACCCTCAACCGTCCTCCCTAAGGTTCGGTAAATACGCCTTCATGGAATTGCTGAACCTGAACACTATATAAGGAGGGGATCGAATGCCGTTATTGGCGTTGAGTGTATTACTCTCTTACGACCTGACTTGGAGAACGAACTTTGCTGGGCAAAGACCAACTCATACGATGGGTTTATAAACCTGTTTGAGTCCTAGCTGCCCTCCTTTGCCGATTCTGGCTGACAACGCCAGTCCCCTTATAACCCCTAAAAATCGCCTTTATTGTTGGAGCCAAAGCACTCATATGGCAAAAGTTGTTGGAATTGACTTAGGAACGACAAACTCCTGTGTCGCCGTGATGGAAGGCGGCAAACCTACTGTAATCGCCAATGCTGAAGGAGCGAGAACTACGCCCTCGGTCGTCGCGTTTGTCAAGAATGGCGATCGCCTCGTCGGTCAAATCGCCAAGCGTCAAGCGGTGATGAACTCAGAAAACACGTTCTACTCAGTGAAGCGATTCATCGGTCGTCGGTTTGATGAGATCACCCACGAAGCTACCGAAGTTTCTTATAAAGTCCTGAATGTGGGTGGAAACGTTAAGCTCGACTGCCCCGCCGCAGGCAAGCAATTTGCGCCCGAAGAAATCTCCGCGCAAGTGCTTCGCAAATTAGTCGAAGATGCTAGTAAGTATCTCGGCGAAACCGTAACTCAAGCCGTGATCACGGTTCCGGCTTACTTTAACGACTCACAGCGTCAAGCCACCAAAGATGCTGGAAAAATCGCAGGCGTAGAAGTCTTGCGGATCGTCAACGAGCCGACCGCAGCATCCCTAGCCTATGGCTTAGAGAAAAAGAGTAACGAAACCATCATCGTGTTTGACTTGGGTGGCGGTACGTTTGACGTATCGATCCTAGAAGTCGGCGATGGCGTGTTTGAAGTGTTGGCGACCTCTGGCGACACTCACTTAGGCGGTGACGACTTTGACAAAAAGATCGTGGACTTCTTAGCAGGCGAGTTTCAGCGATCGGAAGGCATTGACCTCCGCAAAGACAAGCAAGCGTTGCAGCGTCTAACTGAGGCGGCTGAGAAAGCGAAGATTGACCTGTCTAACTTGACTCAGGCTGACATCAACCTTCCCTTTATCACGGCGACTCAAGATGGACCTAAGCACCTCGATACAACCCTGACTCGTCAGAAATTTGAGGAATTGTGCGCTGATTTGATCGATCGCTGTCGAGTTCCCGTTGAGGCGGCACTTCGCGACTCTAAGCTCGACAAGAGCAAGATCGATGAAGTCGTCCTAGTTGGCGGTTCGACCCGAATTCCGGCGGTGCAAGCCGTTGTTAAGCGAGTTTTAGGCAAGGAACCCAACCAGACTGTCAACCCTGACGAAGTGGTGGCAATGGGTGCCGCGATTCAAGCGGGCATTCTCTCTGGTGAAGCGGGAGCCGAAGGGCTACTGCTGCTCGATGTGACTCCGCTGTCTCTCGGTGTTGAAACCTTGGGCGGTGTGATGACCAAGATTATCCCTCGCAACACCACCATCCCCACCAAGAAGTTTGAAGTCTTCTCAACGGCGGTCGATGGTCAAAGCAACGTCGAGATTCACGTCTTGCAGGGTGAGCGCGAAATGTCGAATGACAACAAGAGTCTTGGAACCTTCCGACTCGATGGCATTCCTCCAGCGCCTCGTGGCATCCCTCAGATTGAAGTCACCTTTGACATTGACGCTAACGGCATTTTGACCGTGGGCGCAAAAGATAAGGGCACGGGTAAGGAGCAGTCAATCAGCATCACAGGTGCTTCGACGCTGCCCAAAGACGACGTTGAGCGGATGGTGCGCGATGCTGAACAAAACGCCTCGACTGACAAAGAGCGTCGTGAGCGCATCGACCTGAAGAATCAGGCAGATTCTCTGGCTTATCAGGCTGAGAAGCAGATGAGCGAGTTGGGCGATAAAGTCCCGGCGGCGGATAAGACGAAAGTTGATGGATTAGTCAAAGATCTGAGAGAGGCGATCGCGGCTGAAGACTTTGGCAAGATCAAGACGATGACGACTGATCTGCAACAAGCTCTCTATGGCATCACTACTAATCTCTATCAACAAGCGGGTGGCGATACGCCTCCTACTGATGGTGACGGTGGTACGCCTCCGGGATCAGGTGGCACGGCTTCGGGCGGTGGCGATGATGTAATCGACGCTGACTTCACCGAATCGAAGTAAGGGCAACGAGTCGTGAGGTTTCTCATTACTAGACTCTAGAAATTAAGGCTGGTAGTCTCTCAGTTGAGGGCTATCAGCTTTTTTTGCTGTTGTAAGGGTAAGACGTTTGACACCATTTCGATTCTTGAACACGACAGACGAGACGTTCCACCGAAACGTCTCTACAGCGTCGGGTGAATTCGCCATCTGCTCTGTTCATTGGTTGATTTGGTATGACTTCTTTTTTAGCCATTTAGGGAGAAAGTCGGCACTCAAAAAACCAGAAAAGGCGTAGAGCTTCCTCACTGGGGACTCTACGCCTTGCTATACCAATGTTAAGTTCAAGAAGTCAGGGACTTTTGCCCTTACGACTCCTAAGATCTGTGCAGACTCTATTGTCCTGTTTGTTTGTCCTTCATCACGTTGGCTGTTCCGGGCTGGGGTGCTGCGGGCTTTGCAGCCGAGTTGACTGTGGCTTTAATCGCAACGCTTTTGACCCCACTAATCTGCTTTGCAAGAGGCTCAATTTTTTGAAGCTGCTTCTCGTCTACCACGGTTCCCATGACAGTAACTGCGCCATCTTTAGAAGAGATTGCCAAGGCACTTGCAGGTAGGTTTGCTTCAAGCTTCGATCGCACCTCGCTTTTAATATCATTATCTGATTTAACAGACTTGTCACCCGCCACATTGTTGCGTTGTTCAGCCGCCCGAATATCAGCGTTTAGCTGCTTTCTGCGGGTCTCGCTGGTCGCGTCATTCTGATTAGTTTGCGCAGTTGGTTCTGCCATAGTTGGGCTACTGCTGCTAGTCGTCGTGTTGGGTGCTTCACTGCTAGTCTTAGCGGCTCCACAGGCTGATAGGCTCAGCGCCAAAGCACCACCCAGCAAAAGAACTGTAACTTTTTTCATTATCTTGATACCCTATGATTTTGACCAAAGAACTCAACAATTTGGTAGCGAAATCAGACATGATTTCGCTACCTGCATAGCTGCCTAGAGGCGATCGTTAACAGGACGATCAGCATTCACAACCGGATGACCGTCTGTGTTAACTTCTAGTTCTTCACGACGTAGAGTTTCTTGAGCCGTCACCGTCTCTTGAGAGACTTCTTTGCGAATCGTCACTTCTTCACGCACAAATGCTTCTTTGTGAATGTCAGGAGTTTCTTCATAGACTTCCATCCGAATCGTTTCAGTGTCTCCGAAGGCAACGTCACCCGAAACGACTGCTTCGGTGTTGCCAGTGACTCGCTCAATCACAACGCGCTCTTTTTCGATCGGAATGGACACCCGCGCCGTTTCGGTCTCGATGTGCTTTCCGATCGCGACTTCACCCGTTTTTTCACGGTCTTTGTCTACGACTAAGCGCTCTTCATACAGCTTGATTGTGTCATCGCTGCCAGCCCGAACCGATTGGTCAGGCACCATCCGCGCTGGTGTAGGTGCAACACCCGTCACAGGCTGCTCGACGACCGCTGCACGATTCATTTCATCAGCCGGAATTGTGTTGACGCTCCAATCCCGAATCCCTTGGTGCTTTAGAAGGGTTTCGGCACGAAGAATTTCGCTTTCCGAGCCGTCTACAATCATGAGATAGTCACCGCTATGAACCCGATCGTTGTAGTGCTTCGCTTCTTTTTCAGGAATTCCCAACCCAGCTAGACCGCCTAACAACCCTCCGGTTGCGGCTCCGATCGCGCCTCCCGCTACCGTAGTTGCCAGCGCTGTTGCGGTTGCTCCTGCCAGCATAATGGGTCCGACTCCAGGAATGGCTAAGGTTCCGAGTCCAACTAATAGACCCGTTAAACCGCCTAGTGTGCCTCCAGAAACAGCACCGATTTCTGCGCCTTCGTCAGCTTTGTTGCCCGTTTTATCTCTGGCAGTTGTCCCTTCATCTCTGACGGTTGCCCCTTCGATTTTACCAGCGCCGTCGCCGTCTTTTGTGACAACCGAAACTCTGTCCATGTTGAATCCAGAATTCTTCAATTCGTGGAGTGCTTTCTCGGCAGCAGCACGAGTAGGAAATACTCCAACTGCTCGGCGATCGTATCTGCTTTCTGTATCGCGACCTAATGCCATTTTCTTATTCTCCTAGTTACTTTAAGTCCACCGATTAGTCGTAGAGAGAACGTCTTATCCCTGCGTTCTTATTGATGCTCTTTTTCTTAAAGAATTCATCAGCACTTGGGATAAGCTGCTTCTCTGTCGTAAGAATGATCGCAAGAAAAATTGAGAGGCTATGGAAAATTGGATAGTTTGAAAATCTCTCGATCGAGAGTCTCAATTAGAACAGGTTTAAAGCTGCTCCACGTCAACCATTCTGATCAAGACTTGCCAACAAACTCACTTTTGAAAGCGTCAATTTTTTGAGAAAGTTCTTGACGCTGAGAAGATGTGAGTAGATAGCGGTAAATGAACCAACCTGTGTAAACGATACCAATTAGCTCAAACAATGGTGAAAGAACTGGAATGCTAGTGGCAATGCTAAGAACTGCGCTCAAGACTGACAGCACCAACCAAGCACCTGCGGTCGCTAACAAAACCCAGCCAACCGCAGTTAAAATCCGTTTATAAGGGTTTAAAACCCCAGACGTATAGCCGATCGGGTCGTCAAAGAACGCTGATATCCTTGCCTCGTCTCTGAGCCAGTCTTCAGAGGGCGGCATTTCTATGGTCGTGTTCTGAATGACGATCGGGTCGCCTGTTGGCATCTCAATCACCGTCGTTTCGGTTTTGACTTGAGCACCTTCTGGGGTTTGTGTAATTCCTGTAGACATGATTGACCTCCTAAATTGAACGGTTTGCAACAGATGAGCAGGTGGGCAGGTTGCGGTCTGCCCACTTGATTTTAGAATCGAGTCCCGACGGCTAAGAAGCCTGCGATCGCCGATGCTGCCAGTGATGTTAAGGCTGCGCCAAACAACCACCAAGCCGCGTCTGCCGCCATTTTCTGTGCCTCGATCGCTTGCTTTTGAGCTTGCTGCCTGACTTCTTTGATGCGTCTCTGAGTCCCTTGCTGAATGCGTTCAGCCTGATTCAATACGCGGTCTCTCGCGCCTTCAACTTGAGCGACAATGCGATTGGCATCTGCCTCAGAGATATCTTCACGAGAACTCAAAACCGCTATGAGCGTGTCTCGATCGAACCCACCCAACCGATGCCGCAGTGCCTCAAATCCAGCTTGTGGGTCATCAAACAGCGTGCTAAAGTCTTGCTGAATGCCTTCATAGCTGAGTTCAGGACGCTCTAGCGAGTCGAGATAATCGCGCATTTTGCCAAACACACCCTCGATCGCAGATTGGACGGTTTGCTGCACTTTTTGAATTTGCTCAACCGATGACTTGAAGGTTGATTCAACCTGGTCAGCAATCCGATTGGCTTCTTCTTCAGTGATGTCTTTGCGCTGAGACAGCAGAGCAACCAGAGTCGAACGATCGACCTGTGAAAGGCGATCACCCAGGTTTCCAAGTCCGCTTTGAGGGTGTTGCAGCAGCAACTGCAGGTCGCGTTTAATCCCGTCAGGATTCAGTTCTTCCTTATGGGTGTTTCGCAGATAGCTTTCGAGACTGGTCTCAAAATCGATCGCTTGTTTTTGGGCACGTTTTGCGAGACGACGCGGGGCTTTAATCGTGCCACGAATGGCAGTTTGCACTTGCTCGATCGCTTGATTGACCTGCTCTTCGGTCAAGTTGCCTCGTTGTGTAAGCAGTTTGACTAACGTGTCTCGATCGACCTGAGACAAGCGATCTCGTAACGCATAGGTTCCCGCTTTTGGGTCACTGAGCAATGTTTGCAAATCGCGCTGAATGCCTTCGGGATCGAGTTCTTGCAGATCGGTTTTACGCAGATAGTCTGCGATCGCCGTGGTCGTCTGCTCATATTGTTCTTTGGCTTTACCCACGACTTTCTGCGGCGCTTGCAGAATGCTGTCGCGAATAGATTCAACCTGATCTAAGACTTGATTGACTTGCTCTTCGCTCAGATCTTGACGCTGACTTAGCAATTGCACCAAGGTGTCTCGATCGAACTGAGAAAGCCGCGATCTCAAAGCACTCAGTCCCGCTTGAGGATCGTCAAACAAGGTTCTCAAATCGCGCTCAATGCCTTCAGGATTCAGTTCTTCTTTCTGAGTGTTTCGCAGATATTCTTCGACCTTACGACGAAGTTCTTGTGCCTCAGACTGCACCCGATCTTGAACGTCTTTGGCTTGGGCGAGGACTCGATCGCGAGTGCTTTCAAGTTGCCCGACAATCTGGTTTGCCTCTTCGGGGTTCACGTCTTCGCGCTGCCCTAACAGCTTCACTAGCGTGTCGCGATCGAACTGACCTAAACGACTGCCCAAAGCATCTAACCCGGCTTCTGGGTCTTCTAAAAGCAGTGTGAACTCGCGCTCAATGCTCTCTGGATTCAGTTCTTCTTTGCCCGTTGACTTCAAATAGTTTTCAACTCGGCTGCGAAGATCCTGCGATCGCGTCTCTGATTCAGCCGTTTGTACAGAATTAAAGACTTCTGCTCGAATGTCTTCTAGCTGACTCGCAATATCCTGAATTCGTTCGGGTGTGAAACCGTCTCGTCGCGATAGCGTCTCAACAAAATAGCTGCGATCGATCGACTCCAATTCCTTGCGAATCGCACCGGGATCGGCTTGCGGATCGAAGATTACATCTTTAAATTCTTGCTTGATGGTTTCCCGGTTTAGGTGCCACGGCGGAGAGGACAACAAATAGCTTTCAAGGTCGGATTGAATCACGCTAAACGGCTTTGCTGACTTTTCAGAAATCTGCTTGCCTACTTTGTCGGCTTGCCCTTGCAGTGTGGTTCTCAACTGTTGCAGTTGCCCCGAAACCTTCTCAACATCTAAATCCGAGAGATTGGTGTTTTTCATCACCTGACTCAACAGCCCACCCAACCCAAGCTGCAGCGCCCGATTGGTCAAATTGCTCCCCGGAGTCATCGTGCCCGAAACGGTTTTGACGAGTTGATTGAGTTGATCGGTCATCGCTTTAGATGTGAGGTCTTCGGGCTTGGCTGACTTCAACAAACTCGCCAACTGTTCGGTGACATCTTGCGGTTTGCCGGATGAACCAACAACGCTCTTCAAAGCGCTTTCTAGCTGATCAGCGACTCGATCGACCTCCTGTTTTGAGAAGTCTGTGCGGCTACTAACTAGCTTCACCAAGGAGTCGCGATCGATGTTTTTAAGAAAATCGCTGTCTGCAACGTCTTTCAGATTTGAGTCTTTTAACAGCGTCTCAAATTGTCCTTTGATTTCGTCAAGATTTAGCTTGGGCAGTTGCAGATTGCTTAGAGAACTTTGTAGCGTCTTTTGAATGCTGTCGGGGTCAAACCCAGAAGTCAGTTCTCGACGCACCGCTGCCGTAATTTCTTCTGCGGTTGAAACCACCTGATTTTTAGCTACATTTGCACCCAATGCAGTGGTTGCTACACCCATCATGCTCTGCATTCCTGATGTGGCAGTGCTGATAAAAGAGCCGACCAAAGAGCCGACTGCGCCAGAACCTAGCCACACAAGCACAGAGAAATAAGTTGCCCAAATGACAACGCCAAGGATTGCGCCGAGTGTCGTACTCCCGACTAAGCTAAGTTTTACCGCTAAAAAGCTGGCAATAAACAGTGCGATCGATACAGTTATTAATACAAAAAGCCCTAATTTTGTTTCGATTCCGCGAATGGTTTTGCCAATGCTTTCTGATTCATCAGAGTCTGGCAATGCGCCAGGACTTGCAGCAAAGGCAACTGATAGGTTAGTCAGCAGGAATTGGAATGCGAACGCCATCATCAATCCTGCAATTAATGCAACCAGAAATTGAGGACCAGAAAACATAAGCTCTTCTTCGAGTGCGATCACTCCTGGCTCTACGGAAACTTGTGCTATTGGGATTGGGTGGCTACCCAGTTCTAATAGTGTCTTTAAGGTTTGAAACATCATGTTTCCTCCATTGTAAAGTGCGTTGCAGCAATTTCGAGCCTTCTCAGTCCGTCTGAGAGGGCAAAAAGTGGCGCATCGCGTCGATCGAGTCACCAAGCTATAGACTAATCAAATCTCAAGTAGAGTCATTTCGTCTGCTTTAAATCTACGAAGAGTTCTCTTGATCAGCACCTATCGTTAGAAGTAGGTTTCTAGAAAAAACAACTTGTAGAAATTTCCTAAAAAAATGCCTTGGACGTTTGTTTAAGGCGACTTTAAGACTAAAATCAACTCAAACCTAAGAGAGAAGGGGTGCTTTGTGTGAAAGTATAAATTTGAGTAAAGATATTTAACTACTTTAGATACTAGGATCAATTAATTTTTAACGTAGAGTTTGGCGGCGATCGTGAAAGCCTCAATGTTGCAAGTTTGAGTCTAAATCCAAATATGAACCCCTTAAAGCTGCGTCCTGAAGACTGTTCAGCTTTCGGACAGCTCGTTTTACAATATCTTCAAGAAAATCCGCAAACTAACATGAGCCAGCTTGCCAAGCAGGTGAGAATTTCGCGAGCTGGACTAGGGTGGATTTGTCTCAAACGGAGCGGCATCGAAGAAGAGACGGCTAGAAGAGTGGCTCACGCGATCGGGGCTGACATGACCAAAGTTGCTCGTCTTGTCTACGAAAACAAGCTAGAGAATTTAATGAAGGTGGGGGGACTGAATTACGTTGCTAAGTTAGACAACCAGTCAATCAAAAAGCCTATTCCCATAGGAGACGCGATCGCCGGATTGAACTCTGTCTTTCATGCGTTTCACTATGTAACTAGAAGTGTTCCTGAAGTAGAAAAGCCTACTGATTTTCAGATCTACAAACAAGCATTTGACATCGTGAAAACGCAGTTCTTAAAAGACAGAAAGATACCTAAAACGTAAGCACTGTGCTTGTATAGTTACCGTGAATTAGGGGTGCGTGGTAGACTCTGAATCTGTTTCGTGACCCTCGAAACCTGTCGATAAGTTCGCCCGACAGCCCGTCCATCAATATATAGTTGACGAGTCGGATAATTTTGCAGCACTTCAATGAGTGACACCTGATTATCTTTTGCAGAAAGCACGATCGCGGCTCTGAGCGCCTGTCGATTTGCCTCTCCTACCGGGGTTTGAATCGCTTCTCCCAACTGGTCTAGTACACGCTCTCCAGTCGGACTGTTGAGAAACCGATCGAGCGTCAGCAAACCGACCTTCACTTCTCGATTGAGCGTGCGACGAATCGCATTAGGCTTTTGGCGGAACAGTCGGAAATAGCTTCGCAGCGCAGGCGATACCTGACCCGTTTGGGCAAACTCTGTTAGTTGGGGAACTGAGATCGACTCTCCAAACACGCCATAGCGAAACACAAGTGTCTCAGCCGCCATTCCTCTAGAGGCAGTGAGCGCGATCGTAGGGACAATGAGCAAGAGGGTTCCCATACCAGTTAGCCATCCTAAACCCCGTTTAGAAGAAGCAGATTTGACTTTCATGAAAAAGAACCCAAAGTCTTATCTTATACCTATTTAATTTTTGAATACGACCTTTGCTCGGTTATTACGGCATTGGGCGGAGACAGTTCACCGAAACGTCTCTACAGCGTTGGGTGACCCGCGATTGACTGCATTCAGTTGTGAAATCGGTGTTAATTAACTCTGAATTCTTAATTCGTGACGATTTCCTCTGACAATTGCGGACTACACCTGCTAGCAATCGCATTTAGGATTCTGCTTTCTGCATCAGAGAGAGTTCGATCGCGGTCTGCGAGTTGTTGGCACTGAGCAAATAACGGCGCGGCAAAATCACTATCTAACTGTTGCAATACTTGGTTCAATGGTTGAGGCGTTCGCAGATTTATTTCGATGATTTTGAGTGAGTTTGAGTCAAGCTGCAGCGTTTTCAATTCTGGCAAAATATCTTCCCACGTTTTATCAGGGTAGCTAGCTAAAACCATGTGCGCGAGGATCTGATCCATCACGGTTTGTTGTGCGATCGCAGCATCCAAATACTGTTCGCTTTCCTGTTGAATTGTTTTTAGAGTTTCCGTGGTTGGTTCTGCACTATCCGCATTCAGCTTGGCTTCATAAAAGCGACTTGCTGCATAGCCAACCGAGTAAAGAACGGTTGCGTTTGTGCTGGCTCCGATTAAAGTTCCTGCTAGGGGCACGTTTCGCAAAAAGCCCAAGCCTGCTTTGACTGCGTTCGCTCCGCCCAGCGCCAGCCCAAAGATTGCTAATACTTCACCTTTCCGCGATGGGTCTTGCAAATCTAACCCATAAGCGGCAGCAATTTCGTAGACAAGCTCAGTTTGCAGAGCAGTGGTGGCGGCAAGGTCGATCGCCAACAGTGCCACCGCCAATCCAGGAATTAAGCTGCTCATAAACCCGATTTTTCCAGCATTGATGGCTTTTTTGACCATCAATCGATGCACAATCTGGCTAGGCGATTCTTTCGGATATTGCTGCTGGAGCGCTCGAACGGTAGATTTTGCTTTCTCGACATCGACTTGACCTGCCATGCCCATCAACCAATCGAGTCTCAACACACTCGCTATTCGACGTACAAAGGGGTTGTTTAGCCCCGGTATTTTTGCAAGAACCCCGATCGCGTGTCCGGCTCCGGTCGTGGTGCTGCTAATCAAACGAACGGCTTGCTCAGTCGCCCCTTTAGCGATCGCAATGGTCGCACTCAACAGCCCTGTAGTGAGGTTAAATGCTTGGACGATCGGGTGAGATTCTGTGTTTTGCGATTGGGGTGGCGTTGGGCGAGGTGCGTTCATCGGGGATTAAATCTTATGTGCAGAGATTCCAACCTATCAGTTGTGCCGATTCCTATCATCGTGCTTCAGATAGGGATTTTAGAGAGGCTGGTGATGCACACAGCGATCGCACGACCCACTTGGATTAATCGCACATCGCAGCAGTTCCGATCGGGCATTATACAAACAGGTGATGTCGCCAATCACCCATCGCCCATTTAACACGCTGACATCTGCGGGAGCATCGAATCGTTGAACGTAGAGCGCGATTTTGTGAAGCTGATAGCGCCCTGATTTAAGTAGATATCGATGCCTACGCTCTAATACGACATAAGTCTGACCCCCAAACTCTAGATAGGCTCCCGGCTCAGGATGCCAGTCTAAAGAGAGATAACCCAAGCTAAAAAGAGGATCGCTAAGGATGAGTTCTGCGGATAGAGAGTTTAACTCCATAAGCAATCAATACCGATGGACTGCCTGACACTAATACCTTTAAGTCGCGGGTGAAAGTCTGTAGTGTGAGTGTCCTTCGTGGGACGAGGCACGATCGAAACATCCACACTATCAGAAATTCTCACGGTCTGAAGATTGCTACAGGGATACCAATATTGATCTCCCTGAGCTAATCCTTTACAAAGCAGCCTGACGCTCTTTTGTGGCTTTGATCACTTCTTCTGCGATGTTGTTGGGGCAAGGCGAGTAATGCGAGAACGACATTGAGAACTGCCCACGTCCAGAGGTCATGGTTCGCAGGTCGCCAATGTAGCCAAACATCTCACTCAATGGCACATCTGCTTTGATGCGCGCTCCGGTTTGTCCAGTTTCCTGAGACTTCATCATGCCCCGGCGACGGTTGAGATCTCCGATCACGTCTCCCATATAGTCATCGGGTGTAAACACATCGACGTTCATGATCGGTTCAAGCAGTTGAGGACCAGCTTGAGGAACCGACTGACGATAGGCGGCTTTAGCAGCGATTTCAAACGCCATCGCCGACGAGTCAACCGGGTGGAATCCGCCTTCTAAAAGCGTGAACTTCAAGTCCATGCAGGGGAAGCCAGCCAACACGCCTTTATCGGTGCAGCTTTGAAAGCCTTTTTCAACGGAGGGCCAATACTCTCTGGGCACTGAGCCACCCGTCACTTTAGACTCAAACTGGAAGCCGCTGCCGGGTTCGCCGGGTTCGATCACATAGCTGATCTTTGCATATTGACCCGAACCGCCCGACTGTTTCTTGTGGATGTAACCATCTTCGAGTCGCTTGGTAATCGACTCGCGGTAAGCTACTTGAGGTTCGCCGACTTCCACTTCTACGCCGTGGGTGCGCTTCAAGATGTCTACTTTGATGTCGAGGTGCAGTTCACCCATTCCTTTGAGAATGGTTTCACCGCTCTCTTCATCGGTCATCATGTGGAAGGATGGGTCTTCTTGCACCATCTTGGTGAGTGCTGCGCCCATCTTTTCTTCGCCGCCTTTGGTCTTGGGTTTGACCGAGATCGAGATCACGGGGTCAGGGAAGACCATCGGTTCTAGCGTTGCGGGATGTTTGGGATCGCAGATGGTGTGCCCGGTGCGGACGTTTTTCATGCCAACGATCGCGATGATGTCACCCGCTTGAGCCGAGTCAATTTCTTCACGAGAGTTGGCGTGCATTTCCACCAAACGGCTAATCCGCTCGGTTTTGCCCGTCGCTGTATTGAGCACGGTGTCACCCTTCGAGATCTTGCCCGAATAGAGGCGCGTGAAGGTGAGCGCACCAAAGCGATCGTCCATGATCTTAAAGGCGAGTGCGCGGAGTGGCTTTTCTGGATCGACAAGAGCAAACGTGCCCGTTGCGTTTCCTTCTAGATCGACTTCGGGCTGCGGAATGACTTCCATCGGATTTGGCAGATAGTCAACGACGGCATTCAACACCAACTGCACGCCTTTATTTTTGAACGACGAGCCGCAGTAGGTTGGGAAAAACACCAGGTCGCGAGTGCCTTTGCGAATGCAGCGCTTCAACGACTCGATATCCGGCTCGTTTCCTTCTAGATACTGTTCCATCAGGTCGTCGTCTTGCTCGATCGCCAGCTCAACCAATTGTTCCCGATAAGATTCGACCGCCTCGACCATATCGGCAGGAACCTCTTTAATCTCGTAGCCCATCGGATCGCCCGACTCATCCCATACCCAGGCTTTGCGAGTTAGAAGATCGACCATGCCGCAGAACTTTTCTTCAACCCCGATCGGCAGCACCATCACCATCGGTTTTGCGCCCAGCACTTTGTCTACTTGCTTGACGACTCGATAGAAATCTGCGCCTGTGCGATCGAGCTTGTTGATATAGACGATCCGGGCTACTTTAGAGTCGTTGGCATAGCGCCAGTTGGTTTCTGACTGTGGCTCAACTCCGCCTGATCCGCAAAACACCCCAATGCCGCCATCGAGCACTTTAAGAGAGCGGTAAACCTCAATGGTGAAATCGACGTGCCCAGGCGTGTCGATGATGTTTAGCTGGTGGTCGTTCCAAAAACAGGTGGTCGCAGCCGACTGAATCGTGATTCCACGCTCTTGCTCTTGCGCCATGAAGTCTGTTGTCGCCGCGCCTTCGTGCACCTCACCGATTTTGTGAATCTTACCCGTTAGCTTCAGGATTCTTTCTGTAGTGGTGGTTTTGCCAGCATCGACGTGAGCGAAGATGCCAATGTTTCGATAACGAGTGAGGTCTTTCATAGTTGCTGTTTAGATTAAATGCGACAAACCGTGGGTGACCACCTGCAAGCGTTCTTTACAAGGAAATTGATGTTGATTTTGCAATCAGTACAGGCTGGATTTCAATCACTCGAACCATACAAGAATTCCCTTTTGCTAGCCCTAGTCATATTACTTATTGTAAAGCGTAGAGAGACAAAGCTACAGGGGTCTGAGAGATCAGCCCCTTCTGGTTTAGGGGGAATCAGTCCTACCTTAAAGGCGGCTATCTATTATAGCGTTCTGAGTCTGCTCTCTGGTCTAGACTTCTTCAGTTAGACATTGCCAATGGAAAAAGACCCCGAACAGGCAACCGCAATTCTTGCCCAAGAATCTTGAGCATGGGAGAAAAAGTGAGCTGTGGATAAAATCTGGGCGTTGCTGAATTGATCTGTGAAGCACAGATTTTGCCCTCACCCTAGCCCTCTCCCTGGGGAGAGGGAACAGGAGGTTCTGGCTTTGATATCAGATCCTGGGCGTTGCTGAATTGATCTGAGAAGGGTTAGGGGATGAGGGCAATCCGAGAGCCTGCGATCGTCGGTGTTATTTGATTCACAGTCCTTAACAAGGGTTCTGCGGTGAGGCTAAACGATCGCACTTCGGTGATTTTGACGCTGACTAATTTGCCTCTTAGCTCGTTGATGTCACCTGCAAAGAATGTCAGACGATTGCCGCGAGTGCGTCCCATCACTTGCGTAGAATCTTTGTGGTTTTGATCTTCGACTAGGATCTCTTCGACTCGATCGTGATATCGCTGCGATCGCTCTGAGGCTTGGGTGCTGACCAAATGATTTAATCGCTGGAGTCGGTCTTTTTTAACCTCTTCAGAAAGCTGATTGTCCCACAGGGCGGCGGGGGTACCGGGGCGAGGGGAATAGGCGGCGGTGTTTACCAAGTCGAAGCCGATGTCTTCGATGAGTTTCAGCGTGTTCTCAAATTGGGCTTCGGTTTCGCCAGGGAACCCCGCGATCGCGTCGGCACTAATTGACGCATCGGGCATATAGCCGCGAATAGTTTCGATAATGCGGCGATATTTTTCGTGGGTGTAGCCTCGCGCCATTGCTTTGAGAAGGTCGTTATCACCTGATTGGAAGGGAATGTGAAAGTGTTCGCAGACTTTGGGAAGCTCGGCACAGGCGCGGATCAGCCGCTCGGTGAAATAGCGAGGATGACTGGTGGCAAACCGAATCCGATCGATGCCTGGTGTGTCGTGGACGAAGTGGAGCAAATCGGTCAACGTGTGTTTGTGTCGTCCTTCGGGGGTGGCTCCGGGCAAATCGCGACCGTAGGCATCAATGTTTTGTCCTAGCAGGGTGATTTCTTTATAGCCTTGTCGTCCCAATTCTTCCATCTCGGCACGAATCGCGTCGGGTGTGCGCGATTGCTCGACTCCCCGCACACCGGGAACTACGCAATAAGTACAGCGCTCGTTGCAGCCGTAGATCACGTTTACCCAAGCGCTGACCTGACTATCGCGGCGAGGTTTGGTGATGTCTTCGACGATGTGGATGGGTTCGGTGGCGACAACTTGGTTGCCGTTAAACACCTGTTCGAGGAGGTCTTCTAGGCGATTGGCGTGTTGTGGTCCCATCACGAGGTCGAGTTCGGGGACGCGACGCAGCAAAGCTTCTCCTTCTTGTTGGGCGACGCACCCGGCAAGGATCAGCGTCAGGTTGGGATTTTCTTGTTTGCGGGCTGCCTGTCTGCCGAGGTGGGAGTAAACTTTTTGCTCGGCACTGTCGCGAATCGAGCAGGTATTGTAGAGAATTAAATCTGCGTCGAACGCGTCTTCTGTCCACTCATAGCCCATGACTTCTAGGATGCCAGCCATGCGTTCGGAGTCGGCTTTGTTCATCTGACAGCCGAAGGTGGTGATGTGATAGCGGCGAGAAGGGTCGAGCATGGGAGTCTTTAGAGATAACAGCCAACTACCTATTCTAGAGTGTTTTCAGGGGTCGTTACGATCGGGCATCGCCTCCGACTCTAGACGACGGACTGCTCGACTTGCTTTGATATACCAATTGGCAAAAAGTTGACTCGCGAGCATCGGTGACATTGCCACAGCCAAACCAGCCAAAACTGGGAATAATAATATGCCAGAGCGAGTTGAAGTTAATGTACAGGCAATCAATATGGCTATCAGACTGACACTCATTGGGATGATTCCGATGCCCAGTCGATAAATCCAGTGATTCTTGAGAGGAGAGAAAAAGCGATTAGTGAGCGATGCCATCAATAGCCCATTCCCATATCCCCACGTTGAACCGACTGCTCCTGCCGCGAGTATCAACATCACTGAGATTGATATAGGTGTTTCCCCGTCGTGACCGGAATTGATTATGTACGCGATTATGACCGAAGAAATCGCAAAAGCTGCCCCTGTGAGGCTACTGCGCCAAGTTGCACTCCAAAGAACATGGGCTTTGGTGATTTGAGGGACGATTTTGCGCTCTTTAGGGGTGGACAGCGATCGAGCCGTTTTAGCTCGTAAAACTCTCAGGGCTTCTTGAGCGGATTGCAATCGGCGATCGATAGCAGGCTCCGTTAGCCATTCTAGCCAGTCTGTCATTGCTTCGTTAAGCGTCGCACTTGACTTAAATTGAATCCGCAAATTTGCTTGCGGTAAGTCGGCGGGATGTTTGCCCGTTGCAAGACAAATCAACGTTGCGCCCAGACTATAGAGGTCAGAGGCAGGAGTCGCCCGTCCGCCATATTGTTCGGGGGGCATATAGCCATACGTGCCGACTACCGTAATGGTGCTGCCTTCATGAGCGACCAGCGTTTGCACTGAGCCAAAATCGACGAGATAAACCTGTCCCACGGTGGTGCCAGAGCGATCGCCTAACAAAATATTGCTGGGCTTAATGTCACGATGAACGACAGGTGGCGACTGGCTGTGTAGATAAATCAGAATTTCTAAGAGAGATTGCCCCAACTGCTGCACATCTGCCTGACTAAACGATCGACCCGCTTTGAGGTGCTGATCTAACGATTTCGCCTCGATATAGCTTTGCACCAACGCCACCCCTTTATAAGTCGGTGACTCTAGCTCAAAGTAGTCGAGATAGCGAGGAATGGCGGGATGATTCAACGACTTTAAAGTCTCGGCTTCTCGTTCAAACAGCTTTAGATCGTCCCATTCAAACTCGTGATTGAAGGTCAGCAGCTTGACGACGACGAGTTTTTGAGTCTGCAAGTCTCGTGCCAGCAGGGTTTGTCGTCCGGCTTTTTTGCCGAGTGATTGCTCAACTTGATAGCGATCGTGCAGCAATTCCATAAAAAATCTGGGGGTAGAAGGGTCTAAATGTCTTGGGTTAAGAATGGCTCATGCATTACGCGATGTGCAACTAATTTGCCCTCACCCCCAACCTCTCTCCCCAAGGAGAGGGGAGCTAGAAATCTTGTTCCCTCTCCCTGGGGAGAGGGTTAGGGTTAGGGCAGTCCTTGCGGGTGTTTTAAGAAAGCCGTGCGTCGCGTAGAATAGTCTGGCGATTTGACCTCTGAGGTCGATCGCTCAAGCTCAGAACTCGAAGGATGGAGCAAATTGCTCGACGTTTCGACTTCCAAGTTCTGAGTTTCGAGATCAGAGGGCGATGCTTCGAGCAAAAAGGTCGGACGGTAGAGCTTAGAGAGTGACGGGTGAGGGTTGGAAGACGATCGCTGGAGTCTAGAGCACGGAGTTTCGTGTCAAAACCTCGACAGTCGAGGGTTGGGGCTTGTAGGTTGTAGATATCGATCGGGCTACTGAGTCTTGGTTCTCCAAAATTCGTTCCTCTGCCCTCTCGGTGATCACTGTCTTATCGTCTTATGTCCCCTACACCCGAAAGTCTCCAGAAATTTGTCCGCTATTGCCAGCAGCATCTCAAAGGAGATGAGAAAGGCGAGTCGCAGAACTTTCTCGATCGCTTTTTTCAGGCGTTTGGACATGAGGGTGTGCAAGAAGCCGGGGCAACGCTAGAGCAACGGGTGAAAAAGGGCAGCAAAAAAGGCAATACGGGCTTTGCCGATCTTGCCTGGAAGCCGCATTTGCTAATTGAGATGAAGAAGCGGGGCGAAGACCTCAGTAAGCACTACGCACAAGCCGTCACCTATTGGATGCAGTTGCAGTGCCCTAGCTATGTGATGCTGTGCAACTTTGATGAGTTTTGGATCTACGACTTTCGGAAACAGTCTGAGGAGCCGATCGAGAAGGTTTCTCTAGAGCGCCTGCCCGATCGTGTGGGGGCGTTCACGTTTATGAATCCAGAGTTGGATCGTGTGCCTGTTTTTAACAACAATCTGGTGTCGGTGACCGAGAAAGCGGCGGGACGCATGGGTGAATTGCTGACGATGCTGATCCAACGGAAGCGGGATGCGGTTGACCCGAAGACTGCCCAGCGGTTTGTGCTGCAATGCGTATTGGCGATGTTTGCGGAAGATCGAAAATTGTTGCCAGAGGATCTGTTTATTAGCTTGGTGCGCGAGTGTCAGGCACGATCGCGACAGGGCAAACCCTCGAACACCTACGATATTTTAGGAAACTTGTTTCAGGAGATGAATCGATCGGGCATTGCTCCGGCAGGGCGCTATCAGGGCGTGGACTATTTTAACGGCGGCTTGTTTCGAGAGGTGCATCCGCTAGAGCTAACTGAGAAAGAATTGGAACTGTTGGAAGCCGCCGCCTCGCAGGATTGGAAAGCGGTGCGTCCGTCGATTTTTGGCAACATCTTTGAGTCGGCGATCGGCAAAAGCAACAGCACCGAACGCCATGCCCACGGCATTCATTTCACCTCGGAGGAGGATATTCTCAAGATTGTTCGCCCGACGATCACGCGCTATTGGGAAGAGAAGATCGCCAACGCGACTATTTTGGCGGAGCTTTATGCGTTGCAGGCGGAGATGCGCAACTATAAGGTGCTTGACCCGGCGTGTGGGTCGGGGAATTTTTTGTATATGGCGTATCTAGAGCTAAAACGGCTGGAGCGAGTGCTGCAAGACAAGATTGATGCCCGTCGCAAGTCGGAAAGTGGACAGGGACAGATGAGCATTGGCTTTGTCACGCCGCAGCAGTTTTATGGGATGGACACCAATGAGTTTGCGGTGGAGTTGGCGCGAGTGACGCTGATGATTGCTCGTAAGGTGGCGATCGACCTTTGCGATATTCATGATCAGCCTGCTTTGCCGTTGGATACGCTGGATGAAAATATTGTTTGTAAGGATGCGCTGTTTACGGAGTGGGTAAAGGCAGATGCGATTATCGGTAATCCACCGTTTTTGGGTGGGAAAAATATGCGGATCGATCTTGGTGATGACTACATCGATCGCGTGTTTAAGCGCTTTCCCGATGTCAAAGATTCCGTTGATTTCTGTGCCTACTGGTTTCGGTTAGCTCACGCTCAAATTGGTGAGAAAGGTCGAGCGGGATTGGTTGGTACGAACTCAATTAGTCAAGGAAAAAGCCGGACTGCTGCACTAGATTACATCACACAAAACAATGGCTACATCCATGATGCTGTTTCTACTCAAGTATGGTCAGGTGAAGCAAAGGTTCACGTCAGTATTGCCAATTGGAGCCGAGAAGAACCGAAGCAATACTTTCTCGATCAGGTAGAAGTTACACGGATTAGTTCCTCACTTCGAGCCATTACTGATGTTTCCCAAGCGGTTCGCCTCAAAGCCAATCTCAACCAATGCTTTCAGGGTGTGATTCCTGTCGGTAAGGGATTTTATTTAGCTGAACAGCAAGTAAAGGAATGGCTTAAAGCTGATCCAAAGAATCAAGATGTTCTTAAATTATCCTCCTCTGCTAGAGATTTAACAGATAACCCTAACGGGAAACCTAGTCGTTGGATCATTGATTTTCAGGATATGAGTATTGAGGAAGTAAGTGATTATGTTCTTCCTTTTAGACACGTTAGAGACTCTGTAAAGCCGGAAAGAGAAAAGAACCGTGAAGCGGTCATGCGTGAAAAATGGTGGAGATTTAAGCGTACAAATGCAGCAATGAGAAAAGCACTGGCTCCTCTACCTCAGTATTTCAATATGCCTTCTCACTCTAAATGGTTTATTCCTCTACCAGCTTCAAAAGATTGGCTTGCAAACAATTCAACAAACGTTGTTGCTTCAGAGGACTTCTACATTCTTGGCATTCTCACCTCAAACGTTCATCGAACCTGGGTAAAAGCACAAAGTTCTACGCTGAAAGGCGATACTCGCTACACTCACAACACCTGCTTTGAGACCTTCCCCTTTCCCCAAACCCCAGCCCCCAACCTCATCGCCGCTATCCGCGCCACCGCTCAAGAACTCCACGACTACCGCTCCACCCAAATGGAACGCAAACAGTGGGGCATCACCAAACTCTACAACGCATACTTCCACGAGCCGACCAGCCAACTCTACAAACTCCACGCCAAACTCGACGCGATCGTCCTTCAAGCTTACGGCTTCAAACCAGACGATGATTTACTCGAAAAACTGCTGACGTTAAACTTAGAGTTAGCAGAAAAAGAAAAGCGAGGAGAGGCGGTTCCTTCGGAGTTGCGCTCTGCGCTAATCGTGGGACCTTGGGCACCCACACAATAAACTTAGTGAACCAACTGTTTTCGTAGAAGTACACCTGGAGTAACTGTTATGGAACCCACAATCTCGCTTGATGTACAAGCCCTCAAAGCCCTCATCAAAGAAAGCGTTCGTGAAGTCATGCGCGAAGAGTGGTTCAAATTCTTCGACCTGCTGACTCCCTACGTAGACAACGAAGAGCAAGCCGCGATCGCAGCATCATTCTCCCCGGCTGATTATCCAGATACCGACTTCGTAGACATCACAAACTGGTTTGACCATGAAAATCAAGCTCAGTAAAGCAGCCGATAAGTTTCTGCAAAAGCTCGATCGTGCTGGTCAAAAAGCCGTCATCGCAAAAATCGGCACTCTAAAAGCCTGTCTAGAGACTCAAAAAATCTATCCCCCCGAAGAGCTTGATATTAAAAAGCTGAAAGGCGATTTGTCAGGATTTTCTAGAATTCGCGTCGGCAAAATTCGCGTTATTTTTCAAATTCGTAGAGAAACAAATGAGATTTTCATTTACGACGTTAACCATAGAGGCAATATCTATAACCAATAATTCAGACAGAGATGACAAAGCAGAGCAGCATCCCCAAACTCTACAACGAATACTTCCACGAGCCGACCAGCCAACTCTACAAACTCCACGCCAAACTCGATGCGATCGTCCTGCAAGCTTACGGCTTCAAACCAGACGATGATTTACTCGAAAAACTGCTGACGTTAAACTTAGAGTTAGCAGAAAAAGAAACGCGCGTAGGGGCGATCGTGGGTCCTTGGGCACCACAATAAAGTATCAACTTCATTCTTTAAAACAATTACTGACCATGAACGAAATTATTTTTCTGATTGAAGAAGATCCCGAAAGTGGATACGTGGCTCGCGCGATCGGCGAATCAATTTTTACTCAAGCTGATACGATCGAATCTCTTCGCGACGTTATCCGCGATGCCGTCAAATGCCATTTTGAAGAAAGCGATCGCCCAAAATTGATTCGCCTCCACTTTGTCAGAGATGAGGTTATCGCCTCATGAAACTCCCACGGGATCTTGATGGCAACCAACTTGCCCAAGCCCTCAGCAAATTTGGCTACGAGATCATCCGCCAAACGGGTAGTCATATTCGTCTAACAACCCAACAGCAAGGAAAATACTATATCACCATTCCAAGTCACAGCCCTCTCAAAGTCGGCACCCTAAACGCAATCTTGAAAGATGTTGCAGACCATAGTGGTATGAGCCGCGACGCATTACTGAGTCAACTCTTTTAAGCGAGTGGATAAATTTTTTGCCAGATGACCAGCCAACACATTAAACTCTACGCGATCGTCCTGCAAGCCCACCGCTTCAATCCAGATGATTTACTCGAAAAAATTTTGATATTAAACGTAGAATTAGCCAAAAAAGAAACGCGAGGAGAAGCGATCGTCGGTCCCTGGACACCATAAATCACTGGCTCTACCTGCAACCCGCCAAGCAATAGGATGAACTGATCGTGGGTTTTTGAGCACCCACACACTAAGCTTAGTGAACCAACTGCGGTGTGTTAGATTTGGGCGATCGGGCGGTTGCAGTTTTGCATTTACCAGGGCATTGCTTGGATGTATTGGATTGTATGATCTGTAGTGTGATGAATTGTTTTTTGGCGACGTGATTTATGATAGCGATTTGTTAGGTGAGCTTGATCGCAGTCATATTTCCGCTTACGTTGCCAGTTGTGAACACTTGCAAAATCTTCTCATTCAAACGGTGTATCCGGGGCATTATCAAACCTTTGGTAAAGACCACTGTCAGCAACTTATCATCGAATATCTAGAGGCGAGAAGAAAACCAGGTTGTCCTTCAGATGAAGCTGCGTTAAAAGTGGTTTTTCCGCAATCCATCCGCAGAGTTGAGACATTACCATTCATGCTTCCTGATTCAATTATTCGAGAGTGAAGAATTTGATCTCCACCCTCAAATAACGCGAGTGCTAGAGCGATTTTACGAGAGAATCATCATATAGCGTTTTGGCATCGATCGGCTGTTGAACCGTTTTGAAATCATAGGCAGCTTTTGCAACCAATTCAAAACTCTTCATAGCGTTGTTAGGATTCTCAGGATTGAACCCGATCGTCTTGTTTCCTTCGATATCAAAAAGCGTAATTCCAGTGAGTTGTTCGCGAAGCTCTTCGGGTTTAATTCCTAGCTTTCCAGATGCAGCCGCGATCGCATCCGCATCTCCTGCTTTCAGCAATTTAATCCCTTGATTGGCTGCTTTGATAAACGACAGCAAATCAGCCCTGCGAGTGGCGATCAGGTTAGGGCGCGTCACCAGAACATCCGCAATCAAATTTGTTCCTTTCGAGCTAAAAATGACTTCTCCACCGCCTTCTTTTGCTGCCTTGGTGAGAAACGGCTCATAAGTCACGGCTGCATCAACTCGTTTAGCGCTAAATGCCGTCGCCGCATCGGGAGCGGGCAGATCTTTGATCGCGAGATCCTTTTCGGTCAGTCCCCCTTGTTCGAGGTATGCCCGCAGCAAGACTTTTTCAAACAGCACATCTTCACGAGCCAGCGTTTTGCCCCTCAGGTCGGCTGCTGTTTTGATGCCGCGTCCGATAATGCCATCTGAGCCGTTTGAGTAATCGCACAGAAAGATGATCTTGAGGTTAGGATCTTTTCCTGCCATTTGAATCACATCTCCTGCTGTCAGCCAAGCCAAGTCGAGCTTACCCGACAGAAATGCTGTAATCTCCTCGGTATTGGACTGAAACAATGTGTCTTGAATCTTGAGTCCAGCTTGATCGTAAAAGCCTTTTTTCACGGCGACGTGATGACCCGAATAACCCGACCAAGGGTTCGTGCCAACACTGAGCGCTTGAGACGGGGCAGAATTATTTGTCCCATTATTGTTTGCAGATTGAGGAGAACAGGCAACCGTCCAAAATAGAGCGACTAATGCGAGAGCGATCAGTTTGATTGAGCGAAAACTAAACATCTAAGAATTCCTTTGAGAACGTGAAACAAATCGCAGAAGATACGGTTTTAGAAATCAAAAAACCCGAAAGAGCCGCAACAGACTTATCGCTGTTAATCGTCTCTCCCGGGCTTTTGTCCCGCCGTGTAACTGTCTGCATTGCGCCAAACAGCCTGCTTCTCTCGGACCAGTCATCAAGCCATCCATTTCTGATTGAGGCTCGATCGGAACCCTAGAAGCGATAAATTTTTCTGGCACAAGATCTTCAACGGGGCAGTTTGCTACTCCTGGCGGCTGTGATCAATGTCACTATTTTTAACACGCGACCGCAGGAAAGAAGTATCGCAAATCACATTTGTGCGACATCCTACTCAGTTCAAGGCGGCATTGTGCTTTCAACGGGCACCCGCATCAGGAATCAACCTTTCTTGATAGCTGCCTTTTTCGATTAGGGGCTAACGTTGCAGGATCGGTGATGCTGCTGTACGCCTGATTGTCTTACTCGCGCAGTGAATGCAAAACCTGCCGTTTAACGTCAACAAACTCAGGCGACAGCTTCATGTCTAAGTTGCGGTGTTCTGGCAGACCGACCGGAACTTCTAACTTCATTCGCCCTGGACGCGTACCCATTACATAGACTCGCTGCGACAGATAAATCGCTTCTTCTACATCGTGAGTGATCATCAAAACCGTTACGTGGGTTTGCTCCCAGAGTTCTAATAAAAATTGCTGCATTTGCTCTTTGGTTTGAGCATCTAACGCGCCAAACGGCTCATCCATCAACAAAACGGCTGGCTCGTTGGCTAGAGCACGAGCGATCGCAACTCGCTGCTTCATGCCTCCCGACAGTTGTTTTGGATAGGACTTTGCAAACTGGGTCAACCCCACGACATTTAGGTAGTAATCAATCCGTTCTCGCTGCTCTGATTTGGGCATTTTGCGGAGCTGTAACCCAAACGCAATGTTCTGGGAAACCGTCAGCCACGGATAGAGGGTGTAGTTTTGAAACACCATGCCGCGATCGGAGCCGGGACCTGTGACTGCTCGCCCATCGACCAACACGCTGCCGGACGAAGGATTTGCCAACCCCGCCACAATGTTAAGCAATGTAGATTTACCACATCCCGACGAACCCACCAGACAGACAAATTCTCGTGGAAAAAGCTGAATATTGATATCGTCTAGCACCGCCATTGAGCCGTCTTGCGTTGCAAACGATTTAGACAAGCCACGAACCTCAAGCTTGGGAGGAATGGGCACGAGCCTGGCTTCGATCGCCCTCTCAGGTTGCCCCCGTAAATCTTGAGATCGAGTGTCGAGCATAGTTGAACGTCCAGGATTAGGCAGCAAAAATCGAAGTTTCTCTACTAGCTAACTAGATAGCGTCGTTTCAAAATGTTAATTTGGATACAGAAACAGTCCTTCGCTCAACCTAAATCCAGCAAATTTACGGAGAAAGTCTGAGGCTACAAATTTGCTGGATGTGGAGCTTCAGAATTTACGATTTTACGATTAGACCTCCTGCACGAATCCTTCGCCCTCACCCTAGCCCCTCTCTCCCTAAAGAGAAGGAACCAGAGATTCTAGCTCCCTTCTCCCTGGGAAGAAGGGTTGGCGAGGGCTTTGCCCCACTTCGTGAGGAGGGCTGTCCAGATTTACGCAAGAGGTTAATTTTACTCAGCCTGAAAATGACGATCGAGTAGCCTTCAATACAAAAAAGCGTGAGTGTCTGTCTAAACTGAGGAATGTCAGTGAAGGTTGACGTTACCTTTTTGAGGTGCCGCTCAATCGGTTTGAGGCAGGTCGGTGTATTACTTGATAAAGGACTATCTCAGTGGCTAATGCGAGTCTCGATTCATCTCCCTCTTCCGATCGTCACTATCACTATCTAAAGCCTTCGGTCTTCTGGAGCATTCGTCAAGGCTTCTCGCGGCGATTGGCAGCGTTGATCGTCATCGTTTCCCTGGCGGTTCCGCTGTTGCTGTGGGCGATCGTCAGCTATGGCAAGATGGTGCCGCCCTTGTTTCTTCCTACTCCAACTGCGGTTGTGCAAGCTGGAATTGAGATGTTTGCCAATAACGATTTGCTGACCGATGTAATTATCAGTTGCGGTCGAGTGTTAGCGGGTTTCTTAGCCGCAGCGATCATCGGAGTGCCGATCGGCATTGCGATGGGCACGTTTTACAGCATGAACAGTTTGTTCGCGCCATTTGTGGGAACGGTGCGATATATGCCTGTGACTGCGTTCGTGCCGTTGATTGTGATCTGGCTGGGGTTGGGCGAAGAATCTAAGGTTTTGATCATTACGTTGGGTGTTGTGTTGTACAACGCAATTATGGTTGCCGATGCGGTTAAATTTATTCCCAGCGAGATGATCAATGTAGCATATACGCTAGGGGCAACTCGGCGAGATGTTTTGTTTAAGGTGATTGTTCCGGCAACTTTCCCCAGTGTGTTGGATACGCTGCGAGTAAATATTTCTGGCGCGTGGAACTATCTAGTGATTGCCGAACTCGTGGCTGCTCAATCAGGTTTGGGATTCAGAATCATTCAGGCACAGCGTTACTTACAAACTGAGAAAGTATTGTTCTGCATTTTGCTGATTGGGGTGATCGGGCTGGCGATCGACTATGGCTTAAAGTGGCTTTCGGCAGTTCTTACGCCTTGGGCAGATCAAACTCGTCATTAAAGATTGGGTTCTCTTGTTAAAATCCCCGATTCTTAGAGAAGCCGGGGATCTAGCACAGCAAAATGGGCGATCGTTAATCAAGGTAGGACAAGGGGCTTAAGCAGTAGTTTGAAGCTCTGGTCTTCGTTGCCATCCCGCCCTGAACTCAAGTTCGGGCTGATAGTGGGAAGTCTGTTCAAACGGACTGAACGCGAGTCAAGTCAGATCCTGAGTTCGTTTCAACGGACCTTCCCCAGATAGCTTGAACTTCAGTTCAGGGCGAGGCAGAATCGACGCGAAAGAGGTTCAAAACACGCCCTAAGCCCTTGTCTAAGCGGTGGGCATTCTTACAGCAATGTCCTAATCCAGTTGGTTATACTGCGGGCAATTTATCGAATCTCTCTTAGAAAAACTTTAGATAGCGCTGGATTTCCCAATCAGATACATGATTGTGATACTCAAACCATTCCTGTGTTTTGAAGTCAATATAAGTTTTGTACATCAACGATCCCATCACTGATTTGCTTAATGGATCAAATGCAAAGGCTTCGATCGCTTCCCCCAAGGTTCGCGGCAGCGTTTTGATTCCCATTTCAGTCAGCTCTGTCGAAGTGGACGTATACATATTTTCAGTGTGTGGCTCACCGGGATCTAGATCTTCGCGAATACCTTCTAACCCAGCCGCCAAAATCATTGCAGCACCCAGGTAGGGATTGCTTGAAATATCGGCAGCGCGGCACTCTACCCGTCCGCCCCCCAGTGGAATGCGTAACATATTTGTTCGGTTGTTGTTGCCGTAGCAGATGTAAACAGGTGCCCAAGTGAATCCTGACATGCTGCCCCGTGCCACTAACCGTTTGTAGCTATTTACCGTCGGCGCAATCACCGCACAAATTGCGGGGGCATGACGCAACACGCCTGCGATGAACTGATAGCCTAATTTTGACAACCCACAGTGACGCGCGTCTTGAAGATCGACAAACAAGTTTTCTCCCGTCCTCAGATCTGCCAGCGACATATTATAGTGAGCACCGCTTCCAGTTCGGTTGGCAAACGGCTTTGGCATAAAGGTGGCAAAATAACCATGTTTGCGAGCAATTTCTTTCACCATTAAGCGAAAAAACGTGAGGCGATCGGACATCGTTAACGCGTCTGCATAGGCAAAATCTGTTTCAAACTGACCATTGCCATCTTCATGGTCAAATGAGTATACATCCCAGCCGAGGTGATTCATCGCCTGCACAATTTCATCTACCCAGGTGTAGTTATCCAGCAGCCCTTGCAGGTCATAACAAGGTTTGTCTAGCGTGTCACGATCGCTAACAGGAACTGCCTGCCCAGGCTGATCTTTGAGAATAAAAAACTCTGTTTCAATCCCCAGGTTGAACTGAAAGCCCATCTCTGCCGCTTGCTGCAAAACCGACTTGAGAATGCTGCGACAGCACGCTTCAAATGGTTTGCCCTGCAAATACAGATCGCTGGCAAACCAAGCCATTTCTGAATTCCAGGGCAGAATTGTGGCGCTTGCTGGATCGGGCATTGCCGCGACCTCATCATCATTCACGGCTTGAGGAACCCCGTCTAACGCGGCTCCTGTGAATAATTCTGACCCCTGCATCATTTGGTCAAAATGCGTCAGTGGCACCATCTTTGCTTTGCACATCCCATGAACATCGACAAAGCTGGCGATCGCGTATTTCACACCCTGTTTTTCCAGCGCTGCTTTTAGCTGCTGCAATTCTGAAGTAGATTCGTGGCTCATTGTTTTGTGAATAGATTTGTTAATGGTAATTAAAACATATCTGGTAACGCTGGTGGTAATTCTTCTAACGGTGTTTTCTCAATCATTGCCTGTTGAAGTTGGGCACTCAATTCTGTAATACAAGCTGCTAAAGTCGCTTGTCCAAATGCTTCATCTGCCTGACTGGGAGTTCCAACACCGCTATGAACGCTTTCTTTATCCACTCTGTAAGCAAAGAAACAATGTGCCGATCGATCTGGTTCATCTACGGCTCGATTCATTTGTACTAGATCGGGTCGCAGTGCCAACATTACTGAAGTTTCTGCACAATTAGCGTGAAAGTTGACGGCATCGTGATGATAAAACTCGTGAATCTTGGGCGAGATTTCCCACAGCGGTTAGCGCTCTGCGCAACTCCGAAGGAACCGCAGCGCAGTTCGCAACTCAGGATAGCGATGACGAACGTTTTCTAAACCACAGCGCAAGGGTGCCCAGTTGGTAGCGTGCCCATTGAGCAGCAATCGAGAAAATCCGGCACTCGCTACCCATTCTGCGATTTCTACAATAATTGCAGCCAACGTTTGAGATCTGAGAGAAATAGTGCCTGCCCACTTCTTTGATTGAGCCAACGAGCAACGGCTGTTGCCGAAAACGTATCGACCCCTACAGATATGCAGGGCGTGTTGTTCTGTCGCCCCAATCGGCAAAATCATTAAATCAACGCCTCGATCGCGCAGTTGCGTAATCTGCTCCCACGTTAGTTCTTCCCAGAGGACCGGTTTAGAGGGCACAAGTCGCGTTGAGTTAGAGGATTTGTTCAGCACTTTAGAGACAGTTTGAGAAGTACAAAGCTTTCCTCTGCTGCGGTTCTGCCTCGCACCAAACTGAAAGTTGGGCTAATCGAATCGTGCTAGAGGCGTGAGATTTTGAGTTAGAGCAGTGATGCTTAGTAAGAGTAGTGTAATGCTCATCTGCTACAGGGCTGGGCTTCAGTGTACGCTATCAACTGATGTGAGCAGAGAGGCTCACTTTGTCATAGGAACCAACTATTAGACGCAATCTCTTGAACTTTAAATTTCCAATTCAATTATCCAATCTACAATCGAGGTACAACCATCTGTGATGAGGCAAAGAGAAGCAATGTCATACTCCATTTTGAGTAGCGAAGTAAAGCAACAGTTAGAACAAGAGCGATCTCGACTCAAAAGCGATCGAGATGCCATTATTCAATCGGCAGTTGAGCAAGCAACCGCCGCAATCGATCGCGCACTGCAACAGCTAGATTTGCTGTTAGGAGATGAATCAGAGAACAATGGTTCCGGCAATTACCTGTTAGATCTAGAAACTCAGCCAGATTTATCAAAGGCTCAATCGAAGACCTCAACCCCGAAAGGTCAATCGTCAACCAAGTCTAAAGGAAAAGGTCAGCAACCAACCGCCAATCATTTTAATGGCAAAGTGCTCAAAGCTGAGTTTGCAGGGCTGACTCCGATCGAGGCAATGGTGCAGGTGGTCAACCACTCTCCAGAGCAGACGTTTGACGCTGAAGAAGTCATTCGTACCGTCTATGACGAGTTTGACCCAGCCGACTTACCCACTGCAAAGCGAAGCGTGAAAATCACATTAGTGGGGGGAGCGAAGAAGGGATGGTTAGAAAGAGTGCAGGAGAATCCACCCCTCTTTAGAGCGCTGACGGGCGCAAAGTCACTAGCAGATGCGCCAACCAGTGACCAATCGGATGAGGCTACTGAGGCTATTTCAGCAGAACCCGATGACGATGAGCCGTCTGATTCATCTGAAAAGTCACCTAGAAAAGCTTCAAAAGTTAAAGCTCAACCCAGAGCCAGAGCCAAGGAAAAGGGGAAACAACCCAAATCTCAATCCTTCAACGCCAAAAATCCTAAGCGATCGTTTCGAGGAATGGAACCGCTTCAGGCAATGGTCAACGTGACTGCAACTAATCCAGAGCAATCGTTCTCAACCGCTGACATCATTCGCGAGGTGTACGGCGAGTTTGAGGAAGCCGAGATGCCGAGAGCCATCAAAAGTGTGGCAGGCACCCTTACTCGTGGGGTACAGCGAGGATTTTTGGAAAAAACCCAAAGCAATCCAGCTCTATTCAAGTTCAAAGCATCGGGTGAAGAATCGATACTCGCTCAGGAGAAAGAACCTGTGTCTGCCTGATTCTAGTAAATCATCAGGCTCGATGACTCGCCCCAACAAGCATTGTTGTCGATCGCGGCGAGTCTAGGCTGCTTTATGTTCGCTTTTAAGAGGTGACTTCTGAGCGGGTGCTAGACACTTTTAACACTTCATCTAGCAGGCTTCTGGCTGGCTGGGCTTTTGCCAAGGCTGCCTGATGATCGCTGTGAGCACGCACCAGGCGAAAAAGACCTCCTACTCCAGTTTTAAGTTGCTCAAGATCTTCGCCCGCTACCAGTTCACCGTCGAGCATTCGCACGAGCAGAGGTTTGATGTCGCCGACTTCTTGACGAACTTTTTGGAGTTTTTCTACTGTGCTAAGTAGCGTCTTGAGAGAGTTTAAGATGCTGTCAACGTCTTGAGCGTCTTCTACCGATTCAGCCACCTCTTCAGGCACTTCTGTATCTTGAGGGTTTGGTTCTTCAGGATCTGAAATCACAGACGATTCTAGTGCAGACAGTTCAGGTTTACCACTGTTCGATCGTGCCATCAACGTTTCCTCAAGGGGGTTCTTCAGTAGTGTACCGCGTCGATCTCGGTGTTTTAATTGCGAATTTGTCGATCGAATGTTCGATGCTTCTGCACGAGTTCTAAGTAGTGCTATCTAGAGAAGGGTAGAAGAACTCTGCTGATTTTGTACAGGGACAACTTTCGACAGTTGTTCGGTGTAGTGGAAAGTTCCAGACTGACTGAATGTGATTGTTCAAGTCCGGTCTTTATGAGCCGATGAATTAGCCCTCACCCTAGCCCTCTCCCGCAGGAGAGGGAACAAGACTAGCTCACCTCTCCCGCAGGAGAGGGGTTGGGGTGAGGGCAATTCATACTTGGATTCAGCAACGCCACCTCTACTCTTCAGCCAGTGCTTGCCGAGTGGTTGGATCGACCAGAGACTCCAGAACTCGTTTGCTCGAAGTGGTTGGTGCTAAAGGAGTCAACGAAACTGCATCAGGGCTGACAATGCCGCCCGAAATAATCACCTTAAACGCATCTTCGATCGGAAGCGCCAAATTAATCACACCCGACTCAGGCACGATCGCATACCAACCCGTCGTTGGGTTTGGAGTTGTTGGAATGAAAACACTCAACATCTCACTAGGAAAATGAGACTGAACTTCAGCCCCGATCGCCCCGGTGACAAACCCGATCGACCAGACCCCAGGGCGAGGATATTCTACCAGCACAACGCGCCGAAACCGACCGTTAGAGTCTTTAAAGATTGTTTCTAACAGTTGCTTGAGGGTTTTATAGATAGCTCCTGCGAGAGGAATGGCTGCTAGAATTCGTTCGCCAAAATCTAGAAGCCAACGTCCGGCAATGTTTCGTGCCATCAGCCCGATTAACAGGATGCACAGCAGGGGCACAGTCAAGCCAACCGTCAGGTTTAGCAGGTTTACCAAAAACGGATTGAGATCATCAAACGGGTTGATCTGCTTAGGAATGCGAGTCAGAAAGTTAATCACCCAGTTTGCGATCGTAATCGTCAGCCAAATAGTAGTGGCTAATGGAATCACCACTAACAAACCCGCAATCAGGTCATTTTTTAAGTCTTGCTTCAGACGTTGGATCACAGGTAGCCCTCTCTTTCAACTGGCTGCAACTATCACAAAATTGAAATCTTGACTTAAATTGAGGCAATCACACCTCTAGGTGAAACGACTCTCAGCCTCACAGAAGCTGTTATGAACCCATCTACCCTATTTGTAAGGCTTGTAAAGAAATGTTGCAAGGTCTAAAGGCTTTCAATCCGGGTTTTTCTATTTAACCATTGATCCCCGATCGGGAATATCCGAACATGATGGTATCTTATTTAACATTATGACTCTGAAGGAGATTGAGGAGTGGAGTTCAAGATGAGCTGATGCTTCATTTCCCAAACCTTGAGCAAAATTAGATATTCATAAAACGCCTGCAAGGTGCACCAGGTAAACCCGGCGCGACCGTCGAGAATGCCACCCAGCAAAAAATACATATAGACAAAGCGCACAATCGGGCGAAATGGCAGTCGCAACGAGAGGTTTTTGAGGGCACGTCGGCGATCGACTTCTGATTTGCCAAACCATAGCTCACTCCATTTGATCGTGCCTTTTTCAAGCTGCCGAATCGTCTCGATCGCTTCGTTCGTTGAATAGATATTGTGTTTGTCAATCCAGCGACTCATGCCCTTACTAGAGGTGTAGTGAGGGTAGGTTTCTTTGAGAAATCCGGTCGAGCCTTCGACGACTTCGCGCTCGGTATGCCCATAGTCGCTAAACCAGACTTTATGTTTGTCAAACAAACGCAGTTGATAGCGAGGATATTGAGTGCTGCGACGAATCCAGGTTCCCATAAACATTACCCGCTCGGCGACATAATATCCAACGTGTTGGGGCTGCTGAATTGTGATCAAACACTCCTGAAATAGGGTTGGAGTCATCCGCTCATCGGCTTCGAGAATATAGACCCACTCATGCTTCACCGGAATCGATCGCAGCATCCAAGTGCGCTGTTTGCCGTGGCTCTCAAACGCGTGTTGAATCACCCGCACCGGATAGCGGCTGGCAATTTCAACGGTGCGATCGTGACTCAAAGAATCGACGACAATCACGTCATCTGAGAGCAATGCAGACTCAATGCAAGCCGCAATATCGATTTCTTCGTTGTGGGTGAGAATAAAGATTGAAACCATACTGGGGTGTTTAGACGCTGGATAAACCAGGGACATACAACAAGCGGTTGACGATCGACAGAAACTCCGTCAACGGTCAACCGCTCAATTTGAGAATAGGCTTCTCTAGCGGGTCGGAGCCTTGAGCCGAGAGCCTCTAAAAACTCCCAGTTCTCGCAGCCCTGTCCAGCCGATGATGCTATAGCCCAACGCTAACAGCAGACTGCTCAACCCGACTCTAATACTGGTTTTGCGGAAGTCAGTTTCGGCTTGGGCTTTGAGTTGCTTTTGCTCATCAGCAATCTTAATCAGCCCCTGATTTCTAAAATCTTTGGCTTTAGACTCGATCGCAGACGGATTAGTTTTTAGATCCTGCAATTCTTTTTGCGCTTGGGTAGCTTGAGTTAACTGGTCGCCCTTGAGTTGCCCACTGGCGATCGCTTGACTGATCTGCGCTAGTTGTTGGTCGAGAAGTTGACGCTGCTTTTCATCTTTGAGGGCAGCCGTTAACTGATCTTGACGCTGCTGAACTTTGTTGTTGAGATCAGCCGTTAGGTTTGCGGCTCGATCGTCGATTTGCTTGTTTGACTGCTCGGCAAGAATTCGCGTGTTGTTCATGTGGAGGGGCGCAATGAACAGAAACGTCAAGCCCAGCAGACTCGATAAAATCAGTGCCCAAAATCTAATGCTGAGAAACGGTTTGCTCCGCTCAGAGGCGATCGTTCCTGATTCTAGGAAATAACTGAGAAACAGGAAGGCAAGCCCGATCATCGGAATAATGCCACGATCGACCAGTTGTGTGAAGGTGCTCGCGACCCAGGCATTGTCTTGCGACTTAATCGGGATGAGCAGAGTAATAAAATCGATGAGCGACGACAGGATTAAGATAAATCCTACTAGCTTGAGAATAAGGGGGGCTGAATTGGTTGCTTTCATCCGACTAAAGACACGTGTAAGGGTTGGGTTAACTTCAGACTAGATCAGAAATGGTTGCGGGGGCGTTTGCCTGAATGGGGTGGATGGGTGATCCGAGTCCTATTGTGGCAGTCATCTGGCGTCAAGCTCTACAAACCCTCTAATTCAGAGAAATTGCTGCCCGTCTAGAGTTCCACAAATCTCTTAAAAAATCACGCTCAGGTGTGCGATCGTATGAAGTCATCTAGATCTGTGTGAACTATCTGAGGAAACTCGGATATTCTACATGAATTGACTTGCAGCGATTCAAATGCACGAATAACTTATCAGAAGTCACTTCTCACGCAGCTTTGTATAAGACTGAGGGCTGCGATCGAACGTTCCTTGAGGAAGCAAAGATCAGAATAGAGATCCAGAAGCCAGTGCTATCAATGACTCAAAAAGAGGCAGCCATTTCAGCAATCGCTCAAAACTTAAATCTCTACACGCTGCAAGGCGTAGCCGTCAGCCCAACAGGATTTGTAGTGCCGACGCTAGATGGAACGCTGCTGCACGTTAGTTTGCAGGGGGCGATCGTCACGCTCGTTGATTTGCGAAAAGCTGACCGAGGCATCCCGTTTGGGATTGCAACTCACAAAACTGACTGGGTTGTCACGACCTCAGACTATTTCCCCAACCACTATTTAGTGCGCGTCAAGCCTGACGGAACGGTGACGACGATCGCCGATCTCTCTGCGTTAAGCGGCGATGCAGGTGCCCCGTTTGGTGTGGCAGTGAGTGGCGATGACTCTGTTGTCACTCTGTCAACCGACGTAGTTGAGGCTACGGGGCTGCTGCTGCGAGTCAGTGCGGCGGGAGTGATCACCAAAATCGCCGATCTGACAGATGGCAACCCGTTCGGTGTGGCAACGATGGGCGACGATTTTGCAGTGGCGCAGTCTAAGGGGCAACTGCTGCGCGTCACTCCTGCGGGGAAGACATCAGTGCTTATCGACTTGCAAAAAGCAGGATTTGGGGTTCCGTTTGGGGTGGCAGTGCAGAATGAGAATGCGTTTGTGACGACAAATCTGGGGTTTGTGATCAAGGTTAATCGATTGGGGAAGGGAGTTGCGATCGCAAATCTTCTAAAGTCTCGGTTTGGCATTCCTTCGGGGATTGCGGTCACTGAGAACGGCTTAGTGGTGACGACGAGTTCTGGCTATTTGCTCAGGATCAAAGAGTAAAACGATTAAGCTTCTCTAAAGACTCTTCAAGTAGCTCAACACATCTGCCATCTCTTGCGGACTCGGCTGAAATTGAGGCATGGGAGGAGTTTTGCCGCTAATCACTTGATCGATTAACCGAGTGCGAGACTTGCGAGTCGAGACCCCTTTCAAGCTAGGTCCTACTTTGCCATCTGCCATCAAGCCATGACAGCCCGCGCAGTTCATTTGAAAAATGGCGTGTCCTTGAACGGCATCGCCCGATCGCGACAACACTTCTTTGATATATGGATCTGACTTGTACAACTGTCGAATGCCAAAAACCGCTAGCGTGATCGCTAGCATCACGACCAGAGCGATCAACACGATTCTCTGCCCAGGGCTTTCGGTTTTAACGGTTTGATCGTTCAAAACTCTTAACTAAACGAGACAATTACTAAGCAGATCTTAACAAATTTCGTCACTCCTGAACCGGAAGATGGCGCTTAAGACAGGTGCTGACTTCACTTGAGGGACTGATGCGACTAAGATAAGAAAGAAGGACACCCCGATCGAATGGGTCAAATCCTTAAAATCTTAGGAGAGCAACCATGATTGAGCCAATTTTGATAGGCATTGTGTTGGGTTTAGTCCCCATTACTTTGGCGGGGCTGTTTGTCGCTGCCTATACTCAATATCGTCGTGACAATCGACTGAATATGTAAAACGTGGTGGAAATTTCGACTCAAGGGTTTTGTTTTAAGAGATTTAGAGCGATTGGGATAAGGGGCGAACGCTGCTTATCCTATTTTTTTGCTCAAATGGTGGTTTGGTTGTCATACCGATGACAAGGTTCGCCCTTAAACTACGGCTTGAGATGCTCAACCTCAGTCAACGAGTGTGAGCTAGGCATTCATAACCTAAATCACTGTGCCTCTAGACTTATGGAATATTCTATTCAATACGTGCTTCTCAATGCGGTTGTCATTCTCTATGACAACGCTCGCTGGATGAGTTGGAATTTATTTTTGGCGATCGTGCCGCTCATCCTCAGCGTGCTGCTGTTTCGTCGCACTCAACTGGGGACATCAACTCTGATTGTGCCTCCCTTGCCGCTTCATCTCAGGCATCGATCGTGGCTTTGGTGGGTGGGCGTTTTGACCTTTATTGCCTTCTTGCCAAACGCGCCCTACATTTTGACCGACGTGATCCACTTTATTGATGAGGTGCGTCAATATGCTCACTCGGTTTGGATTGTCACTTTAGTGTTGATTCCTCTCTATGTGTTTTTTATCTTTGCGGGGTTTGAGGCATATGTTGTGTCGCTGATCAATTTAGGCTACTACCTAAAACAGCGAGGATTGGGTCGCTATATTCTCAAAGCTGAGTTGGCGATTCATGCTATGAGCGCGGTCGGCGTTTATTTGGGGCGATTTTTGCGCTTTAACAGTTGGGATATTGTGACGCATCTTGATGCCTTAGCGATGACAATTTTAGAGGATGTGTTGGCAAAGCGTCCTCTATTGACGATCGGGGTGACGTTTCTTCTGATAAGTGCGCTGTATGTGCCGTTAAAGCAGGTGAATCTGGCGATCGCAGCCTACCAAAAAACAAGCTCCAAACGTCTAAGATCTGCAAACTCTCTGCGCTTCTAATCCTGAAAGTAAATTACTTTTGGACTCGATTCCCCTTCTCTAAGATTGCTCACGATTGAATGAATAATTCAGAAAGATTTGGGGGCACGTTAACCAGGTCTTTAGTCGTTAAGTGTCGATGTTGGCTCCTGTGCGATCGTTTCTCAATCTCTTTCTCCAATCGGCTTGTCCGCTTTGTCAACGTGCCACCCCGACTGAGTTTTGCGCCAACTGCACGCGCCAGCTTCAGCAAAATAAACTCCCGAATCCTGCCCAATTTTGGCAAGAGCAACCCGCTGTGTTTGCTTGGGGATGGTATGGCGGAAATGTCAGGCAGGCGATCAGGCAGCTTAAATATGACCATCAGCCCCAGATTGCTCGTCCTTTAGGGCAGTGGTTGGCGCAGTCTTGGTTAGATGCTAGCCTCGATCGCTCCCCGATGATTGTGGTGCCGATTCCGATGCACGGTGAGAAGCAAAAGCAGCGAGGCTATAACCAGGCAGCATTGATTGCCCAAAGCTTTTGTCATTTTACGGGTCACTCAATGCAGGTGAATGGCTTAGAGCGAGTCCGATCTACCGAGGCGCAGTTCGGTCTTTCTGCCGCTCAACGAGAACACAATCTCCTTCAGGCGTTCAAGATTGGGAAAGCCTTTCAAAAAAATAAACCTCACCATCCAGTGTTGTTGCTTGATGACATTTATACAACGGGTGCGACGATCAAGGCGACGACTCAGGTTCTGCATCAACAAGGAATTCGAGTGCGGGGTGTCGCGATCTTAGCCAAGGCGAGACCGTGGAAAGACGAAGCGAACTCTTAGCAGGAACGCGCGATCGAGGTCGGTGGAAACTCAGATGCTCCAAAAATCGGACTGGGATCTAGCCCTGTAATTTGCTGAAAGTCTTCAGGCGTGAGGCTGCTGGAAATAGAATGAGTCTCCCAATTTTTTAGGCGATCGTGCGTTTGCTGCAAGAATAAAATGCCTGTTTTCATCGGCACATTGACCCAATTGTCTAGTAGGGTTTCTGCCAACGCTAACTCAATTAACGACATTGCGTAAGTTTGCAACAACTCATCTAAATAGCCAGCAAACGCTTCGATATCGTCTCCGGCTAACTGATAGCTGCTGACGATGTGTTTGACTCGCTGCTGATTGATTTGCTCCTCAAGAGTCATCCAAGTTCCAGTTAAAATTGTTGTCGTTCGTTGGCTTTGTTCACCGATCGCTACTTTTAGGATATACCACTCCGATTGCAACGCTCTAGAGATGATTTTAGCGAACATTTTTGGGGTTTGCTGACCCGATCGAGATGACAATTGACCCAAGGTGTGAGATAACCCAACTCATACCCTTTTGCCTTCAAACCTCTATGGATCTCAAAGCGCTGATTCGTGAAATTCCAGATTTTCCTAAACCCGGCATCTTGTTTAAAGACATTACAACGCTGTTGGGCAATCCCCAAGGGTTGAAGTATACGATCGACACGTTTGCTGAAAAGTGTGCAGATCTGGCTCCTGATTACATTGTTGGCATGGAGTCGCGCGGCTTTATTTTTGGCGCACCATTGGCGTACAAAATGGGAGTCGGCTTCATCCCCGTCCGCAAACCTGGCAAACTTCCTGCCGCCATTTACTCAGTCGAATATCAACTGGAATATGGCACCGATTGTTTAGAAATCCATCAAGACGCGCTGCATTCTAGCTCACGAATTTTGATTGTGGATGACCTGATCGCTACTGGAGGAACCGCCGGAGCCACGGCACGATTGATTCAGCAAACTGGGTGCGAGTTAGTCGGGTGCGCCTTTGTGATCGAGCTAAAAGACCTCAACGGGCGGCAGCAACTTCCCGATGTTCCTATCATTACGCTAGTTGAGTATTAGGATGTTAGGAGATCTGTCTGACCCGTGACCCAAACATGACTCTATCTGCTCGTGGACGACTGCGATCGAGTTGGGATCGCTTCACCGATGCAATCACCAGCGAAACGTCTGTATTCGTGGCAAAGCGGCTGCTGCAAGCTTTGCTGACGTTGCTGTTGGCATCGGCTCTGAGTTTCTTGATCATTCAACTTTCGCCCGGTGATTATCTCGACACGCTGAGAGAAAATCCCAAGATTTCACCTGAGCGCATTGAGCAACTCAGGCAGCAGTTTGGCTTAGATAAATCTTGGATCGAGCAATATTTTCTATGGCTGTGGCGAATCGTTACCCAGGGCGATTTTGGCACGAGTTTTGCCTACAATCGATCGGTGGTATCGCTGCTGATCGAGCGGGTTCCGGCAACGCTGCTGATTGCGATTTCGTCGCTGGTGGTAACGTGGGCGATCGCCATTCCAATGGGCATCGCTGCCGCGATTTATCAACAGCGCTGGGTCGATCGGGTGCTGCAAGTCTTCAGCTATACGGGACAGGGATTTCCCAGTTTGATTACGGCTCTGCTGCTGCTGATTTTTGCCCAAAATACGTCGCCGCTTTTCCCGGTAGGAGATATGACCAGCATCGATCACGCCGATCTGTCACTCTTAGGTAAAATATTGGATGTCGGCTGGCACATGATTTTGCCGACGATCGCGCTCAGTGTCACTAGCTTTGCTGGATTACAGCGCATTATGCGAGGGCAACTCCTCGACGTTCTGCGCCAAGACTACATCCAAACCGCACGAGCGAAAGGACTGCCTGAAAATCGAGTCATCTACGTTCACGCGTTGAGAAATGCGATTAACCCGATCGTCACTCTGCTCGGCTTTGAGTTTGCCAGTCTGTTAAGCGGAGCCTTTATCGCTGAGTTTTTCTTCAACTGGCCTGGGCTAGGACGATTAATTTTGCAAGCTGTCCAGGTTCAAGATTTATATTTGGTGATGGCAAGTCTGATGATGGGCGCAGTCATGCTGATTTTAGGCAACCTAATCGCTGATCTGCTGCTGAAAGCGGTTGATCCCAGAATCAACTTGGCGGATATTAATTAACTCTTTATGCTGTCTGAAACCTATTACCTGATCCGCTCCAGAATGGATGGTAGCTATCTTGCCGCGTATCCAAACCAGGACGATCGCGACAAAGCTCGATCGCCCCAAAACGGCTATGTTCTCTTATTTCGTGAACATTTTGATGCATTGAGCTATCTAAACAAACATGCAGCAGGGGTCAGCGATCGCTTCTCAGTAGAAACGATTCCTGGAACGCAGCTCACGAGTGTGCTCGATCGCTGGGGCTTTAAAGGCTTTGGAGTCGTAGAAGACCCGCTTTTGCCACGGGTGGAGTTTATGTCTAAAGGGCAATAGCCGCGATCGCATCTATCATTTGATAGACAAAACAGTCAAAGAGAACTATGCAAACGTCACTCCAGATACAGACGCGACGAAGTTAGAACTTGTGAGTAGATAGACGCAGACTAAATTTGAATCTATCGCAAAAATCTAGTTTCCATTTGGAGGAAATTTGTATGAAGTCTCTTTTATCTACTGTTCGTGTTGTCTTCGCGGCTTGTCTCTGTGCAGTGTTAATGTTTTCGTTAGCAATGCCAACTCAGATGGCTTCTGCTTTGCCAATGAAGGATCAACCCATAAAAGGTGAAGCTAGCAACACGGCTAAGAAATATGAGCGCACGGCTAAAGATGCGATCGACCAGGGCGGTCCTCAAGGCATCAAAGCGATTGAGAAGCGGTCACAAGACGGCGGACTCAACTCGATTCAAGGCACCGCTGGCATTGAAAACATGAATCGTCCTTCTAATTCTCAAGGCATGGGTTCGATCGAGGAAACGTTGAAGAAATCTCTTGAGAAAGCTGAGGGCAAAGTAGGCGATTCAGTCGAGTCTGCAAGAGACTCTATGCGCTAATCGGCTTTAAGTTAAGCAGGATTAGCTTTTCCAAGGTTAGGGACAGATATAAAATCTGCCCCTGTTTTTGTCGATCACTACTTGCCAACTCGAACTGCAATCACGCTACTCGTAAAATTATAGGCAGGTCCATCTAACTCGATCGAGGTGCCGACCTTAACTTTCTCGCCCCCCAACACCGGACCATCTTTGGTCATCTGTGCTTTGCTAACCAGTGTCAAAACCATATCATTGACAAATGCCACCTCAATTCTGGGGTCTGCTATCGACTTTACAGAGCCATCTGGCTGCGGCACTAGCGTATTCCGAGGCAAAAACTTGACTGCCTTGAGAGTGGCTTCTCCAGACGGCTGCTTGCGGACGATGATGTTGGTTTTGTCACCTTCTTTGATCAAACTCTTCGGGTCGGTGGCACTCAGCCCTCGAACGACCACATCAACCTCGATCGGCTTAGGAGCAGAAAGTTGAGCAACCGAGCCAGAGCTTCCTGGGAAGAAGAAGATACCAAAAATCACCATCAAAATGACAAGTCCTGCCCCGACATCGAGAAGGCTAATCTTGCCAAATAACCGACCTTGAGAGTCTAGAAGAGCCATAAATACCAATCCCAGTTGCGTTGTGAAAGGAAGCCAGTCGTAAAAAAGGTGCTGAATTTCGCCGATACGGTAGCGAGTTATAGCACGCTACTGACTGCGGAAATTCATAAATTTTGGCGTTTGTTAAAGGAATCCTGCTGCCGTTTGACTCCCAAGATTACCATGACGATCGTAGGAGGATTGGAACTAATTCTCCTTGTTTACTCTCAAAAATGTTGCATCAGGGAATCTTTAGAGCAGACTGCAACCAATTTTCGTCAACGAGCGTCTCATGTCTAGACGGGTTGCCCTTGGGTTGGTCTGAACGCATTACACTCCTCTTATCTGAACTCAATAGTCTTATGGTGAATCAACTTCAACGATCGTATCGTCGCTGGCTTTATCCCCTAATTTCTCTCGTGGTTGCCGTCAGCATTTGGGTCGGTCAACCCCTCGCCTCTCAAGCCTTTTCTTGGGCAGACTTGCTGCTGCGAGGCATTCAAGTCGTGCAGTTGTCTAGCCTGAACGATCGCCAAGAAATCGCGCTCGGTCAGCAAATCAATGACGAAATTACTGGGAGTCAAGTCAGAATTCTTCGCAACTCTAGAGTCACAGACTACGTAAATCAAGTCGGTCAACGTCTCGCCGCTAAGAGCGATCGTCCTAATCTTCGCTACACTTTTCAAGTTGTGGATGATAACAGCATCAACGCCTTTGCAACGATGGGCGGCTATGTCTACGTCCACAGTGGTTTATTAAAAGCCGCCGACAACGAGGCGCAACTCGCCAGCGTCATCGGTCATGAAATTGGTCACATCGCTGCTCGCCACGCCATCAAACAAATGCGAGAAAAGTCAGTCGCTCAAGGGTTATTGGGTGTCGCCGGACTCGATCGCAGCACCGCCGTCAACATTGGCGTTCAGCTCGCGTTAGATCTCCCCAACAGCCGCAAAGATGAATATGAAGCCGACCAACGAGGATTAATCACCTTAGGTCGAGCGGGATATGCTCAGTCGCAGATGGCTGCTTTTATGCAAAAACTGGTGACGGGTAAAGCGTCAGCCCCTGTTTTCTTGAGCAATCACCCCGCAGCCGCCGATCGCGTGGTTCGATTACGTCAGCTTGCTCAACAAAATCCTACCCCTGGCACCGACGGGTTAAGTAGTGGAGACTATCGCACCAGAGTTCAGGGAGTCTGATACTTACAACGTTTATGAACGTGGATTAAATAACCTGTAAGACTTGTGAGCGTCTTCTGCCCTCCCCAAGGAGAAGGGAGTAGAGTCTTGTTCCCTCTCCTTGGGGAGAGGGCTAGGGTGAGGGTGAGAAGTTGCACCTTAAATAAATCCACGATCCTTAGTATCGAGGGGCGTGGCAGTTCTATAGTCCTCATCTCTCAACACTTCACAAAACGAGCTACTTTACCGATGCAACGCGTGTTTGCGCGGCATCACCTGGCTCGGCTCGATTTGGATGGTCGCTTCTTCTAGCATCAAAGTCCGCACCAAATGCGTATAGACATTTACCTGATAGACTCTACCATTATCAACATCTAACCCCGTTAGCCAACCGCTCTTAGGGTGATAAGCGCCTGTGTCGATGCCCAGCCAGCCTTGCCCCTTGGCGATCGCACCCGGAGTCACCCCCGGAAACGTAAACGTAATCGTGTGCCCTGTGATAATCAGCTTGTTCGCAAAATAAGGCTGAGGGCTGTTGTGAAACTCTTCTCGAATCCAGCAAAATTCATGGGAGGTTTGCTGATCAATGGGCAAACCGGGATGAACGCCTGCATGAACTAGCCACAGATCGCCCAAGTCAAGATAGATCGGCAGCGATCGCATCCATTCGAGGTGTTCCAGCAAAATGCCAGCATCACCATAGCTAGCGACCGTTGCTCGTCCTCCACTTTGTAGCCAAGCCTGTAGCGCAGGGGAGAAAATTTGCCCATCGGGAAACGATTCGATCAATAGCTGCTCGTGGTTGCCCAGTATGCATTGATACGAGCTTTCTTTGACAAATTCGACGACTTGAGCACTTTGAGGACCTCGATCGATCAGGTCGCCCAGAAAATAGACTTGATCATCAGAGCCGAGCGCGATCGCGTCTAGCAGAGCCATCAACCCATTGTAGTGACCATGAATATCACCAATGACAATGCGACGAAGAGGAGTGGGGGTCATGCGATCGCCTTTACTTGAAAAAGAGGGAACGTTTAGGAGGAGCAACACCTGAAGTCTGGAAGTCGATTTCTCCACCTTTCGGGGAGCCGTTTATAGACATCGTTGGTCAAATCTACTGCTGAAGCGCTAATCAGTTATGAACTTTGTTATCTGAGTCGATTATGCCCTGATAGTTTCAGATCCTCACGGTCTAAGTGTCAAAAAACACAGGAAATCTTTGAAAGCTTCATCTTCCTAAAGCTCTCAAAAACTGTTGCAAATTTGACAAGAGACTTTGTTTTGGTGCTTGCCCTCCTAGGGCTTTCGCAAAAATTTCATCCAGCTTCTCAGAGTCGGGTTTTTCGCGCTCTTCGGCGATCGCCTGATAAACCCCGCCAGTCTGGAGCCAAACCTGCCACGGTGATGGATAGATGCGCGTCAGAGCAGTTTGGTCGTCTAGAGGACGCAGGTAATAGCACGGCTCAACGGTGCTGAGAAAGCGATCGCGCAGTTTCCGCCCTGCATAGCCGATGCCGATCGTCGCGACATCTTCTAATCGGGGATTGAGTAGAACGATTGGGCGATCTCCCACCGCGTTACAAATCTGCTCAACGGGCGCAACTTCTACGGCACTGGGCGCAATAAATAAATAGAGTTGGTCATCTGGGTCGATGTGTTCTTCAACCGAGGTGGTTTGTCGCGACCCTGCCACGTCTAAGCTGCGAATCTGAAAGGGCACGTCACCCCAGTCTCGTTTTGCCAGGGCAGCGGTTCCGGCATCGGTAAAAAAAACTTTGAGACCTGCACCCAATTCTGCAAACGCGGGGACAAATTTTTCCGCCACGGGCAACGGTTTGAGTTCGGGAAACAGCAGATCGACTTGCAGTCGAGTGTAGCCTGCGGCGATCGCAGCTTGGGTGGCAGTTTGGGCTTGAGCGATCGCGTCATCGAGAGTTTGAGGAAGTTGAGCCATTGCAAAAAGTCAGACGTTACGAACTAAGACAATAAAGCAGATTTCTCTCGACAAAAAACGATTAAATAGGAGAGTGACCTGCTTCTTCCTACACTACTACACCCCTATCCTTATGCTGAGTTCAACGAGAGAACTGTTAGAGACGGCGCAGCGAAATATTTATGCGATCGGAGCCTTTAATGTCTATAACCTCGAAGGGGTGAAGGCAGTGATCGGTGCGGCAGAAGCAGAACAGAGTCCGGCGATGCTGCAATTGCATCCGAGTGCGCTGGTTTATGGAGGCGTTCCCCTCGTGGCGCTTTGCTTGGAGGCGGCGCGATCGTCAATCATGCCAATCTCAGTTCATCTCGATCACAGCACCTCTGCTGACGATATTCGTATGGCGCTAGATGCAGGCATTACGTCAATTATGGCAGATGGGTCTCACTTGCCCTACGAGCAGAATATGACGTTTACGAGAAAGATGACGGAGTGGGCGCACGAAAAAGGGGCGATCGTAGAAGCAGAAATCGGCAGAATTAGTGGCACTGAAGATGGTCTAAGCATTGCCGAAAAAGAGGCTAAGATGACCGACCCCGATCAGGCAGTGGAGTTTATCAAAGCTACGAATGTCGATTCTTTAGCGGTGACGATCGGAAATGTTCACGGAGAATACAAAAGCGAACCTCGATTAGATTTTGTCCGGCTCGAAAAAATCCGTCATTTGGTCAAAGTGCCTCTGGTGCTGCACGGCGCATCGGGGCTACCAGAATTTATGATCAGCCGCTCGATCGAGCTGGGTGTCTGCAAGTTCAACGTCAATACTGAAGTGAGGCAGGCTTACCTGCAAACCCTCAAAGAGGGGCTTTGTTCGTCATCTCTCAAAGACTTATTAGACTCAATGGGCGCGACGATCGAGTCCATGCAATCCGTCATTGTCGAAAAGCTGCAACTGTTTGGATCATCTGGCAAGGCACACCTGCATCAATCGCCCTACGCGGAGATGCTGGCAAAACGGACATGATTAATTTTGACCAATCCGCCGTTTATAGTGAACTTCACTAAGCGAGAAGGTTTCTTACTATGTAGCTATGACTCCGAATCAGACGTTATCAAACTACATCAACGGCGAGTGGTGCGACCCAAACGCCACAGAGTTTCTGACTATTTCTAACCCCGCCACGGCAGACATTTTGGGCAAAGTGCCGCTTTCTCCAGCCAGTGAAGTCGATCGCGCGGCTCAGGCTGCGGCAAAAGCGTTTAAAACGTGGCGACGGGTTCCGGCGACCGATCGAGTGCAATATTTATTTAAGCTTAAAGTCTTGTTAGACGAGAACTTTGAGGAGATCTCCCAAACGATTACGCAAGAGTGCGGCAAGACGTTAGCCGAGGCAAGAGGTGAAATGAGACGCGCGATCGAGAATGTCGAAGTCGCGTGTGGCATTCCGATTTTGATGCAGGGCTACAACTCTGAAGACATCGCCAAAGGCATCGATGAAATGATGATTCGTCAACCGCTCGGAGTCACAGCGATGATTACCCCCTTTAACTTTCCAGGAATGATTCCGTTTTGGTTTATGCCCTACGCGATCGCCTGCGGCAACACCTGCATTATCAAACCGTCTGAGCGAGTGCCGCTAACGATGCAAAAAGTGTTTCATCTACTGGAGCAAACGGGTTTACCCAACGGCGTGGTCAATCTAGTTAACGGTGCCAAAGCCGTTGTCGATGCGATTTTAGAACATCCCGCCATTCGATCGGTGAGTTTTGTCGGCTCAACTCCAATCGCAAAATATGTCTACACGCAAGCCGCTGCAAATGGCAAACGGGCACAGTGTCAGGGCGGCGCAAAAAATCCGGTGATTGTCTTGCCCGACGCGGATATTGAGATGACCACCCGAATTATGGCAGACAGCGCTTTTGGCTGTGCAGGGCAGCGATGTTTAGCGGCTTCGATCGCGATTACGATCGGAGATGCCCAAAAACCATTTACGGACTCGATTGCAGAAGCGGCTCGATCGCGCAAAGTCGGATATGGATTAGAGTCTGGCACTCAAATGGGACCGGTGATCACCGCTCAAAGCAAAGCCAGAATCGAGCGTTTAATTCAGCAAGGTGAAGCAGAAGGCGCAACGGTATTGGTCGATGGTCGGCAGCCTGAGATATCAGGTTACGAGAACGGCTATTTTGTGCGCCCGACGATTTTGCAAGACGTGAATCCGGCGGGAGAAATTGCGCGAACCGAGATTTTTGGTCCGGTGTTGAGTTTGATGCACTTCGAGACGATCGACCAGGCAATCACCTTAATCAATAGTGGTCAATACGGTAATATGGCGTGTCTTTTTACGTCTAGCGGGGCGGCGGCTCGAAAGTTTCGCTATGAAGCCGAAGCCGGAAATATTGGCATCAACATCGGTGTCGCTGCGCCAATGGCGTTCTTTCCGTTTAGCGGATGGAAAGAGAGCTTTTTTGGCGACCTGCACGGGCAAGGACATCAGGCGATCGAGTTCTTCACCCAAACCAAAGTGGTGATCGAGCGCTGGCAAGATTGGACGAGGCAATTTTAGAGTTTTTTGAACAAACTTTCCTCAAGTGATTGCCTTTACGCAGTATACTGTCACGGTGTTTGTGCACGATCGAGCAGTCATGGCAGAAGAAAACAAAGAGCAGAGACATCCGCAGTGGAGTAGCGATCGGCGAGTCACCGATGCTCTTTTGACGGGCGAACCGACTGACTATAATCTGGCTGAGTTAGCGCGGCTCAAGATTCGCTATAAGGGCTTTCCGGGGGCGAGAGACATTCAGTCAGACTTAGAGAAGATCTTGAGTCAGTGGCATCTCACCGAAGAGACTTTATACGAAAAGACTCGTGAGATTCATGCCGTGGCTCACGTATATAAAGGTCGTGGGGCAAAGCGCGACGACTGGAGTTAGAGGAATTAAAAAATGGAATCACAGCAGAAGACCGCTATTATCACAGGTGCCTCATCAGGCGTAGGGCTATATGGGGCAAAAGCGCTGACTCAAAAAGGCTGGCACGTTGTCATGGCGTGTCGAGATCTCGCAAAAGCCAATCGGGTCGCCCAAGAAGTCGGAATGCCGTCGGGAAGCTGCACGGTGATGCCGATCGATTTGGCATCTCTCGAAAGTGTCCGACAGTTTATAAAAATCTTTAGAGAAAGCGGCAAATCGTTGGACGCGATCGTCTGCAACGCTGCGATTTATATGCCTCTGATCAAAGAGCCGTTGCGAAGCCCCGAAGGCTATGAGTTAACCGTTGCCACCAATCATCTCGGTCACTTCCTTCTGTGCAATCTGATGCTAGATGACTTAAAGCACTCATCAGATCCGCGACTGGTGATTTTAGGAACGGTGACTCACAACCCTGACGAACTCGGCGGCAAAATTCCGCCCCGTCCCGATTTGGGCAACTTTGAGGGTTTTGAGGCAGGATTTAAAGCGCCTATCTCGATGATTGATGGCAAAAAATTTGAGCCTGTCAAAGCTTACAAAGACAGCAAAGTGTGTAATGTGTTGACCATGCGAGAACTGCATCGACGCTATCACGACGCAACTGGGATCACCTTCAGTTCGCTCTATCCGGGCTGTGTTGCAGACACGCCGCTATTTCGCAATCACTATCCTCTGTTTCAAAAAATCTTCCCGTGGTTCCAGAAAAACATCACTGGGGGCTATGTCTCTCAAGAGTTGTCAGGCGATCGCGTTGCAATGGTGGTTGCTGACCCAGAATATAAGCAGTCTGGCGCTTATTGGAGTTGGGGCAACCGCCAGAAAAAAGAGGGCAAGTCGTTTGTGCAAAAGGTGTCTCCCCAAGCCCGCGACGATGAGAAAGCCGATCGGATGTGGAATCTGAGCGCAAAACTCGTCGGGTTGTCTTAACGATCGTCTGTAGGGGCGTTCCTTGTAATGTCCCTACGAGTCAGAGAATTGTCTTAGGGTGCAGTCTGTGCAGGAACAAGACTTGAGGGCGATCGCGTGATCCCAAACGAGGGTTCAGTCGCTTCTAAAGTTGTCGTAGACTGCGGCGAAGTCTCCGCATAGGGTGCAAGAACTTGGGCAACCTGCGCCTGTTGCTGCAACTGCTGGGTCGAAGACGTTAACCCACTCAACCCTTTAATCAAATTCCGCAGATCGTTTCGCAGTTGAGGGTCGCCCGTCAACTCGTCTAAGTCTGCCGTAATTTTTTGAGCATTTTGAAACGTAGCTCTGGCAGAATCGAGCGTCTGCTGTAAGACCGTGAGATTTGAGGGATTGTTGAGCCTGACTGACACATCTCGCAGATTTATAGATGCCTGAGCCGCATTTGCAGACAGCGTTTCTAGATTTTGAATCAGTTGCCCTTGCTGAATGCGATCGAGCGTCGGACTCAGCCGAGTCACGGTTAATCGCAACTGTCCACTCGTCTGATTGAGATTGTCTAACGTTGAAACCAGGGTGGCTCGATTGGCAGTGATTAAACTGTTGACCTGCCCGATCGTCAGCCCAAACTGAGTTGCCGCGTTGCTAATCGATTTTGCAGTGCCAGAAAACGTGCCGACTTCTTGTCTGGCTGATTTCACCAAGGCTGTGACTTCCTTACTCAAAATCACGATCTGAGCGGCGGCATCACTGCTGTTTTTGGTTAAGGAGTTGATATTGCCCGTAAACTGCGGATCGCTGTAAACCGTGGCAAACTTGATGCTGGCTCGCACTAGCTCATCGGTGCTGATGCCTAACGTCCCGTTGATGCGAGAGCCTTCACAGAGAATAATTTCTTTATTGCAGTCTCGATCGAGGGGTTTTGCCGCCATCACTCCATCGGGCAGCGGCTTACGAGGAATGATATCTAGAACCGTTTCGCCGAGCAAACCCGACTGATTGACCGTCACCTCTGAGTCACGCGGAATAATCAGATCAGCAGGAGCAATATCGATCTGAATTGCCACGCCATTGGGGTTGGGTGAGATGCGGCTAATTCTGCCAACCGTCACCCCACGATAGCGCACAGGCGACCCTGGCTGAACGCCGCCCGTCGTCGCAAACTCTACTGTGACCGAGAAACTGCGATTGCTTGGGTTAAAGCCCCGCAGCCAGAGAATCAAGCCTCCAAACAGCCCCACACCTGCTAAAATCAATAGCCCTACCGAGCCTTCTCGAACCATTCGCGATCGCATAGGCTTATCCAATCACCTGTATGGGTCCTTCCACACTACCGCTAAAAAACTGCCGGATGAGTGGATTGTCTGTGCTGTCAATCTCGTGAACTTTGCCCTGCCACTGCACCTTGCCCTGATGAAGAAAAAGGACTCGATCGGCGGTTCGACGAATCGTGCTCTGCTGATGAGTCACCATCACATAGCTCTGACAGCCTCCCTGCCCCGTGAGATGCCTAACCAAATCTTCGATCACGGTGGAGGCGATCGGGTCAAGCCCTGCCGTCGGTTCATCGTAGAGTAGCATATCAGGTATATCCTTTGGGTTGTCTGGATTTGACATAATGGCGCGCGCAAAGCTGACTCGTTTTCGCATCCCGCCAGAGAGTTCTGAAGGGTAGCGATCGCTGATGCCCGACAAGCCCACCATTTCTAATCGCTGTGTGACAAGTTCGCGGATGCGACGGCGGGGAAGGCGCGATCGCTGATAGAGCGAAAATCCGACGTTTTCTCCAACCGTCAGCGAGTCAAAGAGAGCTGCTTGCTGAAACACCATGCTGATATTAATCGGGTCGGCGGCATCTTCGATCAGCCCCTGCCGCAGTTGCCCCCCAATATAGACCTCTCCTGCGTCAGGAGCCAATAGTCCAGCAATAATTCTCAGCACAGTCGATTTGCCTGTGCCAGAGGGTCCGATAATGGCGAGGGCTTCTCCTCGATAGATAGCCAGGTCAGCGTGATCTAGGACAACGTTTTGTCCAAAAGTCTTACAAACTCCTCTCAGTTCGATCAACGGTTCGCTCATTCGTTTGAGAATTAGACCACAGGGTTGAGGAGAATTGGGAACAGACGATCGGGTGATTTAGGTCTTAAGAATAGAAATTACTGGATTGAGGTCATGATCTCTATCATTCTCCTATGACTCTATCAGAATCCTTCTTCTTCCTTTTCTCAAAGTGAAGTCAGATGCTCTCTGTTCTCGATTTCCTCCTTCCCTATTGTCAATTAGGAATGAGAAACTTGAGTTATCCTGCTGTCAAAGGCAAGTAATTTCTCTAAAATTCTGGTCAGCCTTTCTTCCGTTCTGGGCATAAAGCACCAATGACAACAAATCGTTTACTCAAGCAGGCAATGCGGACGATCCGGCAAGAATCTCGCCAGTTGGCTCCAATCTGGCTGGGGCAGTGGTTTAAGTGGCTGGCTCCAGGTTTGTTTGTCAAGCGCTGGATGTTAATCAGTGCAGGGGGGGTGCTGCTAGTCAGTTTGGGGCTGGCGATTTGGGTAAAGCTGACTCCGATCTTTTATCTGTTGCAGTTTGCCGCCGATTTTTTAGAAACGTTAAGCCGTCTGCTGCCGAGCTATGTGAGCGGTCCGCTGGTCTTAGTGGTGGGAGTGCTGCTGATTTTGTGGGGACAAACTCGCACCTTTGGCTCACTGACAAACGTGTTGATGACCGATCGCGATGAAGAATTAGTCGATGTGCTGCTGACGGCGCGCCGTTTAAATCGCGGTCCTAGAATTGTGACGATCGGGGGCGGCACAGGGCTGTCTACGTTGCTGAGAGGGTTAAAGCGATCGAGCGCCAACATCACGGCGATCGTCACGGTGGCAGATGATGGCGGCTCTTCAGGGCGACTGCGGCGGGAGATTGGCGGGTTGCCTCCCGGAGACATTCGCAACTGCATCGCTGCATTAGCCGATGAAGAGAAATTGCTCACAGAACTGTTTCAATATCGATTTAAAGCCGGAGATGGATTAGTGGGGCACAGCTTTGGCAATTTATTTCTCACGGTTTTGAGCGACATCACCGGAGATTTTGAACAAGCTATCACTGCAAGTTCTAAAGTTCTCGCTGTGCGGGGACAGGTTTTGCCTGCGACACTCAGCGATGTGCGTCTCTGGGCAGAACTCGAAGACGGTCGCCGCATTGAGGGTGAATCGAATATCACTGGGGCAAACGGCAAGATCGTGAGAATTGGCTGCACGCCTCCCAACCCGCCTGCTTTGCCGAGAGCGTTAGAGGCGCTTTATAAAGCTGATTACATTGTGATTGGTCCAGGAAGTCTCTACACCAGCGTGATTCCTAACCTGTTAGCGCCTGCCATTGCAAACGCGATCGCTGAACGACAAGTCCCGTGTGTGTATGTGTGCAATATTATGACGCAGCCGGGAGAAACCGATGGATATAGCGTGGCTGATCACATTCGAGCGATCGACCTCGCGTGCGGAAAGCCGTTATTTGATGCGGTGTTGGTGCAAAAGCAGCCGCCTTCTGCCAAAGCATTAATTCGCTATGCCGAAGAACACTCGCATCCGGTGGGGGTCGATCGAGATGCTGTGATGAAGCTCGGACGACGGATTATTCGTGCCGACGTGATGCACGAAGACGAAGAAACAGGGTTAGTGCGCCACGATTCGGAGCGGTTGGCGCGGGTGCTGCTGCGGTGGTATGAACGGCGATCGCGAGAAGTCTAGTGCCGCGTCATTAAAGCTGCTTCATCACCGTTGGGATCAACGGAGCCGGAATCTTGGAGAACGCCAGGGTTTGCCCTTGAATGCCCTGACGATCGCGCAACGTTCTCACAGTCTGGACAAGATGAGCCATTGCGCTCTGACAAAAATCAGGTTTCTCTTGCCAACCCTGCACGGCTTGAACGTGGTGAGAGAGCGAAGCTTCTAAATAGTGCGATCGGGTTTTTGCCTCCAGACTGGCTCGATCGTCGGTGGCTAATTGATGATACGCCGATCCCAAATTGTTATGGGCTGCCCACACATCAAACGTCAAAGGGGGTGCGCCGACCTCTGCAAGAGAGTGAGCGGCAGCGAGGGCTGCTTGATATGCCGCGATCGCGGAGCGTAAATAGCCCGATCGGTCGTCGTAGTGAGTCGAGGATAAGTTAGCGAGATGCCAGTAAGCCGTGCCGAGATTGTTTTGAGTGGCGGCATTGGCAGCAGGAGCCGATTCTAACGTGCGGTAAATGAGGGCGATGCGATAGGCTCCGATCGCTAACATCAAAAAGTCTTCTGGAGTGGCGTTGAGTTGCTCAGATGGGTCATGGCTGCGCGGACACTGGGACAGGTTCCAATAAGCGGTGCCTAAGTTGTTTTGAATCATCGCATAGTGAAATGGCTCCTGCTCTGAGTCGTAGTGATGAAGCGCTTCAATGTAAGCCCCGATCGCGCTCTGCAAATTCAGAATCGGTGTTTTGTGCTGTGCCAAATTCCAGAAAGCGGTGCCGAGATTATTTTGAGTAGCAGCATATCGAGACGAATCATCGGCTGCCGATCGAACCATCAAAGCGTTTTGATATGCCTCGATCGCCCGTTGCAAATTTTCTACCGGATCTTCACGGTAGGCTCGATCGCTATACACAGAACCCAGATTGTTTTGAATCATGGCGTAAGTCTGCGATCGCGTTTCTGGATCGATCTTGCTTAAAGCGAACTGATACGCTTTGATCGCTTTTTCTAGATTTGGCAGTTGATCTACCTGACGAGACAGCATCCAATAAAGGTTGCCAATGTCGTTGAGCAAATCTGGTAGCTCAGACGAGTCTGGCTCTAAAAGACGCAGCACTTGCTCATAGGCGCGGATGGCGATCGTCAGCGATTCAGCCGATGAATTGTCTTGCTCAAGGCGTTCTCGATAGCAGTCTCCTAGCTGTTGATAAGCAGCAGAGAGCGCGGCAGCAGGGGCTTGCTCAAGATGCAACGCCTCTAGGTGCTGCAAAATGCGAAGCGGTTCGCTAGAGTGCTCTACCTCGCGTGGGGAACTGGCTTCTGTCGCAGAAATCTTTTGTTCTACCGCGGCTAGAACCAAATGGGTGAGGTCGAGGTCTGCTTGCGATTTTGTTGGAGTGAGTAACGGCTGAAAACTAACAACGGGCGGTTGAGTGACGGCAGACGATGCACGGCGGACGGTGGACGGATGAATGATCTGCGGGGTTTGTTTTACCTCTCCAACTGGGGTCGGGTCTCCTTCAAATTCAAAGACTCCGGTGTGGCACTGCCAAAATTCAGGCACAGATTGCAAGATCGATCGACACCAAGGACGCGATACCCACAGCACCAGGTTAAAGTCTACGGTGGCGAACTGGTGAGCTAAGGTTTGCAGCGAGTTGAGAAAGTCGCGCTGAAGGTGGACGGGCTGGCGGGTGAGCTGCTCAATGCCGATGATTTGAAAGCTGGTGATCGGGTCAAATGCCGATTTGATGCGTCGAGAATTTGTCGATCGCCAGTGATGAATTTGCTCTAAAAGATTTGGGTTTGACAGACTAAGATTGAGCGTCACCAGTTTTGGAACGTCTGCCTTGCCGTTCGTTGTGTGCTTTGGTTTTAACTCTTCAACGCCAAAGTTAAGGGGCGACGTTTCTAAATCTGCTTGAAGTTTTGCCGCAAAGCGATCGCGCAGTCGCACATCGTCACAAATGGCAATAAAAACTTGACGACGCAGGTTGAGACTGAGCGCCAATCTTAGACGGAGGTAAATGGGTTGGTTCAAGCTTGAGCGATGATCAGAAGCAAGCTCGGTCACAGAATTGCTAGAGACAGGTTGATGGTCAACGAGTGGCATCAGCGGTAATCCGAGTCACGCAGAATGACGGTATGGAGATGTCACTCTTTTCGACCCGGTTTAGCAATGTCAGGATGAAAGAGACACTTCAAAGACTGGATGACAGTAGACTTCTTGCATAAGTAGCAGAATGTGAGGCTGAAACTGTTAGGAATTCGTTCAAGAAATGGACTTTTGCAAGGGGTCTAGTCTAGCTGCTAATTATAGTAGATGTTCTGTCATAACCAGAGGAGTTCGATCGCTCAATAGAATACGACTACGGGATCGTAGTTGCTGTTCTTGATGACGCGACAAACAAAAGCCAGGGACTTACATCAGCAAGTGACCTGGCTCAAAGCTATTAAATTTTGAATTCTACTGAGCAATGGAACCGTCTTGCTTTTAATATCAAAGATTTTACGAGACGGCAACTGCGACGTAGAGAAGTCCGCCGACAAGCAGAGTGCCAACCGTACCCAGGATCAGATAGTTACGCTTTTGTGCAACCGTGGGAGGAGTCGCTTCATAGACTTTGGGTTCGATCGCATAGTTATTCAAACGTCCGCCTTCTTCAACGGTGTAGCGCATAGGGTTTCTCCTGAAGTTGTTCTGTTAAGTTTAGCAAACTTTTGGTCATCGCTCTCATTCCAAGGTAAGAAATTTTAATGCTTATAGCTTTTTGTCATAAATAGAGAAAAAGAAAGGTAGGCAAACAATCACCTGCCTACCTAAAACCTAGCTATTAATCGTGCCTGTCAGCGGCGAACTCGCACTCGCATAAACCTTGATCGGAATTCGCCCAGCTTGATAGGCAAGACGACCTGCTTCAGTCGCGAGATTCATTGCTCTTGCCATCGCGATCGAGTTGACTGCCTGAGCGATCGCGGTGTTGACCAGCAGCGCATCGGCTCCCATTTCCATCGCTTGAGCAGCTTCGCTCGGTGCGCCAATTCCGGCATCGACGACGACCGGAACTCTGGCATTCTCAATAATGATCTGGATATTGGCGGCGTTTTTGATGCCTTGCCCTGACCCGATCGGAGAACCCAACGGCATCACTGTCACGCAACCGACCTCTTCTAATCGCTTTGCCAACAGCGGATCGGCGTTGATGTATGGCAGCACAGCAAAGCCTTCTTTAACGAGTTGCTCGGCGGCTTGGAGAGTGCCGATCGGGTCAGGCAGCAAATATTTTGCATCGGGAATCACTTCGAGCTTGACAAAATTGTTGTCTTCTTGACCGAGGAGTTTTGCCATTTCTCGACCGAGACGCGCAACTCGCACCGCTTCTTCAGCCGTTTGACAGCCTGCGGTGTTGGGCAGCATCCAGATTTTTGTCCAATCTAGGGCTTCGGCGAGTCCTTCGTGCCCTGGCGCTTTGGTCTGCACTCGACGAACGGCGACGGTGACGATTTCGCTACCGCTAGCTGCAATGCTGTGGCGCATTTCCTCAAAGGTGCGATATTTTCCGGTTCCGGTCATGAGTCGCGATCGAAATGTTCGTCCGGCAATCACTAAACCATCTTCTGAAGGATGTTCTGTAGGTCTATTGAGTGTCTGCATATCATTCCCTTCCTTCGGTTCCAATCAAATCGTCTGGGCTGTGACCCATTGCTTTAAGTTGCGCTTTTAAGCGATCGACCTCAGCTTCTGCCTGACTCACCCGTTGTTCGGCTCGTTCGGCTCGTTGATGTTCTCGTTCGGCTCGTGCGGCAATTTCCTCATAACGCTCAAATAGTCGCCCATCGGGTCGGTAGAGTTCTAACCCCCCGTCTTGGTTGAGGGTGAAGCGCACGTTTAAGCGAGGACTCACCCATCCTTCTATCACCTCAATCGCTTCTAGCCTATCGTTTTGTCGAAGAAATCCTCCTAGACTCAAGCGATCGGGATCATAAATGTAGTACTCTTCCACGCCGTAACGCTCATAAAACTGAAACTTTCGAGTCATTTCAGGAATCGTGTTGCCTGGAGAGATAATCTCGAAGACGACTTGCGGAGGAATATTGTCTTCTTTCCACTGTTGGTAGCTGCCTCTATCGCCCTTGGGTCGTCCAAATACCACCATCACATCGGGCGCTTGGCGAAGCTTGGGGTTGCCTTCAACAGGATACCAAAGCAAATCTCCTCCGACAAAAATTTGTGGATCGTCACTAAATAACCAATCCACGCCTTTCTTGACGTAGACAATATACTCAAACTGGCGGGTGTTATCTGACATCGGCAACCCGTCAGAATCGGGATAAACGATCGACGTAGGGATAGCGACCATTGGCTTTTTTCCTGCCTTTTGCTTTCAGATTGAAGCAAGAGTGAGAGTTTCAATTATGGCTGAAATCGAGACGAACCGACTGCAACTTCGCAAGCTGACGGGGCAAGACTTGGATGATTTAGCCCAAATTTACCAAGATCCCGAAGTCATGCGGTATCGACTGCATCCAGAACCTGCCACTAGAGAGCAAACTCAGGAGATGTTGAAGACGATCTTGAGTCACTGGCAGCAATACAGTTTTGGGCGTTGGGCAGTCATTTGTAAGCTCAATCAACAATTCATCGGGCACTGTGGATTGGAAGTTTTAGCCGGAACGTCTAACGTTGAGGTGAACTATCTGCTCGATCGTGCCTATTGGGGAAAAGGGTTAGCCACCGAAGCTGCGAGAGAAGCGGTGCGATATGGATTTGAGGAACTAAGGTGTGACTCTCTCGTCGCGCTTGCCAAGCCTGAAAATCTGGCTTCTCGTCGAGTCATGGAAAAACTGGAGATGCAGTATGAAAAGGATGTTGAATACAACGGGATGAGTTGGGTGCTTTATACCTTGAATCGTGACCAATGGAAATGCTCTAACAACGCATCCGATTTTTGATGAAGCACAAACTCCGCAATCAATAAACCTGTGATCGGTGCCAGCAAAATTCCGTTGCGATAATGTCCTGTTGCTAAAGTGAGATTGCGATAGGGACTCGTCCCTAAAATCGGCAACTCGTCGGGTGTCGCAGGTCTAAATCCCCACCAGCATTCTCGAATTGGATACTGTTGCAACGTTGGACAGAGCCGAATTGCAGCCGATAAAAGGTTCTGAACTCCGAAAGGCGTGTTGCCGGGAGTAAATCCAACATCCTCGCTAGTTGCGCCGATAATAATTCGTCCATCTTGTCGAGGCACGAGATAGCTGTCTGACCCATACAGCACGGTTTTTAGAGACATCGAGTCGGGCATCTGCACCGATAGCATCTGTCCCTTTTTGGGAGTCACAGGAATCGGCAGAAGCGTTTGTGACCAGGCTCCAGTTGCCAGAATGTAATGGTCGGCTTGCCAGTTTCCGACAGAGGTTTGCAGATGAGAAACCCGATCGCCGCTCTGGACAATTTTCTCAACGGTCACTCCAGTTTTAATCTCAACGCCCAATTCTTGAACGGCAACCCACAGCGCTTTTGCCAGCGATCGATTGTCTACCTGCGCGTCTTGAGGAAACCACCAGCCGCCTATTACATCTGAGCCTAGCCCCGGTTGACGTTGATGAATGGTGGCTCGATCGAGCCAAACCGATTCTGAAGATTGAATATTGATGGCATCTTTTTGATAAGCGGGTGCCAAAATTCCACACGCCCAATAGCCTAGATTCAGCCCGGTGAGTTCTTCTAATTTTTGAGTCCAGTCGGGATAGAGGTCGCGACTGCGAAGACACAGATCGAGCATCGGGCTAGGGAGAATTTGTTCGGCTTGAGGGGCAAGCATTCCGGCGGCGGCATGAGTGGCGGCTTCGGTGAAATCGCGAGTGACGATCGTCACCGAGGCACCTTGTCGTTTTAGCTCTAGAGCGATCGCCAAGCTGATCACACCGCCCCCAATCACCAAAATCTCGCCTGTAGACTTCATCGTTTGACCAAAACTGTAGACATAAACCCATTTAAACAGAAAGAGACAGTAACGTTCGGTCGCTACTGCCTCTCACTCACTTATTAAACTTTAGTGCCATCCAAGCGCTAGTTTACGCAGGAAGCAACACGGTATCGATGATGTGAATCACGCCGTTGTCAGCAGCAACATCAGGAGTGATGACTTTAGCATCATTCACCTTGACCCCATTGGAGGCATCAATTTTTACTTCTGAGCCTTCAACCGTTTTTGCTGATTTCAGCTTGACGACATCAGCCGCCATCACTTTGCCTGAGACAACGTGATAGGTCAGAATTTTCTTAAGTTTAGGAAGATCCTTGAGTAGACCTTCAACAGTGCCTGCGGGAAGTTTAGCAAATGCTTCATCAGTAGGTGCAAAGACGGTGAAAGGACCTGCGCCTTTGAGGGTCTCTACTAGCCCAGCGGCTTTAACGGCAGCAACTAAGGTGGTGAAAGAACCAGCATTAACGGCGGTATCAACGATGTCAGCCATGAATTCACCTAATTTGTTTTGTGTATGCAGATACAATCTAGCGTACTTTTACAAAAATTTACAATATCTATCCATTTAGATTAATTGTTGGTGAAGAGGCTTTTTTCTAAAAAGCAGGTTTGGTAGTTCATTCTCTAACTCAGATGGCAAGTCTAAGCGAATGGTCATCTCTGCATTTCTTGTTCATTGAGACTCTAGATAGTAATCAAATAGTTCTATGCCTTTGACCTACGCACAGGTAGGCGTAAATCTAAATTAATGCCTTCGACCTTACAGATATGCCTAACATTATTTGTGGCATCTATTGCCCAGTTCACTCGCTCTTTGGCATACTCTGTTCCACAAGAAGTAGCACCGTGAACTAATCGATGGCGTAACCGGAATGCTCGCCCAAGACCTTGCCAATTTTTTACTACTTCAGAAAGTCGCGTAATATTTCGCTGATCGTTCAGAAAAACCTCGTCTCCTTGTATCCATCGAGTCCTTGACAGCCTCTTAGTTTGACTCGTATCACGACATTTGGAGATTTGCCGAGTGCAATAATGGCACGGCGAACTGTCCACTCGAAGTGAATCACCGAAAGAAGGGCTGACAGTGAAGGATCTTCATCCAGAAATTGCTTGATGCGCTCTTCACGAGACACGCTTGAATCTTGAACTAAAAACACTGACCCTCCCACGGTTTCTTGTCTGGCAGTTGCAACAATCTAACAACTTTTCGATCGCTTCAATCTGGCAGAAGAGCCTTAATTTGATCCACAAAAGCTTGATGATCGAGCACAGGTTTTGAAATATAGTCGTCTGCACCGCTTTGGTTGAGAAACTTTTCTCGATCGCCCTCCATCGCATAAGCAGTTAACAAGATCACAGGCACGTTCATCGCGAGCGGATCTGCTTTGAGCAGTTGCGTGATCTTGATGCCGTCCATCATTTTGCCTTCGTAGACGCTGCGGGTGAGCGACACATCCATCAAAATTAGGGCGACCTCTCCCGATCTGGCAATTGTGATCACTTCTGCCACATCTTCAGTGTGCCTAACTGCCAAACCTCCGCGCTTTGTCAACACTTTTGAGAACACCCGAACGTTGGTAGGGTCATCCTCCACAATTAAAATAGTGATCACTCGAAATTCCTCACAGTGCGGGGATCAGCTAAGGAAATAATCTTCACGACTTGCTAAAACTAACTTAAGGTAGTACTAATGTTTTTATGATTGGAGAGTAATATCTGATGATTGGTCACGATGATAGGAGTGCTAGCACTTGATCGACGAACAACTGATGGTCGGTGACAGGTTTTGAGATGTAGCCATCTGCTCCGCTTTGGGTTAGAAATCGTTCTCGATCGCCTTCCATTGCGTGAGCGGTGACCAGTACGATCGGAAGGGCTGTCGTTTGAGGATCTGCCTTTAGAAGTTGTGTCAGTTGAATCCCATTCATAGGCTTGCCCTGGTAGACGCTTCTAGCCAGCGACACATCCATCAAGATGATGTCGGCTTCTCCTGCCTGGGCAACTCGAAGGACTTCCTCAACATTCTCCGTATGTTTTACAGCTAATCCGCCGCGATTGGTCAAAATCTTGGAGAAAACGCGAGCGTTGATCAAATCATCCTCCACAATTAAAACGGTCTTCATAGGCGCTATCCGCTCTGCGCGAGCCACAACAGGTCTAATCAAAGGATCACGGTCACACGCCCTGTCTATCCCGCTTGGGGCAGCGCAACCGTGGTAAGACTGATTACACTGAAATTAAAACGAATTTTTGTAACGTTCGGAACGAAGGGACAAGGCTCATGGCGAATCAGTTAAACATCCTCCCAACAGGACAGGTTATCACGACTGCCCTGCATACAGAGATGCAACAGTCGTATCTAGAATACGCCATGAGCGTGATCGTCGGGCGGGCGCTGCCTGACGTGCGAGATGGGCTTAAACCCGTCCACCGTAGAATCTTATACGCGATGCACGAATTGGGGTTGACCCCCGATCGCCCCTATCGCAAATGTGCGCGGGTCGTGGGCGACGTGTTGGGTAAATATCACCCCCACGGGGATCAGTCAGTTTACGACGCGCTGGTGCGGCTGGTGCAAGAGTTTTCGAGTCGATATCCGCTGCTGGGGGGTCACGGCAACTTTGGCTCAGTGGATAACGACCCGCCTGCGGCAATGCGGTATACCGAGACGCGACTGGCAGCGATCGGCAATGAGTCTCTATTAACTGAGATTGGAGAATCGACCGTCGATTTTGTCGGCAACTTTGACAACTCGCAGCAGGAGCCGACGGTTCTTCCGGCTCAGTTACCGATTTTGCTGCTAAATGGCAGTTCGGGGATTGCGGTCGGCATGGCGACAAATATTCCGCCTCACAATTTGGGTGAAGTGGTCGATGGACTGGTGGCGCTGATCGATAACCCCGATCTGTCGGATGCGCGACTGTTTGAGTTGATTCCGGGTCCTGATTTTCCGACGGGGGGCGAGATTCTGGGAACGGAGGGCATTCGAGAAGCCTACACAACAGGTCGAGGCAGCATTCCGGTTCGAGGGGTTGCCAAGGTTGAAGAACTCGTCGTCGGTCGAGGCAAACATCGGCGAACGGCGATTATCATCACTGAGCTGCCGTTTCAGGTGAATAAGGCGGCGATGATTGAGAAAATCGCTGAACTGGTAAATAATGGCAAAATTGACGGCATTGGCGATCTGCGAGATGAAAGCGATCGAGACGGCATCCGCGTTGTGGTTGAGCTACGTCGAGATGTCAATCCGCAAAAGGTTCTCAATGCGCTCTATCGGCAGACAGCGCTGCAAAATAATTTCGGCGCGATCATGCTGGCGTTAACGGGCAATCAGCCCAAACAGATGACGCTGCGAGAAATGCTGCAAGAATTTCTCAGCTTTCGGGAGACGACGCTGACTCGTCGCTATAACCATGCGTTAGAGAAGGCAGAGACTCAAATTCATGTGGTGGAAGGTCGCCTAACGGCGCTGGCAAATCTGGATATCGTGATTGATATTTTGCGAAATGCGCCTGATGGCACAACCGCGAAAGTGCAGCTACAAGAGCGATTGGATCTCAGCGATCGCCAAGCCGATGCGATTCTCTCAATGCCATTACGTCGCCTGACTGGGATGGAGCGTCAAAGTCTGCAAACCGAATTTGAGGAACTCACGACTCAAATGCAAGATCTGCGGAAAGTATTGGGCGATCGACGCGAACTGCTCAAAGCGTTGAAAAAAGATCTGCGATCGTTGAGAAAGAAATATGCAGACGATCGCCGCACTCGCATCATCGGAGTAGAGCCACCCAAAGAAGACGAAAAGGGCACCCAAAAACAAACCCTTTTAGACAGCAGTCAAACCTCAAAATCTAAACCGCAATCTGACTTTTCCCTCACGTTGGACTATGAGGAAGAAGCTCAGGAAACCGTCGTTGAGTTAACGCAACGAGGATATGTGCGACGAATGGCTCCCAAAGTCTACGATCGCATCAGCCGCAGTCGCACCGATGACACTTCGACGACTGCTCTAGAAGACGCGGATGACTTTGGAGTGCAAACACAATTTACAACAACGGTACAAACGCTCGTGGTGATGACTCGCAGTGGCAAAGCTTACGCGATTAAAGTGTCTGATCTGCCTCAAGTGTCAGGTAAATCTCGCGGCACGCCGCTGGTAACGTTACTGCCTGCCGCCGCTCAGGGAATGCCCGACTCGATCGCGGGTAGCTTCATCTTGCCCGAAGACACCGACGATCAGTATGTCCTCTTACTCACCGAGCAGGGACGACTGAAGCGATTGCCGCTCTCAGAGTTTTCTGATCTCACAGGTCGAGGGTTAACGGCTCTCAAACTCAAAGAAGACGATCGAGTCCTGTTTGCGACTGTGGCTCAGGTGGGTGAACAGGTTGTCTTAGCGACATCAAGCGGTCGAGTGCTGCGATTTGAAGTCAACGATGACCAGGTTCCGATCGCCAGTCGCACGTCTCAAGGCAATGCAGGAATGCGAATTAGCAAGAAAGAAAAAATTGTCGGCTGGGCGATCGCGACCGCAGACGACACATTCTTAATGGTGTCAGAGCAAGGTTATGCCAAACAACTGCCGATTAAATCGCTGCGTCGCGCCAATACGGGAGAATTGGGAGTTCAGGCATTTCAATTTACGACCAAAACAGATGCTTTGATCGGAATGGTTGCGGTGCTGCCAGAAGCGCTCGTGTTTCTATTGACCAATGAGAATCATCTAGCACGGATTGCAGTGGACTCGATCAAAGTAGGCGCGAAAGATGGGAAAGGCAATCACATGGTTAATCTCGGCAAATCTGAGCAGATCATCAGCGTGAGTTTGCCAATTTTGTTGAGCGATCGCGCCGAAGATGAGGAGTGAGAAGCGTGACGTTCACAGGTAGCGCTTAAACTTCGTCAGGGTTGATGCCTAGTTTCCGCAACTTTTCGGCTAGGCGATCGGCTCGTTCTGCCCCAGTCGCAATCACTTGCCCCTGCAAATCACACCAGCGTAACCACAGCCGAGTCACAGCTTCCTCAAACTGCCCTTCCCATAGATTGAGACCCAAACCCACCGTTTCTAGCCAAACAGACTGTCCCACTTCCACAATTCCCTCGGCAGGCGTGAGTTCCACATACCGTCCCGATGCGATCGTCCAGACTCGCAGTAGCGCTCCATTCATCTCGGTCTCCCCCTGAATCTGTCGCAGTGGATCGAACACCACATAATAGGGCACGCCAATTTGAGCGTAAATGTCCTTTTTGCAAAGTGCTTTACCCTTCCGTTGAGATCTTTGGCTCACGATCAACTCGTCGCCTTCTTGATTGGAAACAATTTCAATGCAAACATCAGGGACTTTGCCAAACTCCCAGACAAAGTAAGCGCGGTTGCGTCGCTGAGATAAATCTTCGGCACGCTGCACATCTAGACTCAGCAGCACATCAGGGACAATGGGTTCTCCTTTCAGTTTGTAGAATAGCCCCACGTTGGCAGCAGCCAGAAATGGTAACGGTAATGCCTTTGAACTGCAAAGAGGTTCCACCAATAACCGTTGCTGCACTTCTGATTGAAAATTGTCCACGGGGGTATCGTCCTCAATGACGAGATGGCTGATGTCAAGCTCGGTGACGATTTCTTCTGAGTAGTCTTCTGTGTCTAGAAGTTGTTGCGTCATGGGCAGTCATCAGAACCCGATAATTCATTATAACGCTGCCCCTCCCACCAAGCTCTGAGCGATCGCGTCGCCTCAATTTCATCCTCTTTCGCCTGGTCTAGAAACACATACAGTCGCTCTTTGGGCACTTGGGGAAATGTGGGGCTGACCTCAACTTCTACATAAACCCCTTCTTGAAGCTGATAAATCCGCAATACTTTGCCATTAAAGCGCCAGAACTCTGGCACTCCGATATTGGCATAAAATTGATTTTTGGCAATATCTGTATGAGTAATATCTACCTCGACGACCAAATCGGGGGGTGGGTCTTGGTTAAAGTCTACGTTTCGACCTTTGACTAGGGATTGGTTTTGAATGTAATAGGCGTTATCTGGTTCTGCGCCTTTCTTGAGATGCGGATAGTTCATGGTCGTTGAACCCATCGTTTTCATTCGCATTCCCATCACTTCAATCAGCGTCGAAATAAAGCGTTCAATCAAACGACCAGAAAACTCGTGATCTTCCAAAGGCACCGTAATCTCTAATAGTCCATCGTCATAGGTCAACCGAGAGCCACGAGCTTGAGGCAGCGCATTTAGAATTTGCAGATACGCCTCCCAAGATAAGCCTCGCAACACGACTCGCTGCTCTCCGACAGGCTGCAATTCGACTTTCGGTTCTGGTGCAGCAATCACCATTTTCTCTCTCCTGATCTAGTTATTAAATGATAGGACAACGCACTCGCGATCGGGCACCAACCCTCACAATGTTCAGTCGCATGAATTCGTTACAACGGCTGTAGAGTTCGCCTTGCTATCTGCGTTACCATTGCAATATTCATTTTTGGATTGCTTTAGAATCGTGGCTCAGGTTGATCTCGAAAACATTTATAAAAGTTTCCAAAAGGGAACGGGGCAGGATTCTAAATCTTTGGTATTGAGCGCTGAGTTAACTCAAGCCTCAAGCCTCAAGTCTCAAAGTTCTGCTGCTGTTTTGCGATCGATTAATTTGACGGTGCAAGATGGCGAATTTATGGTGTTGGTAGGTCCGTCTGGCTGCGGCAAAAGCACACTGCTGCGCCTGATTGCGGGATTAGAGGAACTGACAGCGGGAACGATTCGCGTGGGCGATCGCGTGGTCAACGATCTGCCACCCAAAGAACGCGATATTGCGATGGTGTTTCAAAACTATGCGCTGTATCCGCACATGACGGTGTATGACAATCTCGCCTTTGGTTTGAGACGAACGACGTTTGCGAATCGAGAAGAGTCTGAAACGTCGCTCCCTAGTTGGGGTCAAAATCTTTTGGTAGGAGCGACTCGTAAACTGCCAAAGACGTTGCGCTATCAGTCCGATCGAGAGCGATCGGTTGATCAGCGAGTTCGCACAGTGGCTCAAATGCTGCAAATAGACCTTTTGTTAGAGCGATTGCCCAAACAACTTTCGGGCGGGCAGAAGCAGCGAGTTGCATTAGGACGAGCGATGGCGCGTAACCCGCAAGTGTTTTTGATGGATGAACCACTCTCGAATCTAGATGCCAAACTGCGGGCAGAAACTCGCGCCCAAATTGTTAAACTTCAGCGTCAGTTGAAGACGACGACAATTTATGTCACCCACGATCAAACCGAAGCGATGACGATGGGCGATCGCATTGCCGTGATGAATGCGGGACAAATTCAACAACTCGCCACCCCGCTCGAACTCTATCACTATCCGGCAAATCGCTTTGTTGCAGAGTTTATTGGGTCGCCGCCGATGAATTTTTTGCCCGTGCAGGTGAAAAGTCCGCTGGGTCTGAGCCATCCTCAGTTTCGTCTCACCCTGCCAGATGAGTGGGCATCGACTCTGCACTCTTATGATGGTGATACGGTTTTGTTAGGCATTCGCCCTGAGCATCTCAGGATCAGCGACGCGGCTCCTGGTCATCTGCCTGTGCAGGTCGAGCTAGTCGAAGCGCTGGGAAATGAGACGTTTTTAGCGGTGAGTTTGGCGGGTGAAATGCTGCAAGCGAGAGTGGAACCCGATCGACCCATGCGATTAGGCGAAGAGTTGTGGTTAGCGATCGCTCCCGAAAAAATTCATCTCTTCAACTTTGAAACTGGGTTAGTCATTCGTCCCCAATAGCGCGATCTGTTCTCTGCCAAAACTGCGGAAGGGAGCGCGATCGCTTCTTTGGGGTGCGACCTCCATCCGATACATTAGAAAAACCAACTACCTTTTGCTCCATCAGGGTTTTGGGTGCCTGTAAAACTGGTCAATGAATCATCAAAAGAACTGCTATAAAATCGTTTAGAAGCTTTGCCAGTAGAGAGCTTTGGTCGCTTTAGTATCAGGTAGAGGTCGCACCCGCAACTTGCGTGTACACGGGAGACAGAACTCTTATCCCCTCTCCTCTTGGGAGAGGGCTAGGGTGAGGGTAGGATCTGTGCTTCATAGATCGATTCAGCAACGCCGAATAAGCGTCCTTACAGCAGTTTATGAGTGCTCGATCGCACTTGACGCGGTAGATCAGCAATAAAGGTTGAGCCTTGCCCTAACGCGCTTTCGACTACGATGTTTCCACCCATTAAATCGGTGAGCGCTTGGGCGATGGCTAACCCTAATCCTGTTCCGCCGTGGGTGCGAGTCATCGTCTGATTGGCTTGACGAAACTCTTGAAAGATGAAGCTTAAGTCGGCTTCTGCAATCCCAATTCCGGTGTCTCGAACCGCGATCGCGATCCGTTCACCCGGAAGGAGATCGACTTGGATTGAAATCTGCCCTTCATCGGTGAATTTGATCGCATTCGATACCAAATTCACCACGATTTGACGCAGGCGAACCCGATCGTTCGTCACTGAAAAATGATCTTGAGCCAGATGCACCTGTAGACATAGGTTTTTGTGGGTCGCCAACGGTCGAAGTTCTGCAACCGTTTCGTTGACCAGATCGGGTAAATCAAAGGCTTCTAGCCGAAGCTCTAACTGGTTTGAGCGCAGTTTTGAGAAGTCTAAAACATCCTCAATTAGACTCAACAAATGCCGTCCGTTCTCAAAGATTCGCTCAATCATGTTAAATTGCTGTGGCTCGAATCTCTGCTGAAAGTGGCGCAACAACACGCTAGAAAATCCCAAAATCGCGTTTAGGGGAGTTCTCAACTCGTGAGACATGGTGGCGATGAATTGGGCTTTGAGTCGATCGGCTTCGAGCAACTCTAAGTTTTGAAGCTGCATCTGCTGTAGCTGCGCTTCAATTTGCTTACGAGCGCCGATATCTCGAATCAGCCAACGCAGTCCGATCGCTTTGCCTTCAGCATCTCTCACAGCCGCAACGGTGATTGCCGCTTCAAACCGAGGTTTATTGCGGGCGATTAGACAAATCTCCCATTCTTGAATACGATCGATGACTCGCAGTTGCAGCAGCAGCGATCGAAACACTCGGCGCTGTTCTTCGGGCACAAAATTGGTTAGAATTTTGCCTGCAAGATGTTTTTGAGATACATTTAGTAGCTCTGCGGCGGCTCGATTTGCCTCATGAATTTTTCCGTGAATATCAGTGACCAAATAGCCATCAGGCGCAAAATCAAACAAGTCCTGATATCGGCGACGCTCATCTTCTAGCTGTTGGCGAGCCTGATGCAACTCTTCATTGTGTTCACAGACTTCTTCTTCTACAACCCGCAGTTCTTCTAGAGCATTTGCGAGTGCCTCTATGTAGCTCAACGCAAGCCGTGGTTGCTCGGTCGGGGCATTACCTATATTTTTATAGAGTTCAGCGGCTCGTTGATCAATGGTTTCTAAATGTTTAACAATCTTGCTACGATCGCTGCTAAGTCTTGCTTCATCCATGTCATCCTATGCTTATTATCAAGTTGTCTGCTGGCGGGAAAAATGATGCTCAGCTTTAATAGTTTTGAATAAAAAGTATTTTCAAGCCTGCCTAAAGTCTTTCTAGAGAATTGAATGAAGCTCGACTCTCTAAAATATAGGGAACGTAAAATGTGAGTTCGGCAGCGAAATAAGTCTATTTCGAGTTGGCGAACATTTTCTAGTCTCCCTGCGTTCACAATTACAGATTAAGAGGTTTTTGCAATCCTCTCAAGGGTTGAGATGAGCAGCCAAAAGGCTTAGAAACTGTGCTCTTCAGCAAATTTATCAGTCTGTGATCACCGTTCAAAGTTCAGCATATGACACTTGCTAGACTAATCTCACGAGAATGTTTAAAGGGCTTTATCTCTACTGATTTCGCAATTCTAGGGTGTGTTTTGAGCCTCTCTCGCTGCGATTCTGCCTCGTCCCTGAAGTTTAGGGCGGGATAACAACGCAGACTAGAGTTTTAAAACACTGCCTAAACTCAATACGCTAGATTGACTAGAGCGGCGAATGTCAATCTTCTTCACCATCAGCTAAGCAGGTAGAGGAAACGAACGGTAAGACGCGTTCCGGCTCCGCTCAACGCCAGACCTCCTAGCAGGTTGAGCGAAGCCGAAACCCACACAAAAAACAAGTTGACTTTAATTGCGACTATCTACTTATGAGCTACCATGACCACCGATGGATGAACCCCTCATCTCCACCCAGCGCTGAAATCCTCGAAATTTATCACGCCACTCATCAATTTTATCAAGAGGCACACTATCGGGAAGATCTCGATCGCGCCTGTGAGTGGTATCACACGATTGCTGCCCAAAACCGTCGTGAGCTTGAAAAAATGCGGGGCGACATCAATGTATTTAGCTGGTTTTGCCGCCAAAAATAGCGCTATATGACCTCAATCTCAAACTCTTGAAGATGCACTCTTAGCTTAGGACCAAGCTTGACTAGAATTGGGAAATTAGCGCTAATAGGTCTGCCGCGCCACTCAGTGACGATCGCCAACACTTCGCCTTCTTGCCCCTTAATGTCGAGCGGCTGGTTTCGATGCTCTGGGTGATGATAAATAACGACAGATTCAATAATACGAACACGCGCACCAACTTCCATAATTCTTATCGCTTCGTTATCAAGAGCATTCACGACGATCGGTCAAACCCAACTGGGCATATCAACAGCTTTTTTATCTTTGCATAAGAGCGTCCCCTTCTCACGGTTTGAGAAAACTCTTGGGAAATCGGTCACGCAGTTGTTGAAATCCAGTTGGGTCAACTGAGTGCCAGATTCCTGCACCCAAAACTCCACTCAAAATCAGCATCACAACCAGTTTCACCGTCAACCCAACTCGGTTCGACTTTTTTCGTTTAGGAGATATCTCTTGTGAGACAGGAATTTCAACCTCTGGCAAACTCAGTGCATTTAATGGATCACTTACCTTTGCGTCGGGGAATCGGATCTCGGATAGTGAAGAAGAAACGTGACAATAAGTGAGCACGATCGAGGTGTTGTCATGTCCGTTTTTCTGATTTGCTAAGTCGATCCAAGACTGCACGACAGATTCTAAAGAGACTTTTTCTTTTAGAACCCGATCGGCATACTCTGACCAAGACTGCTCGACTAAACTGTTGTCACTCAGCCCATCTGAGCACAGCAGCAGCAAGCCATCTTCTTCTAAGATAAACCGCTGCACGCTGGGGTTGAGAAACTGGCTGTCTCGCGTTCCTAGTGCTTGAGTGAGTGCTCCAGCATCGGCGCGCTTGAGCACATCTCGATAGAGCGATCGTCCCTGTTTAATCTCTCGCGTGATCACATCATCATCCACCGTAAGTTGATGACAATAGTGCTGCGTGATCCAATAAGCGCGACTGTCTCCCACATTGACGAGATAAAGCTCGTGCGCGTTGTTGGCGATCGCTCCATTCGACAACGTGACTCGCTGCGGAATCTGAAGCGCCATCACAAGGGTGGTGCCCATTCGTCGCCGAGATTCTCGCTCTTGTTCGTCATTTTGGGCAGAAATCATATTGTTGACGACCCGCACGATCGCTGCCAGTTGTTCTGCCAACAAATCGGGCGGCATCGGCTCAGACTGTTGAGCAATCTCGGTCAGCAGCGCTCTGACTTGAAGCTGAAGCGACTGCACCGCCAATTGACTGGCGACTTCGCCGCCTTCATGTCCGCCGATGCCATCACAAACGATCGTCAATCGCGGACTCAGGTCATCATAAGATTGGGCATGAGCCGTCACCGGATAGCAGGTGTCTTCGTTGTGCGATCGCTGCACGCCCACATCGGTGGCTCCCACCACTTGCAGACGCAGCGGCAGTTGGGCTGACTGGGCAATCAACTGCTGGTTTAACAGGGCTGAGACTTTTTCAAAACTGGCTCCCTGCTGCATCTCGCCACAGATAGCGGTGAGTTCGTCTACGATCGTCGCCTTTGACTCTGGCATCCACACAAGCCAGCACTGCGCCAGATTTGAGAGAGAAGGATTTGCAAACGAGGCTCTGGCATGAACGGGATCTTCTGAGTCTTTAATCAATTCTTTCAGCCGAACTCGCCACCCTTCGACCCGCAGGTTATCGGGTGACAGCAGACTCGACGCAACATTTAAATCTAGGAAAGGAGTCCATAACTGCAACATCTGCCACAGCCAGTAGATTTGACGCACCGCCGAGGCTTTTGTCCAGGCTTCAAAAATGGCAGGTTGCAGGGTTCCGGTGCCGTCCAAAGGGGCGTTTTCTAATAAGAGAATCTCTCGATTCGTGTCTTCGTCTCGATAAAACCCGTAAACTTGGGGCACATGCAATCGTTGAGCATAGAGGTGCAAATAGGGCAGCGCTTCATCGGGCAGCAGCGCAGGCACATGAGGCTCTATTTGAGGCTTAGTATCTGCCCAAATGTGAGGCGCGACCACTTGATAACGATCTCTCACGATCGTGTCCGGTGGCTTTTGAGCAGCGACCTCTCCCACTGCCCAAAGATACGGATACCCCTGTGATTGCGAACTGCTCATGCGCTTAAAAACGTTTATTGTAGGGCGTTTGTGACAAAACCAAGCATCAAAAATCTGAAGGATTGCGGAATAAAGCGGGCACTCTTTGAAGAATGACGTAAGTGGCTTAGCTCGGTCGATTAGGATAGCCGATTTTAAACGATTCGTCTCAAGTCGCTTCACAAAACTCTCAAGAGGGTTGACACTCTATCTAGCGATCGTTCCTTTGCTCAAAAACAGATATGTCTCTGACTCCCGCTATGATTTGGCTTTTGGCAGGGGTTGTCCTTTGCCTGATCGAGTTTGTGCTGCCCACTGCGTTCGTCGCCTTCGTGATGGGACTCAGTGCGCTGATCGTTGCCGCCGTCTCAGCCGTTCTGCCCCTCAACGCGCAGATTATCCTCTGGATGGCGCTTTCTGCGGTGATGGTGCTGGGGTCTCGTCGTTTCATCAATCGCAAAGCGGCGCTCAAACTGGATGCAACCGAAGCAGAAACGTTGACCGAGATTCTGCCAGGGAAGCCAGGACGGGTACTCTATGAGGGCAATTCGTGGAGCGCTCGCTGTGAAACCTTTGATGGGGCGATCGCGCCTCACCAAAAAGTCTATATCGTCGGACGCAAAGGGACGACGCTAATCGTGGTGCCCGAAGGATTGGCACAAGAATCCTGATCATTCACCCGTTCAATCATTAGGAGATTAAGGCTATGTGGGGTTTATTTGTTGCAGCAGTGATTGGAGGCGGAGCGCTCTCTAGCGTCAAAATTATTCAGCAGGGCAACGAGGCACTGGTCGAGCGATTGGGTAGCTACGATCGTAAACTCGGTCACGGACTCAGCTTTGTGATCCCCGGACTCGATCGCGTCGCGTTTCAAGAAACCGTTCGAGAAAAAGTGCTCGATATTCCGCCCCAGCCCTGCATTACTCGCGATAACGTCTCGATCACAGTCGATGCAGTCGTCTACTGGAAAATCGTAGACATGGAGAGAGCATACTACAAGGTGCAAAATCTCAACGCTGCCGTGGTGAATTTGGTTCTCACCCAGATTCGGGCTGAGATGGGTCAGATTGAATTAGACGAGACCTTTACGGCACGATCGCAGATCAATGAAATCTTGCTGCGAGATCTTGATGTTGCCACCGATCCCTGGGGTGTGAAAGTGACTCGTGTTGAGCTACGCGACATCATTCCTTCGCAAGCCGTGCAAGAGTCGATGGAATTGCAGATGTCAGCCGAGCGACGCAAACGTGCCTCGATTTTGACCTCTGAAGGAGAACGAGAGTCAGCCGTCAACTCTGCGAAAGGCAAAGCCGAAGCCCAAGTTCTCGATGCCGAAGCCCGTCAAAAATCGGTGGTTCTCGCTGCCGAAGCCGAACAGAAAGGAATTGTGCTCAAAGCCCAAGCCGAGCGACAGCAGCAAGTACTTCGCGCTCAAGCCACTGCCGAAGCGATTCAGATTGTCACTCAGGCGTTGAAGAGCGATCCCCGTGCTGCCGAAGCTGGAAAAGTCTTGCTTGCTCTGAGCTATTTAGAGATGGGCACGATCGTCGGCAAGAGCGACAGCAGCAAAGTCATGTTCATGGACCCGCGTGGCATTCCCGCCGCGCTGCAAGGGATGTTGTCGATCGTCGATGAAGGCAACGGCAAGGCTTAAGAACCTTGTCCCGACTCCGATCGTGGGTTGTTCTCAGTTTGGCAACGAGTACACAGACCAAAAAACTCCAGCATATGATAGTAGATTTTGAACTCGTAAGACTTATGTAGCTGTTCTTCTAAGTTGTGAACTGGGCATTCGTCGATCGCAATCGAGCTGCCGCACTGCACGCAGGTTAAATGGTGTCTGTCTTCTTGAACCAAGCTATACAGCGCTTCCCCATTGGGCAACGTTCTCACCTGCACCATGCCCTCTAATTTGAGTGCCTCTAAAGAACGATAGACCGTTGCCAGCCCCATGCTTTGTTCACGGCTGCGAAGTTCGATATAAAGATCCTGCGCTGAGATGGCTCGGTTCAGGATTTTTAATGTCGTAAGAAGGCGTTCTTGGCTGCGGGTGCGGGTTCTCATGAGAAGTGGGGACGATCGTCCAAAGTGAATCTAAAAATCTGTCTACCCTAATTGTAGAAGTTCGTCTGTTTTCATCTGGCTGCGGTCTTAGAATGGAAAAGCTGTCGCATTCAGGACGGTCTTTCTAGCAATCAGGACACGGCTGTGACTCAAAACTATCAAGCTCAAATCTATGTTACTCTTCGTCCTTCGGTCTTAGATCCGGCGGGAACGGCGGTGAAATCGGGACTGTCTCATATGGGACATCACAACGTTGAGCAAATTCGGATCGGCAAATATGTTGAGCTGACGATCGCCGCCGACACCGAAGACGCGGCTCGTCAACAGTTAGACCAAATCTGCGACCAGCTACTTGCAAACCCAGTGATTGAAAATTATCGGTTTGACTTGCAGCAAGTGTCTACACCTCTGAACGTCGGTTCATAAATAAAGGATAAGGGATGAACGTTGGAGTAGTGGTTTTTCCGGGATCGAATTGCGATCGCGATGTGGTTTGGGTGACGCAAGGATTACTCAATCAGCCAACTCGCATGATTTGGCACGAAGACAGCGATTTGTCTGATATTGATGTAGTAATTGTGCCCGGTGGTTTTAGCTATGGCGATTATTTGCGGTGCGGCGCGATCGCTCGATTTTCTCCCGTGATGCAAGCCACGATTAAACACGCCGAACAAGGAAAGTTTGTTTTAGGCATTTGTAATGGGTTTCAAGTCTTAACCGAGGCGGGTTTGCTGCCGGGTGCGTTGGTAAGAAATCGGGATTTGCATTTTGTCTGTGATCGAGTGCCTCTCAGCGTCGAGCGAACCGATTTGCCCTGGACAAACCATTACCGGACTGGCGAGGTGATTACGCTGCCGATCGCCCACGGTGAAGGCAGCTATTACGCCGATGCTGACACGCTGAAGTCACTAGAAGACAATCATCAAGTCTTATTCCGCTATTGCAGTGCTGAGGGTAAATCTGATCCGTTGAGCAACCCCAACGGATCGCTAAATCAGATTGCGGGCATTTGTAATCACCAAGGCAACGTGTTGGGAATGATGCCTCACCCAGAACGAGCCTCTGATCCGAGTCTAGGTGGCACTGATGGACTGCGATTATTTGAAGGAATGTTGAGCGCGATCGCGACTATTAGCTAACCCTAAAATGGCGTTGCTGAATTGATGGATGAATTTCTAGATTGACCCTCACCCTAGCCCTCTCCCAAGAGGAGAGGGGACAAGATCTTCAGATCTCTTCTCCTTGGGGAGAAGGGCTGTCGAGGGCTTGCCCCACTTCGTGAGAAGGGCATCAGCAACGCCCCTAAAAGCTTTTATTGAAGAATTAGAATAATGGGCGTTTTTTGTTGTCTCAACTCAGTTGCACCACGGGCTGATCGTCCAAGAGAGTTCGGGCGGTTAGCAAGTCTTCAACAGTGATGCGAAGAAAGCGCTGGTCGTCTACCTGAAAGTTGACTCTGATGCGATCGCTCCCTGGTGACCCGTGGGGATCGAGTTGGGCAATGCTGCGCGCCCCGGCTCGATCGTTGAGCGGCTGCACCTGAGTTTGGCTGCTGGTCAGACTGCGAGTGACGAGCCGATCGCCGTCAAAATAAACTTCTGTTTGAGCGGTTTCGACTCCGAGTTCGCCGATGATTAACTCAATGCTGGGCTGATTGTCGAGCGACGCACCGAGCACCAACTCAACCGGGTTTTGCATCGGGTAAGGCTGTCCAGCTTTGATCAGCGGATGCCAACGGTGGCAGTTATTTCGCCGATCCCAATAGCGAATGCCATAGCCGTGATAGAGAAAATCTTTGATCTGAATGCCTTGACTGAGCTGCAATGCTCCTTGCGCGATCGCTTCAAACGGCTTTTCGCACCGAATCTTTGACGCATCAAAATATTGCCGCACCCATTTCTGCACCGCCGGAATCTGCACCGTTCCGCCAACAAGCAGCACGGCATCAATGTCTTTTACATTCAGTCCCTGCCGTCGCGCTTGCTGAAGGACTTGACCCATCGCCTCATCTAAGTTGTCAAAAAACTGATGCTCGGTGAGAATCTGCTCAAACTGGCTGCGAGTTAGAGACAGGTCATAGCTCTCAAACGTTTCATCATTGAAGTAGACTTCTTGTGCCTGAAGTTGCAGCGAGAGTTGAATTTTGAGCCGTTCTGCTAGACGCGAGATTAACGGAGTCGCGGCGATTCCTTGAGTTTGCGCGAAGTAGTCGACCAACCAATGATCAATATCCGAACCGCCTAAATTTTGCCCTGCCTTTGCCAGAACTCTGGCGATTTTGGGCTTCTGTCCCGACTGTTTGGCAAATGATTTTTGTCCCCATTGCAGAATGAACCCAAGCGGTTTTGCCTGAGTTTGTTCATTGATATCTAACTGCACGAGAGACAAATCTAGCGTGCCGCCACCAAAATCGAGAACCAAGAGCGTTTGGCGATCGCTTAACCCATATCCCAACGCTGCTGCCGTTGGCTCGTCTAACATCCGCACCTGGTCAATGTTGAGCGATTGACAGACTCGACCGAGCCACAGCCGATATGCCTCAAAGCTGTCAACCGGGACGGTAAAGACGATCGATCGCACAATATCGGGATCGGTAGCTTTGAGTTGGGTAATGATCCGAGTCAAAAACCATTCGCCTACTTGCTCAAACGTGATGGTCTGCCCCTCTAATTTAGGCAAAAACCCCTGCACGTTGGAGCCAATGCCCCGCTTAAAGTTGCGAAAAAATCGAGAATCGGTAGCTAAATCGAGGGCACGATCGCGCACCTGCTGCCCAACGACCACTTTCCCCTGTTGGGCATTTTCGACATAGAGCAGACTGGGAATCAGAGGTGGATTTTGTCCTGTGCGAAACGAAATGCCAGGGAGAGAAAGGGTCTCTGGCTGCTGCGTTGCCGGGTTCCAGCGAGTGACGACGGTGTTGCTGGTTCCAAAATCAATGGCATAGGTCATCGGTTCGTAAAATTAATAGCGGAACGGAGAGGTGCCTCTCGTTAAATCGTACCAAAAGCGTTGCTGACAAACATTTTCTCAAGGTCAGAAAACCAGCACCTATATCTTGGGAAATATGGCAAGAAATCAAAATATTTCTTAATATATGTATATGACAAAGCGGTGGATGACTCGATTAGTCCACTGTACCCACATGGCGCTGCCGCAAGGGGACTGATATGACCCGTTCGCATTCTGATTTCATGCCGTTCTTAATAAATCTCAAAAATGGGATTTGGGTGTTGGGTGTCTCCTCCTGGCTGTTTGGAATCACCGATCGCTCGATCGCGACTCTCTCAGATGGCTATCTTTCTGCACTCGATATCGTGCAATTGTTTACTGCGTCTTTTTTCTTTTTGGGCTGGCTGTTGTTGAAGCCAGTAAAACCACCAGTCGTCACTCAAGAGAATCCGTAGTTGGCAGCATGTTCAAGGGGTGCCGTAATCCTGATCTTTGTTCTTGAAGGTGCGTCTAAACACCCACTGCATTAGATCAGGAAACAGGCGATTTGAGGCGATCGATAGGTTGGCAGAGCCGACCACTACTTCAGTACGCTTGTGCTGCACGGCATCCCAAATTGCTTTGGCGACATCATCAGGCTTCTCAATCACTGGAACGCTGAGAACCTGCTCAAGCTGTTGACGACGCGCCGCTGCATCGTCAACAGTTTTGCCTCTAAAAATTGCCCGTTCCATCAGGCTACTTCTAATCAGATTGGGGTAGATGCCGCATACGGTGATTCCCTTGGGCGCAAGCTCTGATTGCAGCGATTGCGTCAACCCTGTAACCGCAAATTTGCTGGTGTTGTAAGGGACTAAATAAGGAACAGGAACCTTGCCGCCGATCGAACTGAGGTTGACGATTGTGCCGCTCTTGCGTTCAATAAAATGCGGCAATAATTCATGAATGGTGTGAATATAGCCCCAGAGATTGGTGTCGATCGTGGTGTGCCAATCTTCTAGTGAGAAGCTATCGACCGAGCCAGACGCATAGATTCCGGCGTTATTGATCAGCACGTCGATCGAGCCATATTCTGCGAGTCCTTGCTGCACTAAATTCTTGACCTGCTGAGGATCTCTGACATCGGTCGGAACCGCTAATGCTGAGTAGCTGAGGCTTTTAAGCTCTTGGGCGAAGGCTTCTAGGCGATCGGGATGACGAGCGGCTAAAACAAGATTGTAGCCACTGCGAGCAAACAAAAGTGCGGTTGCTCTGCCGATTCCTTGAGAAGCCCCTGTGATCAAAACGGTGGGAGCCATAGTTTAACGTGAGAGGGACTGTCTTTTAGTGTGCTCGATCGAGGTTGAAAGTCGTCCGACTTTTGCGGGATATTCACGCATATATTCACAGTTGTCAAAGGCGTTAGCTCTTACTTGAGAGGTGTTCTCAGAGAGATTGCTTGTTCAAATTCACCAAAATATCAGCCTTTAGAACCGCAGAGAGATTCGTTCTAGAGATGGATAGCGGGGAGCACCGAACTCCATAGGATAAAGGCTGTAAACAAAAAGCAGAGAGCCATAATCGAGCACCTTAGAGATTAGGGAAGCGATCGCGGTCGGTCGCTAGAGGGGTGTATATTAACTGAAGGGTTGTTAAAATTTGTAAAGGTTCCAACGCCAAGTTCGTTAGCCTACTCTTAAAAGAAAAAGCCTTCGTCCTGTCCATTTGCCATTTTTGTGGAGTAACTGCGTGACTCAATCCAGTCAAATCTTTGCGCCACTAGCGCAACTCTCTAACGGTGTTCCAAAAGAAATGCTATCTCGCAACCGTGGAGTTTTAGTTGCTTTTAGCATTATCGGCATTTGGGCAGTCAGTCTAATTAGTTTACTCTCGAGCGACATCTCTCAGCTTTCGATCGGGTGGAGAATTGCTTTCACTATTTGGCAAACATTTCTATACACGGGGCTGTTTATCACTGCCCACGATGCCATGCACGGAGCAATTGCGCCTGGTAATCCAAAACTCAATCAGTGGGTTGGCTCATTTGTATTGATTGTGTATGCTCTGTTTGACTATAAAAAGATGGTGAGAACGCACTGGCTTCATCACCAGCATCCTGCAAGTGAGACTGATCCAGACTTTCACAACGGTAAGGTTAAAAACTTTTTTGCGTGGTATGGCTACTTCATGTTTCGCTATTGGAGTTGGACCCGATTGTTTGGCTTAATGGCGATTTACAATATCGTTAGCATTGGGCTTCACGTTCCAGAAACGAATTTAAACTGGTTTTGGGTAGTGCCCTCGATCGCCAGTTCTCTACAGCTCTTTTTCTTTGGAACCTATCTGCCCCACCGTGAACCAGAGGGGGGATATGTTAGCGAAACTCGCGCTCAAAGCAGCAACTGGTCAGTCTTTTGGTCATTTATCACCTGCTATCATTTTGGCTATCACGAAGAGCATCACGAACAACCCAACGTTCCGTGGTGGGGGCTGCCTGGACTTCATCAGCAGCGCGGTATGACTGAGTGAAATAGAGCAAAAGTTTTAAGGTCGAAGTAAATGGACGATCGCCCGAATCAGATTATCTGGCTCAACGGGTTTTGTTAAATGATCTTGAAAGCCAGCATCTAACGCTCGATCGCGATCTTCAGGTTTGGCATGAGCGGTTAACGCGATCGCTGGGGTATTACGCAGTTCACTCGCTAGTTGTCGAATTCGAGACAGCAATGTGTATCCGTCTTCTTCTGGCATCCCAGTATCGCTAACTATGAGATCAGGCTGAGTCTGCTGAAACATCTCAAACGCAGATCGTACAGATTCGGCAGTTGTCACCCTGGCTCCAGATCCTTCCAGAGCAACCGTCAAAAACTCTCGTGTATCGGGTTCATCATCGACAACCAAGACGCTAACGTTAGACAAGAGAGATGAATTTAAGTCAAATTTATTCTCCCTTTTGTCATCATTTTTGATGCGTTTGCTTTCGTCATCTAACACAGGTATTTTCACTGTAAACGTCGCACCTTGCCCTTCTCCAGGGCTATCTGCAGTGATGGTGCCGCTGTGCAGTTCGACGAGATGACGCACGATCGCCAGCCCTAACCCTAGCCCATCTTTTGAGCCAGTGGTGCCTCCGTCTGCTTGACGAAATCGCTCAAACACATAGGGCAAAAAGTCGGGCTGAATGCCTTTGCCCGTGTCGGCAACCTGAATCTGAGCCTGACCGCCAATCTGCTTTAGGGAAACGTGGACGCACCCATGTTGAGGCGTAAACTTAACCGCATTAGTCAATAGATTGGTAACAATTTGCTGGAGTCGGTTCGGGTCGCCTAAAACATATCCGATCGAGCCATCAGTTTGACTGTGCAGTTGAATTGATTTTGCCTCAGCCGCTAACCGCACATTGGCGATCGTCATGTCGATCACGGGAGCGAGACTCATCGGGGCAAGATCAAGCCGCAAATTGCCGCGAATCATGCGCGAAACGTCTAGAAGATCTTCGATCAGTTGGGTTTGGGTTTGAGCATTGCGCTCGATCGTTTCTAATGCCCGATCAATCGTCGCAGCATCATAAGTGCGAGTGCGAAGGGGTGCGACCTCTATTTGATACTATTAGAGGGCAACGGAAAAGCCGTATTGATTCAGTTTGTTCCAGAATTGATCCCAACGCGTTGAGGTCAAGACC
>NZ_LXYR01000021.1 GCF_001650195.1 Phormidesmis priestleyi BC1401 | reverse complement strand
ACTTTTTGTCGGAGGTCATCGCTGTAGGGGGCTGGCATCGCTCATTTGAGGGTCTCAACTTCTATAGTATGTCCTAACCTAACTGGCAACGGCTATACTTCAGGCATGATGGTCTCCTTATCTCTAACGGACTTGTGTGATGCCACATTAAGGGCTGGCTACCCAGACGTTTTGTAGTGATGAATACGAAAGTTGCAGGTCTAGTTATAAGGCTAGGGATGACAATGACAACGCTAAAAACAAGCTGCAATCCTCATCAAGTACCTGTCTAAATCGATAGGTTTTTAATAACCGGGCTTTAAACAGATAGGCTCAATCAAAGTCAACCTGGGTTTCGACTTCGCTCAACCCGCGTTTCTTGAAGTATTGAGCGTTGAGCGGAGCCGAAACGCCTCCTACAAATGGTTTCATCAACTTACTTATGAGCCGATCAAAAATTCATTTACAATGCTCCACGCGTTGGAAGGCGATAATTTCTTTCTCGATATAATGTAATCAGCAATGTAGTTTGCATCGCGTGCGACTCCTGAAAACCTGCCTGAACCCCAGGTATAAAGCCAGGGAAGCCCCAAGAAATAGAGTCCTTCGAGTTGAGTCACCCCTCGATCGTGCCCCGGATAACCCTTGCCATCAAATACCGGAAGCTCAACCCAACTAAAATCAGATTCATATCCAGTAGACCAGATCACTGTGCCGATATTTGCCTGCTCATAGTCCACGCTGAGAACGTCGTCTTCTGGCTCCCAGACAGGTTGATAGGGTGTCTCTGTAGGCGCTTGGATCTGGTTTTTTGCAATGAATCCGTCAATGGTTTTTTTAATGCTTTCAGAAACGGCATCGGCTTGATCGAGATTTTGCTTGAGATCATCCCAAAAATCGAGTTTACGATCGCCAACGTATTTCAATCTGCCGTGTAGCTGCATTCCTTCTAATGCAAATCGGCGCAGGTCAATTTCGCGTCCGCCATCGCGACCTGTGAGGTAGTGATTGGCTTTACTTCTGACTTTTTCTTTTTGAGGATGCTCATTAATCGATAGATTGTAGTAGCCCATTTCCTCAAGCCAATCGACCGCATCTTTGCCACGATATCGGCGGGGCGATCGGGGCGCACCTCCTACGCAGAGATGAACCTTTTTGCCTGCAAGATGCAAATCTTCTGCAATCTGACAGCCCGACTGTCCGGTGCCGACGACTAACACGCTTTTATCAGGCAGAGAGTGCGGATTTTTATAGTGAGACGAATGTAGTTGCACGATATCTACGGGAAGCCGTTCAGCCATGCGCGGCACTTTGGGACGATGGTAGCTCCCGGCTGCAATCACAACTTGGTCGGCGGTGACCTCTCCGATCGAGGTCGTCACGTCAAAAATTCCGCGATCGTCATTCCTGTAAACTCGCAGCACTGCAACGCCTTCTTTCACCGGAGGGTTAAACGACGCAGCATAGGTCTCGATGTAGTTCACGATGTCATCTTTTTGCATAAACCCATTGGGGTCATCACCTTGATAAGGATGCCCTGGCAGAGTGCATTGCCAGTTTGGGGTGACTAAACAAAACGAATCCCAACGGCTCGATCGCCACGCGTGTCCGATCGTGTGTTTTTCAAACACAATGTGATCAATGCCGCGCTGCGTTAAGCAATAGCTGATCGAGAGTCCAGCTTGCCCTCCTCCTACTACAACGACTGAATAATGTGTGTTCATGGGCGATTTCTTGCAGAGATAACAGTGCAAGATTAAAGGCTAGAGATCTAAGAATTTTGTATCTCGCAGTACGAAAGATTGAAGTCTAGCGATTGGGCTAGGGCGTGGCGATCGTTTCTCTCTTAACGCCATTGAAACCAATGCTCATCCCTGTCTAAATAAACAGGGGTCAGTCAATGAGTCAAATTCATCAGAATATCTATAGTACGTCTGGCGTTAAACTACCTAGGCGGGTACTGTAGAGCCGTATTAGAGATCTGTATGTTAGAAAAGCAGAGTGAATTCCTACTCAGTGTATTGTTATTTGACAGAACAACGAAAGTTTAAAACAATACTCCGGACATTTTTTGAGGCAGAGGCTGAAACCCTCATTCCACCGTTGGTATTTGCCTCAGTGATGATGCTGAAACCCGCATTCCACCGTTGGCGATTTAAAATTGTCCGGACTGTTGTTAAAACAATCATTTTCAATGAAAACGAACATGGATTCTAATCAAAGAATAGACTATCTATATAAAGAATATGCTCGACTGAATGAGAAGCTTGAGGAGCATATCAAAAGTAGTTTTGAAGACTTTAAGCTTTTAGAAGCGGCGGGTGCATCTATAATTTTTGGAAGCCTATCGTAGATGCAATAGTATTAACTAACTCTAGAATCAACTACAATGGGCTTCTGTTCATAGGTTTCCTCAGCCTGCTTTTGTTTTTTGTGCTGATTGGGTTCGTGTCTTTAATTAGAACGACCGTCATGTTTTCTATTTCTTCTAATCTTCTCAGCTTTGAGCAAGAGATTAGGAAAGAGCTTAACGAAGTGGAGAGTTCACAGGTCTTTGGTTTGAACCTTGCAAGAGACACTGCAAAATTTCCTGAGGCTTATCGTCTGACCTATGGAACTACTTTAATCATTCTTGCTCTTGCAATAACCTTCATCCCATTTGTAATCTTATGCTATGTTGACATCGGTTATGCTGTAGCTTATGCGTTTCTAGCGTTGCTAGCAGTTGTAATCTTCATGCAAGTGCTCAGAAAATTAACCAGAATTTTCTTCAACCAATTTAGAGTCTTTTAGTAATTTGTTGTGCTTATCTATCAATAGCAGCAAAACTTCATCTGCGTGCTGCCAGTTGAGGATGCCACCAGCGATCGATCGCCCTTTGAGAAAACTGCATAGCGATCGACCTAATTCTACACGAGCGTCACAGTCTGATACTTCATTTTCGTGCGGTGCCCTAAATCCAGCCATTCAAAACCACTTGATGAAGCGCTTGATATCGAGTTCGCGCTTTGAGTTTGGCAAGAACGTTGTTCATGTGAAACTTGACCGTACTTTCGCTAATCACCAGATAATTGGCAATGTCACGATCGCGCAATCCCTCCGCCAACAGCGTCATCATTTCTAACTCGCGCTCCGACAGCATTGGCTGCACCTCAGCATCAGATTCGATGCCCCAACTCTCGCCACGGGCGACCGCCGCGATCGCATCTCGCAATTGCCCGGGCGTAATCGTCAGATCGACTTTAGCCTTGACTCCTTTGGGCAACGTCTGAGCGCTCTGCTGAATCCACAGCACTCGTTTTGCATGAATCTGAGTCAGGTCATCCGTCAACAATGGGGCATCTGCATCGCCATCACACACCGTCAGACCCGCTAAAAAAGCTAGATGTGTGAACGCCATTTGCAACACGGGTAACGTGCACTGAATTTGCACACAGTCTCCCGAAACCGCACCTAAATAAGGAATTTTGATTGAAACCTGAATCGCTTTTTGATTCACACCCGTTTGAGTTTGCAGCACGCCTCCCAAACAGGAAACGGCGAACAATAACTCACCAAACGCAGAGTGAACTATCTTGTTTGGGTCACGAACTGCTTGATCAGATGTGGGCACGATCGCCTCGATCGCCACCGTTTCTGTTGTATAAATCAGCCGACAATAGGCACAGTTCACTCGATTTAAAGCGTCGGCGGCTTGCAGAAATACATAAGTTAGAGGCAGCGACAGCGACTGCTCGGTTCCGACTAAGGTGAGTCGAGCAGACTTTAAGAGACTGGCTAACTGATCAGACAAAGACAGATGATGGAAAGCGGGATGTTGAGCAAATGATTGCCAGGTTTGCTTTTCTGCTTGGTGCTGGAGGGCAGTGTCTAAGGCGATCGATACGATCGTACATAGGGTTTGCAACACCTCTAAAAATTCTGGCTCCATTGCGTGGAGGCTAAACGTCGCCAGCACTCCAATCACTCTGCCCTGAATTGCCAACGGATAGCCTGCAAATCCTTGAATCTGATTCGCGATCGCCCACTCCCGATTTCCGACCCACGGCTCATCTGCCAAATGATTGCTTAGAAAAGACACCCGATTTTGGGCAATTTTGCCTACTTTATAGGCACCCATCGGGACTCTCGCAAACGCGCCATTGATGTGGGTATACATTCCTGAAGAGGCAACCAATTTGAGAGTGGTTTGGTCAGGTTCCAAGAGCCAGATTCGCGCAAAAGCACTGCCAAAGGTTTCAACTAAGCCGTCGGTGACGTGATTGGCAATTTCCTCGGGCACAAGACATCTTGAGAACCGTTGAGCAATCTCGTTCCCTCGCTGTAAATCAAACAAAAGTCGGGTCGGGTCGAGCAGTTCAGCAATCGAGTCAGTCATCTAAATCAGCCGAATCTTCACTCTCATTGAGGCGCAGATCGACCGCTAGCACTGTATCTCAAACTACGAAAGCTTTGGATCGAGCAGAGGTTCATCTATCTATAGATAAGTAAAATTAATAGTATTTTTACTTATCTCGCTGACTCGATCGACAAATTCGACTATGTTTGAGCGTAAAACTGTCTTAAGATTGTCCTAACAATTAATTTGTTTAACATCCACTCGCTGACCCTAACCACCCAGGAGGACTATCTATGGCGCTTGTACCTTTGCGGCTGCTGCTTGACCACGCGGCTGAACACGGTTATGGCATCCCGGCTTACAACGTCAACAACATGGAGCAGATCCAGGCAATCATGAGGGCTGCCGATGAAACGGATAGCCCCGTGATTTTGCAAGCTTCTCGTGGTGCGCGCAACTATGCGGGCGAAAACTTCTTGCGTCACCTGATTTTAGCGGCGATCGAGACCTATCCCGAAATCCCAATTGTGATGCACCAAGATCACGGCAATGCGCCCTCAACCTGCTATTCAGCAATGAAGAACAACTTCAGCAGCGTCATGATGGATGGCTCACTCGAAGCCGATGCCAAAACCCCTGCCAGCTTTGACTATAACGTCAGCACGACCAGCGAAGTTGTGAAAGTGGCTCACGCGATCGGGGTCAGCGTCGAAGGCGAACTCGGCTGCCTCGGCTCACTCGAAACGGGCAAAGGCGAAGCAGAAGACGGTCACGGCTTTGAGGGTGCCCTCTCCCACGATCAGCTTCTCACCGACCCCGACGAAGCCGTTGAGTTTGTCGAGCGCACTCAGGTTGACGCACTGGCGGTCGCGATCGGCACCAGTCACGGGGCTTACAAATTTACTCGCAAACCGACGGGCGAAGTTTTGGCAATCAGCCGCATCGAAGAAATTCACCGCCGCTTACCCAACACTCACTTGGTCATGCACGGCTCGTCTTCTGTTCCCGAAGATTTGATTGCGCTGATCAACCAAAATGGCGGTGCGATCCCTGAAACTTACGGGGTGCCTGTTGAAGAGATTCAAAAGGGCATCAAGAGCGGCGTTCGTAAAATCAACATCGACACTGACTGCCGTTTAGCGATTACCGCCGCTGTACGTGAAGCGCTATTTTCAAACCCCAAAGAGTTTGACCCTCGCTTCTTCCTCAAGCCATCGATTAAGTACATGCAAAAAGTGTGTGCCGATCGCTATCAGCAGTTCAGCGCCGCAGGCAACGCCAGCAAGATCAAGCAAGTGAGCCTTGAAGACTATGCTGCGAAGTATGCGAAAGGTGAACTCACCGCTGTCACCAAGAAAACGGTTGGTGTCTAAAAGTTAGTCGTTAATCGTTAGGAAGCTGGGTAGTTGCAAAACTGCCCAGCTTTTTTATTATGAAACTAAAACATCGGCGGTTCAAGAAAAGTGTTGTAAGAGGAATTTGGCTGTTTTTATTGACGCTAATCCTCCTATTTTCTAAAGACTTTCTTCTGCAATGGACGGTCAAAGATTCAGGCGTTGCAAATGAGGTGAAAGTCGGCACAACGTTCATAAAAATCAATGCGGAAGCGCTGGGTTTGAACTGGAAATCAGCCTATCGAGAAATCGTGAACGACATTGGCATCAAACAGATTCGGATTCCAATCTTTTGGGATCAAATCGAGCCGAAACCTGGAATCTTTGACTGGGAAACGCTTGATTGGCAGATGCAAGAAGCCAGCAAAGCGAATGCAAAAATTCTGTTAGTCGTCGGACATCGCGTTCCTCGATATCCTGAGTGTTATGCGCCTGATTGGACTCGATCGCTGGACGATCGTGACTTCAAACAAGCCCTATTCAACATGACCACAGCCGCTGTGCTGCACTTTAAAGACCATCCAGCACTCGAAGCGTGGCAAGTCGAAAACGAACCCTTGGCAAAGATTTTAGGCAAGATCTGGGGCGGCGAACACTGTCGTGAAGTTGCGCCATTGGTGGCTGAAGAAGTTAAATTAGTTCGCACGTTGGATCAACATAGTCATCCGACGATCGTCACCTTTGCCTTTTCTCCCTGGATGACTTCTCAAATTCGAGAGACTCTAGATTTTGACAGTGATGTAGTTGCTATCACACTGTTCAACAAACTGTTCTTCAGAAGTCCTGTTTACAGCGGATATGTTGAGATGTTCAGAATGGGATTTTTCTCACCCTTACGATTAGCGTATCAAGCCGCGATCGCTCAACAAAAAGCAAAGCCGTTTTGGGTGGCAGAAATGCAAGCATAACCCTGGGGACCTGATGGACCTTATCGATTTGCTCACCCCGAAGATGCCTATATTTCAATGAATCCCGATCGCTTAACTGAAACCTGGAACTATGCCACCCGGTCGGGGATTTCTAGAATCTATTTGTGGGGTGCAGAATGGTGGCTGTCTGAGCGCAACAAAGGCAATTCTTCAATGCTGAATGCGGTTAAAGAATTGGTTGCCCATCCGACTCGATCGTGAGACTTGCTAACGCCCTAACCATTCCGTCACAAGTTCGGGCTGATTTTTAGAGGCGAAGACTTTAACTGCGTGATAATTCACCTTTTCTCGCAGTCGATACACCTGTTTAATCGGCATATCGAGATCTTGAGCGATCGCCTCTTGCGATCGTCCCTGCAAATAAAGCTTTAGCCACTCAGCCGCTAGGGGATCAACGCGCTCTAAGAGATAAGACTCAAACTCTTGCGCGATCGTGCGGCGCAGTTCTTGCTGTTGTTCTTGCGCTTGACCTTCCTGATATTGGGCGATCGCTTGTCCATCAAGCAAGCTAACCGACCCTTCAGAGTCATCAGGTGCGATCTCCTCTGAGACTAACCGAATGAAATCGGCAGCCGGAACCTGAGTCATGCCGCCTCGCTGTGAGCGTCGCAGATAGTTGACAAATCGATAGACCAAAAGCGGCTGATTGCGAATCGGACGCAGACAATATTCTTCGGTGCTGGTCAACACAAGCGCATTGCGAAGCCGGGGATCATTGGTGCATCGAGCAATCCAAGCGATTTGCTGCTGCATATAGTGATCGTTTTGCAGCAATTCTTGAATCACTTCTTGCAGCACATCGACCACCGATCGCTGACGATCTCGAGACAGCGCAATCCAGGTGCGGATTTTGTTGCGAATCAAAAACAAGCTGCTTAATCGTTGGATCAGCCCTTTATAAGCGCGTTCGGGTCCAGCTTCTAAATAGCGCTGACAAAGAATGCGATAGCGATAATCCATCGCTTGTTTGGCGATTTCTAACTGGTTGGGAAGCAAGTCATCAAACCGCGTTGGGTCTTCCCCGATTAGCCATTGAATAATGCTCTCGTGAGTCGATCGGCTGATTTTAGGTAAATCATTCTGCAACTGTAGCCGCCATCTGTCAGCAATGTCTTCTGCGCGTGTCATGAAATTGCCGTCCTCAATGCCCTGTTATAGAGTTTGCCTTACAACCCCGATCAAAATCACTTACCCGTTCGGGTAATTCCCAAATTTTGTTTTCTCACAAACGCTCAAAGTTTTGAGAAGACATAAAGGGGTGAGGTTCAAAGTATAAAACTTTGTCTGCAAATTGTTCGTAACTTAACAGAATCGATCAAGTTTCAGCGCACGACGTTTGTAGCGTGAGTCGCAGAATCTTGAACCTCAAGCGCGATCGTCGGTTGCTTTCAAAGACGCGTTCATTTGCTGTAAAGTTTCGGTCAACTCAGCGAGTCGGGTCAGCGTGTCATCCTGATTTGCCGCTAATGTCTGCATCGCATCGCTCAAGGCAAAAATCTCATAGCCCTGCTGCTGCACTTGAATTGACAACTCATCTAAGCGATCGGCAAGTTGCTCAATGGCATCTGCTGCTGCCAGCACGGTTTCTGCAATTTGCCCCACCGCAGCCTCTAACCGATCGCGAGATTCTGCCACTCCTCAAACCCTTTTCTCAAACAAACCATTGACTCAAGTTCCCTGATCGTCAACCCTATTCTCTTCATCAAGCCTTCACAAAAAGTTTAATTCATTAAGGCAATAAAAAGATTTGAGGAATTGTTGCGGATAGCACTGTCACCTACTAGGAGGATAAGCCTATATTCTGTTGTACCCGCACGTCCAAAAGCATTTTCAGTATTTTTTTACCCGTTCCCTACCTGGAACTCGCCCAACAGCACGCACCCAATCAACAACGGCTGCCGATTTAATGATGACAGTTTCTACTTCAATTAAGGTCCCCCATCGATCAACCTACTCTTCCGCCAAACGAGCGATCGATATTATAGGCAGTCTAATCGGGCTAGGAATCGTCGGCTTATTTTTCATTCCAGTCGCGATCGCCATTCGTCTTGACAGCCCTGGTCAGATTTTGTATAGCCAAAAAAGATATGGGTTGATGGGCAAGCCGTTTCGGCTCTGTAAGTTTCGATCGATGATTGAGAATGCCGAGGCGCTCAAACATCAGATCGAAAACGAGGCACAGGGGCTAATCTTTAAAAATCAGCAAGATCCTCGAATCACACGAGTGGGGCGCTTTCTCCGTCGCACTAGCCTGGATGAACTTCCGCAGTTTTGGAACGTTTTGATCGGGCAAATGAGCCTGGTAGGGACGCGTCCGCCCACTGCTGACGAGGTGATTCACTATAGTGAGCATCACTGGCAGCGCCTAACGGTCAAGCCAGGGTTAACCGGAGAGTGGCAGGTAAATGGGCGATCGACTGTGACCGACTTTGAGGATATCGTTAAGCTTGACTTGCGCTATCAGGCTCTCTGGACACCGCTTTATGATGTAGTTCTCATTTTGAAGACCCTTTATGTGATTTTTGCCAGAGTAGGCGCATTTTAGGTTTTTTGCGGAACTTCACTTGCGATTGCGGTTTAATTAAGCTGTGATTAAAGGAGCACGGCTCTCACAATCAACACTTAATGTGTGTAGCCCTACGAAATTATATTAGGACGCTCTGTTGCGGTCGAAGCAACAAGGGGCTTAAGCCCCTTGTTCATAAAGTAGCTATGTAGAAATTACTTCGTCCCGTGACGTTTTTGGTGCCACTGCCAGGCGTGGGCAAGAATTTGGCTAATGTCGGGGTAGTCGGGCTTCCAACCTAGAACGGTTCGAGCTTTCTCGCCACTGCCTACTAACGCAGGAGGATCACCAGGGCGACGATCGTGTTCAACAGCCGCGATTGGTTTACCTGTGACCTGACGAGCGCTCTCAATCACCTCTTTAACTGAAAAGCCGCTGCCATTGCCCAGATTAAAGACTTCTGATGCTCCGCCCTTTAAGAGATACTCCAGTCCTTGCACATGAGCCTGAGCTAAGTCAGTCACATGAATATAGTCGCGGATGCACGTTCCGTCTGGAGTTGGGTAGTCAGTGCCTAAAATCGAAATCGAGTCTTGCTTACCTAACGCTGTCATTAATACGAGCGGGATCAGGTGGGTTTCTGGAGCGTGGTCTTCGCCTAATCGCCCATCGGGATCGGCACCTGCGGCATTAAAATAGCGGAAGCAAACGGATTTGAGGTTATAGGCTTGGTCAAAGTCTGCCAAGATCCGCTCGACCATTAGCTTGGTCGCCCCATAAGGGTTGATCGGGTTTTGAGGATGATCTTCTGGGATCGGCACCTGATTGGGGACTCCGTAAGTCGCACAGGTTGAGGAAAAGACAAACTTATCGATCGACGCAGCCGTCATCGCTTCCAGCAAAGTCAACGTGCCAACCACATTGTTGCGATAATATTTGTCGGGTTTAGTGACCGATTCGCCCACGTAAGCGTATGCCGCAAAGTGCATCACCGCCGCAAACTTGCGGGAGGCAAACAGCCGATCGAGCAACTCTCGATCGTTGGTGTCACCCACTACAAGTTTGACGTGAAGCGCCTGATCTACGAGGTCTTGATGCCCATAAACCAAGTTGTCAAGAATCACGACCTCATACCCGGCTTGTTGCAGGGCTAACACCGCATGAGAGCCGATATACCCGGCTCCCCCGGTGACTAAAATAGCTGGTTTTTCTGGTTGCACGCTCTAGCTCCTCGCAAGATTACAGTTCTTTATCAGGGGTCGGGGGTCAGTTCTAGACCTTGAAGCCTTGTTGAATAGAGGCTTCTGACTCTCAGGATAAGCGTGTCGAGTTGCCGATGGAATTTTAGACTATAAAAATCGCCAAAACTTCATTATTCTGTTGATTGAATGATAGATACTAATCGCGCAGCTTCACTTCTTTATTCTCACCAAAAAAGCTCTTTCATCAGGAGAAAAAAGATTACAACAAACATAATTCCTGCCAAAATTAATTCCACGATCGTTCCTCATGACACAACACCCTTTTACCTAACCAACGTTAACAACACTCAAAAATTTAAGATTGCGCTTGGGGGTAACAATCCTGCATCTTGCACGATTTTTGCCCTTTTAGAGCCAGGTTAAAGGCGAGAATTTCACTAAAGTTTAGGCATCTTGAACGTCAGGTTGAAAAGAATTTGTGGCGATCGCGGTCATTTTGGCTGCGAAATTAGCAATCTTCGGTACAATCCTAGACTGAATGGGGTTTTGAGACATTTGGGTCTTCCTGGATCGGTTACTGGTAGATTGACTTCGTGAAACTTTAGGAATTGAGTCTAAACATTAAATGCGGTTCGTCACAGAACTTTAAGGAATTACAGCATGGTCTTATTGGTAACAGATGTATTTGTGCTCTTAACCCAGGTGTTGCTTTGGGTCGTCGTTGGGCTTTTTACCTGGTATGTGTTGCTTAGAGCGCTCCCCAAGGCGTTTTTAGGCGGATTGGTGATTCTGCTGCTGTTGGGGGTCAGTGCGCTGACGTTTTATCGAGGTGCCCCTGCTGACGGTCTGTTTGGAGACATTTGGCAACTGATTGCGATTCCGTTTAGCCCGTTAGGGTTGATTCTGATTTTCTTTCTGATCGTCTTGACAGAGCTTCTGAGAGGAGGCATTTCTAAAACAGGATTGACGCTGCTGAGGGTGGCGATTCCGTTGCTGTTGATTTTGAGCATCCCGGCAGTGTCTTATTTTCTGGCTCAACGCGCTGAGGCTCAGGCGCTACAAATTACGCGCGCGGCTCCGGCAGAGTCTCTCGCAGGAGGAAGACGCGTCATTGTGGTGTTAGGGCAAGGCACGACTCGACTTCAGCTTCGTCCTCGCACTCAACCTGCTCCGGCTCCTACTACGCCTCCTCAAACCACGCAGGTACCGTTGATTGAGCCTGTCGAGCCGTTGACCGAACCCGCCTACAACATTTTGACTCAACAGCCGATTCAGCTAACCGAGGAGGGCGATCGGTTGATCTATGCGGCGCGACTCTATCAGGAAGAGGTGGCGCGAGGCACCAATCCGCTATTGATTGTGAGTGCGGGATCTAGAGAGGGGCGCGATCGCAAAGATGGCGACACGCAAGAAAGCACCGCAGAGTCTACTGATATTGCGACGTTTTTGCAAAACCAGGGCGTTCCGGCAGGCAACATTATTCAAGATACCAAAAGCCCTACTGTGCATGACAGTGCGGTCAACGTCCGTGCATTGCTGCAATCGCAAAGGATTGGCTTTGGAAATCAGCTTTTTTTAGTGACCTCCGCGATCGAGATGAGTCGAGCCGCGCTGACCTTTAACCGAGAGTTTAACAGTCAGGGATCAGAAACGCCTATTACCATTATTTCTCGTCCAACTGATTTCTACACGTTGCCTCAAAAAGACTCACTGAGACGGCGCACCCAAGGGCGAGATCTGATTGAGCGAGGATTCCGAATCGGTGATTTGCTGCCGAGCACCGAGGCATTTGCGTTGAGTTCTCGCGTGATTAATGAGTACATTACTTCGATCTACTACTTCTTGCGAGGGTGGATTAGACCTGTCAGTACGATTTGAAGAACTTCCTCGTCCTAATTGCGAGATAGGATGAGGGGGTTTCTAATTTTTTGCTAGAGTCCCTCATCATGGCGCGATCGCAACTCCAAAAATTGGGTGTTTATTTACGTCCTCACTGGCGTAACACAGCACTGGGAATCGGTACGTTGCTAGTCGTAAATGCGCTGGCGGTTTACATTCCACTTTTAATTAGAGACGCGATCGATGAGTTGGGGGTCACCTTCAACGTCGATCGCGTTTGGTTTTTTGTGGGGCTGATTTTGGTGCTTGCCACGGCGATGTGGTGTGTGCGAATGATTTCGCGAACTTTGCTGTTTGGTGTCGGGCGACAGGTTGAGTTTGATCTCAAGCAAAAGATTTTTGATCACCTGCTAAGGTTAGAGCCGTCTTATTTTGCGACGAATACGATCGGAGATTTAATCAATCGGGCAACGAGCGATGTCGAAAACATTCGTCGCCTGCTCGGATTTGCAGTGCTGAGTCTGGCAAACACGACCTTTGCCTATGCGCTGACGCTGCCTGTAATGATGCGGATCAACGTGAGATTGACTCTCATGGCAATCTCGGTTTATCCGTTTATGTTGATTTTGGTGAATTTATTTAGTCACAAGCTGCGAAATCAACAGCTTGCCGTGCAGGAAGAACTCTCGACGATGAGCGAGTTGATTCAAGAAGACATGAGCGGCATTGCACTAATCAAGATTTATGCTCAAGAAGAAAACGAGCGTAAAGCATTTCGGCAACTAAACCGCCAACTGTTGAATGCGAATCTGCAACTGGCAAAGACTCGAAATACGCTGTTTCCGATTTTGCAAGGGTTGGGTTATTTAAGCGGATTGATCTTGCTGTGGTTTGGGGGCGGCGCGATCGCGAATGGCACTATTTCGGTCGGTGATTTTATCGCGCTATTGCTGCTCGTCGGACAGTTGGTGTTTCCGACTGCGCTGTTGGGCTTCACGATTACGGCATATCAACGGGGCGAAGTGAGTATCGATCGAGTCGAGTCCATTCTCACGGTTGAACCCAAAATCAAAGATAAACCGGATGCGATACCGTTAGCGATCGAGCAGGTGAAAGGCAGACTAACGGCACAAGATTTGCTCTATTCCTATCCGACCAGTGAGCCAGAAAAAGTGACTCCGGCGCTGGATCACATTAGTTTTGACATTGCTCCAGGAGAAACCGTGGCGATCGTGGGCGCGATCGGCTCTGGCAAATCTACGTTGGCAAATGCCCTTCCTCGTCTGCTAGATATCGCTCCTGGTCAGCTATTTCTCGATGACTATGACATCACGAGTCTGCGAATTGAGGATTTGCGAAGCGCGATCGCCTATGTGCCGCAAGAAAGCTTTCTGTTCAGCACGTCGATCAAAAACAACATTCGCTATGGCAAAGTTCACGCAGAGTTATCTGAAGTCGAGTCAGCGGCAAAACAGGCACAGATTCACGATGAGGTTCTCAACTTTCCGCAGCACTATGACACGATGGTCGGTGAGCGCGGCATCACTCTCTCTGGTGGTCAACGCCAACGGACTGCGCTTGCTCGTGCGCTGTTAGTCGATAGCCCGATTTTGATTTTAGACGATGCGCTGTCGAGTGTAGACAACCAAACCGCTACCCAGATTTTGAGAAACCTCTCAGAAGGCACTCAGCGTAAAACGGTGGTGTTTATTTCTCACCAACTGTCTGCGGCGGCATCTGCCGATCGGATTTTTGTCATGGATCAAGGGCAAATCATGCAGTCGGGAACTCATGGGCAGTTGCTGGAGACGGATGGCTTGTATCGCACTCTGTGGAATCAAAACAAGCTCGAAGAAGCATTGAAATAAGATCGAGATCGACCAAAGGTTTCAAGTATTAAAGTTATCGGGAATATGATAGTCTGAGGGTTGTCAAGAACCTTCTCATTTAATCTAAGAATGCTACTTGATGAATACGGTAGCTATCCCAATAAGAGCACTCACAAAACCTATAAAGCCTACTGATGCGCTTATGATGGGATTCTCCTTGATCAGCTCAATCGCTGCTGCTGGGTAGCTTCCATAGATGTCTTTCCAAGTAGAATTTGTTTTAAGCGAACCATCAGCAGCGCGTTCCACTATGTTCGCAAAAGTATCAACTTTTCTAAGAGTTGATTGGTGAAGTTTAACGTACTGTTTGTTGACAAAAGCCTCAGCTTCAGATTTTCCGTCTAAAAGGTCTCTGTGTGTTATGTGATTCCTATCTACGAGATTTTTTAATCGAGGATGCTGAATGTATCCAGATCCATAAATAGCGATCAGTAGAGGAGATAAATCAACCAATTTAGACTCGCTGATTTCTTCAGGCTCACCTTGAAGAACTCGATAACGATGAGCTATGGCTGGAAAGCCATAATTAATATCCCTCATATTCCAATGTAACCAGATGTGAGAACTGTGCCGATTTACATAATCATAGAATTCATCCAGCATCAATTTTTCGAGTTGGTTATAGTGTTGCTCTAATGCACTCGCTGAGTATCCTTTTCTCTCTGCAACTTGATGAATTGAAAAAGACTTAGTTTGTCTAGCTTCTAAATTGCGGACTGCGATAGAAGTGATTCTTGGAGATGAGCCATCAGGTCTATCATAGAAGCTTTCACAAGAGTAGTGAATGATAACTACTTGGTCAGCCTTACTCATCAACTCAGCAAGTTTAATTTTTGCTTTTTTACGCTTTTGTACCTTGTTCCATGCCTCTCCCATTGCCTAATTGCCCCCAATGTTATTCTTACGCCTTCGCAGAATATCTCGAAGTATATTTATTGACATCTACAGGGCTATAGCCTGATTCTAAGGTAGCAAATCTAATCGTTCCGGTTTATGAAGCCACTGAGCTTGAGGGTTAATCGTATGTATAGATACAGATGCGAGTATTGCGAAGGAACTGTTCAACCCCGAATCGTCAAGCGCGAAGCATTCAAACATAGAGATGGATTTGTCATTCTTGAAGACGTGACGATCGGAGTCTGTGATCCCTGTGGCAATCGGTACTATTCAGCCAATATTCTTCATACGGTTCATGCGGTTGCAACCGGAGTAAAAGCTCCTAAGAGAACTAACAAATATGACATCTGCAAACGGCTGTGATTCCGTTGAAGGGCAACTGCACCACACTGCACCACTGCCTAGCCCTTCAGCAACGTTTTGCCGCGCCGATAAAGTTCTTGGGCATACTCTGTCCAGGTGCCTTGCCCCCAATAGCGGAAACAACTCGTTTGCAGCAGCAAATTGTAGAGTAATGCCTGACGATAATCATCAGATTCAGTGGTTTTAGACGCGTCAAAAGTTTTGTGAAAGAGCGCACTGAGATCATTCATCGGGGTCAAAACCTCTTCATAGCCCGCCACCCAACTGAGATGATTAGTCCAAGACGCTCCATCCATGTGAAAGTTGGGATGGGTTTGGGTGAGGTGAGCGATCGCTGCCTCCATTCCCGCAGGCGTGACTTTTTCGGGATCGACTTCTTGCCAGATTAAATGCTGCCCGATCGCCTGACAGGTCGGAAAATCATCTTCTCGACAGCCAGCAGCGGCGATCAGTTCTAGATACTCTGTGCCGTTGACTCCAGCAACGGTGGAATCGTTTGCGACTTCATGCCAAGCCCGCTTAAACGCCCCTGGAAACTCATTCATCATCACGCCGCCATTTTCGCCATCGCCGATTTGAGTCACGATCGCCGGAATGCTCACCCCAGATATTGTCTGTTTTGAAAGCGTTTTGGCTTCATAGTAAGGCTGCATCTGAGCCACCAGCTTTGTGTCTGAACCCTGAGTTTTAATCAAAACGGGGATGCTGATCGTCTCACCCTGAGAGTTGCGAGACACCAACCGATGAGGCAGATGCTTAAAGTCTAGCGAGTGCCCTGTCAGCGCTTCAACCGAGTGTTCTTGCACCAGCAGCCAGCGATAGCCGCACTCTTTAAGCGCATGAATAAAGGTGTAGAGCGTATCGGGGTGATTGGGCAAATGCATCTCTGGCGGTGAAAACCCCTTGACTCGTGCCAGTGCCTCCCAGCCGAAGATAGCTGCAAAATGGTGCTGCCACGCCCGAATATGGAGTTTGAGATCGGCGATCGGAGTCGAGGGCACGACGGCATGACTCCACATCGTCCCCAGCCACTCGACATAAGGCTGGTAGGTGCGATCGCAGGTGATGCGCTTGAGGTTATCTAAAACGTCGCCGCGCCCCATCTGTCGCAGCCCCCAAAGCAGATTGCCCGAATAGTCGAGCATGACGCGGGGATTGCAGCCTTGAGACACCAACTCAGGAATAAAGTCACCCATGCGCGAATAGCACCAGGCAAACGGAGCCGCATTGTGATTATCTCCGTCGTAAGGATGCTCAAACATCTGCTGCAAATTGCTAATCAGTGAGCCATCTGCCCCGGCTGGAATAGTCGGCTGGTGCATGTGCAGCGCGATCGAGAAGGTCGCCGAAAGGGACTCTAATTTCAAATTTGTGTTTGGCAAAAATACAGGGCGATCGGGCTGAAGTGCGGCGGTTACTTCTGTCTCGTGACCGCAAATATTGGGCAAACCGTTGATTAATTCGGGCAATGCAGACATAAAAACTTTAAATGGGGAGGAGGTCACTGAAGGGCATTCCCCAATAGTCACACCGAAAAACTCAAAACTCAAAACTTAAAACTCAAAACTTATCAGAGATGCTCTTTGAGAAAGCTGAGATCGTCTCCCCAGCAGGGTTCAGGAAACAGACGGAGTAAATGACGATTTACGTCTTGCTCTAAGCTAGACATATCAGAGCGATCGAAGAATTCATCAAGCGCAACTAGATCGCGATCGCGCAGAGGAGACAACGGAGCGGCATGATCGAGATAAGCAGGGCGAGGATTGGAGCGAGTCGCCGTCTCAGCGTGTCGCCAAGGACTGACCAGCATTTCTTCAACCCGAAGCCGACTGCGATAGGCAGACAGCGTTTGATAATTTCCCAAAGGTCTCATTTGACTCGTGCCAGACAAGCCATCTTCTGATTCGACGATCGGTGCCGCGTTGCCGTCACCCGATGAAGCGTTGAGCATCAAATCCATTCCATGAGTGTCATCTCAAAGACGGTGAGATTATATTATTTATCCTAGCGAAGCGAAGGACGGATTGTTTAAAGTGGTGATGAATTCTGTCGGTTGAAAGCGAAGCAGACTACTGTAGAAGATCATCAACTATTCAATAGCTCATCATGGCAACTGACGAAAAGATTAAACTCGACCAATTCCTCAAAATGAAAGGCATTGTCGAAAGCGGCGGACAGGCAAAGGTGCTGATCCAAGCCGGAGAAGTGAAGGTAAACGGGCAGGTCGAGACGCGACGAGGACGGAAGCTGATTAAAGGCGATCGGGTTTTCACAATGGGGGAATATATCAAGGTGGATGTATGAAGCATCTAAATGTTCATATTTCGCAACAATCCTCTAAGATTTAGAAGTCACCGCCGCTCCGAATTCTAATGATGTATTTAACCTGGTTAGACAGCAACTCCTGGCTGATTGAGATTGCCGGAAAGCGCATTTTGCTTGACCCTTGGCTAGTTGGAGATTTGACCTTCGGAAATCTCACCTGGTTGTTTAAAGGCTACCGTCATCAAAACCGGACGATTCCTGACGCTCTAGACTTGATTTTGCTGTCACAGGGGTTAGAAGATCACGCTCACCCAGAGACGTTAAAGCGGTTGGATAAAGCCATTCCGGTAGTCGGTTCTCCCAGCGCTGCAAAGGTTGCTCAACAGTTGGGTTTTTCTCAAGTGACTGCCCTTAAACATGGGGAGACCTTCACGTTAGATCACCTGACGATTCAGGCAACTCCGGGTTCTCCGTTAGGTCCGATCGTGCAGGAGAACGGTTATTTGCTGAAGGAGCTAACGAGCGGAGTCAAACTTTACTATGAGCCGCATGGGTCTCACGCTCCGACCCTCAAAGAGAATGCTCCGATCGAGGTCATTATCACTCCGTTGATCGATCTGGCACTCCCCTTCATCGGTTCGCTAATCAAAGGCAGCGAAAGCGCTTTAAAGCTGGCACAAGACGTTCAGCCCCAAGTAATGCTTCCGACGGCCGCAGGGGGCGATATTATGTTTGAGGGATTGTTAATTTCAGTGCTGAAGGCGATCGGAAGTGTTGATGAGTTTCGCACAAGATTAGCTCAAAACAATCTCGATACTCAAGTGTTAGAACCCAAACCTGGCGATCGCATCGAGATTCCTCTGCGACCTGCGGCGATCGTTTACTAAGGAAAAAAGATGTCTGATTCCAAACTGTCACCCCCAGATCTAGAAGTCCAACTCGCTCAACTTGATGGCTGGACGATCGAATCTGACAAACTGCATAAACAGTTCAAGTTCCCCTCGTTTGTCGAAGCGTTTGGGTTTATGTCAAGTCTGGCGCTGGTGTCAGAAGCGATCGGACATCACCCCGAATGGTTCAACGTCTATAACCGAGTGACGATCGATCTCACAACCCATGATTCGGGTGGCATCACGATGAAAGATGTCGATTGGGCACGCAAAGCAAACGAATTAGCGTAGTGCTGAAGATCGTTGCTTCTGCTAGGAGAATCGGCTGAAATAGAGGAGATTGACTCATCCGCGCGGGGCTAAGAGTGGGCACGTTTTATAAAGAAACCCGCAAGCGCGGCAGCATTGCTTAACTTAGAGTCGATCTAGAACCAGTCAAACCTGACATGCTTTGGCGGGGAAAATAGCTGAAGCTTCCTGAACCTTAACCATTACAGCTGAACCCTGACGTTCACAGCAATTCACAAATAGATTCACCCTTTGACTGAAGTGGTCCCGTTGGAAGTCTTTTAATCTGGCTGAAGTCTACATCTTCTTGACAGGTTTAGTTGTGCCGCAAGCAGATATAACGAATCCACAAGACGACCAATTAGGAGAGCGGTAATAGAAATGGATAAAGAGCCACCCACCAATCACCAGTCGCTTTGGAGTCGGATCAGCACGAATGAGTCAGTTCGCTTCTTGCTGTTCTTTGCGTGCGGTTGGGCATTTGTTGCCCTAATTCAATATTTTGAATACGTGATTTTTGTGTTTGCGTTTTCAGCAATTTTGGCACTGCTGCTCAATTATCCAGTGCGCTATCTAGAGCGATTTGTCAAACGACGCGTTGCATTAGGTCTTGTCATCGCATCGAGCCTGATCACTATTATTGTATTGAGCATTGCGATCGGGCTAACGCTGACCGATCAAGTTCAACAGTTAGCGATGCTGCTACTTCAGACTCTCAATACCTCAAACAATCCACTCGACCAGGTGCAGAGTGCTTTAGCTGCCCGAAATATTTCACTCAACTTAAATGCGATCGAAGCTCAGGTTCGCAATGCGTTTGTGGTTGGGTTAAATTGGGCAGTCAGTTCTTTGCCCTTTCTTTTGCAGAATTACGTCACCTCTATCATTGTTCTGGTCGTTGCTTTTTTTATGTTGATTGATGGCGCAAAGCTGTGGCGACTGATCCTCAAACTGGTTCCCACTCAGCATCGAGATCGGGTCTCGACCGTGGTGCAAAGAAACTTTGTGGGATTTATTCGAGGTCAACTGCTGATTTCGTCTCTGCTGAGTGTTGCCACTTTTTTTGTTTTCGTGCTGCTTCAAATCCCCTTTCCGTTTTTGCTTGCCGTGACGATCGGCATTTTAGATGTGATTCCAGGCATTGGCGCAACGTTAGGAGTCACCTTTGTATGTTTAATTATTTTGGTGCAAAGCGGCTGGGTTGAGGCACTTAAGGTATTAGCCATTTGCGTGGTTTTGCAACAACTGCAAGATAATCTTGTTTCGCCGCGCGTGATGCAAAGTACGGTTCATCTCAATCCTATAGTGGTGTTTTTTGCGCTCCTGGTTGGGACGCGGGTCTCAGGACTCCTGGGAATCTTTTTGGCGGTTCCGATCGCGGGAGTGATCGTCAGCCTGCTAGAAATTGAGGAGGCACAAGGGGGTTAGAGGCGTATTTGGAAAACAAGCCTCAACGAGGCATGAATCGACAAGATCTACTTTTAGATGGCTATTGAATGGCTGATGATGAATAAAATGGATTCTCTGATCGCCACCCCCATAGAATTTTTGAGGCAAAGATCGCACACTAGAAGGTGATTCACATTCTAGGATGCCGCGCTATGTCCAATTCTGATCAATCGTTGCGTTACCCTGACACCCGTAAAATCGAGCAAACTGATAATTATCATGGGGTTGCGATCGCTGATCCCTATCGATGGCTAGAAGATCCTGACTCTGACGAAACGAAAGCCTGGGTTGAGGCGCAAAATCAAATCACGTTCGGCTATTTGCAGCAAATTCCGGTGCGAGAAGCGATTCAGAAACGCCTAACGCAACTCTGGGATTATGAAAAATACAGCGTTCCGTTTAAAGAAGGAAATCGCTATTTCTATTTCAAAAATGATGGACTGCAAAATCAAAGCGTTCTCTACACGCTGAATGCTTTAGACGATGAACCGAGAGTGTTGCTCGACCCCAACAAACTCTCAGACGATGGCACCGTCGCACTTTCTGGACTGTCAATCAGCGAAGACGGCGCGTGGATGGCGTATGGGCTGTCTACGTCTGGCTCTGATTGGCAAGAGTGGCGAGTGCGAACTATCGAAACAGGGGAAGACACGAGCGATCGCTTGCAGTGGATTAAATTTTCTGGCGCATCGTGGACTCATGATCACAAAGGATTTTTCTATTCTCGCTATGACGAGCCGAACGAAAAAACCAAGCTAGAAGACGCAAACTATTTTCAAAAACTTTACTATCATCGGCTTGGCGCTAACCAGGCTGAAGATGTTTTGATTTGCCCACAGGGGATAGAGCACTTTCAGCCAGTTAAATAAATCGCAGTTCTGTGCGGCTGGAACCACTCGCGTTAGCGTCTGAAAAAAGTGATGATGCGTGTTGACGAGACCCGGAAGGACGATGTGGCGATCGTGCAAATCTAAAATTTCGTCAGCCGTTTGCGGGAGTTCTTCGATTATTCCAATGTGTTCAATCACGTTATCACGAACGATCATCGCAGCATTGCGAATTTCTCGTCTGTCTGAATCCATTGTGACCAGCGTGTGAATGTTCTTAATCAGTAAAGTAGTCATTCATTAATTATCCTATAAGCGTGTTTCTCTACGCATATTTCTATCAATTACAGAAAAAGTGATGGTTTGATTTCAAGTTAAATCACCTAAGAAAACGAGGCGCGAACCGATCGAGAGCTGAAGGATGTCGAGAATGTATTACTAGACACAGTAACCGTCTTGCCTCAAGTGTATACCGTATACGGGAGGGCAGTTGACACAATACTGAACACTTTACCGTTTGACTTCTGCTTTTGTCAGCCTTTTTCTGCACCGCTAACCCCGGAAGCCTTTTAGAGAATGCTTTCGTTCTAGAAAAAGTTGAGGCTCTGACCATGACTCACGTAGCCGTTCACGCTGAAGGCAATCAGACTGCCCCTCTTCCTAATCTGCTGTATGGCTTAAAGGCATTTCTGCCTCTGATTCACACAATTTTAGAGTCAGGGATCGCGACAGGCTCTATAGGTTACTAAACTGAGAGGACTAATTGCTTTTATGAACGGTTTGCTCTCACCCGGACTATTGCTGAATTTATCACTATGAGCGATCACATGACTTATCCGAGAGGCTGCACGTTTACCGAGTCTGATTGGGATGCGTTGTCTCAATTTTGGTATCCGATCGCGTTTAGCCACGATCTCAAAGACCAGCCGATTTCAGCTACGTTGCTCGATCAGCGTTTGGTGATTTGGCGCACGGCTGCGGGACTGTCGGTAGCAAACGACCTCTGTTTACATCGCGGCATTCCGCTAAGTATGGGTCGAGTTCAGTCTGATCAACTGGTGTGCAAATATCACGGCTTTCACTATTCGTCTGACGGTCGCTGTGTGCTGATTCCTGCCCAACCGGGTGCCAGCATTCCGCCAAAACTTTGCCTCAAGACCTATCCAGTCAAAGAAGCCTATGGATTGATTTGGACGTGTTTAGCGGGCGACGATCGCACTCCGCTGCCCGATTTTCCTGAGTGGGAAGACGCTGATTATCAGCAAATTCTGCCCGATGCGGTCAACTTAAACGCGGCGGCGGGCAGGCAGGTCGAGGGATTTCTGGATGTTTCCCATTTTGCTTGGGTACACACAGACACGTTTGGTGATTCAAATAACCCGATCGTGCCTCGCTATGAAGTGAACACTACGAACAACGGGGTTCACGTTGAATATCTCAGCACTGTCAGCAATTTTCCCAAAGCGCTGCAAGATCGCGCTCCTGCCGATTTTGAATGGCTCCGCATTTTTGATGTTCACTTTCCGTTTACGGCTCGCCTGACGGTTCACTTTCCAGACGACGGGCGGCTGTGTATTCTTAATGCCGCCTCTCCGGTTTCTGCCCGCAAGACTCGCGTTTTTTGCCCGATTTGCCGGAACTTCGATCGTGAGATGCCGCTCGAACCTGTGTATGAATTTAATTACCAGGTGTTTGCCGAAGACAAAGAAGTCGTAGAGGCGCAATATCCCGAAGACTTGCCGTTAGAGTTGCTGGCTGAGGCGCACATCCGGGCAGATAAAACTTCGATCGCTTATCGCAAAGGCTTAAGCGCCCTCGGACTGGGCAAAATTTACACCGCTTAAATTAGGTTGCTGTTGACCTCATTAGACAGTCTAAAATCACGGTGGCTAGCGAGTTCGACAGCCCTAGACAAACCTGGTAGTGGACGAGTCGCAAAAAATAATGCCAAGCCACTAGAGCTTGACATTGTATGAGAAATTTCAACGATTTATAGGACTACGAGGTCTTGAATCGGTTACAAATTGACACGATCGTTAGCGATGGAAGCGACGTTGCTTCTGTTTAGCCAAAGCTTTACGCTTCCGCTTTTCGATCGGCGTTTCAAAGTGACGATGCTTTCGCATATCAGGAAAAATGCCTGCTTTAGACACTTCACGCTTAAATCGGCGCAACACGGAATCAATTCTTTCGTCTTCGCCAGGAATCACTTGGGTCATCGGTTCTCCTGATTTAATGAATGGGTCTCTATCAAAAAAAGCAGACGAGGGTCTGCCTTTAAGAGGGTTTAACGTCAGTTTCCTAGCTTACCAGCTTAATAGCGTCTAGGAGGACGACCACCGCCACCACCTGATGGTCCTCTGTCTTCGCGAGGCTTCGCTTTGTTTACTTTGAGATCGCGACCCATCCACTCTGCTCCGTCTAATGCTGCGATCGCGGCATCTTCTTCGGCATCGGTGCCCATTTCAACAAACCCAAACCCACGCATCCGTCCAGTCTCTCGATCGGTCGGAAGCTGCACCCGCTTAACCGTCCCATACTCAGCAAAGATCTCAGTTAGGTCCTCTTGCTTGACCTCATAAGAGAGATTGCCCACGTAAATTGACATGAAATTGTCTCCAGAATCCAAAAAAAGTGTGGAGAGTTAGATTCGGAGAGACGCTGATGAACACGAATTACACAGCCGAAAATAATTCCTGGTGACAGCCTAGCACAGGAAATAGGTTAGGGAACACGTCAAATCATCACGATTTGCCTACGACTTTCTTTAAGTCATGGTTCCCACATGGTTCAGAAGAAGCGCTACGCTGAATAGCAAGGTAGTAAAAGAGGTTTTTGGATTCGATGAGTTCTATTCAAGAAGTGTTTCTAGAGACAGACTGGGATGATGCGGCGCAAGCTCGACAGAAGCGAGACGAGCGCATTTTAGACCTGCAATCAACTGGGTTAGTGTGTGTCGGAACCGATCTCTACAATATCGTGAATGGTCGGCGCGTTTTTGTCTTGGCTGCATCGTCGCCACCGCCCCTAGATCCGATTCGAGACGAAAACTCCAGACCTCGATCGCTGCGTCCGCAACGGCGTGACCCTTCAGAATCCCGCAAAATGAATCATCCTCTCCCTCAGTATGAGGTTCGCTAAGAAGATGGGCAGTTTGAGTGGATCGGTCGTGAAAGTTTTGTAAAGTTAGGTTTCTTGTGCTAATAGCTCCGGGAGACTTCTCTCTAAGCTGTAGAAAGAATCATAACTGTTCAGGAAGTCAACATCTTTGCGGAGATGCGATCGAGGGGGTGACAACTCGCTCAGTCAATCCTCAATTCGCAGCAGCCTAAGTCACTTGGGTTTAGGGGTGCCTCTTTCAATAAAGCAGCGGTGATCATGACTGTCCCTATCAACTGGGTTCGGTCGTTTTACGTCTTAAGGAAAATTTGGAGTTTATGAATTCTGATATTGGGCTACCTGCTTCAACCTCAGCACCCCTGTCTGAGAACATCTCTACCTTAAACTCACCCCTTACCAGTGGAGCGATTCAAGATCCGATTTCCACTGGTTTAGCGCTTACGTCCTCTTCATCTCTTAGTGATTCCACGCTTCAACCTTTCACAGGGTCTGCGCACCAAGCTGCTTTAACCAGCTCCACTGATTCGTTGCCGACTGTTCAAGTGCAGGTCGCCCCGATCGATTTGATGTCGTTAGGGATGCCTGCTGCATTGCTTCCTCAGCCGACTTCCAAAATCTCTACAGACCCCATCACGCCTCAATCACTGGATGTAGGAATTGCGCCAGTTGTGCCGCCTCCTCTCTCGGCAACGATTATGGGAGAGATTGCGTTTATTGACTCCAGTTTGCCCAATTATGAAAGCCTGGCGGCTGAAGTTCGTTCAGGAGTCACCGTCGTGATTTTGGAGGGCGATCGAGACGGCATTGCTCAAATCACTCAAGTGTTAAAGAGCGCTAAAAATATTTCTGCAATTCACCTGATCTCACCGGGTGATGCAGGAGTCTTAAAGCTTGGAGTGACTCAGCTAACCACCAGTTCACTCGATATTTATCGAGCTAGCCTACGACGTTGGGCATCTGCGCTAACCCCCGACGCTGACATCTTGCTTTATGGGTCTAACGTGGGCGCAGGGATGGTTGGCGATGAATTTATGAAAAAGTTGAGTAAGCTGACCGCAGCCGATATTGCCGCATCTACTGATCAGACAGGCAGCGCGAAGCTCGGAGGAAACTGGAATTTAGAAAAAACGGTGCTAGAGATTGATACGGGTGAAATTGCGGCGAAAGTTGCGTTTCAAGCCCCGCTGACTTCGACCTATAGCGGAGTTTTCAACCTCTCTCTGGCTAGCTGATGCAGTCTAGAAGAAGTGAAGTATGGAGCCTTACTCACTTTTCACTGCTCATGTAAAGCGATCTCAACGAAATATAGGGATTTTAGGTGTTGCTGAATGCAGATATGAAATGCCCTCCTCACGCAGTGGGGCGAGAGCTTTGCCCAACCCTTCTCCCTAGGGAGGAAGGGAGCCAGAACTCTTGTCCCCTCTCCATTAGGGAGAGGGCTAGGGTGAGGGTAAAACCTGTGCTTCATCGATCGATTCAGCAACGCCGAATTTTATAAGTGAGTTTCCTCAAGAAAAAATTACAGATTCTTCTTCAGTAGTTTCCTGAGTCATCACTGCCCCTCAGGTGGTGTTCTAGACAAGGTAGTCTCAAGATCAGACAGAGCGACCAGACTCAAATCGATTGATGAGTAAGCCCAGCACGATATCGTGCATCTGAATCGACTTGGAAAAGCAAATGGTCTTTCGGGTTAATCGCTTAATTCGAGTTCGTAACGTCAGATGGCTACGTTCGATCTTTTACGTGTTGATTTTCCCGACCTGGTGTTGAGCGTTGAGGTGTCTTTCGCAAGCGCCCCAACCGTCCGTGTAAAATTCTCAATTCCGGATGGCTCCTTCATCCCACTGCAATTGGGGCACTTTACAGGTTCGAGTACCATTAGAGCCTTTCCAGTATTGGAGATAACGTTTCCTGAAACCATGTCTCATTCTAAGAAAACCTTGTTCAGAACATTACAATCTCCCGCTCAACATGATTCGCAGATTGCCAGAACCTTATTGCAATGGGCACCCCTTAAATATCGCGAGTCGCTGTATTGCCTCAAGGCAAGGCGACGCTGGCAATTTTCTTACTCGATATGCAGCGAGTCATGGACGCAGTAGCCGTCAACAGATAATGACTTATAGCTTAAAATCTGGGCTAAGTTCTCGATAGATTTGAATGAGTTGGTCAACAGTTTGAGCAGGAGAAAACTTCTCTCTAACATATTCGGTTGCTCTTTTGCCCCGTTCAATAGCATCTTGGGGACAATCGAGGCAAACCCGCATAGCTGCCGCTAATTCTTCAACGTTTTCTCGCTCACACAGGAAGTTGTGCGACCCTGCCATTTCTGGTAAACCGCCAACATTGGCAGCGATCGAGCAGGTTGCCACGCTAGAGGCTTCAAGCACGACATAGCCAGCGGGTTCTTGCCAACGAGAAGGTGCGACCAGCGCAAGCGACGATCGAACGATCGGCAATATTTTGGGTTGAGAGTAGTTCCCTAAAAACTCAACGCAGTTTGAAATGTCGAGCGCTGCTGCTAAGTCTCGGAGCGCTTTGACTTCTCCGCCATCTCCAATAATCAACACGCGAAAGTCTTTGTTTTGAGCCTGAAGCAGTTGAGTTGCTTTTAGAAGTAAATCAACGCCTTTATCTGAGTTGAGCCGCCCGACATAAACAAACGAATGCGGTTTAGATAATTCATTGACTGTTTTGTGAGCACCTTGATCCTGAGCTTGGATGGGATTATATAAGGTTTCCACCTTCCAAGGGAAGCTGTGGGAATCTGCTAAAAATTGACTACAGGCAGTGTGGCGATCGACAACCAATGCTGTTAAAAAACGAGTCGCTAGTTTAGCGAGTTTTACGACTGTATGCAACTTCCACTTTAAAGGATAGTTAGACTTAGGTAATGAGTGAATAAACTCTGCTTTTAGCCTCTGTGATAAAGGCATTTCTTGATAAGTAAAGTGAATGGATGAGTAGAATAAATAATGATATTTAATGACAACTCTTTTGATGAGAATCTTACACAAACACGCAAAGAACAAGTGATTAGAATTCATGTGAACGAAATCAGCCCAAAGAATAGCGCCGACCCATTGTTGCAACGAACTGTCAGTCGTTGAAATTACTTTAGTTTCAATTCCTCTCAAGTTTAGCTCTGTCTGAATTGACTGAATATAAGTCAGAACCCCAGAAATTTCATCTCTACGATGAGTGTGTTGAATCAATAGTTTCATCTTAAGTTTCATCTTATTTTTTTAAGTTTAGATGACGACTCCAGAGATAAAATGGGCTGGCTACGCTACTGGTCAATAGCTCCATTTGACAAGCGGTGGACAGGTCTTTTTTGAGTAATTTTTGATGTTTGACAAAATAAGAAACTGTTTTGATGAGATCATTGGTGAGGTAAACCGGAAAAGCCAGGGGACGCTGCCAAGCGCTGAGGCGCATCATGCGGATGTGATGTTTGGCTAATCCAATTCCTCGCACTAGGTTTAGAAGATACGTGCGCTCTAATCGCCAAGCCGGAATTTGATGATAGAGGTGCTGTTCTGGGTTATACCAAATTTCCCAGCCTGCTTTTTGAATGTGCACGATCGCTGCAATGTCTTCGCTCGTTAACATTGACTGGGTGGTACGTCCTGACAGAAACGGTTTTTGAGGAACACTTTCTAGCCACGCCTGCCGTCGCACGACGAGTCCTGCTCCGGGGGGAAGGACTTTTGTGTAAAGATGTGGGGTTGAACCTCGCTCGACGATCGCCAAAAAAATAGCAACGTGCTTAAATTCTGGTGATGGTTCAACTTCAAATTCGCCGTGAATCTGCCCTCCAAAGGCTCCTGCTTGTGGATGAGTTTGGGCAAATTTGTAGGCGTTTGCAAGCCAGGTTTCATCTGGGAGAGTGTCATCGTCGAGAAAGCCAACGAGATTGCCTTGTGCTTCTTGAACTGCCCGAAGTCTAGCAAAAGCGACTCCTTGCTGAGGCTCAACCAAATAGCGCAGTGTCGTTGCAGAAAAGCGACTCTTTTGATAATCGTCAATGACTTGCTGAATGTGATCGGTGCTGTTGTTGTCAACGACCACAATCTCCCACTGAATGCCTTGGAGATTGACCTGCGAGTGCAGCCGCTCTAATACTTGCTTGATCCGATTCGCTCCGTTGTAGGTGCAAATAGCAACTGTAAAATCTAGCATTATTTATAAATAGAATTAGAGACTAAAATGCTTGAGAAGAATCGACCAATTAGAGACAAGACTGCGTTTTTGCAACTGGATGGGGCTGCTGATTGACTGGCAACAGATTTTTCTTAAGCAGATAGAAAGGGCTGAACAAGCTACCGATTAAAGCCTGCATCTCACAGGCGGCGACCACATCAGTTTTAAGTATTTTGTGATGGCGAACAAAGGAGCTAGTAATCTTGCAGAGGTCGCTGACTAAATACACGATCGTCATCACAGGGCGCTGCCAGGGCACAAAGCGGAGCATTCTCAAACGATGACGGCTCAGACCTAACGTGTGAAAAAAGTTGAGCAAATAATCTCTCTCCAAGCGCCGTGCAGGGATGTGGTGCTCAATTTGCATCGTCGGATGATGCCAAATTTCCCAGCCTGCTTTGCGGAGGTAGAACAAAGCTTCGATCTCTTCACTTTTTGTCGGTAGCCGATCGCCCGTCGGACCCTGAAGAACGAGATGAGTCGGAACGCTCTCTAGCCACGCTTGCCGCCGCACAACGAGTCCTGCCCCAGCAGGCAGTCCTTTTTTATAAGTGTCGTAGCAATACTGTTGAGTGTTTCCTTTGATTGCTAGATATGCCGAGATTTTCTCAAAGTTTTTCGGGATTTCTGTCTCAAAAACGCCCCGAATCCGACTGCCAAATGCTCCAGCTTTAGGGTTGACCTGCCCAAAAGCAACGGCGGAAGCCACCCAATCTTCAGAGGGCAGATTGTCGTCATCTAAAAAACCGATGAGGCGACCCTCGGCTTCTTGAATAGCGCGGCGACGGGCGATCGCGGCTCCTTGCTGAGGTTCAAACACATAGCGCAATGGGCACTGACCTACCCAAGTGGCTTGATAGCTCTGAATGACTCGTGCAGTGTCGTCGTTGCTGTTGTTATCGACTACGAGCACTTCCCAAGCGATCGTCTTGGTTTGAATCTGAGTTCGCAGGCGATCGAGGACGAGGGGAAGACGCTTTGCCCCGTTAAATGTGCGGATGGCGACGGTGAAATCCAGCATGGTAACTATGGTGAGGGGTTTGATTAGAATCGTGGAATCGCTGGTGACGAATCACGTTGCACCCTACTGATAAGTTGCCCAAGCTGGATAGGTTTCTACACAGGCATCAGCCTTTCTAAATTAGCTAAAAACGGTGACCTTCACCCGATCGCTAAACAAAATGTTCCCTTCGGCATCCATGCTGAAGTCTTGCCCCGGCTCTAGACCTCGATCGATGAGACGTTTGTAGACGGTGATCGAGGTGATTTTTCTGATTTCTCGCATCACATAGCCAGGAACCGTGTTTTCGATTGCCCAGCAAAACGACAGTGGATCTTGCCAAACAAGGCGTTCGAGGCTGACGATCACCATTCCGGCTACGTCGCGCAGAGTCAGCCGACTTCTCAGACTGGCGATCACCTCTTTGCCAATCGTCGTGCTGCGAGTTGCGAAGGCACTGGTTAATCGACTCAGGTCGGTTTCAAGTTCTAGAGAATTACTTTGTTGCACTGCATCTATCTCCAATGGGTGCTGTCTACTCCCTTAAGAGGGAGTTAAGATTTCGTAAAGTATACCCTGGGATAGATTTTCGATGATTAGGAAATAAGCAAGTTCAGTAAGACTTTTTGAGATGAAAGGTCAGAAGATGGTTGTGCACGGCTTCGAGAATGTTGATTAAATTTCATTAAGTAACTCAAAAGCCTTGAAAGTATCTATTGTTTCAATACCCTCAAGGCTTTTTAACTGGATCTAAATCGTTTTATCGACGATTGACAAACCAGCGCACAAATAGCTTCTCCATCTCAATCCATACAAACATCAGGGCGCTGAAACCGATGCAAACTCCAAGCTCGTTTAAGGTGAGGTAGTGAGTGCCAAAGAAGCTTCGCAGGGGGGCGACGTAGATCAACAGCAGTTGCAGAATTGTGGTGATGATGACAGCACCCCAAACATAGGGATTAGTGCGCGGGTCTAGCTCGATCGTCAATTTAGAATTTGAGCGAATGGCGATCGCGTGTCCCATTTGAGCAATGCACAGGGTTGTGAACACCATCGTTTTCCAGCGATCGGCATCTAAACCGTTGCCAAAATGTTGAGTGGTGTATTGGTAAGATCCCACCATGAGAGTGATGGTCAACACTGCCAAGACGATGCCGATGCGAATCATGTAAGCGCCCAAACCGCGAGAAAAAATGTTTTCATCTGGGTGATTGGGAGGACGATTCATCACATTGGATTCGGCAGGCTCGACCGCTAGCGCTAAAGCGGGCAATCCATCAGTCACGAGGTTCATCCACAAAATCTGGAGGGGAGACAGAGGAACGCCCCCGATCGGCAATAGCAGCGGCGAGGCGGCGATCGTCAACACTTCGCCAATGTTAGAGCCGAGAATGTATTTGATAAAGCGACGAATGTTGGTGTAGACCACGCGACCTTCTTCGGTGGCAGCGACGATCGTGGCGAAGTTATCGTCTAACAAGACCATATCGCTGGCTTCTTTGCTGACATCGGTTCCGGTGATGCCCATTGCAATCCCAATATCGGCTTGCTTGAGGGCAGGAGCGTCGTTTACCCCGTCACCCGTCATCGCAACAATTTTGCCTTTACGCTGAAGCGCCTGCACGATTCGCAGTTTGTGTTCGGGGGCAACACGAGCATAGATGCTAACGCGATCGACGTGCCGTTCGAGTTCTGGCAAGTCCATTTTTTCGAGGTCGCGTCCAATCAGCACTTCGTCGCCGGGTTTAGAGATCCCCAGGTTTTCGGCGATCGCTTGGGCGGTGAGTTGATGATCTCCCGTGATCATCACCGGACGGATCCCGGCTGTGCGGCAACGAGCCACAGCATCCCGGACTTCTAGCCGAGGGGCATCGAGCATATCGACCAAGCCGAGCCAGATTAAGTCATTTTCTGCCGAGTCCGAACCTTCAGGTGGAACAGTATCTAACGGTTTATAGGCAAATCCTAAAACTCGTAACCCTCTGGCAGCAAGTTGATTATTGCGTTCTAGAACTTGGCTGCGCTGCTCATCGGTTAGACCCTGAACCCGATCGCCATACTGAATCTTCTGGCATCGTTCTAAAACTAACTCTGGCGACCCTTTGGTAAACATCAAGTAGGGCGTTGCCAAAAAGCCTGTTTCTGATTGCAGCAGGTTAGCGGCATCTTGAACAATCACGCTCATGCGCTTCCGCTCTGAGGTGAACGGAATCTCAGACACACGCGGCAGTTTGCTGTTCCACTGGTCTTGCTCTAATCCGGCTTTGGCGGCGACGACCAGCAGTGCGCCTTCGGTAGGGTCGCCCAAAATTGTCCACTTTCCGTTTTCTGCTTGCAAGAGTGAATCGTTGCAGAGTGTGCAGGCAAGCAGGAGAGATCGCACTTCTGGATACTCGATCGGGTCGGCAACCTGCCCTTGAATCAGAAATTTGCCTTCAGGCACATAGCCTTCTCCGGTCACACTGGGCGAAAAGCTGGCAGTATGAAACGATTGCACCACCATTTTGTTTTGCGTCAATGTTCCAGTTTTGTCAGAGCAAATTGTGGTGACAGAACCCAGAGTTTCGACTGCCGGGAGTTTGCGAATCAGAGCATTGCGGCGCACCATTCGCTGAGTGCCGATCGCCAAAGTCACGGTGATTACCGCAGGCAACCCTTCTGGCACAACGGCGACTGCCATACTCAACGACACTTGCAGCAATTCTCGAAGCGGCGCAAAGCTTCTAGCTGCAATTAGCCCCCCAATCACCACGACACCCACCAGAATCAGCGCCCCAGTCACCAACGCTTGACTGAGTTGATCCATTCGCTGCTGTAGAGGAGTCGGCTCGGTCTCGACAGCTTGCAGCATGGTAGCGATTTTGCCGAGTTCGGTTCGCATCCCGGTGCCTGTCACGACGACGGTGCCGCGACCTTGAACGACTTCAGTGCCCTGGTAGACTAGATTTAAGCGATCGCCGAGCGAAGTCTCTTCTGGCAGGTGCAGGTCGGCTTGTTTGTTGACAGCCTGAGCCTCTCCCGTTAGGGCAGATTCTCGGATTTGCAGGTTTGAGGTTTCGATCAGTCGCCCATCGGCTGCTAATTGAACTCCTGCTTCCACCATCATCACATCGCCCGGAACGAGCTGCTCCGAGTCGATTTCGTGCACTTTGCCATCGCGAAGAATCCGAACTCTGGGAGAAGACAGTTGTTTAAGTGCGGCTAACGCTTTCTCAGCGCGGCTTTCTTGAAAGTAGCCCAATGCGCCATTGAGAAACACGATCGCCAAAATCGCGATCGTGTCTTTAAAAGGAATATCTCCCGGTTTGCCGACTCCCTGCACCAAATCTAGCAAGTCTAAAACGCCAGACACCAGCGCTACGCCGATTAGCAGCAGCAGCATCACGTTTTTAAACTGGTCGATCAAGATCTCCCAAGAGCTGCGTCCGCTCACTTCTTCTAATTCGTTTGTCCCAAATTCTTGTAGCCGTTCATCGACTTGTTGTTGGGTTAACCCCGTTTTGCGATCGCTGTGCAAAAGGTCGAGCGATCGTTCAGGGTCGATCGTGTGCCATGCCGAGTTGAGAGAAAGCAGATTAGGAGCCATAGAATTGAATAAGGGAATGAACGCCTACAGCACTTAATCATAGTGCTTAGAAATTAGATTTAGCACTATTAAATAGTGTAAACTTCTTGACTTAGAGTATAGACTCGATACTCTAGATGTTCAATGAGAGAAAAGGCTCTTTCTTGAGGAGAGGGAGCAGGAAGCTCGTACACCGATTTAATGTGAGATGGTTGATAACCCGTTTATTCCGCAAAGGTTGGTTGGCAGACAGGCTGAATTGCAGCAGGTCAGCGCAATTTTGGCGGCTGATGAAGACTTGCTTTTAGCAGGAGTGCCAGGAATTGGGCGACGAACTCTGATTCGCTGGGCGGCGAAACACTCTGGCGCAAGAGTCGTTGAAATTGACTGTCTGCGGGCAACTAGCTGCGATCGCTTCCTTCAACTGCTGGCAGAAGGCTTACTGTCGGCGTTTGGCTCTGATGAACATCCTCTAATCCAGCGCTGGAGCCAAGATCAGCCTGTAGTTTTGCAATCATCTTCAAGCGGACGGGCAACGCTGGTTTGGCATCTGTCTTCTGGGAAAGAGTGGTCATTATTTCAGGCTTTGCTGACACTGCCGCAAAAGATGGCAGAGTGGCTAGACTGCCGAGTCGTGCTCGTGTTTCAGAATTTTCCGCACCTGCGATCGTGGGATCGCACCAGTAAATGGGAACATCATTTGCGCCAAGAAATTCAGCAGCAAAGTCGAGTCAGCTATGCGCTAATTGCTACGGTCGCAGAGCAACAAACTCAGCCGAGCGATCTAAAAGTTGTTTCTCTAGCACCGCTCACCGATCGAGACTTGCAGCCCTGGATTGTGGACGCGATAACAGCGAAGGGATTGCAGCTTGAGCCTGAGAGTCAGGCATTATTTCTCGGCTATGTGCAGGGTCATTTTGGAGATACGATCGCCCTTGCCCGTCGCATCTGGCAGTCTGAACGGGTAAGTGACGATCTTTTTCATCCTGTAATTATTCAGCCTCATCACGTTCATCGCAGCGCGATCGCTCTCGTCGAAGATCTGTCCGTCACGTTTGAATCGCTGATTTTGCTGTTGCCTCATAGCCAAGTGCGGGTGCTAGAAAGCCTTGCGCTTGACCCGACCGATAGCCCTCATGCGCGGGAATATATTCAAAAACATCATCTGTCGAGGGGCGGCGGCTTGCAGGGAGCGTTAGCCAGCTTGGAGCAAAAAGGACTCGTGTATGGGGCAGATCACGGCTATCAAATTGCGCTGCCGCTTTTGGGGTTTTGGCTTAAATATCGATTGGGCTAACTGGGTTGCTCTCGACGATCGAACACCACGATAAATTGAGCGTCAGGTTCTAAGCGGCGTAATATCTGACAACAACCTTCGGCATCAGATGCGGTGCGACGACGGGCAACGGTGACTCGCTGCATTTTTGGCAGCAGTCGGATGACAGCCCAAGATTCTAGGCGGTCTTTGTAAGGCATAATGATTACGTCTCCATGAGAATTGGAGCTAAAAACCAGCCCAAATGCTTTTCCAGGGCGAGGCTGGTTCTTAACCATTGATAGATAACGTTCGTGTCATCTGACATCAGTTTACACGAGGTGGTGTCAATTAGCAATCAAATTTAGATACGACGCTCTATTAAGATTTGGCGCATGGCAAGAGCAGGGAACGCCCTCAAACAAGTACTCATAAATCACGAGATTAAGCGCAGCCAGCTTGCAAAGACGATGGGTATCAATCCCGCAGTGATGAGTCGTTGGGTGAGTGAAGATAGAGATCCATTAGCAGAAGCGTTATTTGAAATCTATCGGGCGTTGCGAAAGCTCAAACCAGAGGCGGCTGAAGAGTTTATTCGGCTGTTTCTCAGAGATGCCGAGACTGATGAGAGTTAAGACAGGTGAAGACGAGCTATGAAAGACTATCACATCAACATTTTTCATCGCGAAGAAGACGAAGGCTACATTGCCGACATTCCCGATTTGAAATATGCTCGGCGTTTAGCGATACCGTTGAAGAAGCCGTCCACGAACTCTTAAAAGCCAAAGCAGCATGGCTAGAAACGGCTAAAGCAGAAGGCAAGCCTATTCCGACCCCCAAATATCGCCCAGCGATCGATCAAATTGCTTCCTGAATCCGATCGTTCAACAATAACTCACGGCACAATCACCGATAAAGCATTCGGCACCACTTTAAAATGAGCCGGGGTCGAAGTCGTGATCTCTCCATCTGTGTTGATCGATCGAGGTCTGCGAGTATAAACGTGAAACTCTTTGCCTGTCCAAGACTGTGCCCAAGGCGACACGCCCTGCCGTCCCCGCCGCAGCGCCGGAAGCACCGCCAACATCTGCCACCAGTGATCGACCTCCAGACTATAGAGATCTAAACGCTGATCATCGATCGCCGCATCTTCTGCCACTGCCATGCCGCCGCCATAATAGCGCCCATTGCCCACCGCGATTTGAATCGCCCGAACTTTCTGCGATCGTCCTCCCTCAATCTGAATCTCTGCGTGAAACCGCCGACTCTTCCACAGTGCTTGCAAAGCAGTCGCGGCGTAGGCAAAAACGCCCCAGCGCCTCTTGACTTCTTGGGTGAGGCTGCGAGTGATCTTCACACTCAACCCCAAACTGGCGACGTTGAAGAAATATTTGCCATTCACCCAACCCAAATCGATCGCATGAACTTTGCCTGCTGCAATAATCTGACACGCTTCGGGCAACGTCGCCGGAATTCCTAGCGTCCGCGCTAAATCGTTGGCAGTCCCCAATGGCAAGATGCCCAGCGGTAACTGAGTCTCGACTAAGCCTTCTACCGCCGCATTCAACGTGCCGTCACCGCCGCCGATAATCACTAAATCTACCCTGTTACGATAATCACGAATCACATCTGGGAGACGATCGGGGTCTGCGATCGCTTCTTCGCACAACTCAAGCCCCAACGATTCTAATTGATGGACGGCAGCGTCTAACGGCTGCTGCCCTCTGCGAGCATGACGGTTGACCAATAATAAAGCGCGCTGATTCATAAATAGTGATGTCCATAATTCAAATAAAGCTTTCTCACCTCCCATTTTTTGCATAGAGCGTGTCTTGATACATTCATCGTGGGACAGTTTTGTTTATGATTGGGGGCTGAACGCTTATTTAATAACACCGATGCTCAATTTCGGTATCTCTTCTGAGCAGTCTTCCTCGCTGGCTGTCTCATCTCAGCCCATTATGCCACCGCGCACCATTCGTCCGATCGCGGTTTATGCGCTAAATGGGTTGGCAGTTTGGCAAAGTCAACTGCTGGCTCTCGACTCCGTTCGCGGCTATTTACTCCGGCTCGATGCGGCGAGCGACAATACGATCGTGCTCAACGCTCACAGCACAGAACCGTTTGTTGACGCAACGAGTTTGGCGATTTGGGGCGAAACGATCTGGTTTACTCAAGAAAATAACGTTTATTTTTGTGGATTTCATGACTTAACGCCACAGCTTTTTGTGAGTTTGCCTTATGCTGCCGACGGGGTAGGGGTTTGGGAATCTACGATTTATGTGACCTGTCAAAAGTCAGGCTATATTTTCATTTACGAACGCAGCACTAAACGAAAGATTACTCAGTTTCCATTGCTTGGGGTCGGAACCGCCAATTTGACTGTGCGAGATGAAGAACTCTGGGTCTGCGATCGCATTGAGCAAACGGTTTATTGTCTCGATCGGGCAACGGGCGAGCTTCAGTTCAGCATTCTCACGCCGTTTGAGTCGCCGACCGGGTTGGCATTTTTGCCCGACCCAACGACTGGACAGCAGACGCTCTATGTCTCCTACGCCAGCGAAGAGGCATATATTCGCGACAACCCTAATGCCGATCCCAGTCACGAATTGACCTTTCGCGATCGCACCTTTGTTCATCCGCTCTATTTCCACAACGATTCTAAAGGACGCTATGCGCTCTCAAATGGTTACTTGGTTGAGATGTCCTACGCTGAAGAACTGCTGCCCCTAGACGAGGTTGATCTCGAAAATCTAGAGTGGCGCATTGCTCTGCCAACAGAAACCGATCGGCAAAAAGTTAAACACGTTGAAGCGATCGGAGTGCCTTTTACCGAAGAAATCCAGGAAGGGCAAAAGGTCGCGGTCTTTAAGTTTGACTCTCTCAAGCCCAACGAGCGGAATATCTTTGGCTGGAAAGCCCTGCTCGAAGTGAGAGGCATCAAATATCAACTCAAGCCGGACGATATTGATCAAGTCTCCGAACTGTCGCCCGAATTTAGAGCGCGTTATTTGATCGATGACGATGAGCTAGCGATGGATACGCCCGTGATTCAGGCTGCTGCGCGAGAAGCGATCGGCACCGAAACCAATCTGCTCAGAAAAATTCTCAAGATTCGCAACTTTGTCTACGATCGTCTCTCTTATGGCATCAAGCCTCACATCGATCCGCCCGATGTCGTCTTAGAACGAGGTATTGGCTCATGTGGCGAATATGTCGGCTTGCTGTTGGCGCTGTCTCGGCTGAACGGTATCGCCTGTCGCACTGTTGGGCGCTACAAGTGTCCTCCTTACCCTGAGCGTCAGCGCATCCCGCTAGAACCCGACTATAACCACGTTTGGATCGAATTCTATGTGCCTGGGTTTGGGTGGCTGCCAATGGAGTCAAACCCCGACGACATCGTAGAGCGCGGTCCGTATCCAACACGATTTTTTATGGGTCTACCCTGGTTTCACGCCGAAATCGGCAAAGGCATCACCTTCGAGTCGCTGAGAAGTGGCGGCGTTCCGGTGGGCGACTTGTTTGACTTGTCGATCGGTGATCTTGCCATTAATCACATCCGCTTCACCATTTTGGAGGAGCTACCCCCAATTTAAGGCGATCGCCTTCAACACAGGAATTCTGTAGGCTAACATCTGAATAAATCTGAACCCAAGAGGAAAGATTCCGTTCATTGCTGAATGCAGATATGAAATGCCCTCCTCACGCAGTGGGGCAAGCCCTCGCCAACCCTTCTCCCCAAGGAGAAGGGAGCCAGAACTCTTGTCCCCTCTCCTTGGGGAGAGGGCTAGGGTGAGGGCAAACTCTGTGCCTCATGGATCGATTCAGCAAAAAGAAGTGGGCTAAAAATCTCAGCCTAAGAATTGTTTGGTAGATGAAGTTGGAGCGTTCTGCGAGAATTGGTAAGAGCAGTTGTTTAGTTATAGTGATTGAAAGGACGTTGAGCATCTGGCACCTGCTGCCTGACCCATAAATTTAGGAAAATTAGGATGTCTGAGAACTGGAGAAGTAAAGCCGTCACCGAAGGAGTGCAGCGATCGCCCAATCGCGCCATGCTGCGAGCGGTTGGTTTTGGCGATGGAGACTTTCAGAAGCCGATCGTGGGAGTCGCCAGCGCCCATAGCACAATCACGCCCTGCAATATGGGAATCGCAGCCCTGGCAGTGGAAGCAGAGGCAGGCATTCGGCTAGGGGGCGGGATGCCCCAACTCTTTGGCACCATTACCGTGAGTGATGGCATTTCGATGGGCACCGAAGGAATGAAGTATTCCCTGGTGTCGCGAGATGTAATTGCCGACTCTATTGAAACTGCCTGCAACGCCCAGAGTATGGATGGCATATTGGCGATCGGTGGCTGCGACAAAAATATGCCAGGAGCCATGATTGCGATGGCGCGGATGAATATTCCAGCCGTCTTCGTTTATGGTGGCACCATCAAACCAGGGCATCTAGAGGGCGAAGATCTAACCGTCGTGAGTTCCTTTGAAGCGGTGGGTCAATATAGTGCAGGTCGCATTAATGAAGTGCGGCTGATGTCCGTGGAGCGCAATGCCTGTCCAGGAGCAGGTTCCTGTGGTGGTATGTATACTGCGAATACGATGTCCGCAGCATTCGAGGCAATGGGCATGAGCTTGATGTATTCCTCGACGATGGCGGCGGAAGATCCTGAAAAAGCTGAGAATACGGCACTGGCAGGAAAAGCGCTGGTAGAAGCAATTCGCAATAATATTCGTCCCCGCGACATCATCACCCGCCAGTCGATCGAAAACGCGATCGCGGTGATTATGGCAGTCGGTGGTTCTACTAATGCGGTGCTGCACTTTTTGGCGATCGCCCATTCCGCCAGAGTAGCTCTGAAGCTCGATGACTTTGAAACCATCCGCGCTCGCGTTCCCGTCCTCTGCGATCTCAAACCCTCCGGTCGCTATGTCGCCACCGATTTGCACAAAGCGGGTGGTATCCCCCAAGTGATGAAAATGCTGTTGAACCACGGCTTGATCCACGGCGATTGCCCCACCATTACCGGAGATACCATTGCCGAACGCTTGCGGCAGGTTCCCGATCAGCCTCGCGCTGACCAGGATGTGATTCGTCCCTGGACTAACCCCATGTACGCCACGGGACATCTGGCAATCTTGAGAGGCAATCTGGCAACCGAAGGAGCCGTCGCTAAAATCACAGGCATCAAAAAAGCACAGATCACCGGACCCGCACGGGTGTTTGACTCTGAAGAAGCCTGTCTGGATGCGATTTTGGCAGGCAAGATCGTTGCCGGAGACGTGATCGTCATTCGCTACGAAGGTCCCAAAGGCGGACCTGGAATGCGGGAAATGCTGGCTCCCACCTCTGCTATCATTGGGGCTGGTTTGGGCGATGCCGTTGGGTTGATCACCGATGGACGGTTTTCTGGCGGCACCTATGGCATGGTAGTGGGGCATGTGGCACCAGAAGCCTATGTGGGTGGCACGATCGCCTTAGTTCAAGAAAACGACTCCATCACCATTGATGCCGCTGCTCGTCTCTTGCAAGTGAATTTGTCGGATGAAGAGTTAGAACTACGGCGCGCTGCTTGGCAAAAACCAAACCCTCGCTATACCTCTGGCGTTCTGGCGAAATATGCCACTCTGGTATCTTCTAGCAGCTTAGGTGCCGTCACCGATCTCAACGTGTCGCCTTAATGAAGCCGGAGTCACTGCTCCTTCACGATTTCGGATGAGGTTTGGGATTGTGATCGCAGGAGAATCAAGTCTCTTGCGATCGCAAGACCAACAAACCTAGAACCACTCGTAGCGGGTCTTTTTGGACTTGATCACATCAAGGACACCATCACATTTTTGTCCCTCAATGATGTCCTTGAGATGGATTTGCCCATCGACATATTGAACGTGAATGTGCCAACCTGAAACTTTATCAATGTCAGCACGGCAGATCGCCTGCTTCACACCTTTTACTTTGTGCAGCCTCGTTTTTGGAAGTTTTCTTGTTCTATGGCACTCACTGTCCTCAAGCTCTGCCAAGCCTTCAAGAAAACTAATTTTCAGTTGGTCATCTGGCAAGATTTTCATTGCTTGGTAGAGAATTCCGTATTCATCACAAAGAGTAAGGGTTTGTGCCATAAATGAATCTACGAGATCTGGGCAGGTTCTCGATCGTGATGGAGTATATCTTGATATGGGGATTCCGCTATACCTCGATACACGGTATCGATGTCATCATGTTCTACTACTCGAAAAAGAGTAAAGATAACTTGCCCAAAAATAGGATCTTCGTCAACTGCCAAAATTACCCTTAGCTTTTGTGAAACCTTTAACGTATACAGAGAAGATTCGTATCCATTCAGTCCTGACAACAAAGAGAGCCGACGAAGCTTTCGATAAACGTCAACTTTTTGAGTTGGAAACAGACTCGCACAATCGTTGATTTTTTTAACTGTGATCGCCTTCTCTTCGTTGCTCAACCTTTCAAGATCCTGCTCAAAGTTCCTGGTTGACTCTATTAAAATGTCCACTTACGACCCTTTCATCTCTACTCGCTACTTGCCCTCAATCTTTAGCATAGCAACAAGATTTTTCCTAGAGAATCTTGTAGAAGTTTAATCGACCACTTGGGTAGTTGGGCTAGGGGTTAAAAGCCAGCGCTCGACCGCGAACCTGCTCATTAAATTTGCCGCGTTCGTATACCACTTGCCCGCCCACGATCGTCACCACAGACCAGCCCGTCAAATTCCATCCCTCAAACGGACTCCAGCCACACTTCGTCTGAAGTTCTTCGCGCAGGACAGGATGGTAGGTGTCCAAATCTACCAGCACTAAGTCTGCATCGTAACCAGGAGCGATCGTCCCCTTTCCGACAATGCCGTATGCCTTTGCCACTGCCGTAGACATCCAGTGAGACACTTGAGCCACGCTACATCGCCCCTGCATTGCCTGGGTTAGCATCAGCGGCAAAGAGGTTTCTACTCCAGGCATTCCCGATGGCACCTTGGCAGGCTCTAGAAAAACGGTCGTCGCAGATGCTTCCTCATCGACTTGAGTTGTGGGATTCGCCCGACCTTTTTCTGCCAGCGTATGGGGGGCATGATCGGTGGCAATAAAATCAATGACTCCATCCTGAAGTGCCTGCCACAGCACCTCATTGTCGTGAACACTCCGAATCGGCGGGTTCATCTGAATCAGTGACCCCAGTTGTTCATAGAAGCCTGTATTGAGCAGTAGATGCTGAGGCGTGACTTCCGCTGTCACCCACGCTGGCTTATCCTGACGCAACAGTTCGGCTTCTTCCGCGGTTGAAAGGTGCAGGATATGGAGCCGTCGCCGATATTTTTTGGACAGTTTGAGCGCCAGTTGCGTTGCATTGAGCGCCGCCTGATTATCTTGAATCACGGAATGAATCGCCGGATCAGTAATGCCTGCAAATTCTTTCCGCCGTTGAGCAATCCGCGCCTGGTCTTCGGCATGAACTGCGATCAGGCGGGTGCCTGTGGCAAAAATGCGATCTAACGCAGCTTCTTGATCAACCAGCAGATCGCCGTGCATCGACCCCATAAAAATCTTGATGCCGGGAGTTGGAGTCGCTGTTTGCAGGTCAGGTAAGTTTTCTGCCGTGGCTCCGATAAAAAAGCCGAAGTTCACAAAGGACTTTTGGGCGGCGCGTGCCAGCTTATCGTTTAGGGTTGCCTGATTAATAGTCAGCGGTTTTGTGTTGGGCATTTCTAAAAAGGAAGTCACGCCGCCACGGGCACAGGCACGGGAGGCGGTGGTGAGATCTTCTTTGTGCTCTAATCCCGGTTCACGGAAATGCACTTGGGGGTCGATTACGCCTGGTAGCAGGGTTAGATGGTTAGCCTCAATCACAGTATCAGCCGTGCGATCGAGGTTTGAGCCAATCTCCCCAATCAAGCCTCCCTCAACCCAAACATCAGCGGATTGAAACTGTCCATTAGGGAGTAAAACCCTGGCGTTGCGGATCAATAACGTTCGATCGGGCGATGGGGTCATGCTAAACCAGAAAATACTGCTTCCATCATAGGAAATTACGAGCCAAATTTTGTCCATAGTCCAACAACGCCCATGCACATCGATCGCCAAAAGTTGATTGGGTTGTGATACAAAGATTATCTACAGCCGCTCAAGCCAAGCATTAGAATGCTTAATTGGTCAAGAAGACCACCGTTCAAATCAGGTTTGCGTGAAATGAACGATTGTTTAGGAGAACGCGGATGACCCATCCCTTCTTTGCAAATCGGGTTGGAGTACTAGCCACGATGCACCGTAAGGAAAAAGCTATTGCACCCATTTTGGAACAGGAGTTAGGCATCAAGCTTCAGATTCCTGAAAACTTTAATACGGATAGGTTTGGCACCTTTACTCGCGATCGCGACCGACCGGGTGATCAAAGATCAACCGCACGCTTAAAGGCTGAAAGCGCACTGGAGCTTACGGGTGAAAGTCTGGCGATCGCCAGCGAAGGCAGCTTTGGACCCCATCCTAGCTTTCCGATGGTTGCCTGCAATTGTGAGTTAGTCGTCTTGGTCGATCGCGCTCACAACCTAGAAATTTTCGGTCAAGAAATTTCTCTGGAAACCAACTACCGCCATACAACCGTTTGCAGCTTAGAAGAAGCACAGATTTTTGCTCAGACCATCGGCTTTCCAGAGCATGGGTTGGTCGTCATGCCTCACGCATCGACTAAAAATTCAAATGAGATTGTGAAAGGCATTGTCAGTGAAGCGCAACTGCTAACCGTCGTGACCGAAGCGCTGCGGCGATCGCCCACCATTCACCTAGAAACTGACATGCGGGCGCTCCATAACCCAACCCGCATGAACGTGATTGCAAAAGCCACAAACAACCTCGTGAATGCGATTCAAAGCACTTGTCCCAATTGTGCCTATCCCGGCTTTGAGCCAGTCGAATATCAGCCCGGTCTGCCCTGCGCCCTGTGCCATTTTCCCACAGATCTCACCCGTGTCGCCATCCACCACTGCCAGCACTGCGGGTTTCGCCAAGAAAAATTGTTCCCCGATGGCATCGAAGCAGCAGATCCTGCACAATGTTTATACTGTAATCCTTAATGTCGTTTCTATAGAAGCGATATTAAGATCTTATGTAGCTTCAACTCATCCTGTCTAACGGCTTAGCTGAGCGGCGGCAGATAACCTTGGCAGCAACGCCAGAACCTCTCGCCCGTCCGCTCCAGCGCGTTGTTATGCCGCGCCGCTACGAAGGTTAAACTTATAAAATAGTCTAACCTACCCTTGTTTTGGCTGCTACGATCTAAGCAGTAGATTTAAGAGCTAGGGGTATAATCATGAGTTTGGTAATATCAGACGATCTTGTCAGAGCAAGTGGTTTATCAGAACACGATTTATTCTTGGAGATTGTACTTATGCTTTTTCGCCAAGACAAAATTAGTTTGGGAAAGGCTAGCGAGTTGATGGGAATGCATCGAATGCAGTTTCAAAAACTACTGGCTGATCGAGACATCTGTGTCCACTATGATGTAGCTGAGTTTCAAGAAGATCTCAAGACCTTACAGGAAACGGACTGATAGTGAAAATCGTAAGTAACACTTCACCAATCTCTAATTTGGCGAAGGTTGGGCAGCTAGAACTTATGCAGCAAATATATGGGATGATTCTGATTCCAACTGCGGTTTATGAGGAACTGTTGGATGAAAGGGCTGGTAAAACTGTAATTACAGCAGTCCAATCGGCGATATGGCTGGGAATTCAACCAGTACAAAATCAAGAATTGGTGAGTGAGTTGAGAAATCGTGTGAATTTAGGAGAGGCTGAAGCAATCGCACTTGCTGTCGAAGTAGAAGCATCTCGATTGCTAATTGATGAGCGACTGGGCAGACAAGCCGCGACAGATTTGGGAATAAGAATCACTGGAGTCCTAGGAATTCTTCTATCAGCAAAACGCCAAAGTCTAATTATGGCAGTTAAACCTATAATGGATGATCTCATGCTCCAGGCAAGTTTTCGGATAAGTACTCAACTGTATTCAGACGTTTTGAATACAGCAGGTGAGTAAATCGTTTATTGATTACATGATTAATTCAGGGCTGATATTTTTCTCAACATAAAGAATGCCCTTAGGAAGAACTACACAGAGACCATTTTCATAATGGATAAGAGCTTCATCATCCAGTAATTTCAGTATTTCAGTTCGATATCTACTTGTGTTCGTATATCTAACCCACTTCATTAAATCTGCATCGCTAACCTTGGCCGGCTGTTTATAGTAAAGAATAAGTAAAGTTTTTTGATCAGCTTTTAGCTTTGTGTTTTGAACTCGTATAAAATTACCAATTTCTACTATCACAGGAATTTTAGTTTCAGTAATACTTTCAACGATTTTTCTTGCCTCGTCAATGCTGTTTGTGTGGTAGTTGCGTATTAGCTCAACTAAGATCCAATCTGCGGAATGAGATACAAATAGAGAATCGGAATAGTTGGGGTCTACTTCTCCACCAACATGAGCAACATTCCTTTTATTTCTAATATCGAGAAGGACTCTCGTAAGTTGAGGGATAAAGAAGCGAATACCCTCTGGCAAGCCTGTATTGTTAGCAGCACGATTTATTATTTTTTGCGTGTCTAGTTGCTTCCCTAAAGCTGTGTAACTGCCTGTGTCTAAGAACTCAATTAAGCGAAGAACGCATTCACTAAAACGAGCAGCATTTAGCTCAGTTGGCTGAAATCTCCTTAAAAAGAACTGTTGCTTAATATGTTGATATTCATCCAGTAATGCAACCAGAACATCTTTTGGAAACTGTGTAGATAAAGTCGCCTCAAGTTTGGATCTTTGAATACTCATGCCTAAATACTACCTTTGCTAATCCAGCTTTCTGCAAGGCTTTCAGATTCTTGGGTGAGGTAGCATAACCCTTCAGAGGTGCGCTCAAAATATTTCTTGTATCTCTTGTCAGATAGCGTATCACTGAGATTTTTATTGGTTATTGAAACTGTTTTGTACCTTTTAGTAAGATACTCATATGCCAAAGACGGTTTCACAGAAGTCTCAACCTTTAGTTCTTTCGTAATGTCATAGAGTGCAAGAATTGCAAGGTCAGACCTAGTGTTTAGTCCTCTCACATCAAAGCTATCAAATTTTGACGGCATCTGAACCCACTGCTCGACTCTCTGTGCATCTTCTTTTGTTGCACGAGGACTTCGGCTGGATTTTTTCCGAGTTGAATTCCAGTACTCTGAACCGCTTAAATCCGAGTCTTGCATCTCTGCATGAATCTTGCTTAGTTCAGCACGCCCGCTAGGATTAAGCTTGAAAGTGCCATCCAATTTAGTGAAGAAGCGATTTGCTGCTTCTTTAAGATAAGTAGGATAATTCTGATCATAAACTCCATTTCTTTGAGCAGCCTGTGTTAAATGATCATTAGGAACTAGTTCTCTATTAAGAGAGTTGTAAGCCCATACGTAAAGAATGCTAAACCTTTGCTGCTGAAGCTTCTTATTCTTACCTTTGTAGTCATGATTATTTGAAATAAGGAAACCCTGCCCATCTTTCTCAAAATAATCGGAGGGAGAGTTATTATCTAAAACGTTTTTCGCTGTGGTCTCTACAGCTTCATCAGTCATTATTTCAGATTGATCCAGTTGCTCGTTCTCTTCTGATGTCTGTAGAAAAGGTAAGGCAAGTTGTTGTTGCGCAACGGGTTTCGGACTTTTAGGTGGAACTAAAGGAACGTAACCACCTAAAACAGATGCGACCTTATCGATCGCGTTATCAGTAAAAGATAGATTTAGCTTTCTTGAATAGTTGCTATCCGATTGCTCCTCTTCTAATGAAAAATTATTCATGGGAGTAGCAGCAGTTTGAGGCGTGTTCAGGAAGTTACCGCATTTGAGGCACTTGCTCTTATCTTTAATCAGATAACTGCCACATGTCAGACACTTAACTTGCTGCTCACAGCTAACACAGAAGTTATAGGCTTCATCAATTAGAAAATCGCAGTATGGGCAGTTTGGCACAGTCAGATCTTCCTAAATTCTCTCAATATTTGGCTACTAGTATAGCTATACTTTTTATACAGCGCTAACATATTTGGGGGCGCTTGTTCCCAATGTCAGATTCAAAACACTGTTCTATCGAAAATTTATCGGCAATTTAGCTTTGAATACTAACAGATGAGATTTCGGTTGCCCTCCACCGATAACCCAGCGGCGTAACAATTAATAGACAGAAAGTTTGGCTCTCCTGGGTATTGGATGATAAGTGAAACTTATAAGCCTCCTGACAAGGGTTTCAGCCCTTAGATTTGGTCAATTTTGTAGCTTTTACTACGGTTTCAACCACAAATCCAGGAGAGCCGAAAGTTTCCGCCTAAGATCCCATAGGAGGTGAATAGGGAGAATGACTCGGCATAACACCCCAAATTTGGTACTTAGGTAGAATCTTTCTGCATAATACACCGCTCAAGCTGGATAGCTGGAATCTTTCCGCATATTTTCAGATTCACTACGGGCGCGGACGCGTGTGCTATTAGACACATCATACAGTCCTCCTCTACACTCGCTATGTAAGAGCGCCCAAAGAACCTGCTCGATCTGCCACGATATATCATTCAGCTCAAGCACGGCGATCGTGGTATTCGAGGTAACTCTGCGAATGGTTTGAGTTTTTCTTGCCTGACACCAACAAAACATTTGAATCTTATGAAGGAGTGTATGGGGCGATCGCTGGCTCTCTCATCCTGATTGAATTAGCAAAGTAGCAATTTGCTTGCTCATTTTGCCTGTTTGCTTTCTCATTTCAGTAATTTCTGCAAGCAAAACGACAAATTGCTTTCTCATTTCAACCATTTGCTTTCTCATTTCAGTAGATCGCGCATTCATTTTGGTGTTTTCCGCAAGCAAAAAGGCAAATTGCTTTCTCAAACTGCGGTTTGCTTACTCATTTCAGTCGATCGCGCATTCATGATAGCGATCGCCCTTTTACTGTCGCTGTAGGGAGGTGAAAGCGCATTCATACGACACTTGCGCCTCCCTACAGCGTTCTGTCTCTTACCGCTCTACTGCTAAGGCAGCGATCGCTGGCATCGCAAGAGCAGACAAGAGGGTGAGTGGAGGATTGTGCTGGACTTCGTAACATCCAAACCAATCGATGAGGTTGGCGATCGTACTCATAACGATTGAGTTGAGCGGCGAAAAGTAGCCTTGAAACGTAGACAGGGAGACTTGATTCGCTGCTCCAACGACTTGTTAGGCTGTGGCAACTACCGTAACTGAGAGCTTGAAAGTCAAGCTCGACCTCGAACAGGCGTATTAAATTCAATGCACCTGTCAAGCTAAAGCTGAGCAACAATTTTGTAAATAGCACGAGTAATGGCTGTGAGTTCTGAGGGTTGAATAATGTAAGGCGGCATTGTATAGATCAGTCGCCCAAACGGACGTAACCAGACCCCCTCTTCTACAAAGCGCGGCTGTATCACTTGCATATCCACTGGCTCGTGCAGCTCCACTACCCCGATCGCCCCTAACACCCGCACGTCCTTCACTGCCGCCAGACTCCGGCAAGGTTCTAACTCAGCTTTGAGCTGGGATGCGATCGCTCGGATCGTGGATTGCCAATCATAACTTTCCAGCAAGACCAAATTTTCTAAAGACACCGCACAGGCTAAGGGATTTGCCATAAACGTTGGACCGTGCATAAAGACCCCTGCCTCACCTGCTGCAAAACTCTCACTAATCTCCTGCGTCGTCAGCGTGGCTGCCAGGGACATAAACCCGCCAGTCAGCGCCTTGCCTACACACAGAATGTCTGGACATACCGTCGAATGTTCACAGGCAAACATTTTGCCCGTGCGACCAAACCCCGTAGCAATCTCATCTAAAATCAGTAGGACATTATATTTTTCACATAACGCCTTGGCTTGTCGCACATAGTCTGGATGATAAAATCGCATCCCCCCAGCATTTTGCACGACTGGCTCCAAAATGGCTGCTGCGATTTGGTCGTGGTGAGCGGCTAGCAGTGCCGCAAAGCTGTCAATATCTCGTTCCTGCCAGTCTCGATCGAACGAAATCTGCGGTGCCTCGGCGAAATATTGCTGGGTCAGCAGATTACGAAAAAGATGGTGCATCCCATTCACCGGGTCGCAGACCGACATTGCGGCAAAGGTGTCCCCATGATAGCCATGACGAACAGTGAGAAAACGCTGCTTCTGCGGCAACCCGCGATTGTACCAATACTGCACCGCCATTTTCATGGCTACCTCTACCGCTACTGAGCCAGAGTCGCAAAAAAAGACCTGCTGGAGTGCCTCTGGCGTTATGGCAATCAATTTCTGTGCCAAATCCACTGCTGGCTGGTGGGTCAGACCACCAAACATGACGTGTGACATCCGATCGATTTGCGCGTGGGCAGCTTGGTTTAAGCGGGGATGGTTATAACCGTGAATACAAGTCCACCAAGAAGAGATGCCATCGATCAGCGATCGACCATCCATCAATTGAATATGTACGCCCTGCGCTGACTCTACTGGAAACACGGGTAGAAGACTGGGCATGGCGGCATAGGGGTGCCAAACATGTAGTCGATCAAAATCAAGGAGTTGCTGTAAAGACTGCATGGACTGTGAGGACTGATTTGACAAGGATGTTCAGACGTTGCAGTTTAATAACGCCCACGCACACCGATCGCCGAAAGTTGATCGACTATGAAGCAAAGGTTGCTAGCGGCGGGTGATGGGCAACGTTGGGCTGCTCCAAATTATTGGTGGAGGCAGTAGGTAAGTCAAGGCAGCGATCGCCCACTCAATAGACTCACGATCGCCACCACCAACTGGTCGGGTTCGATCGGCTTGGCAATGTGTTTCTGAAAGCCTGCCGCGATCGCGTGTTGCCGATCGATTTCTCCAGCGTAGGCAGTCAGAGCGATCGCCGGAACCTGCCCTCCTTGCTCTAGTGACAGAGACCGCACCTGTCTAAGCAACGTATAGCCATCGACCTCTGGCATTCCAATATCACTCACCGCTACATCGGGCTGAAATGACTCTAGAGCAGCGAGAAATTCGGCGGCAGAGGCGACGGACATCACTTCCGCTCCAGCCTGGGTCAGCATCACCGCGAGAAGTTCGCGGCTGTCTGGCTCGTCGTCGATTACCAGCACGCGGATGCTGGTGAGATCCAGGTTTTGCTCTCGCGATGGGCTAGATTGATTTTTCTTTGAGTTGACGTTGAGCAGGGGGAGCCTGACCGTAAAAGTAGCGCCTTTTCCTTCTCCAGGACTGTCAGCGGTGACGGTGCCGCCGTGGGCTTCGACCAGTTGATAGACGATCGCCATTCCTAACCCTAGCCCACCGTGGTTGCGAGTCACAGAAGCATCTTCCTGGCGGAACGACTCAAAGATGTGGGGCAGAAAGTCTGGACTGATGCCTTTGCCCGTGTCTGTGATGGTGATCTGTGCCTGGTTGTCGATTTGCTCTAGCCGAATGTCGATGCGTCCGCCGCTGGGCGTGAACTTGACCGCGTTGGTTAGCAAGTTCCAGATGATCTGCTGGAGCCGAACGGCATCTCCAGATACTTGTCTGATATCGGAAAGCACCGCATGGATCTGAATGGACTTGACGATCGCAGCAGTCTGCACGGTGTCGATCGCGGACTCAATCACCAATAACAGATCGACAGGAGCCATATTCAGACTCAGCTTGCCGCGCAGCACACGAGCCATGTCAAGCAGGTCATCAATCAATTGACATTGCGCTTTGGCATTTCGCTCAATTGTGGCTAATGCTTCGGCGGTTTTGGGTTCATCAAGTTTGCGAGTTTGCAGCAGTTTTGTCCAGCCTAAGATCGGGTTGAGCGGCGATCGCAATTCGTGAGAGAGCACAGCTAGAAACTCGTCTTTGATGCGGTTGACTCGTTCCGATTCTGCCAGAGCAGCTTGTTTTTGTTGTAGGATACGCTCACGATCGCGTTCAAGTTGAACGCGATCGGTAATATCATTCGAGATGCCAACTAGCCCGATTACCTCTCCAGCTTCGTTATAGTAGGGTGCTTTCATCCCCAAAAAGATGTGAATGCCATCGGGAGATTCTTCCACTACTTCCATTTGCCCCGATGCCATAATCCGCTGATCATTTTCCATCACCCGCCTAGCATCTTCAGGTGATGGGTAGAGATCGCCATCGCTATAGCCAATTACCTCAGCAGCCGTTTTGCCCAGGGCGGCAAGGGTGGCTGGATTGGCATAAATAATCCGTCCTTGCCGATCTTTGACAAAAATTGGGGTCGGTGCAGATTCATTGATCACATCCAAAATGGCATTCTTTTGCCGCAACTCTTCTTCGGTGCGTTTCCGCTCTGTGACATCCCGCGCAGTCGATAAAACCTGGACGACTTGTCCCGCACCATCCCGAATTGGCGTGACCACTACATCCCACCATTTTGGTTTGCCTTTGACGGTCGGACAAAAGCCCTGAAATTTGCCCACTTCGCCGGATTTTGCTGCTGTGAATGCCGCTTCTGCCGCTTGCCGATGGTCACCTTCCCAGAAACAGAGCCACTCTGAATTGAGGTAGGGAGTTAGGTCGTCAATCTCCAGCAGACATATGCCCCCAGCATTCATGTATAAGAGTTGTGCATCCAGATCAAGGACTTTGATGCAGTCGCTACTGCTCTCCAACACCCGTTTTCTAAACTCTTCACTCTGACGCAGAGATTCTTCGATCAGCTTGCGATCGGTAATATCCTCCGCAATGCCAGCAAATCGATAAAGCCTCCCAGTCTGATCGTAAAGGGGAAAGCAGCGATCGTTCACCCAGCGAATCCTGCCATCGTCTAAGACAATGCGGTAGTCTTCATCAAATTGACCCGCAGCAGCTTTTGACTGAAAGGCTTGATACGTCCATTCGCGATCGTCTGGATGAATATGATCAAACCAAAATGAGTGGTTTTCATACAATTCCTGCGGCTGCCATCCCCACAGGCGTTCATAGGCAGAGCTAACGTAGGCAACACGACCTTCAGGTTCTTCTCTTAACCAGAACACTGCATCAATATTTTCGGCAAGCTGACGAAAGCGGGTTTCACTCTCCTGCAACGCTTCGCCTGTCCGTTTGCGATCGCTAATATCCAGATCTACGCCCGACATCCGAATCGGTTGACCGATCGCATCGTAAAACACTTTTCCCTGACTCAGTGCCCACCGAATGGTGCCATCTGGATAAAGCACCCGAAATTCGATGTCGTAGTTTGCACCAGGGGTCATTGCCGCATTGATCGCTTTTAGAACGCGATCGCGATCGTCTGGATGCAGCCTTGCCACAAACTGCTCATAAGAGCCATCAAATTCTCCAGGAGCCAACCCAAATAGGGCTTCCATGTTGGCTGACCAGATAAATCGGTTTTCTGGAATATTCCAATCCCAGGTTCCCATCCGGGCAGCTTGTAGCCCCAGCCGTAGTCTTTCTTCACTGTCTCGCAGCACCTCCTCTGTACGTTTGCGCTCCGCGAGTTCGTCTTGGGCTTGCTGATAAAGCTCTGCCTGTCGAATGGCAACGCTGACCTGTGTGGACAACTGCTGAAGTAAGTCAATGTCCAACGATCGCCACTGACGAGGCGCAGCGCAGTGATGAGCAATCAGCACACCCCAAAACTGATCGTCGTGCAAAATGGGCACCACTAGATTTGCTCTTACTTGAAGCCCAGCCAAGAGTTGGACGTGGCACGGATCGATGCTGCCATCATAAATATCGGCTTTGACAGTCACTCTTCCTTGACGCTGGAGATCGACATAGCTCTCGGCAAAACAGGGATCATAAATCTGCTCTGCCAGAATCGATCGCCACTCCGCCCCCACAGATTCTGCCACCACCCTGCCGTTACTGTCCGGCTCCACCTGGAACACAACCACCCGATCGGTCTGAAGAAATTGCCGCACTTCTGTGACGGTAGTCTGCAAAATCTCGTTTAAGTCAAGCGATCTCAACACTTTCTGAGCAATCTGGGCGACGACTCGCTCTCGATCGATGCACTCTTGGAGTTGAGTTTGAAGCTGCACCGTCTTAATCGTTGCATCCAACGCCAGCTTCAGACCCTCCGACGTGATTTGTCCCTTAACCAGATAATCTTGTGCGCCCGCTTTAATCGCTTGAGCGGCGATCGTTTCGCTTCCGGCTCCCGTCACCATCACGATCGGCAGAGGCGTTTGCGACTTCTGAGTTTGCAGGGCGGCAAGAAATTCTAGCCCGTCCAGATCGGGCAGTCGATAATCGAGCAACATGGCATCGGGCTGGTGCTGGTGCCAGAGATTCAATCCTTCTTCGCCTAGACTCGCCTCTACGATCGTATAGTCATAGTCGCGATCATGTATCAAATATCGTCGATACAGCTCGCGGTCTTCTGGGCTATCCTCCACGATTAAGATGGTGCGATGAAGTTGAGTGTTCATGGGCGCTGATCTATCACGCTGGTAGGGAGAATCGTCGTATCAAACCAGTAGTCGATTAAGATTTGGATACTATGCTTTAATCGATTAAAATCCATCGGTTTGACAATATAGCTGTTAACACCCTGTCGATAACACGCTTCAATATCTTTGGGGTTGTTGGAAGTCGTAAAAACAACGACCGGAATTACCTTCAGAATCTCATCTTGTTTAATTTTTCGCAACACTTCTCGTCCGTCCGTTCCGGGTAAGTTGAGATCGAGCAAAATCAGCCCTGGACGCGGGGCGCTTTGGGGATCAGAGTAGCGACCGGTGCGATCCAGAAATGCCAGCGCGTCATCGCCATCTACACAGTGATAAATCGGGATCGTTAACGGCGATCGACGAACATAGCGTTGGAATGCCTCAAAATCTTCATTGCTGTCTTCAATCACTAATAAGAGCGGGGGTTGCTCGATCGAAGTCACAGATGATTCACTCATGACTGCCTTGCTGCCAGCGTGAAGTAAAACGTGCTGCCTTCACCGATCGTTGATTCTACCCAAATTTTTCCACCATGTCGCTCGACGATTTTTTGGACGATCGTCAGCCCTGCCCCCGTCCCGCCGCCAAACTGGTCTTGCGTATGCAGCCGCTTAAAAATCTGAAACACTCGTTCTAAATGGTGCGGGGGAATGCCAATCCCGTTATCGCGGACATAAAAAGTGTAAAGTAACGGGTCTTCAGGATCGCCCTTGCCTGACTGCGTGAAGCCGATTTCCACCCATTTCTCAGCTTTGTCGTTGTATTTGATGGCGTTGGTTAGCAGGTTGGTGAATAACTCACTGATTTGGGTGCGATCGCAGTGAATCGTCGGCAAGGGGCGAGGCAACCGAAACTCGATCGAGCTTTGGGGCTGGCTGATTCTCAAGGTGTCGATCGCCTGTCGCGCCACTTCATTCAGGTTGGTGAGTTGGCGAGAGAGTTCGGCGCGTCCGAGTCGAGAATAGTGCAGCAGCGAATTAATCAAATCTTCCATGCGCTGCGTTAGACGCACAACGGTGTTTAATTTGGCAACTCCATCGGCATCCAACAATTCTGCATAATCCTCCATCAAGAAATTGGAGTAATTGTGAATCCCTCGCAGTGGCTCCTTGAGATCATGAGACGCAACATAGGCAAACGAATCGAGTTCAGTATTGCTGCGCTCTAGCTCTAGGTTAATTTCTGCCAAATCGTCTGCCTGCTTGAGAATCACGCCCACAATCAGGCTCCGCAGTTCGGTGACAATTTCAATCTCACACGCTCTCCAGGGCAAAGAGCAACCCTGCACCGTTTCTTGCCATTTTTCAAATGATTTGCGCGGCGATAGCCGTGTTTCTCCATCGTCTGTGACTTCTACAGGTTTGTTGGGGTTGCCGCCCCAGTCAACAGTTTGAATCACCTCTGGACGAAACCAGAAAATGTAATTTTGATGAAATTGAGAAATTTATAACGCCAACACGCCACTGGCAACTGCTTTAAAGGATTCTGCGGCTGGGCAAAGCTGAGCGAGCGATCGGGTCTCAAACTGGTTGTGTTGAATCTGAGTTTTGACCCAATCTCGCAGGGCTGGCAGTTCAGCTTCTGGGGGCGTTTGACCGACACAAATGATTTGATCTGCCGCACAAATTGCCACTCCTGATGCGCTGACGAGATCAAGCAAATTTGAGTCTAGTTGAACCAACCCATCTAAAAAGCGTTCTGACTGAGACAGCGATTCGACCAGCTTGCCTTGCAGCGACTTTAGCGTCATTTTGTAGTCTAAGTCTTCATGATCTTCCTTGTTAGACAGTTCCACCGACATCACCTGCCCCACAAACTCACAAATCGTTCGCACACTATAGGGCACACGGCGAGGTGTTGAATGATGACAGGCGATCAGTCCCCACAGTTTTTGATCCTGGATCAGAGAAATTGACATGGAAGCCCCAACCCCCATGTTGCTGAGATATTCCAGATGCAAAGGAGACACATTCCGCAGCACCGATAAACTCAAATCTGTGGGGCGATCGTCCACTGGATTGTGCGCCGGGACTAACGCGATCGGCTGATAGGTAGAGTTAGGAATCAACCGCAGCCAGTTGTGTAAAGCTGCTTTGCCTGCTTAGGAATGTCACTCGGAGGGTAGTGCAAGCCCAGATAAGGAGTCAGCGCGTCTGCCCGATCTTCTGCGATCACTCGTCCAGATCCGTCTGCGTCAAACTGGTAGACCATGACGCGATCGAACCCGGTGACTTTTCGCACTTCTTTGACCACCGCCTCAGACATCTCAAGCAAGGTGGGAGCCTTTTGAATCTTAGTAATCGTGCCTTTAACCCGCTGGTAAAACTCAAAACAATCCGCCTTCTGGCTTTTCTGTTTGGGTTCTAGTTCCAAAACAATCAGCGCCTTCTGGCGATGCACAATGCCATCAAACCGCAACAGTTTGGCTGCACGTTTGATGGCGATATCTAACGGATTCACATGCTCAAAGTCTTCGCTTAAGCATTGCCGGATGGTAGCAATCTGCTTGGGAGCGAGTAAGGTTGATAACGGTTTGCCTAATAGGTCTTGAGGGCGCTGACCGATTGACTCAAGCGTGTTGCTGCTGACCTGAATGATCGTCAAGTCTGGCTCTTGCAAAACCAACAGCGCGCCGTGGGGCTGAATTAGCCCTGGAATGTGAATTGGTTCGCGATCGCAGTTGGTCAAATCAACAGATTGATGGGTCATGAATGATTATAGGTACGAGGCAAAAGCTCAAAAGCCGAGAATAAGAAGGGGCATACAAATGCTTCGTTTCCCCTAAAACCCTATGTACTAGGATAGTGTACTCGCAAGGCTTGTGAACACGCGGAGGCTATCAGGGCACTCAATGAAACTTCTTCACTGATATTGAAGTTCAGGGCGCGATAGAATCGCAGCGAAAGAGGTTCAAAACACGCCCTCAGCCCGTTGTTGCTTCGACAGCAACTCAGCGTCCTCATGCAACTTCGTAGTGCTATATCTGCGATTCGAGGTTGTCTGCCGCCGCACAACTTCACCGTTAACTCATCAGACCTGAAAGCCAACATTGAGTTTTAGGTACGATCGCCCCATTCCCGCTCATTGGTGGATGTCAACGGCTTCCGTTTAACCCGGTAGTGCAAAAACACCTCCTCATCTGCGGGTCGAACGTCTAGCAGCTCTAAGCGAGGAGCCACACCCGCTAAAAAGCCAACTCCCTCAACCGGAGTCGGAGCCATTGCGCCCCCCAAAATCAATGGACAGACCGTGAGCCAGAGTTCATCCACTAAATCGGCAGCGAATAGTGAAGCCACCAGTTCACCGCCGCCCAAGACCGCCAAATGCTCCAAACTCAGCGCATAGAGTTGCTCAAAGGCTTCTTGCCAGTTGATTTTTGAAGCATCTTCTTTTGACTCCGCGACTAAAACTCGTTCAAATTTGTCTGGGTGCCAACGCGCCCCGATCGTCGTCGTCAACAACCAACGTGGCACAGGCTGCGAGAAAAATCGCGCCTCAGCGTCTAGTTTTGCCGATCCCGAACAAACGATTTGCACGGGTTGAAGCGGCTTCCCTTGCTGCTGGCGTTGGTTTAGTAAATCAGCCTGGGTAACTTTAAGAGTCGTGCCATACGCCCATAGAGTTCCTGCCCCAAACAAGACGGCATCGGCTTGGGAAATTTGCGCTTCGAGGTGGAGTTTGTCGATCGCGCTACCAAACCGGGCTGGGGCACGAGTCGCATCTGCGATTTTGCCGTCAGCGCTCATCGCCAAAATCACGGTCGCATGAGGAACTTTTCTCAGAAGTGGAGTCACCTGCATCAGTCAAATTGTTAAAATAGACTTCCTGTGTGAATCTGAACAGCCCTCCTCACGAAGTGGGGCAAGCCCTCGCCAACCCTTCTCCCCAAGGAAAAAGGAGCCAGAACCTCTTGTCCCCTCTCCTTAGGGAGAGGGCTAGGGTGAGGGAGAGGGCTAGGGTGAGGGCGAAGTTATTCGTGCAGGGGGTCTAATGTCCAATGATGTCTTAATTTTTATATTCAATGGTTCATTGGTTTATATTCAGGCACCCCGTCTACTTCTGAGCTAAAAACAGGCTATTTTGGGAACATATCGACTAATCCTTTCTTGAGATAGATCGTTCGTGACCTAGTTCTAATCTGACTTAGAGCGGCTCCTGTAGGGTTTGAGTAAATTGCGATCGCGATGGGGTTATCCGTCTCAGGTTACACGCTTCTATGGCTAAACTCCGTCAGTCCTCTTTTCGTCGCATTTTGCTGGCGCGTCTGTTGCTCCTCAGCATCCCCGTCTTAGTGACTGGAGAAATCGTGGCATATCGTAAAGCTCGATCGGGGCTACTCGAAACGGCGCGGGCTAGCTTGACTGCTAGTGCGGTCAGAAAAGGAGAAGGAGTTCGCGATGCCCTTACGTCTCTAAGAACCAATTTAGCGACGGCAACCACGGCGGCGGCTCTGCAATCTCAGCCGTCTGATGAACTTCAAGGATTTTTAGGGCAGTTGCAGCAGGCTTCAGCGATCGAGGTGCAGTGTGTGCAATTGACCGATGCTCAAACCCAGCAGGTGGTTGCCAGCACCTGTGGTCGATTAGCGATCGCTCAGCCTTCAATAAATTCCTGGGCAAAGCAGCAGCGCGGAGTGCTGATCAACCCGGCAGCGGTGCAGGTGGTCGCTCAACCTCTAAAGTTGCCAAACCAAGATGCTGATCAACTTCGTCTTATATTGAGCGCTCCGGTTTATGTGCCGCAGACTTCTAAGAGCCAAGTCAGTCCCCTTCGCTATGTCTTGAGTCTCCAGTCTGCGCTGCATCAACATGAGATTAGCTCCACGAAGATGACCTTTGGCCATACGGTCGTGATCGACGAAGACGGCACTATTTTGGCACACCCTAACCCCGATCGAGTGGGGCAAACGATTGATCAAGCAGGCAACGATCATCTGCAAACCCTAGTCAGAGACGCGATCGTCAGCAAACAAGGCTCTCTCTACCTCTCCACGTTTGAAGAAAATGGAGCCGATTGGCTAGCAGGTTACAGTTTAGTGCAAGTTCCGATGGATGGCACCGTCACCCGAACCTGGGTCGTCTTATCAGCCACGCCTCTGACAGCCGCGCTGTCTAGCCTTAATGAAATTCAGCAAGTTCTCTCAATTCTGATGATCGGATTCTTGACGGCAATTCTGCTGGCAACGCTCTATTTAGCCAGAGATTTAGCCCGTCCGATCGAGCAACTCAGTGACTATGCGCTACAAATTCGAGAACGCGATTCGTCCGATCGTGCGCCCAAAAATTTCAAGGTTCGAGAACTCAATCACCTGGCAGAAGCCCTCGATAGCATGGTAGAGCGGCTAGAAAAACGGACAGAAGAACTCGAAACGGCATGGCAAGAAGCTCAGGTTGCCAACCAGCTAAAAAGCGAATTTTTGGCAACGACATCCCACGAGTTGCGCACCCCGCTCAACGCGATCATTGGCTGTGTGCGGCTGGTCAGAGATGGGTGCTGTGACGATCGAGACGAAGAGCTAGAATTTTTGCAACAAGCCGATGATGCCGCTCTTCATCTGCTAAAAATCATCAACGACTTGTTAGACATCGCAAAAATTGAGGCGGGCAAAGTCGAACTCAATCTGCAACCTGTGCCGATTCAAGACCTCTGCCGTCAGTGTCTCAAAATGGTCGAGCCAGGATCAGAGATGAAGCGATTAACGCTCGTTTTGGAGTTGGACGATCGGGTCGATCGAGTGCCCATTGATGAACGCCGTGTGCGCCAAATGGTGATCAATCTACTGTCTAACGCAGTCAAGTTTACGCCCGAAGGCGGACAGGTGAAACTGAAAGTTTGGCTAGGCTATGGGCACCAGTTAGAACATGACAATCGCCCCGATCGCAGTCCTGTTAACCCCAACACGCCCTATCTGTGTCTAGAAGTTCAGGATTCAGGCATCGGCATTCCTAAAGATCGCTGGCATCTGTTGTTCCGTCCTTTTCAGCAGATTGACTCTTCTTTAACCCGCAAACACGAAGGCACTGGGCTGGGATTATCGCTGACAAAACGCCTCGCTGAACTGCACGGTGGCACGATCTCATTTGACTCAGTTCAAAATAAGGGCAGCACCTTTCGGATTTGGCTCCCTCTGCTAGAACAGATGCCGCTTAATAAGTCCGTCGGAGCGATCGACCCACGAGACCTCAGCAACTCGACCAATCAACCCACCGAGCCACAGCCTATCACGTCTCAAAACTAACGAGTATAGTGTCTAATCAGGGGTTGAAGAGACACCGATCGTCCATTTTGCTGCATCGATCGAGTCAGTCCAACGAGACAGTGAACTAACTCCGCTCCTAGCCAACCTGACGAAATCTCTGAAGGCTGGTTGTGTCGAACACAGGTCAGAAAGTGATCACACACCTGCTGAAGTGGCTCACCCAATGGCAAGCTGAGACCTTCACGACGTTGATTAGTTGGGACGAAATGCTGTTCTTGCCGTGCAAGCTGCCCCCACTGAATTGAGAGCGACTCTGGCGAAAGCTCATCAAAAATCAGCGTTCCCTGACTGCCCACCACACACAGTCTGCGCTGCTTATCAGGGTTTAGCCAGCCTAGATGAATCGTTGCCTCAAACCCACTCGGATAAGTGAGCGTCACCCATACCACATCCGATAGTCCTTCTTGAAGCCATCCCGTCCCTCTGGCTTGCACCTGACAGGGCGTTTCTCCGAGCCAGTGGTTAAATATGGCGATGTCATGAATCGCTAAATCCCACAGGGCATCGACATCCGATCGCACGGGGCTGAGATGAGTTCGAGTCGCGTAGCCATAGCGCAAATCGCCTAATTCTTTCGCCTGTATCACCGCCTTTCCACGCAAAACGGCAGGATGAAACAAATAAGTATGATCAATCACGAGTTGACGGTGCTGCTGTTCTGCCAGACGACAAAGCTGAACGGACTCTTCCACGGTCAACGTCAGCGGTTTTTCAGATAGAACGTGTAACTTTTGCTTGAGAGCCGCCGTAACGAGAGAAAAATGGGTTTCGGCAGGGGTTGCGATCGCGACGGCTTCAACGCCTTCTGTTTCTAAAGCGGTTTGCCAATCGTGAGTTAACGCAACTCGATCGAGGCTAAACTGAGCGGATGCCCTGCTCAAATTTTCTGGGTTGGGGTCAGCGATCGCCACCACACGAGCCAGAGGGTTTTCTAGAAAATTTCGCAGTAAATGAACACCCCAGCGCCCCACCCCCAAAATCGCAATCCCAGTTCGTGCCATCTTCAAGCTCCTTCGATTGACCCGCAGATTGGGCGGCGCTACTGACCACTCAACTTCAGGAATGCGATCTGGGCAGCCGCTTGCTCTGCCGCTTTGCGCGATCGCCCCGTGCCCCAACCCAAACACTGTCCTTGAACCCACACTTCAGCAGTGAAGCGATTGGGGTCATTGTGAGTTTGCCCAATTTCTTGAGTGCGATAGTCAGGCAGCGTTTTTTGATGTGCCTGAGTCAAGGTTTGCAAAGCCGCTTTGTAGTTCTGTCGAGCCGGATCAGCCAAAATATCGGTTGCGAGCGGCTGAAAGCGCTGGTCGAGCCAGGGTCGAATCAGTTCTAAAGTATGGGTGCTGAGATAGAGAGCCGCCAAAACTGCCTCTAAAGAGTCTGCCATTCGCGACTCTTGCCCTGCCACATCTGACAGCGCGCTTGCCGAAACGAGCAGATAGCGATCGAAGCCATAGTCGTCTGCAATGGTTGCGAGAATACGATCGCTGACCAGCACCGATCGCAAAGCGGTAAATTCGCCAACTTTTAAGTGAGGATAGACTTCTAGCAAAAACTCCGCCGACGCTAGTTTGACGACGGCATCTCCCACAAATTCGAGCTGCTCATAGTTTTCTTCTGCTGAAACGGTCGAGTGAGTCAATGCTAAATCTAGTAACTCCCACTTAATGGGAGCCGTTTCGGGCAAGCCCAATCGTTGAACGACTTGCTGTAGCTGTTGTTGACGGCGAGGGTACGGTAAAATCATCCTAACGTGCGGGAGATGAAAGCGATCTTCTCCACCCTACACCTTCTCCACTCTCGATGTCTGATGCTTAAGCCGATCGCAACCCATCATAGGTGCGCTGAATCTCGCTAATGGTGGCAGTGGTCAGCAGAGGAACCTCACTGACTTCTGGAACTGCCCGATCGAGCGTAATCGTCGTCACTTTGAGTTGGTCAGAACTTGAAAGGAAAGCGGCATTGACTAATTTGCCTGATTGCCAATGCTGCGCTCGCACGGCATCGATCGTGCTCGGAAAGACTCCTGCTAGCATGGCTAACACATCGCTCGGCAGGCTAGTTACCACTTGACGACCAAAAAACTCTTCAAACCCAGCCAAAAGCCGCTCTGCTCTCAGGGTCGGCTCAGCGTTTTCGATGATTTTCTGCAACCATCGTCCCCATTGAATTCGTCGCCCGTAGGCTCTCCGACGATCGTCAAACGACTTAACAGGGACTAACTCTGGTGACCCGATCGCAATCACCGCTCGATAATGTGGCTCAACGAGACTGCCGATTACAGCACCCGGACCTGCAAACTCGGCGTGAAATTCTTTGCAGAGGATTAGCCCACTCTTTTTTTGTTCGCTAATGGCAACGAGGTGCTCAGACGGGAGGGCGACCTCTGAACGACTAAATGGGGTGATCAGCATCAAAGTTTGACTATTCACAGTGTCATCCTACGATCGTAGGTAAAGCAAGTGTCTTTAATCAAGTAAATTCTCAAGTCATCTCATGGTAATGCAGGTTACAAGCATCCTGTTCATTCACTCAGTGACTTTGCTGAATCTACATATTGTCGATCAAACTTTAAAGAATATCGAGAAGTCAAGGCTTCCCCGTTAGGCAGCGAAAAGAATGGTTAGCACTTCCGGTTGAAGAATCATTAGTAGAGAAGAGCCAGACATAAGCCGGGTTCTGTTCTCTAAGTGCAATGCACTCAAAGGGCAGTTATCTATCTGGGACATTTGTTACCAAATACCTCAAGCGGCTCTCTATGGCGGCAGTCGTCTACCGCCATCACACAGAACAGGAAAAAGACCAACCCTTGTTCCTTGACCTTGCTCCCAACCGGGGTTTACCGAGCCAGCACCTCTCGATGCTGCTGGTGCGCTCTTACCGCACCTTTGCACCCTTACCGAAGAAAAGGTTTTATCCCTCTCGTGGGCGGTATCTTTCTGTGGCACTATCCTCACGATCGCTCGCACTGGGCGTTACCCAGCAGGTTTGGTCTTTCGGGAGTCCGGACTTTCCTCAGACGGATGGAGATTCCACCGTCCGCAACTGCCTGCGCTGACTCTTCTCCTTTTTCAGTTTAGCTGGAGATGGTTAGGATCATTTTCTGGGGTTCCAGGGCAATCCGGCAGTCCAGTTGAGTTTGGTGAGGGTGAAGTTGCAGAGGACGCGAGTCCGATCGCCCGTTGGAGAAGTCTTTGACCCTTTAAGCCGCATTGCTAAATAGAGCGAAAACTTTAGTTCTATTTGCCTATCCACGAAATCTTTGTAGCGTTTTCGCTGAGGTTCACTCGATTTTTTAGGGTCAGGCTTTGTCAGATCGATAATCGTCTTTTCTGCGACCAAAAGCCCGTTGTCTCCTAGTCGGGCAAGCATATCTTCAGAGGCGATTTTCTCTTTAAGAGTTTTGCCGGGGGCAATGACGCTAAAAACCTGATTTTGAAACAGATCGAGAGTGGTGCCGGGAGGCAAGCGGGTGACTCGACGCGATCGTCCATCGAGATCGGTTACTGAGCAATCGTCCCAATCAATGTAAATGGGATAGTCGTCAGATTTGTTATTAATGCTGATCGATAGCTCTTTGAGCTTGTCAAATTCGTAATGGGTGTCAAATTTGAAGCTAACGCTAACGATGTCTTGCAGGTTGAGAGACTGAAGATATTGGTCTAACTCTTTTTGATCGAGTCGAATCGTAAACTCATCATTAAACGAGTCAATAACTTCGTATAAGCCATAGGTGATGCACAGAAGATAGACCGTCAAGAGCACAAAATCGAGTTCAGTCATGGTTGACCCTACCAACGAAATAGACTAGACCCAGAACTGTAGACCTTATACCATTTATAGGGCATCACGATCGAGGGACAGAAAACTCTTAAATTCTGAGCGGCTACGATCGAGCATCTTCTCTATTAGAAGCACGATGCAGTTTGTGTGTTCTGGCTGAATTCATCAAGCAACAGTGGTTGGTGATATTGCTGTAGTAAGTGCAGATCCACAGTTTGAGATATCAGAAGAATTGTGGAAATTTACTGATGAATTAGATGTCGATGAGTAAAGCGATCGGCAATTATGGCAGGAGAGAGTTTAAACGATCGAGCAGCCAACCGATCGCGCCCTCGACATCTGCCACTTGCTCAACGGTTGGAGTAGGCGATCGCTGCACCATGACGATCGGAATCCCCAACTCCCGCGCAGCAACAATCTTTGCGTAAGTTGCATTGCCACCACTATTTTTGCTGACGATCGTATCAATGGCGTGATCAAGGATCAGTTTTTTTTCCTGCTCGATCGTAAAAGGCGCACGATCGAGGACTGTGATTCCGTTAGGAATGGCGATATCGGGTGAGGGCGGATCAATCGATCGCATCAAAAACCAAACATCATGGAGTTGTGCAAATGGGGCGAGTTGTTGCCGCCCAATCGTCAGAAATACCCGTTTAGCCATCGGTTTGAGAGCAAGGACGGCTGCCTCAATGCTTCCGACTTCGAGCCAGCGATCGAGGGGCGTTTTTTCCCACGCGGGGCGGACGAGCATCAGGTGAGGAATGCCCACATCATGGATTGCGATCGCGGCATTGTGAGACATTCGAGCCGCGAAGGGATGAGTCGCATCAATCAGGTAGTCGATTTGGCGATCGCGGAGATAGTCACTCAATCCAGTTGCGCCACCAAAGCCGCCGACTCGAACTGAACCCGCGATCGCCGTTGGCGTTTGAGTGCGTCCTGCCAGTGATGTAATAATTTCAACGTTGGCAATCTGAGACGCTTCTGCTGCGAGTGCGATCGCGTCACCCGTTCCGCCCAGAATCAAAACTCGTTTCATAGCTGGTTTTCAATAATTTCTTCTGCCTCTAGTGATAAGTTTTGCAATCGGTCTAACGTCTTTTGTGAAGCGTCTTTCCATAGCCCGCGTTGATGTGCTTCTAATAATCGCTCTGACATATCTCGCAGTGCCCAAGGATTATTTTCTTGAATGAATTCTTGTACTGAAGAATTGAACAAGTAAGTCTCCGCAATGCCTTGATACATAAAATCCTGGACACAGTTTGTTGTCGCATCGTAGGCGAACAAATAGTCGAGGGTAGCCGCCATCTCAAACGCGCCTTTGTAGCCGTGGCGCATGGCACCCGCGATCCATTTAGGGTTGACGACTCTCGATCGATACACACGGCTAATTTCTTCGGATAGTTGACGCACTTTCGGCTGATCGGGTCGTGAGTTGTCACCGAAATAGATCTCAGGTTGCTTACCAGAAATCGACTTAACCGCCGCCGTTAACCCTCCCTGAAATTGATAATAATCATCAGAGTCGAGTAAATCATGTTCTCGATTATCCTGATTTTGCAGAACGATTTGCATCGTGTTGAGACGTTGATTAAACGCTTCGGGGGCTGATGTTCCGTTTGATTTGCGGGTGTAGGCGTAGGCACTCCAGTTGATATACGCCTGTGCTAAATCGTTTTCGTCTGTCCAGTTTTGTGACTCGATCACTCCCTGCAATCCGGCTCCATAGGCGCTGGGTTTTGAGCCAAAAATGCGATAGAGCGATCGTTCTTTTGCGTCTTCTGAGGTCAATCCTTGTGATTCCCAGTGCGTTTGTTCTTGTGTTGCTTGTGCCGATAACGGATTTTCATCATCCGATTCGTCTAGCTGTGCAACGGCTGTGACGGCGCTATCAAATAAATCGATTAAGTTAGGAAAGGCATCTCGAAAAAATCCAGAGATTCGCAGCGTCACATCGACGCGGGGACGACCGATCGCGGAGAGGGGCAAAATCTCAAAATCCACAACTCGACGAGATACCCCATCCCACACGGGTTTGACTCCGAGCAGGGCGAGTGCTTCCGCAATGTCATCTCCGCCCGTTCGCATTGTCGAGGTGCCCCACACAGACAAGCCTAGCGTTTTGGGATAGTCGCCGTTTTCCTGGGTGTATCGCTCGACGAGGGCTTCTGCGGCTTTTCTGCCAATTTCCCAAGCCGTCTCAGTGGGGATGGCGCGAATGTCAACCGAGTAGAAATTGCGTCCGGTGGGCAGCACTTCGGGTCTGCCACGAGTCGGTGCGCCAGATGCACCACTGGGCACATACTGTCCGTTGAGTCCTTTAAGGAGATTGAGAATCTCTTGATCAGTTTTTTGCAACGCTGGAAGTAAGCGATCGTGAATCCAGTTTAATTCTCGAATCGTCGCCGTCCCAATTTCTAAAAATTCGTCACTTTGCATTAGTTGAGTGATCAGATCTGCGGCAAAGTCTTCAATGACTTCTACAACATCGCCGTTAATTCGACAGTGATGAATTTTGGGATGGGACTTTTCCCGAATTAGTTCACCTAAATCAGACGTGAGCGGATCTAATTCGAGTTGCCAATCTTGAGCAATGGCGCGGGTTAAGCCTAGTCGATTTGCGCTGGGATTACGAGCGATCGCCACGATCAAATCCCGTAACTGCCGATCTTGAGGACACTGCCCCAAAATGTGAAGCCCGTCTCGAATCTGAGATTCTTTTAGCTCACACAAATAGCCATCTGCGGTCTTGAGAAAGCTCGCTAAACTCGACTCGTCTAAACCTGCCCTATCGATGCCCAAATCTTGGTGAAGATTCTCTTGAATGATCAGTTGAGAAAGCCGATCGCTAATCGGTTTCAGTCGCGACGGATCTAAGGTTTGTGCCTCATAATATTCGTCGATCAATCCTTCGACTTGATGCAGATTGCCATATAGCTCGGCGCGAGTCATCGGAGGCGTTAAGTGGTCGATAATCACAGCTTGAGTGCGGCGTTTTGCCTGTGCCCCTTCGCCCGGATCGTTGACGATAAACGGATACAAATGAGGCATTGCCCCAAACACCGCTTCGGGATAGCACGCTTCAGAGAGTGCCACGCTTTTTCCGGGAAGCCATTCTAAATTACCGTGCTTGCCGACATGCACGATCGCATTTGCCCCAAACTGAAATCGAATCCAGTGATAAAAGGCGAGATAGTTGTGCGGTGGTTCTAAATCGGGGGCGTGATAGTTAAGAGAAGGGTCACGATCGTAGCCCCGCGCGGGCTGCACGCCCACAAACACATTTCCTAGCTGAATGCCTGGAATTGGAAATGCGGCTTCTTCGGGCGAACCCCAGCGAGATTGAATGCCCGTTTGAACAGCGATCGGCAACTGGTCAAACTGAGTTTGATAGTCTTTCAATGCGAGAGATTGGCGGACATTTCTCAACGTCCAACCCTCAGGATCGTTGGTGACTCCAGTGGTTAGTAATTGAATCAATTCTTTATCACTTGTTGGGATATTTTCGACGTGATATCCAGCGAGTTTTAAGGCTTTAAGAATCTCGATGCAGCTTGCCGGAGTGTCTAATCCAACTCCATTCGCTAATCGCCCATCGCGAGTCGGATAATTGGCTAAAATCAGCGCAATCTTCCGATCGTTTGGCGAAGTTTGACGCAGCTTAATCCAATTAGCAGCTAGCTCTGAAACGAACTCGATTCGAGATAAAACAGGTTCATATCCAACTACATCCGTTTGCAATAACGGATTCTGAGTTTGCACCGCCTTAAACGAAACGGCTCTCGTAATAATTCGTCCATCGACTTCGGGTAGAGCGACATTCATCGCCATATCTTTGGGCGATAATCCTTGAAAACCCGATGCCCATTGCTCCTGAGTTCCGCCACTAAAAATTACCTGAAATACAGGGACATTCAGCGCTTCCCAGAGTTCGACTTGAGGCGTTTCTGACTCTAATCGAGCCAGCGAAAAACTGGTCGTGTTGAAGAGTAGCTCAATGCCCCGATCGCAGTAAGTCAGCAGTTCTTTTTGCACATCAGGCTCTTTTAGCGACGATACAAAAATAGGAACGGGCGTTAGATTTCGTTTGATTAACGCGTCGCACATTGCATCAATGACTGCCGTGTTTCCAGAGAGGTAATGTGCCCGATAAAATAAGATGCCAACTCCAGAATGAACCGTTGATTCTGCGATTGTTTGCTGTCCCCCATAGATGCCAATTCGCGGGACAGGCTGGGGCAAATTAAAGGCGTAGGTTTGATTTAAGAAATAGGTTGAGACGAATTTAAGAAGGTTGCAATAATTATCAACGCCGCCTTCTAAAAAGTATTTCCAAACCTGATTAACTTCGGTTAATGAAACCGTTGAATGACTCATTAGATTGGGATCAGGTCGCTCATCTCCTGGCAAAATAATTAGTTTTGCGCCCGTTTGCTTTGCCGTTTCTTCAACGACTTCTAGTCCATAGCTCCAATACGATCGCCCCCCAATCACCCGAACGATAATTACCTTTGCCTGACTCAACACATCCTCGGCGTAAGTGTCGATCGTGAGTTGTTGTTGCAGTTGCAGCAGATTGACAACTCTCAGGGCTGAAAACCCATCGGGTAGACGATTTGCTGCCGCTCCCAGTGTTTGAATATCAGTGTCAGCCGCCGTAATCACTACGATCGGAGCGGGTTGCTGTTCGACAAAAATCACGCCTTCTGCGGCGGGGTTCCACCCTCCAGGAATCGTTGTGAGACGGTGCATAAGCGTTGGAGATTGCGTTTATAGTGAGGAAGTGCGATCGCCCGAAGGCTTTTCCATCTTACAGGTAGTCACGATTGATGTATGGCACTGATCATTGCAGGAGAACGAAGCGGAGTTGGCAAAACCACAGTTACGTTGGCGCTGTTAGCCGCGTTGCAGCGTCGCAGTCAGGCGGTGCAGTCGTTTAAGGTCGGTCCTGATTACATCGATCCGATGTTTCATCGCCATGTGACAAAACGGGCTTGTCGCAATCTCGATCCGGTTTTGACTTCAGAAGATTACGTGCAGCAGTGCTTTATTCAACATAGCCAAAACGCTGAATATGCCTTGATTGAAGGGGTGATGGGTCTGTTTGATGGAGCCAGTGGATCAGATGATTTTGGCAGCACGGCTCACATCGCCCGACTGCTGAATTTGCCTGTTTTGCTGATTCTGAATTGCAGCAGTTTGGCTCGATCGATTGCCGCGATCGCGCATGGTTATCGCAGTTTTGACCCGCGTGTGCAAGTTGCGGGAGTGGTTTTAAATCGAGTTGGCAGCGATCGTCATTTAGAGCTTTTGACTGCCGCTTTAGAACCGCTCAATCTGCCAATTTTGGGCGTTTTGCGTCGTCAAGATGATATTACAATCCCCGATCGTCACTTAGGTTTAGTGCCTTCTGCGGAACTTGAGAATCTGAATCCATTGCTCGATCGGCTTGCAGATTTGGGTGAAACTTGCTTCGATTGGTCACAGTTGTTGCCGCTGTTGAAAGGTCAGCCTAGCGAACGACTCGTCGCTGCCAAAGTTGTTCGCCCCCTAAATCCCCCAGAATGGGAGACTTTGAAACAGACAGAGGTTCAGAGTTCACAACATTGCTTCGATTCAAAGTCCCCCAACCTTGGGGGATTTAGGGGGCATAAGCTGACTGAACCGCAGCGGTCAACCCTTTCAACCTTAGACAAAACGCAGTTTAGCAATACTCAAAAAGATTCTAATATTCATGGTTCAATCTCTAAAGTTAGAGTCGCGATCGCGTATGATTCTGCGTTTAATTTCTACTATGCTGACAACTTGGATCTATTAGAAAAACTCGGTGCAGAACTCGTTTATTGGAGTCCTTTAAAGGATTCTCAATTGCCAGAAGGGACACAGGGCTTGTATTTCGGGGGTGGCTTTCCAGAAGTGTTTGCGATCGAACTTGCCAACAATCGGTCTGCGCGTCATGCGGTTAAAGCTGCTATTCAGTCCAATATGCCGACCTATGCAGAATGCGGCGGATTGATGTATTTGTGCGATCGCATTGTCGATTTTGCAGGACAGTCTCACGACATGGTCGGCATCCTACCTACAACTGCAACAATGGGGAAAAAGTTAACACTGGGCTATCGGCAAGCTACCGTGATGCAAAACAGTCCGATGATGAACATCGGCGATCGCGCATGGGGTCACGAATTTCATCGATCGACGTTAACCCACGAATCGGATCAGCCGCTCTTTCAGCTTCAGGGTTATCACTCCAGCATTTCGCTGCGATCGGAGGGTTGGCAATGTCATCAAGTTCACGCGTCTTACACGCATCTACACTTCGGCGCACAGCCACAGTTTTTGACGCGATTTCTACACCATTGCTCACAGTTTGAGTGTCTGTCTCTTAGTTCCTAACGATGGCTCAGTCTGGCTACACCTTGCCCGTTTTTGCGGTTGCCTCTGCAAAGGCTGCCCTACTCCAGTTGTTGAATAGGGACGATCGACGCACGACGATCGAACTCGATATTCTGCCCGGAAATGCCGACGTTGCAATTCAACAAATCGCTGCGCTAGACGAAATGAGCGCACTAGCTGTCACCCTCAGCGACCCTGGCGACAACCTCGATTTAACTCGCAACACACCGATTTGGGCATGGGTTAGACTCTGCGATCGACAGTCTCAGCCGCTAATTTTAGAAGCAGGCGAAGGACTCGGACGCACCATCACGGGCGAAGCAGCAATTTATCGCTATGCTCAACGATTGTTTGATGCCAATCTTCTGCCTTTGATTCCGGCTGATAAAACCGTCACCGTGCGGATTATTTTGCCCGAAGGTCGTCAACTGGCTCAGCGCACCTCAAACGAGGCGTTTGGCATTCTAGAAGGCTTATCACTGTTGGGAACAAGCGGCATTTCTAAACCGCTGTCAGCCGCCGATCACCTGGAAGAATTTCGGGTTATTTTGCAGCAAAAAGTCCGTGAGTCACCCAATCTCGTGTTTTGCATTGGCAGCAATGGGCAGCAGGTTGCTCATTGCTTAAATATTCCCGAAGCGACGATCGTGCCCACCGGAAATTGGCTCGGTGCCCTACTCGTCGAAGCCGGATTACATCACGCCCGATCGGTCTTACTATTGGGCTATCAAGGCAAACTCATCAAACTAGCAGGCGGAATTTTCAACACATCAAGTCATTTGGCAGACGCGAAACTAGAAATCATCAGCGCGGCTGTGATCCGATCGGGCGGCAGTTTAGAAGCAGCGAACCGAGTTCTCAACGCCAAGACCGCCGATGATGCCCATCAGCAGCTTATTCAACTCGGATTGGCGGAACAAGTGTTTTCTGATTTAGCAGTATTAATTAGTCAAAAAGCGACGAACTATGTCAAAAAGTATGCAGATGTGTCTCTAAAAGTGGGTACCTTTTTGTTCGATCGCAAAGGTCAACGAGTCAGCCAAGACTCGATCGCTCAAGAGCTAATTGACACGATCGCTTCCTGACATCCTCATTTAGACAGAGAAGCTCAGTGAGAAAACTGCCTGATAGCATCCCGTTTTCTCACCTGCGAGGGAAGATGAAACGGTTGCTCTCGACTAATCTGGCGTAAGCAATAAAAACTGGCTATCAACCATTTTTATTGTTACTTGAGTTCGTTTGTCTATAGACGAATTGATTAATGGTTGTGATTTCATCACCACGATATCTAGGATAAATTTAAGGAGATTTCTAATGAACCGAGTTACAAATTGGCTACAAACGGTTGGATTACGTGCGGCGGTCGCAGTCATTTTTATCGCGTTGACTGTTCTTTTCATTCCTGCTGTTTCTTTGGCAGCCTCTATGCCGAGTCAGACCTCCTCTGGTCAAGATATGATCCAGAAAATTCAGAGAGACGCTGAGGATCTAGGAGATAGCCCCGATCGCCCGATCGGAAAAACGGGGTTGAAGAACATCAAAAAATTGGGAGAAAACATCAAAGAAACCGTCGATCTAAACGTTCGTCAGAAGGGCGCTATCTATAACCCTAAAGAGTCAGACAAAATAGGCGCTCTCAAAGAGGCACAAGAAAAGGCTGAAAAAGCAGCGAAGTAGTGAATCAGATCTCGATGAAAAGTCTTGGGGATCGGAGCAGAGCTTGATCCCTAAAACTTTTTTTAGCTTGGGAGTATAAAAAGCTGGTAATGTTGTTAACAAATGCCAGACTTTCCTGTAGGTTGCTTCTATAGTCCCTAACTCTTTCTACAGATATTCTGATTAAAAAGGTTTATTTTTTGATTGCTTCCTCATAATAAAAGTAGAATTTTAGTGACCTTTCAAGGGGCGGCTCGATCGCAACTTATCCCCTCCTGATTCAATTGTCGCCCCCATAATAACCGTTCATGAATCTACCTATTTCTAACTCTGATCCGCCTATCGTCTTAATCGTTGATGACGATCGATTTATGCGATCTCAGCTTAAAGAACTGCTAGAACAAGAACACTATCAAGTCGTAGAAGTCACAAATGGTCAGCAGTGTCTCGACCTCTATTTGCAGCTTAAGCCAGACCTGGTGCTGCTAGATACTGCACTGCCCGTGATGGATGGCTTTACTTGCTGTGCTGAGTTGAACGCGCTGTCAGATATTCATGCTGCTCCTATCTTGATGATGACAGCGCTGGACGATGTGGCATCGATCGAGCAAGCATTCAGCGTTGGGGCGACTGACTATGTGACCAAGCCGATTAACGGGGCGGTGTTTTTTCAGCGTTTGCGTCGTTTAATCTACCAGTTTCGGCTTCAGCAGCAACAGGCTTTGTTATGTCAGCAGCTACAGTCAGCCAATCAGGTTTTAAAGCATCTCGTTCGGTTTGACGATTTGACTCAGATTGCTAATCGGCGATGGTTTAACGAATATATAAACCAAGAATGGCGGCGAATGAGGCGCGAACAAACGCCATTGTCTTTAATCTTGTGTGATATTGATTTCTTTAAAGGGTTTAACGACACCTATGGGCACCAGGCAGGCGATCGCTGTTTACGTCAAGTTGCACAGGTGATGCAATCAGTAGCAAAACGTCCATCTGATCTCGTTGCTCGCTATGGGGGAGAAGAATTTGCGATCGTGTTACCTAACACGACGATCGCAGGTGCTGAAGAAGTCGCCGCAAGAACTCGCACGGCTGTTAAAGCGTTGCAGATTTCTCATATCAAGTCTTCCGTTCATACATCAGTGACGTTGAGTTTAGGGGTGGCAAGTCTAATCCCCGATCGCGCCCTCTCTCCAGAGCGTCTAGTGACGTTAGCAGATAAAGCACTTTATCAGGCAAAAAGAAGGGGACGCGATCGGGTGGTTGCTTCAGAAGCAATGGCAGTAAGTCTAAAGAAAATCTGCTAGAACCTTGAGACATCGCTGCACCTGAATCTCCCAAGTCCAATTTTGCATAAACTGTGCGGCAGCAGTTCCTCGACGCTGGGCTTCTGAGCGATCACGGTACACCTGCTCTAACTGCTCGACGACTTCCTCAACATCCGATTCTCCCCAGCCCTCAGTGCCGTGATAGTGTTCGCTTCTAACCACTTGACGTTGAGTGCGGAGAGGATAGCAGCGATCGGGCTGAATCAAGTCTAAATGTCCTGTGTTGGCTGAGAGAATGGTGGGAATGCCGCAAGCAAGGCTCTCCATTGCAACTAAATTGGTGCCACCTTCGGCACGATTAGGAAACACGGCGACATCAGCTTCTCGGAGAATTTGAGGCGCGATCGCATTCGGAATCCTGCCCACATCTAACACCGCGTCGGCAGGAATACCATTTTTGGTCAGCCAGCGAGTGATCTGCAACTGCCCACGAGCATCAACGGTGGGCAATCCGATGACGTGTTTGGCGCGATCGAGTCCCGTCATGGTGTGCAGCCAGTGGTTGTGCCATGCCATCAACAGCAGCGCTTCAGGGTGACGTGATCGAAAAATGCGGAAGGCAGCCACCACAATGTCTTGACCTTTGCGATGCTCTAACTTGCCGCCCGAAAAAATGACGAAGCGATCGTGCAGCAGTCCCGACTTGGAAGCCGGATGAAACAAGGTCGGATCGATTCCCTGCTGAACAGTTTCAACTTGAGTCAGTCCATAGCTTCGCAAGATTTCTGCATTCCAGTCAGACCCGGCAATGATGCGATCGTAGCGTTTCGCTTGCTCGATTTCGTGCGGCAAAAACTGCGTGTCTTCTGAGAAAATAACGCCAACATTATGAGATCCCTGAATGCGATGATTGTCGTCACTGGTTGCAAAGTGATTTCCTAAAGGCTTGAGTATGAGAAGGTTTGTGTTCAATATCTTGTCAGGGCTCTGAGCCAGAAGAGTTTGAATTTGTTGGGGATAGTGAAGCACTGAGTTGAGCCGCGATCGCAACACCGGATTCAACTCTGACAATGCGGAAATCTCTATCAATGGTACAGGTTCTAGATGGGGAATTTTTAGTAACTGTAATGCTAGATTTAATCCATAAACGCCCCAGCCGAGACTTCCACCGATCGGAAAACCAATGCCAATTTTCTTAGCTTTGAGCGGTTTATTAATTCCTAAATTACTACTTTGATTTGAACTAGAGGTAAACTTTTGAGATGAGTTCTCAATCATCTTCGACAATCGATCTACAACAGATTGAGTGACGCTAGACCAATCGCTAAGGCAATGCTGTCGAAAAAGTTGAGCCGTAGGATACCAGGGACTATCAGCCCGATCGAGAAACCATCGCCAATCAGGAACAGCACACAGCAAAATCCAGACCGATTTGCCCATTGCTCCGGCTAAATGGGCAACCGATGTATCGACGCTGATCATTAAATCGAGCGGAGCGATCGCCGCTGCCGTGTCTGCAAAGTCTTCAAGCTGCTCGTCTAAATCGACGATCGCGATCAGCGGGTGCATCTCTCGAAACTGCTGCAACTCCTCAGATCTGTCTTTCTGCAAACTGTAAAATTCTACTCCAGATAAGCTTAACAGCGGCAGCAAATCGGTGAGCGAGATAGAGCGATCGCGATCGTTTCCATTTTTAGAATTTCCACCCCAGACAATCCCGACTTTTAGACGTGCATTAGGGTTCGGAAGATCAGGAGCCGAGAGATAAGGAATCGCCGCCGGGATTGCGTCTAAAGTCGTGCCCAGTAGATAGGGCAAACTCAGCAACAGAGCATAGCAATCAAACGGCGGAAGTGGCTCACCTTCGAGAACAAGCTGATCAATACCAGGAGCCGTTTTAAGCAATCGCATCAATGGGGCTGAACACCCGACGATAACCCGTCCGCCCCGTTCTGCAACCAATGGCGCATAGCGAATAAATTGAATCGTATCTCCAAAGCCTTGTTCGTGACATAGAAAAATTGTTTTGCCGTTGAGATTAGCGCCATCCCACTGAGGCTGAGGAAACGACGGCGGCGTTAGAGATTGTCCTGTCCAGCGTTGCTCATAGTGTCGAAATCCCGTTTGCAAATCGCCTTTTAGCAGCAATAAAAACCCATGATTGAGTTGAGCATTTGCATAGTTAGAATCGAGTCTCAGCGCATTCTGATAGCAATCGTCTGCCTCTTCAAACTGCCCTCGATAGTAGTAGGCGACTCCTAAATTGTTGTGTGCTTCTGCAAAGTCGGGGTCAATCGCGATCGCCCGTTTGAGATGCTCGATCGCGTCATCCACTCGCCCCAGTTTTCGCAAAATTTCGCCTAAGCTGTTGTGCGCGATCGCGTGGTCGGATTTGAGCGCTAAGGCTTGCTGATAGGCGATCGCCGCTGCCTCAAACTGGTCTAAACTTTGCAGACACGCCCCTAAATTATGCAGCGATTGGCGATGGTCAGGCCTCAATCTCAACGCTTGACGATATGCCGCGATCGCCTCCTCATTGTGGTGTTGGGCGAGATAAGCATTACCGAGATTGTAGTGACTTTGATAGAACGTTGAGTCGAGAGCGATCGCGGCTTGATAATGCTCGATCGCCGCCTCCATCTGCTCTATTTTTGAGAACGCTGTGCCTAAATTGTAGCGAGCAGACGCATGATCAGGCGTGAGAGCGAGAAAAGACTGATAGTGCTCGATCGCGCGGTCAAATTGCCCCACTTGACAATAGACCATGCCCAACATCTCCAACGCTTCGACCTGCTGCGAGTCTTGTCGGATGATTTGCAGACAGATTTGCTCGGCGGTGTCCCAATCCTCCGCTTGAAAGGCGTTTTTTGCCAAGGTCAACTGCTCAGAAGCCTCTTTCATCGACATCGCAACCTGCACAAACTGTTGATCATTTTGCGTCAACCTAACCCATTTGCATCAAAGATTTTAATTAGATTTCCTGCGTGAATCTGGACAGCCCTCCTCACGCAGTGGGGCAAGCCCTCGCCAACCCTTCTCTCTAGAGAGAAAGGAGCTAGAACCTCCTGTTCCCTCTCCTTGGGGAGAGAGCTAGAGTGAGGGCGAAGTATTTGTGCATGAGGTCTATTGGACAGCCTAAAAAGTGTTCGGTTATCCAAAGTCGCAAGACCTATCAGAACCCTCTAAAATGATGGTTAGAGAGCCAAAGATTTAGCCGGAGCGCAACCAAGATGACAACCTCAAACAGTGAGTTTGAAATCAAAAAAACAGACGATGAATGGAAAAAGCTGCTTACGCCCGAACAGTTTCAAGTTTTGCGGAAGCACGGAACCGAACGCGCTCGCACCAGCCCACTAGACAAACAATATGACCCAGGCACTTACGAGTGTGGCGGGTGTGGGTTGCCCCTCTTCACCTCAGACACCAAGTTTGATAGCGGCACTGGATGGCCCAGTTTTTTTGCACCCCTTGAAGGCGCGATCGAGACCACAACCGACAAGTCACTCTTTATGACCCGTGTTGAAGTCCACTGCCGTCGCTGTGGCGGGCATTTAGGGCACGTCTTTAACGACGGTCCGGCTCCAACGAGACAGCGCTATTGCATGAACGGAGTCTCCCTCAAATTCGAGCCTAACTAAAATCTGGGCGCTGCTGAAGGCAAATATATTGCCCTCCTCACGAAGTGGGACAAAGCCCTCGCCAACCTCTCTCAAGGAGAGGGGAGCTAGAAATCTTGTTCCCTCTCCTCTTGGGAGAGGGCTAGGGTGAGGGCAAAATCTGTTTTTCATAGAGCAATCTTGTGCGTAGTGTCGATTAGTACACCGCTAGACAAAGAGGCAGGATTCAGCCGTAGGATTGAAGAAATTTTCTGTGCGATCGCTACCATATAGCAGTTGATCAGAGCCACTCTCATCTAGACATCTCAGCACAGGAATTCAATTTATGACTCAATCACGATGCCGCCTTGACCTTCAAGTGTCAAATCAGCCGCCTTCAATGCATTCTTTTTTACGAAAATTAGGGACTCAAGTTGTTACTTTTCTGGCGATCGTCAGTATTCTTTTTATCGGTGCTGGGTCGAACACTGCTCAGGCAGCAGGGGTTAACTCTTTGTTTCCAAGTTCTGACTCTAATAACTTTGTCACCGCAGTAGTTGAGAGAGTCGAAGGGGCAGTCGTTCAGGTCAACGTGTCTCGCACAATGGGCGGCGATATTCCGGCTGCGCTCAGACCTTTTTTAGGCAGACCTCAAGGGGGATCGCCTCAATCGGTTTTGCGCGGCATCGGCTCTGGATTTGTGATCAGTTCAGCAAATTCGATGGGGCAAATCATTACCAACGCCCACGTCGTCGATAACGCTGATATGGTCACAGTGTCGTTTCAAGACGGGCGCATTTTAGAGGGGAAGGTATTGGGCAAAGACCTCGTGACCGATGTAGCGGTGATTGAGGTGCAAGGCGATAACCTGCCTGCTGTGAGTGTGGGCGATTCTGACAAGGTGCGTCAGGGGCAGTGGGCGATCGCAATCGGCAATCCGCTAGGGCTGCAAGAAACGGTTACGGTAGGCGTGATTAGCGGCACAGAGCGATCGAGCGCTGATATTGGCGTACCTGACAAGCGCGTGGGGTTCCTTCAAACCGATGCGGCAATTAACCCCGGCAATTCTGGCGGACCTCTGCTGAATGCTCAAGGGGAAGTGATTGGCGTGAACACGGCGATTATTCGCGGCACTCAAGGGCTTGGATTTGCGATTCCGATCAATACAGTTCAAAGTGTGGCTCGGCAGTTGATCGCAACCGGAACGGTACAACATCCTTATATTGGGGTGCAGATGGTGGCACTGACTCCGCAGGTAAAGCAGTTTGTGAATCAAGCGCCCAACAGCAAGATTCGAGTTGAGGAAGACAACGGAATCTTAGTCGTGCAGGTAGGCAAGGGCACTCCAGCGGCAAAAGCGGGGCTGCGGGCAGGCGACGTAATTTCAGAAGTCAATCAACAACCTATGAATAAAGTTAATATACTCCAGCGGTTAGTCGATCAGGTGGGGGTTAACGGTCAGCTAGACGTGACGGTGAAACGGGACGATCGCTTAGTAGCGTTGAAGATTTCGCCAGAACAACTTCCCATGGCTGAAGCGCAATAAGCAGCGATCGTGCCACGCTAAATACAACAAAATCTGCTCTACACAAGGTACATTAACCCCTGTTAAAACTTGCCAAACAATGTTTGGGTCTACAAAATTGTTGTTGAGGTTTACAAAACGATTCATAAGGGTTAAAAACGATCGTTGACTCCCTAACCAGAAGAGTTTACGAAAGTCAAACGCAACGGCAACGACAATAGTGCGTGACCTGCAATTCATTTATACAATCGATAAAAATCAGGCGTTGCTGAGTCGATCTATGAAGCACAGATTTTACCCTCACCCTAGCCCTCTTCCTGGGGAGAGGGGACAAGAGTTCTGGCTCTCCTCTCCCCAGGGAGAGGGATTGGGGGTGAGGGCACTTCAGCAGCGCCTGTTATTCTTTACGATCGAAATCCATCCTATGAAAACTTGGCGACTCATTCCTCTAATGCAGGCATCGGGTCGGGTGCAGATGGCGATTGATCAGTGGCTTTTAGACCAGCATTGTTCAGGCAATCATCCACCCACGTTGCGCTTCTATACGTGGTCGCCTGTTGCCCTGTCGTTGGGCTATCATCAGCACCGATATCCCGATGAGTGGAAGCAGCTAATCTGGCAGGGTGACCCGATCGAACTAGTGCGCCGACCGAGTGGAGGACGCGCCGTTTTGCATCAGGGAGATTTGACTTACGCCGTGATCACATCGGGGTTGTCTGGCAATCGAATGCCGGCATATCAAACCATCTGTGAATTTTTGATTGCGGGGTGGCGATCGCTCAACGTTGATCTCCATTACGGGCAAGCAGGACGCAGCTACATCCAAAATCCCAACTGTTTTGGGACGGCAACGGTTGCAGATTTAGTCATGTCTGATGGCGCAAAGCTAATTGGCAGTGCTCAATTGCGAAAGGGAGATGCAATTTTGCAACACGGCTCAATGCGATTAGAACCAGATAGAGAATTATTCGATCGCGTGTTCGGCTCAGAGTCGCTGATTCCAACCCTCCCGTTCCTCAAAGGCGACGGGCTGATTAGAGCGCTCGTAGACGCTCTAACCCGATCGGCAACAGACTGTTTTGGGGTTGAATTTGAGACACGATCGCTGACGGAATCCGAGTGGCGGACGATTTACACCCTGTTAAATTGACAAAGGGCGGGACTAAGACTTCTGTTTTTCATAGCTTCTCGCTAAAAATTGCTGCAAAGCCTTGCCCTTTGACCCTATATCAGGGTAAATGAAGACGCTACCGGAAAGGCTTTTTGTGATGAGCATCGACTTTGGACGGGAGATCTGCGGCACCCTCGCGGCTGCGGAAACACGAGAATGGCTCGTCACCAACGGCATTGGAGGATATGCAGCAGGCACGATCACAGGGCTTTTGACTCGTCGCTATCACGGGTTACTCATCGCTGCGCTTAAACCGCCTCAACAGCGCACGCTTCTGGTCACAAAGCTCGATGAAAGCGTTCGTTATGGCAAAGAGTTCTATTCTCTCAGCACCAACCGTTGGGTCGGCGGCTTTGTCTGCTCAAACGGCTATCACCATATTGAGCGGTTTTTTTTAGAAGGAACGGTTCCGGTGTGGCGGTTTGCATGTGGCGATGCCTTGCTCGAAAAGCGCGTCTGGATGCAGCAAGGAGCCAACACCACTTATGTGCAATATCATTTGCAGCGAGCCGCTCAACCCTTGACGCTGACGCTGAATGCAATGGTCAACTATCGCGACTATCACAGCGATACTCAGGGCAACAACTGGCACATGAGCGTGGACTCGATCGGAAAAGGCGTTTGCATCTCTGCTTACCCAGAAGCCACGCCGTTTTATCTTTTGTGTCGGGGCGCAAAGGCAACCCCAATGCACAATTGGTATTATGACTATGAATTAGCGGTTGAGCGCGATCGCGGGTTAAACGATCGAGAAGATCATCTTCACGCTGCCACCTTTGAAGCGACGCTGCATCCGGGCGAATCAGTGACCTTCATCGCTAGCACCGATGCCACACCTAATTTGGATGGTGAGACGGCTCTACGCGCTCAACACGCCCACGAACAAAGACTGCTCGATCGCTGGAAAATTGACCAGGGTAAACAAACCGATGGTGCCCCAACTTGGATCAGACACTTAGTGTTAGCCGCCGATCAATTCATCGTGAACCGATCGCAGCCCAACAACCCAAATGGGAAAACGATCGTAGCGGGATATCCCTGGTTCGGCGACTGGGGGCGAGACACGATGATTAGTCTACCGGGATTGACGCTAACAACGGGTCGCCCAGAGATTGCTCGATCGATCATTCAGACCTACGCACTGCACATCGATCAAGGAATGCTGCCAAACCGCTTTCCCGATGTGGGTGAAACCCCAGAATACAATACCGTCGATGCAACCTTGTGGTATTTTCTAGCGATTCAGTCTTACTACAACGCGACGGACGATCGAGACTTGCTGCACGATATCTTTCCCGCTCTGGCAGAAATCATCGATTGGCACTGTCGCGGTACTCGCTATCACATTCATCTCGATCCAGCAGACGGGCTGCTTTACGCTGGAGAAGCCGGAGCGCAACTCACCTGGATGGATAGCAAAGTGGGCGATTGGGTGGTGACTCCACGCATCGGCAAGCCTGTCGAAATCAATGCTCTGTGGTACAACGCTCTGCGAATTATGGCGAAATTTGCCCGTCAAATCGGCAGACCCTATCGAGAATATGATGCGATGGCAGATCGAGTGCTAGCAAGGTTTTCCCGATTTTGGAACGAGTCTGAGGGCTATTGTTACGATGTGCTAGACAGCCCCGATGGCACTGAGGCAGCGCTGCGTCCCAATCAGATTTTTGCGGTGTCTCTGCCCGAAAGTCCGTTGACGACAGCTCAACAAAAAAGCGTCGTCGATGCCTGTTCACGATCGCTGCTCACGTCTTATGGGCTACGATCGCTTTCCCCCTCGCATCCTAGCTATCAGGGACACTATGGTGGTTCTCAGCTTCAACGAGATGGAGCTTATCATCAAGGCACGGCTTGGGGTTGGCTGATGGGGGCGTTTGCGATCGCTCATCTGCGCGTGTATAACAATCCGGCTAAGGCGCGTGAGTTTTTAGAGCCGATGGCAAACCATCTCACCAATCACGGGGTCGGTAGTTTGAGCGAGATTTTTGATGGCGATGCGCCGATGACTCCACGCGGATGTTTTGCTCAAGCGTGGACGGTGGCGGAAGTGTTGCGGGCTTGGTTTGCGATCGGGCAAGTTTAGATAGTAAATGAAACTGGTAGACAGTCAAGGTTGAATTGAGGGATAAAGCCGCTTCAGTCTGACGCGAGCATCTGCTGTGGTAAAGTGCCAATCGACCGTGTGGTTCTGAGCATTTCTCGACTGTTGCCAAGCCGCGAATCCTTGCTGTAAGGGTTGTTGATCAGGAATCCGACGATCCAAACATTGACGGGCTAAGACACTCAGTTCAATAAACTTCTTGCAAAAGTCCGAAGATGCCCTCATCCTCCATCGGCGTGATGCTCATCCGCTTTCAACAAAATTCGAGCACGATTCATCTTGTAGGCGGCGGTTTTGCCCGTCGTGGTCAGTTGCTCAAGGATTTGTCGTTCTTCGCCGCTCAGCGCTACTTTATATTTCTTAGCGGGCATGATTCAGTCCTCAATTAGGAAAATCGTGGGTCTTCGTTATCTGAGATCTTGCACCTGAACTAAAACTCTCTCGTTTCTGGCATTCACCCGCCCGTGATTGAACATCACGGTCTAACGGTGCGAAGTCCACTCAAGGGAC
>NZ_LXYR01000020.1 GCF_001650195.1 Phormidesmis priestleyi BC1401 | reverse complement strand
GTATTCGCAAGCAGTTGCGCGACTCGGACAACCTACGCGATGCGGTAGAATTTGTTCTTAAACAAGCTGCGTCCTAACCAATGTGGCAGTGGCTATACATCGGTAAGATATTCATATTCGTGAAGAGATAATCAAATTGGCGCGTGTTGTATCGATCGAGGAAACTTTTGCATCAAGATTGGTTCTTGAGTAAAGGAGTCGTCAGTATAAACACTTGACACACATCAGGGGATGCAGATGAAACTACTGAAATATTTCGACCTTAATCGACGTATATTCAAAACCAAGAGGCTCGATCGCCCAGAGATCACGGAGACTAAGAGCCACTTCATTCAGCAGTGGCTGTCTCCTGTTCCTGAAGTCAGCGTGAAACCTCGTGAGAATGTTTTGATGTCCCTCTGGGCAGCGTTTACTCAGCGGCAAGAGGGGCAGCTATCATTTGCCGATCAACTGCTGATGTATTTAGGCGTGCTGTTAGGCGTTTATTTTAGTGGCGTGATTCGTGCTCAAAGTTCTAAACCGACGTTTGTTCTCGCTGCCTTTATTGCGCTCTCGATCGTGCCTGCCGCTTTTGAGAAGTTGAGCATTAATCCCAAAGCGCCGCTGTTAGTAAAGTTTGGGTTATTTGTGCAAAATGGCGTATTTTGGGATGTCATGTTTCAAGCGATCGGGACTCGCCGCTAATCGTCTTGCCCCAAAGCCACGACCTGAGCAATCAACCGATCGACCAATCTGAATGGCTTTACCCACTAATCACTGGCTCCTGCTGCCAGACGGTGAGCTTTTTCTTCCTGAGAATCATCTGTCAGCAGCGCCAAAATCTTAATGCCCTGCGTTGCCGGATCTTCCTGTAATCGACGCTTGAGTGGGCAGATGCACTGTGAATTGGGAGCCGACCCCAACCATAGACTCTACTTCGATCGTGCCGTTGTGCAGTTCGATTAATTGTTTAGTCAGCGCGAGTCCCAGCCCCGTGCCTTCATATTTGCGGTGATAAGACGCGTCTAGCTGCCGAAACTTTTGAAACAAAAGCGGGATTTCTGCTCTAGAAATGCCAATTCCGGTGTCTTCAACTCGCAGAATTGCCGTCTCTTCGTTTGCCCAAACTCTCAGCGTCACACTGCCGTTTTCGGGCGTAAATTTGATGGCGTTGCTGAGGAGTTTGGTCAAGATTTGTTTGACTCGCTGCGGGTCGGCTGTGAAGCGATCGCAGCGCGATTCTTCCTCAAGCCCACTGCGTTTCGTCAATTCCTTACAAGAGTCTGCTCCTGAATTTAAGTCGAGATGAAGGGCTACCTTTTTCAGGTCGGATTCTTCTTGCAAAGAGTTTAGTGTCTGCCGTGCCAGTTGAAAGAGAGAAAACTCACGGATGTCTAACGCCGCTTTTCCGGTTTCAACGTGCGACAAATCTAGAATGTCGTTGATCAGCGCCAGCAAGTGTTCTCCGCGGCTCTGGATCGTTTGCAGATATTCTTGCTGTTTTTGCAGAGTTAGCACCCCTTTTACATCAGGCTGCATCAGTTGATGACGGATCAGCGTTGCCGCCATGCCGATAATCGCTGTGAGCGGCGATCGTAACTCGTGACTCATGGTAGATAAAAACTCTGTCTTAGCGCGATTTGCCGCCTGAGCGCTCGTCAGAGCATCACGAAGAGCTTGAGTTCGATCGATGAGTTGCTGTTCTAAACTTTGAATCTGTTGTTGCAATTGAGCACAGAACTTTGCCTGAGAGATCGCGATCGCTAAACGCTCCATAATCCTTTTCAGAAAGGCTTTCTCGCTCTCCTGCCAGAGACTTGGTTGAGAGCGATAGGCAATCAATAATCCCCACAATTCGTCTCGCACCATAATCGGAGTCACCAACTCGGCTTGCTCTTGATGGCTTAACCGATGCAAAAAATGAGCCGATGCGGAATGGGATTCGCGATCGTCCTTCCTCGATTCGTAGATAATGCCGTCTAGATTATGTGCAGTCTTTTGCCAGCTCAAAGACCCGTCAGGAGCTAGATCAACCCAACTCGACGGAGCCGGAATGTTGAACTGATAGATGATTAGCCGATCGACTTGCAGAAACTGCCGCACCTGATGAACTGCCGTTTCTAAAATCTCAGGCAACTCTAAACTGTGACGAATCAGCATTGTCACTTCATTTAACAAACGCTCTTGTTCGACCTGCTGCCACGAGTCTTCGATCGCGAAATCTTGAGCTGGGGTCAACCGCTCAACTAATCGCAGCGTAAACTGACTCTGACGCTCAGGGTCATTGGGCTGAAGAGACCATTTCACTTGCTTAACCTGCTGGAGTAAAGCCGATTTATCAGGCAAAAGGGGTTCTAAGTGAGTTAGAAAGATGGCAATCTCTCTCGGATCGAAGGTCAATCTAATCTGACACCAGTCGTTAGAAGGGGCAGAATGCGATCGAGCAGGCTTCTGCACTGCTTGACCTTTCAGAAGGGCGCTAAATCTCGAAGACACTACAACAACATAGCGATCGACTCGGCTTGCATCTGAGTTCGACGACGAAAGCACCTCCTCCGTCACAATGAGATCGTCAGGTTCGACCATCTGTTTGAGCAGATCGCCAACCTGTTGAAAAACAGTCCAAGGTAGGGTTTGAGATAAGCTTTGAGCCTGAGAGCTAGGCATATTTCCCGATCTGAACATGACAGAAATTAGGATGACTCCGCGAGAGAAGTTGCTGTCATTCTATCTACACGATGACTCAATTATTGGGGGCGACACGCTGTCTAATTTGAAGCTTTGCTTAAGTTTAGAGGTCGCTAGCAAGGAACTTTCTCAGTGTACGGTTTCTCAGGTTTTTATCCTGAAACGAGACAATTATCAGAGGTAGCTCAAGCAGATTTCAGGAACGAGGTGGAGTTCTTTAGATTGAAAGCGATCGCACTCGATCCATCGCACCACAAATTCTGTCTTCGTCTCAGTTCCAATAAATTTATCTAGCTGATAAAACTTAGAATCCACTAAGTCAGTTTGATAAATCTGAATCCATTCGTGTCCAGGTTTGCCCTCAAACACAAACAGATTTTCGCTAAATCCTAAATATTGAATATTGCATAATGCTGCCTGGATTTCTTCTTGAAACTCTCGCCTGAGCGCGTCTAAACTTGTCTCACCAAATTCAACGCCGCCGCCCAAGCAGCGATAGAAAAAACGTTGCTTAACCGAATCGTAGCCTTCAGCGACCAGGATGCGATCGCCATCACGAATCAATCCCAACACCAGCGCACGAACCTGCGGAAGTTGATTCATTTAGTTCAAGACCCTAAGAATGATCTCTGCCAGCTTCAAAAACTCACTGACAGTTTCCTGAAACGTGTCTAGTACCATAAAGCAAGGAATGAGAAGGGTGAACGATGAGTAGACATTCAAAAATTGAGTTTGGAACCGATGGCTGGCGCGGCATTATTGCTGACGACTTCACGTTTTCTAACGTTTGCAAAGTGACGCGAGCGATCGCCCGTTATCTAGACGTGACTTACTCAAAAGCTTGTCCGGTTCTCATTGGCTACGATACTCGATTTTTGGCAGATCAGTTTGCTCATACGTCAGCCGCAGTGTTAGCGGATCTCGGTTGGAGGGTGAAAATTGTCGATCGAGACTGTCCGACTCCGGTGATCGCCCATAGCGCTCGTCACCTCAACTCGGCGGGAGCGTTAATGTTTACCGCGAGTCATAACCCGGCTCCCTACTGTGGAATTAAATACATTCCCGATTATGCAGGTCCGGCGACGACTCAAATCACCGATGCCATTGTCGCCAATCTCGATCGCGCGTCGGATGCCCCTCCAAGCGGCAACTCGTCTGATAGAATTTCGACGTTTGACCCTAAACCCGCTTATTTAGCCGCAATCTACCGCATCTTGGATGTCGATCGAATTCGCAATGCCAAACTCAAGGTTAAATATGACGCGCTTTATTCGACTTCTCGTGGCTATCTCGATATCGTTTTGAATCACTGCGGCTGCGAAATCGAGAGTTTTCACACCTATCGCGACGTTTTATTTGGCGGCGGAATGCCCGAACCCAAAGGAGAACAACTGATAGGTCTCGTAGATGCCGTGCAGATCGATCAGGCAGATCTCGGACTCGCGACCGATGGAGACAGCGATCGCTTTGGCATTGTCGATGAGCAGGGCACAATTCTCACCCCAAATACTATTCTGCTGCTGTTGGCGCGGCACTTAATTAAAAACAAAGGCAAGCGAGGCGCGATCGTCCGCACGGTTGCCACGACTCGGCTGCTCGACAACTTTGCCGCAATCTATGGGTTAGAACTCTATGAGACCGCCGTTGGCTTTAAATATATTGGTGAAAAAATGCGGGAGACTCCGGTCCTGATCGGGGGTGAAGAATCTGGCGGGTTGAGCATTATCGGGCACATCCCTGAGAAAGACGGCATTCTAGCAGATATGCTGGTTGCTGAAGCGATCGCTTACGAGGGCAAACCTCTCAGCCAACTCGTGCAAGAGGTGATCGTCGAGGCAGACGGTCCGCTCTACAATCATCGCGTCGATTTGCGTCTCACCAATCCTCACAAAAAAGCCGTTTTAGACTCATTTACTCAAAGTCCGCCCACCCAAATAGCAGGACTCGCCGTTAAAGAAGTCGGTCGCAAAGACGGCATCAAACTCTATCTCGAAGAAGGAAGCTGGATTCTGCTGCGCCCGTCTGGCACAGAGCCACTAATCCGAGTCTACCTAGAAACAAATTCTCCCAGAAAAGTGGCTCAAATTGCTGAAGCAATGGAACGATCGATTCATCAACTAAAACCCGTTAATTCTTAAACTTTATGAAATCATTTGCAACGCTGATTACGTCACTGATTTTCACCGTCTGGATCGGAGCGATCGCCCTGATCTCGGTTCAAAATGCCACCCCTCTCTCGCTGCGGTTTCTTAGCTTTCAGCTTGTTGAGATGCCCTTTGGGTTAATTCTTGCTTTTAGTGCCGGGTTGGGGGTGACTGGAGCGGCGATCGCGCAACCGCTATTCGGTTCCTCCAGTTCTCAGCCTGATGACGACGATGACGATTTCTAAAACCGTCACCACGTATAAACCTGACCGTCAATCAGCAGCCGTGTAATGCCTTTAGCTTGCAGGTGAAGCGCAGCTTTCTGCAAAACACCACTATCGGGAATCTTGATCACGCGCTGAGTGCGAATATTAGAAAATCGCTTGGCAACGCGATGATTATCAAACACAGGCAGCGTCTTCTCTTGAGTCTCGTCAGACGGAATCTGCCCCAACTCACCAAACTCCCTGAGCGGACGAGCAACCAGTTCGGCAGCCCGATCGACCACCAAGTAACACGTTTTAGGAATCGATGCTTCAGCGAGAGGCAACACCCGAACAAACGACGCTGAGTTGAGTTGAAGAGACGGCAACAGAGAGCCACTCTCTCCATCGTCAAGGTCATCATCGAGATCGTCGTCGTCCAGTCCCTCCTCTAAATCATCGTCGAGATCATCGAGATCATCCTCTTCATCGTCCTCGTCTTCAAAGGTTGGAGATGCGGCAACGTCTTCTGACCTGGGAGCTAACTTCACCACCTTCTTCATAACAGGCGCAGTGGCAAGTTCCTCAACCACTTCAGAGATTTCCTCGATCGCGGCATCTGGCTCAGACTCAACCGACGGACGCTGGCGCGATCGGCGAATTGGGGCAGACACTACTCGTTCAGGAGTCGAATTTAAAGTAACCGAAGCCGCCAGAGGCATCAACTCAGGCTCAAGAACCTCTTCAACCACCGGGGGCATCTCAAGAATGCTGCCTTGCACCGGGATCTCATCTGACTTGCGAGAAGATCCCTCAGAATTGCGCGAGGCAAAACGCTTTTGCTGAATCAGACCTTCATATTCTTCGGCGGGCAAACTGCTTTTGAGAATCCGGCTGATGGTGGTATTGCTCACCCCATATTGATTTGCCAGAGTGAGCGTAGTCTCTCTAGGCTGACGATATAGCTCAACAATGTGGTTTTTGTCAGAATCAGACAGTTTGCGAGGAGTCATGCCATAGTCCATGAAAGGCGTTGAAGCGATCGCTGACCCAGAAGCCATTGGCTCACCAGTCAGCACCTCCCATTCTAAGTCTAAGCGCTGGCAAAAAGCGTGAAAGACGACTTTGCCTTACCCCCCTTTCTAAGCTCGTCTTCGTCCTCCAGCGCGACGAGAGCGACTGAGATCATATTCCAGGGCTGCACCAATGCCAAACAGCACCCCGCTCAGCACCCAGAAGATCTCCAGCAAGCCGCCACTCTGATAGTTTGCGAGCCGTGCTGTCGCATATTTAAACCACGTATCCGCGATATACAGCGAGAACGCCGCCGCCGCAATCATCCGCCAAGATTGTGAAAAGCGACCACCCCAAAAGGCGAGCAGCAGCGTCGTCGCTACAACCAAAATAAAGACATCCGCCATGACATAGAAATAATCTAAAAACAATTTGAGCGGGGCTAACGCATCTTCAACCGCAGATACCCAAGCCGGAGGAGGCGTTTTCTGTTCAGCCTCTATCTTGACAGGAGCTGCCGATCGTACCACCGGGACAGAGGGCACAGACTGAGGAGCGACGATCGCTTTGGGCGCGGCTTGAGAAGCCTGCACTTTAGAAGGTTGGGGACTCGCTTTCAAAGCGGCTTTAGTCGGTTTAACGGCGGGTTTTGCCGGAACCGTTTGGGCAGATGCGGATGCGATGCCAAAAATATCAGCGTTTGCAGTCTGTCCGGGAGAAATCGTCAGCCAGGTTGCGAACGCAATGCTGATCGCCGCAATTCCGGCAACGATGCCCCACTGCCAGATTTCTAGGTTGAGACGACGATCGGCAAACGCCATCACCATCCCCCATCCCAAAAACAGATACGTTGGGACATAAAAGAAATCGCCCGGTGACACGTCGGCAGTTCGCCCTAAAAAGGTCTCCCAAAAGGTAAACAGCACACCTCCCAAGAAATAGCACAGCATTCCCATCCCAATACCAAACCAGACTTTGCGACCACTGACGATTTGCGGGCTGCGCCAATTTCTAAAGCACAACAGAGCGGCGACCAAATAGGCAATTAGCTCAAAAATAGACGTGCCATAGGAGTACCAAAGCGGACGGTCTTGTCCAGGTTCAGCCACACTAAACAGCAGAAAAAATAATAGTGCCAGCACCGCCCAGATAATCTCCGTGAAGACGATCGCTTGTACAGAGAGAGACTTAGCGGCAGATTTGTCGATCGAGCTACTCATATCACAAAGAGGTACGGTTAGGGAAAAAACAGCGGCGAGCGGAGGGAATGGTGTATGTTACTGCACTCGCAGGCACTGGATGCCAAAGATTTTTGAAGCTAGTGCCACAAATTGCCATCGGGCGATCGCGCCATCCACGCCAAAAAGCGGCTACGCTCACCCGACGGCAAGTCTTGCAGCGCTTCGAGCGTCCGGGGAATGAAGGGAGATTTGCCAAAGTAGTTTCTGCCGATGCGGTGCAGATCTCGCAAGAGCATCGTCAAATGGGCTTCTTGCCAAGCTGGGGTTTGCAGACTGTCAAGCGGATTGACGGTCAAAAGTTGCTTGATGGCATCGAGCGACTCGGTTTGCGGAAATCGCCCTTGTCGAAACACATCAGCAATATCTTTTTGAAAGGTGACTGCCTGTTTGACTCCCATCAAGTCTTCAATGTCAATGTATATTGCTTGCAGCATCAGCAGACAAGCCTGGGTAAGCATGAGAGTCGTTGAGCCAGTCGCCTCATTCTCTTGAGTCTCGTGGGCTAACTGATCGAGCCGCACTCTGCCCCAAATGCTGTAGCGATCGGGTTCTTCTAATAAAACGCAAGCTTTGCCCTGATTATCGGTTAAATCACGCCACAGTGCCCGCGCCTGTTCTTCTTGGTTGGCATTAAACACACTGATCAGGCGAAAGGTCAGCCCCTGATAAGTGAGAATTGGAATCTTTTGATCTCGTTTGGGGTGTTGGATGCTGGAGATTTCCACATCCTGCCGTTTCAGAATGAACATAAAACAGCTAGTTATCTCCTATCGAGGTTAGAGGGCGGCGGGTTTGAGACATGAATGGGCGCAGGCTTTGATTCAAGACAGGCTCTCCGCTAGAATCTGAAGCGAAAAAGCTGTTAGAGGTGGGATTTTAAAAAAACCTTGTCTTGGAATTTTTATGATCACTACACTTCCTTTAAATTCCCTTTTTCTGGCTTTCAGTGTACACATAAGTCGGGGGAAACCTGGCTCATGTGTGATATTGAGACATTAGTTTGTGATTCTACCAGGCTATGAACGAGAACAAATCTGTCAGGAAACTCCCGCAGGCTCGTTAGAATTGTATAATGTCTAATCAGTGCGAAGATGAAAGTCTCAACTTCATTTGCAGCCGGGGCTCTTAGCTCAGTGGATAGAGCAACCGCCTTCTAAGCGGTCGGTCACTGGTTCGAGTCCAGTAGAGCCCGTTGTTAACAAGTTATTCAGCAAAACCCTAGAAAGATTCGTCGTCAAGCTTTTAGGGTAGGTCACTGACTCTAAAATGAGAGAAAGAATCGCGTCAGACCGTTAAGAAACTTAATAACGAAGCCCCTGGAAACTTATCGTTTCGCTGTGTAAAGGTAAGAGAGCTTTTATTCGCGAAGGGAAATCAGGCAATGGTTGAATGGATTACCAACACCATGAATGGGTTGGGCTATTGGGGTATCGGCTTATTGATGTTTTTAGAGAACCTTTTCCCCCCCATCCCGTCAGAGTTAATCATGCCATTGGCGGGGTTCACCGTTGCAAAGGGCGAAATGAACTTTCAGTATGCGGTTTTGGCAGGCGTGTTAGGAACCGTGTTAGGTGCATTGCCCTGGTATTATGCAGGCAAACTGGTGGGCGAAGAACGGCTGAAATCACTCGCCGATCGCTTCGGCAAGTGGGTAGGCATTTCTGGTAGAGACATCGACAAAGCTAATCGCTGGTTTTATCATCACGGCAACAAGGCGGTGTTGCTGGGTCGGCTGGTGCCTGGAATTAGAACGCTAATTTCTTTGCCAGCCGGAATCAGCGAGATGCGATTAGCGCCTTTTTTGGTTTACTCCACGATCGGCACCACGATTTGGGTGACTATACTAACTTATGCCGGATATTTATTAGGAGAGCACTACGATCGAGTCGATGACTATCTAGCGCCCGTCTCAAAGATTGTTTTGGTCGGTCTGATCGTGGCATTGATGATCTGGGTGGTGAGACGGAAGCAAACACAGCGCGTAGAGTGAGGAAACGATGAATTTTGATGCGGCTCACCTGGGACAGTGGCTTAAGGAAATTGGTCCGATCTCGGCTCATCTCGTGATATGGGCGATCATTTTTGCAGAATCTGGATTACTAATTGGGTTTTTCTTGCCGGGAGACAGTCTATTGTTTACGGCTGGATTTCTAGCCTCTCAAGACATTCTCAGCATTCAATATCTGACGCTGGGCTGCTTTGTGGCTGCTGTCTTGGGAGATAGCGTTGGTTATATGATGGGGAATCGATTTGGACGAAGCCTATTTCGACGAGAAGATTCTTGGCTGTTTCACAAAAAGCATTTAGTCTCTGCCCAAGGGTTTTATGAGAAATATGGCAAGAAGGCGATCGTGCTGGCGAGATTTGTGCCACTCGTTCGCACCTTTGCGCCGATCGTGGCAGGAATTGGAGCAATGAACTATCGCACGTTTCTGTTTTACAACGTCATCGGGGGATTGATCTGGACGTTTGGCGTGACGCTGTTGGGCTATTCTTTAGGAGCAGTGATTCCGGATGTCGATAAATATCTATTGCCGATTATTCTGATCATTATCGTCGTTTCGCTTCTGCCTTCTGTCTTTCACATCTACCAAGAACGCAAGTCCAGCCGCCATTGAAACACCGCTCTAACTATTGGCAACTCTCCACCTATGTTCGCCCTCAGTGGAAGCTCATTGCTCAGGCAATGGTTTGCACGCTGATGTTTACGGCTACGTGGCCTGTTTTGGCGTGGCTGGCGGGGCGAATGGCAGAGTTGATTGGCGCAGGAAAAGTGAGCGCGCTCGCCGAGCTAACCAGCTTTGCGGCGGTGGTTTGGGTTGGGCAAAAGATAGTGCAATATGGGCAAGACACCCTGATGGCAAAAGCGGCGCTGTCGATCGCGCTCCAACTCCGCAAACAAGCCTATGCTCATCTCCAACACCTGAGTCTCAGCTATTTTGAGACGATGCAAACCGGAGATCTGGCATATCGGCTGACTGAGGATGTCGATCGCATTGGCGAGGTGGTCAATAAGTTATTTCATGAGTTTGTGCCCAATGTGCTGCGCCTGATTGCGGTGCTGGGTTATATGATTTGGGTCAACTGGCGACTGACGCTGGCAACTCTGATCATCGCGCCGCTGCTGGCGGTGATTATTGGCTGGTTTGGAGAGCGACTGCGAAAGCTATCTCATCGCAGCCAAAGTCAGGTGTCTGATCTGTCAGGGCTGATTATTGAAATGTTGAGCGGCATTCGCTTGGTGCAGGCGTTTGCGGCAGAAGAATATGTCATCGATCGCTTCAGTCGTGAGGCAGAGCGCAATCGCCAAGCCCGCTATGCAATGGAGCGTCTCAGAGCCTCTCAGTATCCAGTAGTAGGATCGCTAGAAGCGTTGAGTATGCTGTCACTGTTGCTGTTAGGCGGCTGGCAAATTTCTCAAGGGCAGTTGACCGGAAGCGGATTTATTAGCTATGTCACTGCCGTTGCGCTGCTGTTTGAGCCGATCGCCACCATTACCAGCAGCTATAACGAGTTTAAGCAGGGAGAGGCATCGGTCGATCGGATTTTTGATCTGCTGCAACTGCAACCGACGATCGTCGAGAAGCCCAATGCGCCGATGCTTGCCCCAGTGATGGGAAAAGTCGAATTCGGTAATGTCACTTTTTCTTATCAGCCCGATCGTCCCGTTTTGCAAGACTTGAATCTGTTCGTTTTGCCCGGAGAAATGATCGCGCTTGTCGGGGCATCAGGAGCCGGAAAGACCACTCTGGTGAATCTGATTCCCCGATTTTATGATCCCCAAATAGGCGACATTTGGGTGGATGGTACGAATGTCCGGGATGTCTCACTTCGCAGTCTGCGGCGACAAATTGGGATCGTGCCGCAAGAAACGACGTTGTTTTCAGGCACGATCGCTGAAAATATTGCCTTTGGTCGACTTGATTTTGACTTAAATGCAGTCAAAGAAGCCGCTAAAATTGCCAACGCGCATCAGTTCATCAGTCAGCTTTCAGACGGCTATGATACCTGGGTTGGCGAGCGCGGCGTAAATTTGTCAGGCGGACAGCGACAGCGGTTGGCGATCGCACGTGCCGTGTTGCTCAACCCCCGAATTCTGATTCTCGACGAAGCCACATCCGCCCTTGATTCTGAATCTGAATCGCTTGTTCAGGAAGCCCTAGAGCGAATCATGCAGGGGCGCACCGTGTTTATCATTGCTCACCGTCTAGCTACTGTGCGGCGCGTCGATCGTATTTTAATCGTAGAGAAAGGTCGAGTCGTAGAATCCGGCACTCATTCTGAACTCATTGCTGAGGGAGGGCGCTATGCTCGATTCTATGCCCAGCAGTTTAGCTAGTGGCTACACTCTCGACTGGCTTCCCCATGCAATACTCCGTTCACGCGCCAAACCCATTTATTTGCAAAAACCTGCCTCGACTGTTGCCTGATTGGTCATTGCCTGTGCGATCGGTGCTAGTCGTCTTGCAGCCCTGCCCAGTAGAATTAATCCAATTTACGCCTGAAACCGATGCTCAAAAACAACAGCTTCGGCAGCGGTTCTTAAAATTTGGGCTGGCGATCGTCCACATTTTACGCCGAGCCGGATACTTGGCAGACTTGTTTGATCCCCGGACGGGTCATCCCCTCTTATCTCAGGCGGGAACGCTGCGGTTGGATGACGTAGCCGTTGTGCGGTCAACCCTGGGCTACTCTACGACCCACTTTGGCGACTGTTGCAGCATCTTACATCCCCATTGGGGAAGTGCCGTTTATCCCTCGATTTTGATTTCTTCAGCCGAGCCGAGCCAGGTCGAATCTGCGATCTCTGAAGTAGACGGCTTGCTAGAAACCCACCATTCTTTAAGCGGCTGCGGCAGTTTGACTGAATAGAGCGTCATCACCAGCGGTTCTTGCATCGCTTGTCCAATAATTTCGACACTATAAGACGGGCTGTTTTTCGTCGCCAAATCTACAATCAAGCGCTTGCCGATGCGTCGCCAACTGGGTTCTTTGCTGTGCCACTCGATGCGACAGCAGGGATAAGGAAGAGTGTCTCGATCGAACAATCGACAGCAAGCCCCGATTACCCGATAGCTAAAATGAGCACCCGGACTAAAAAAGACCTGTCCAGGTTTTAACGGGTGAGACATCAGAGAGCGTTGCCCTGAGCTTCGATCGTCGAGCCGATTTTTATTTTTCTGATTGGGAAAATTCACGACTGACTCAGGTGCGAACGGTTAAACGAGTGGCAGACAGAGAGACTTCAGGCTTAAAGTCTCCCACGTCTTTTCGATCCTAGAGCATGGCTTTCAAATCGGGGCAATTTCTAGAACAAACTTGAGAAGCCCTCACTCGACCGAACTGCCTTTAAAGTTATCCAATCCTTCGATCGTCCAATTGGGGTCAACCAGTCGAGGTAAGTAGATTCCCTGCCCGATCGTGGTTGCGTCCTTCATAAACCAGATGGCGTTCTCTCCGGTGCGATAATTGCGCCAGAGCAAATCTAACGTTCCATCCCCGTTATAGTCTCGCAAGCCTTCGACGTGCCAACCCAGGTCAGTGACTGGAGTTAGATAGAGAGCCTTCTCAAACTTCATGCCGTTGAGTTGCCAAATAGCGTTCTCGCCCGTGCTGTAGTTGCGCCAGAAGATATCTGGTTTGCCATCGCCGTTAAAATCTCCAACCCCTTGAATTTGCCAATTTGAGTCTGGAACACTGAGCAGATTAATGCCTGACTCAACGCTAGTACCCTTCATCTTCCAGAATGCAACCTGTCCGGCTTGGCTCCGCCACAAGATGTCTACATTGCCATCTTGGTCAAAATCTTTGATTGCTTGCACCTGCCAATTACGACCTGGAGTGGGTAGAAAGATACCTTGTTTAAGGCTCATGCCATTGAGCGTCCAGATGGCGGTTTGCCCCGTGTTGTCGTTATACCAAAAGAGGTCTAAGAACCCATCGCGATCGAAGTCGGCAACGCCTTCAATCTTCCACGCAGAGTCTGTAACAGACGGTAAGAGAACACTCGCAGTGAGCTTGGCACCATTCATCTGCCAAAAACCAACGGTTCCATCTCGATAATTGCGCCAGAGAATATCTACAGCGCCATCTCGATTAAAGTCACCCGTTGCTTGAACCTGCCACCCCAAGTCGGGAACTTTAGGTAGGAAAGTCTCTCCGCTGTAAGGGTTGCTATTCAGCTTCCAGATGTCGGTTTCGCCCGATCGAGCGTTGTGCCACAGCAGATCGAGGCTACCGTCGCGGCTAAAGTCACCGATGTCAGAAATGACCCAGTTGCGATCCGATCGAGACGGCAGGGTCAGACTTGTAGCATAGGTCGTGCCGTTCAAGTACCAGAGCTTATTCTCACCTGACTGAGTGTTACGCCAGAGGATATCGAGATTGCCATCCTGGTTGAAATCACCAATCTTTTGAACTTGCCACGTGGAATCTAAGCTATTGGAGAAGAGCGAACTTTTAACATAGGTCGTGCGATTGAGTTCCCAGGTTCCAATCTCGTTAGTTGTTTTGTTTCGCCACAGTAGGTCGAGGCTTCCATCTTTATTAAAGTCACCAATGCCTTCAATCTGCCATCGTGGATCTGCAACCGTCGGGAGATAAACAGCGCTGGCAAATTTTGCTCCATTGAGCAGCCAGAATGCATTCTCACCTGTCTGGTCATTGCGCCAGAGTAAATCAACTTTACGATCGCCGTTAAAGTCGCCAATGCCTTTGATTTGCCAGCTCAGGTCAGGCACAGACAATAAGTAAGAAGTGTCTACTAGAGTAGTGCCGTTCAGATTCCAGGTAGCAATTTCTCCGGTTTGGTAGTTGCGCCACAGCAGATCAAGTTTGCCATCGCCCGTAAAGTCTGCAACGCCTTCCACCTTCCAGGATAAGTTTGGCACTTTAGGCAGATTAGGTGCCGTGACGATCGAGCCAAGATCCGTCCCGTTCATCAGCCAAAGGTCGATTTCTCCGGTCGCGGTGTCGCGCCAGAGAATGTCTAGGCTGCCGTCCCCGTTAAAGTCTCCTTTGGCTGCAATCTGCCAGCTCGCTGCTTGAGTTGGCAACTGACTACTTCCCGCAAAGGTGGTGCTGTTGAGTTGCCATAACAGCGTCTCGCCCGTCTGCTGATTGCGCCACAAGATGCCCGAATCGCTAATGATGCTTAAATCTTTGTCGTCATTGACGATCGTGGCTGTAGCACCGATCGCGGTGGTCAAGGTCGCATTCGTTGAGCTTGTCAGGTTGAGTTGAAAGGTTTCGTCTTTCTCAAAGCGAGTGTCACCCGTGACGTTAACCGTAAGATTTTGACTCGTCTCACCAGGATTGAAGGTGAGCTTTCCAGAAATAGCGGTGTAGTCGCTTCCTAGTGTGGTTGCCGTATCATCTCTAGTGCTGTAGGTGACGGTAATGGGTTCACTACTCGCTTCAGACAGGGCGACGGTGAAGACATACGGAGTAGAGCCACCGTTGCCTTCTGGCTGGCTGAGTGTGCTAGGAGTCAGGCTAACCGTGGGGCGTATATCATCATTCGCGATCGTGACCATGACGCTGCCATTGGTGGTTAAACTCGTGCTGCCGATCAGAGCATTGCTCAGGCTCACGCTAAAGGTTTCGTTATCCTCATATTTCGTGTCGCCGTTGGCAAACACCGTAAAGGTTTTGCTGGTTTCGGTGGGGGCAAAGGTCAACTTTCCAGCCGCTTGCTGATAGTCATTATCGGCGAGAGTCGCGGTGCCGTTTGCGGTGCCATAATCAACCGTAATCGCCTGACTGCTGGCATTTGAGAGTGTCGCCGTAAACACGTAGGGCGTAGTGCCGCTTCTCCCTTCGAGCTGGTTGACGGTGGCGGTGCTGAGGCTGATGGTCGGAACGGGATCATTCTCGATGATTGTGCCCGTGCCTGTGAGAATGCCCGTCGGCATCGTCGCGTTGCTGGCGTTTCTCAAATTGAGACTAAAGGTTTCATTGCCCTCATATTTCGTGTCGTCAATGGGAGACACGGCGATCGTCTTTTGAGTTTCGTTAGGGGCAAAGGTCAGAGTTCCGGTGGCGCGAATGTAATCGTTATCCGCGATCGTTGCGGTGCCGTCGCTCGTATCGTAATTAACGGTGACAGTCTGGTCAGTAGGATTCGAGAGCTTTACGACAAAGAGAGCTGGACTGGTCGCGTTTTCGATCTGACTGACATTGGCAGATTCGAGGCTAAGGATCGGCGTGAAATCATCATTGAGTAAGGTGCCAGTGCCTCGACCCACTCCAGTAATGTCTGCATTGTTGGGATTCTCTAGCTGAATAGTGAACGTTTCGTCTGGCTCAAATTTATTATCGCCCTTGGCAGAAACGGTGATCGTCTTTTTGAGTTCGCCAGGGTTAAAGGTCAGTTTGCCAGCCGTTTGAATGAAATCACTATCGGCGATCGTGGCAGACCCGTCGATCGTTTTATAGTCCACTGTCACAGCGTTACTTGTGGGATTTGAGAGCGTCACCCCAAACTCGATCGGGGTGATGTCGCCATTTGCTCCTTCTCGCACAGTCGGGCTGTCAATATTGAGCGTAGGGCGGCGATCGTCATTGGATAGAGTTGCCGTTCCTCGCCCGTCGGCACTTGAAAGATCGGCGTTGCTGCTGGGGTTTTGCAGGTCGACAAAGAAGCTTTCATCAGGTTCTAGAGTGTCGTCTCCGGTTGCCAACACCGTAATTTTTTGGCTGAGGGTGCCCGGTGCAAAAGTGAGAATGCCAGACTTAGCGGTGTAATCGTTGTCCAGCGTTGTTGCTGAATTGTCTTTTGTGGTGTAGCCGATCGTCACCGTTTCGAGCGAACTCGTCGAGAGCATCACGTTAAACTCATAGGCGGTTGTTGCCCCTGTGTTGCCCTCGTTTTGAGTTACGCCGCTATCAATGCGAATCGTGGGACGTGGTGCATTGTCATCGTTGAGCAAGGTGCCTTTTCCGACCCCGGCAGCAGCAGAAGTCGTGGCATTGGTTGCCGTGCCAAGAGTGACGTTAAAAGTTTCGTCGGGTTCAAAATCGGTATCGCCATTTGCCAAAACCGTAATCTTCTGGCTCAAGTCACCGGGGTTGAATGTGAGCGTGCCAGATGCGCTGGCATAATCGCTGTTTGCTAACGTTGCCGAGCCGTCGCTCGTAGCATAATTCACCGTAATCGTCTCAATGCTGGCGTTCGAGAGACTCGCTGTGAACACGTAAGGAGTCGTGCCGCTATTGCCTTCGTTTTGAGAAAGGTTGTCGATGCTGATGGTGGGGCGAGAGTCATCATCGACGATCGTCACCGTTCCCTGCCCCGAAACCGATGAGACATCTGCGTTTCCGGCTTGGCTCAACCTGACCGTAAAGTCTTCGTCGCCTTCAAACTTAGTGTCGGCTATGGTAGAGACGGTGATCGTTTTGTTGAGTTCGCCAGGGTTGAAGGTGAGCGTCCCGGATGCCTGGGTGTAATCGTTATCGACGATCGTTGCTTTCCCATCTGCCGAGTCATATTTGACGGTGACAGTTTGAGTGCTGGGGTTAGAAAGGCTGACGGTGAGGGTGCCGCTCGTGCCTTCGGTGATGCTGATTTTCTGATCGATGCCGATCGTTGGTTGGAGATCGTCGTTTCTAATGGTGCCAATGCCCTCAGCCACCGAAATTAGCGCACCTGCGCTAGGGTTCTGCAGTTTAACTTTGAAGGTTTCGTCTCCTTCTAGCTTGGTGTCACCATTGGCAAGAACGGCAAACGTTTGGGTTAGCGTGTTGGGCGCAAACGTGAGGGTTCCGGTTTTGGTTTGGTAGTCAAGATCCGCGATCGTCGCCGTGTCATCCTGAGTCAAGTATTCGACCGTAATCGGATCGTTGCTGGTGGCAGAGAGGCTGACAGTAAAGATCAGTTCAGTTGTGTTTTGATCGCCTTCTTTCTGACTCACACTATCAATCTTCAGGGTAGGAGCCGTATCATCATTGACGATCGTTCCTTTGCCCTGACCTTTGAGAATTCCAGCTTCTTTCGCATTGCTAAGATTCACAGAGAACTCTTCGTCTTTCTCTAAGTTGGCATCTCCATTTGTAGCAACAGCGATCGTCTTAGTGATTTCACCCGGATTAAACGTGATCGTTCCCGAAGTGCTTAAGTAGTCATTATCAGCCGTTGTTGCACTGCTGTTAGCCACTGTACCGTCTGCCGTTGCAAAATCGACAGTAACAGTTTGATCTGTAGGGTTGCTTAAACTAACCGTGAATAGGTTATTTTTAGTGGTGCTCGTATCTCCTTCAGGATTGCTTACGTCGTTGATGCTGATCAAAGGAAGAGAATCATCGTTTGTGATCGTTCCCGTTGAACTTGCGCTTGAGATTGTAGCATTTGAAGAATTTCTGAGATTCATCAAAAATGTCTCAGTGCCCTCGTATTTGTTATCCCCATTTCCTAAAGCGGTGATGGTTTTACGAGTTTCATTGGGGGCAAACGTCAGGGTTCCAGAAGCAGTTTGATAATCTTGATCCGCGATCGTCGCATCCTTATCCTGTGTGGTGTAATCGACGGTAATGGTTTGATAACTGGCATCCGACAGGGAAACGACAAAGTTGTAAGCAGTGGTGCCATTATTGCCTTCTGGTGCCTCTGTGTTTGCAATTTCCAGCGTCGGAGGAGTGGTGTCGTCAGACGTAATGATGCCCGTCGCTTGAACGGCGGCAGAAAGATTGGCGTTATTTGAACTCGTCAACTTGACGAAAAACTGCTCATCGACTTCAAACTTTTTGTCACCTTGAGAGAAAACCGTGACGGTTTGACTGGTGGTGTTTGGCGCAAATGTGAGCGTCCCCGATGCGGCAGTGTAATCGTTATCGGCGATCGTCGCGGTGTCGTCGATCGTCGCATAATTCACCGTGACTTCTTGACTACTCGATTGACTGAGATTGACGACGAACAGATAAGGAGTATTTGTCCCGCTTGTGCCTTCAAGCTGTGCGGCGGGCGTTGTAATGCTTAACGTGGGACCCGGATCATCATTCAGAATCGTTCCGGTAGCGATGTTCGTAGCAGATACGATCGTGCCATTAATGGGATTTGCTAATATCACCTGGAAGGGTTCATCAGGTTCAAATTTGGTATCTCCATTGACCAAAACTTCAAAGGTTTGAGTGAGTTGACCCGGCAAGAAAGTTAGACTTCCCGATGCATTGGCGTAGTCACTGTCTGCCACGGTTGCTTTACCGTCTGCGGTGGCGTAGTCTACCGTGACAGTTTCAGTGCTAAGGTTCGATAGACTTGCTGTAAAGATGATGGGTGCAGAACCGCTGTCCAATTCATTCTGACTCGCATTAGCGATCGTGATTGTCGGCTTTTGATCATCATTCTGAATCGTGCCTGTTGCGCTGACGGCAGCAGTTAACGCCGCATTCGTTGCTCCGTTTAACGTAACGGTGAAGGTTTCATCGGGTTCGTATTGATTATCAGCGATCGTGTCAATGTTAATCGTCTGGGTTGTTTGACCCGGAGCAAAGGTAATGCTGGCAGCCGCAGCAGGCGTGTAATCGCTATCGGCGATCGTCGCGGTGCCGTCTGCGGTGCTGTAAGTGACAACAACATCTTGGGTGCTGGGCTGAGACAGGGTGATGACAAAGGGAATCGCGGTAGAAGTCGCGGTGCCTTCTGGCAGCTTAACCGGGGTCGCATCTAGACTGACGGTAGGAACCACCACTGCTTTTGCCGTCGATAACTCTGACGTATTGCCACTCGCGTCGGTTGCTGTCGCGGTAATCAACTCTCCGAGAGCGACTCCAGCAGCCGTAAAGCTAAAGGTTCCAGTGCCGCTTGCATCAGTGGTGACATTCGTGAAGCCGAGGAAGGTTTTGCCTTGAGCCGTGCCCGTCGCATCGCTGCTAAAAAATTCGACTCGGAATTGAACACTTGGTGCGCTGTTGAGTGTTCCGCCGATCGCGGCTCCCGTTCCGATCGGTTCGGCGATCTTTAACACGGGGAAGTTTTGCAGATTGTTTGCACCTACATCTAAATCCCCTGCGTCGTTGGCAGTTGCGCCATCGTTGCCGAGGTCAATCCCCAAACCTGTATTGCCCGTGAAGGTGTTGCCCTGAATGCGGTTTCCGGTGACAGTGCCCACGATCGCGACCCCCGACCCTTTGTTTGTCGAAAGGTCGTTTTGCTGAATGGTGTTGCCGCCTTGGGTGTCGATCAAAATGCCGTCTTGAGCGAAGTTTTTGATCGCGAGTCCTTTAATGGTGCTGCTTCCGGCGGAGATTTGTAAGCCATTCGCAGTTGCCCCAGCAGCAGTGCCGTCTAAGACAATTAAAGGAGTGTCGGTGAATCCGGTTTGAGTCGTGCCGTCGATCGTGACTCCATCACTGAGAATCGGCAGAGCAGACTGTAGCGCGATCGTTTGCACTCCAGTCCCCACAATCGCAAAGCTAATTGTATTTGCGCCAGCGAATGCGTTCGCGTTAATAATGGCTTGACGGAGTGATCCTTCACCACTATCGTTCGTGTTGATGACAGCGGTATCGTTTGCCAGAATCGTCGTCGTCGCTGTGTTATCACTCGTGTTAATCGCATAGCCCGAATTGGCTGCGTCTGCGGTGATAAATAGCTTTAGAGTTTCGTCTGCTTCCGCTTGAATGTCGTCTCTTGGAGTCATCTTGAGATCGATCGTGTCTGTGCCACTCAAGAATTTCAGAACAATCTCAGTCGCAGAGAAACTGACGATCGTCGCAAATGCCGGATCGACCGACAGATCATAATCGGTCGCCGCCGCCGTGCTGGTTGGATCGATCGCGAGTTTAACGGTCAGTTCTCCTGTTTTAGTGTTGCGCTTGATTTGATAGATTGCCGGATCGCTAGAGGGCGTCGCTTCGCTGGCAGTTGCGGCGATCGTGGTCAGACTTACCAACGGCAACAACTTGCTGCCAAACACATCAAATTTGCCGTTGAAATCGCCTCCAACCAGATCACCCGCATTGCTAACAAACGCAATATAGCTGCCACTGCTACTGATCACCGGAACGTCAGAAGTTCCTTTTCCACTATCGGTTCCGGCACTGTTCTTGCTAATTAGCGTTGTATTGTTGAGCAGTAAATCTCGAACAAAAATATCTTGTGCGCCATTCGTGTCACTGGCAACAAGATTATTAGAGTAGCTGACAAACGCCAAAAATCGTCCGTCTCGGCTGAGTAAGGGGCTAAATGAACCCGTTCCACCAAACGAGCCGCCCGTCCCCGTTCCTGTGCCGCTGTCGGTGCCATTGTTGTTAACACTCACTAAGATTGTTCGGCTCTTGGTGGAGTCATTGATATCAATTTCGCGCACAAACACATCTTGAGCGCTGTTGGTATCAGTAGCGACCAGCGTATTAAAGGTGCTGGTAAATGCGACATAGACCTTACCTCCATAGCTGCTGATCACCGGACTTGATGCAAACGCTCCACTCCCAGGTGCGCCTCCAGTCACGGTGCCATAAGCTCCCGCAGAATCGACACTCACTGCTGTCGTCGTGTTCTTGACCAAATCTCGAATAAACACATCTTGAGCCGCGTTAGTATCGTTGCCAAATAGATTCGATGCACTGCTCGTAAAGGCAACATAGCGTCCATCGCCACTGATGACTGCGTTGTCTGATTCTGCGTTGGCGATCGCGCCTGCACTATCTTGACCAATCAGTGAAAGCGGAGTTGCTTTGCGATCCCAGAAAAACACTTGTTTCTGTGCAGCCGTCGGCGTTGCAATCAAGTTTGTGCCGTCACTTGTGAAGGTGATCATCTGTCCATCATCGCTAATCGACGCATTCTCAGATGTGCCATTGCTGCTGTTTGTGCTCCCATTCGCATGGCTAACTAGCGTGGTTGTTTTAGTCGATCGCTCCCACACAAACACGTCCTGTTTTGCGTTGCTATCGCCACTCACAAGATTAGTTGCCAAACTGGTGAAGGCAACATATTGACCGTTGCCGCTAATGATGGGATTCAGCGAAGCTTGATTTCCGCTCGTTGTTCCGCTATTGATTTTGCTGATCAGCGTCAGAGTGTTAGGCTGCGATCGCTCCCATAAAAAGAGGTCGGATGCTCCATTCGTGTCACCCGCCACCAAATTAGATGCGTCACTGACAAAGACAACAAACTGACCGTCTCGACTGATGACTGGGCTATAAGAATTTCCATTTCCTGACGAGCCTGCGGAGGTGCGACTGATCAGCGTCACCGTGTTGGTTTGATTGTCTCTGACAAACACGTCTTGAGCGCTATTGACATCGTTAGGCGCTAATTCAGGAGCTTTGCTTGTGTAAACCACATAGCGACCATCGGCACTCACTGAGTTGCCCGTCAGCGTCGAGTCTTCACTCCCCGTCTTGGGCGTAAGCGATGGGTCAGACCCTTGACGAGACACCAAACTAATTGAGCTAGCTAGATTTACGACGGTCGGCAACTGGGCGATAAACACATCAGCCGCGCTGTTGCCATCTCGATCGACCAGATTGCTGGCTAGACTGGTAAACGCCACAAACTTTCCATCTGCGCTGATTGCAGACGCGTAGACCGAGGGATTGGTCGGGTCATCTGCGGGAGAATCGTTATCTCCGATCGCGGTTGCACTGCGGCTGATTAACGAAGTCGTGCTGCCAGTTAAATCATGGACAAAGACATCGCGCTTGCCATTCGTGTCGCCCGTGACTAGATTGCTGGCACTGCTGGCAAAACTAATTCGCTTGCCATCTCCGCTAATCGACGGGTCAGACGAGACATCGTTGCCAAACACCCCAGCACTGTTACCGCTGACTAGAAAATTTGTGGACGCATCAACATCTCTGACAAACACGTCTTGCTTATTGTTTGCGTCAGCAGCCGCCATCAAATCTGTGGAATAGCTGGTAAACGCCACATACTTCCCATCGCCGCTAATCACTGGGTTGAGAGACCCACTCTCAGCAAAGGGATTGGCTGATTTACTACCGCTATTCGTTCCGGCGCTATTGACGCTGATCAAGCGAATCTTGTTAGCAGTCGCGCTGGCATTATCCCATAAAAAGATGTCTTTCGCGTTGTCGCTATCTAGTGCATCTAGGTTTTTCGCTGCACTTACAAATGCGATGCGGCTCCCATCATTGCTGATGACTGGATTGATTGATTCCCCGTCCGCTCCGGTTGTGCTGGGAGAAAGACTTCTGCTGATTAAGGTCATCGTGTTACCGACACGACCCCAGCGAAACACGTCTTCAGTAGAGCCATTGAGGTCGATCGTAAAGGCGACTAAGTTATTGGCATTGCTGCTGAAGGCGACAAAATTGCCATCTCGACTCATTGAGAAACTGGTCGATACTCCTTTGATGCCACTCCCGTTCTTACTGCGATTTCGGCTGACGAGCGTGACTGCATTCATACTCGCTGATCCATCCCACTGAAAGACATCAGGCTGACCATTGCTGTCAGAAAGAGAAGTCAGGTTTGCTGCATCGCTTAAAAACGAGACATACTGACCGTTGTCGCTAATAATAGGGTTATAAGAATCTCCATCTGAGATTGCGCTATTGTTGGTGCCGCTCACGAGACTCAGCGTGTCGGTGCTAGTAGCGCTGTCCCATTTCCACAAAAACACGTCTTTTTGCGAGTCTTGATCACCAAGGGCGAGATCAGTCCCATCGCTCACAAACGCCACTGACAAACCATCGCCACTGATCACCGCGCTCGACGAAGCCCCATTTGAGCTACCTGTTTTGCCGAGATTGTGGCTGACGAGTTTTAGCGTTTGAGTTTGACGATCGAGCCAAAACACATCCGATTTACCATTTTTATCGGTGGCATCCAAACTGCCCGAATTGCTCGTGAAGACGATATAGCGCCCGTCATTGCTCACTGAGCCAGTGCCCAAGCTGCCGCCCGTGCTGTCACTTCCACTGACCAAAGCGGGGTCGATCGGAGACAGCAGATCAACGGGCAACAGATGATGATAATTTGCCAAGGTAGATGCCTGAAAAGCAAGACCCGCCGCAATCTCGCCCGTATGAACCTCTAATGTCCAGTTGCCTCCTGCCGCGCGATCGCCCGTCCAATCATTGGAGGCTGCAATATCTGCCCCGGTCATCTGCCCCAGACGCTGCACAAAATCAAGACCTTGTGCCCCTTGAGCGACATTGCAGCCATAGAGCAAAATATCGGCATCTGGAGTCAGCGCCTGTGACCAAGATCCTAGTTGCGTCGCATAGCGATCGAGGTTCTGCCCATCTAACTCAGTGCTGCCTAACTGCAAACCGCCTGCCTCTCCATGCGAGACGATATGGAGGCTAGAGATTCCGGTGCGCCCTACAAGAGTTTGGGTAATTTGGGTGACTGCATCTGCGATCGGGTCGAGCACATGAACCTCAGTTCCCGCCTTTACCCCAGCCACCAGGCTTTGATAATCGGTGACGTTAGCCTCTATAAATAATAGAGACGTGGCTGCACGAGTCCGCAGTGCGAGAGTGGAAATCGGGGCTGCGAGAGAATTGCTAACCGCAGCCGCAGCAGGCGCAGCATCGGGGGACAGCGAGTTCCGGTTCCAAGCAGATGACCCAGTAAATTCCATAATGTTGAACTTCTCGCAAGGTGACTAGGGGCTAGAGATGACTGAATAGCCGCAGCTATCTTTCCCCGAATGTCAGTAGAACACACATTCTTGAGAACAAACACGCAGTTCTTTCGCCCTCGAACGTAAAGTCTTTACACTTCTGTGACCGGAAGTTGTTGGCGATTAAGGAGGCGATCGCTCTAGATGCCAGGGCAAACGCATCATGTCAACAAGCAGCCATTTTGCTTACCTTATTGAGAAGATCCGCAATAGTTGGAGCTTATTGAGAATGACTTTGGCTAAAGATAGCGCCGTTTATTACCCAGAACGCTACTACTATTCTCTAAGCAATTTAGATGCGTTTGCCCTGTCTAGATGCGTGTTGTGTGCCGTTCGAGTCTCGAATCAGAATACACTGAAGAGATGTTTGCGAATTTTTTACCTGCTGACGTTGCCCGTCTGAGCGAAGCAACCTCGATCGCGATTGCTCATCAGATCACTCGTCATGCGATCGCGACTCCTTTGATCGAAGACTCGATCGAGACGGCTTACATTCACCAAGGTGCAGGCGGAACTCCGATTTTGCTATTACACGGGTTTGATAGCTCTGTGTTTGAGTTTCGACGACTCCTGCCAATCCTGGCTGATCAGCAAGACACCTGGGCAGTTGATTTACTGGGATTTGGGTTTACCGATCGCCCGATCTCAGCCCCGTTTAATCCGATGGCTATCAAAACTCATTTGCACTCGTTCTGGAAGACTCTGATTGACCAGCCCGTGATTTTGGTGGGGGCATCAATGGGCGGAGCGGCGGCGATCGATTTTGCGCTCACCTATCCCGAAGCGGTCGCAAAGCTCGTTCTCATCGACAGTGCCGGATTTGCCGCAGGTCCGGCTGTCTCTAAGTTTTTGGTGCCGCCTCTCGGTTATTTAGCCACCGAATTTTTGCGCCAGCCCAAAGTTCGTCGCCAAGTGAGTTTAAAAGCGTATGCCGATCGTCGCTTGGTGACTGCCGATGCCGAGCTTTGTGCCGCGCTGCATTTGCAGATGTCTGGATGGAGTCGATCGATCATTGCGTTCACCAAAAGCGGCGGCTATAACTTTCTCAATGGTAGGATTTCGCAGATTTCGCAGCCCACGCTAATTCTCTGGGGTGACTCAGATCAAATTCTAGGCACCCAAGACGCAGAGCGATTTCGAGACGCAATTCCAACGAGCCAACTGCATTGGATTCAGCACTGCGGACATGTGCCCCATCTTGAACAACCAATGATCACGGCTGAGACCATCCGATTCGGACGACAATAAAGCATCGGGTTTGGTTACTGCCCATGACTCAACAGCTTGTCAACGATGAAGAAATCGTCACTGAGCTTGACATCAGCCATCTGACGATCGAGGACGATACGCCCGTGGACAACCTTCAATCTGAAAAGCAGCAACGACTGTTAGTAGAACCGCTCTACAGTTCCAAAGCATTATCTCCACCGTTCCTCGCGGCTGCTAATGTAGGACTTTTCTACAAACTCAAGGGCGATCCGGTCGTGCCCGATATGATGCTGAGTCTAGGAGTGCAGTGCGCGGACGACTTTTCCAAAAAACAAAACCGCTCGTATTTTGTCTGGGAGTTTGGCAAGCCGCCAGAAGTCTGCGTTGAGATTGTCTCCAATCAAGAAGGCGACGAACTCACCCTGAGCCGAAAGTCGCAGCAAAAGGGAAAGACGACGATCAAGAAAGATTTGTACGCTCAAATCCGCATTCCCTACTACGTTGTGTTTGACCCACTGCAACAGATTCAGGGTCAAAACGAGATGAACGGGGCGCTGTTACGGGTCTGGTCGAATGTATCAGGTCGCTATACAGAGTTGACCCCCCATCAGGGAATGAGCGAAGTTGGGCAGTCGATTTGTTTAGAGGAGGTGGGATTAGGACTCACGCTTTGGTCGGGGCAGTTTGAAGAAGAAGTCACTCGGCTGTGGTTGCGGTGGTGCGATCGCGATGGGCAAATTATTCTCACTGGAGCCGAACGAGCAGACGCAGAACGGCAACGGGCAGACGCAGAACGGCAACGGGCAGATCATCTAGCTGAATGCCTACGAGCCATGGGGGTGAATCCAGACGAAATTTGATTGACGCGAAAGATCTGGCTGATTGCAAAAAAGCCATAGAACCTGCGTAGAATGAGTGATGGTATCGTCGCGAGATCGAAAGGGAAATTAGTATGGGTAACGCCGTTGGAATGGTGGAAGTGCGGGGTTTACCTCCAGCACTGGCGGTTGCGGATGTGATGGTAAAAGCTGCCCGTGTCACCTTGGTCAATATGGAGAAAGTCAGCGGTGCCTACGTGACGATTATTGTTCGAGGAAATGTGTCCGAAGTCAAGATGGCAGTCGAGGCGGGCATCGAAGCCGCTAAAAAAATTCACTCCAACAAAGAAGGCGATAAGCTTTTCCTGTCTTCTCACTACATCCCGCGCCCCAGCGATAATTTGATGGTAATACTGCCGATCGAATACACCGAAGAAACCGACGAATTTAGAGTCTAGACTGTGAATCTCATGTCTAATTCTCCCTGACGCGAGAAGCTAGAGATTGAAGGCATTGACATTGAACAATTCTTTGGTAGGACTGAATGCCTTAACTCAGGATCAATTAGATGCCTGGGTCGCGATTGCAAAAACAAGAGCGCAACTAGGACGGCTGCCTGACTATATTCCGCTTCTTGCTCAAACAAGACCCAATACGGTTGCGGTTCAGATTCAAACTACGATCGGAAACACGATTTCGGCAGGTGAAGTCAAACAACCGTTTGCCTTAATGAGCGTGATTAAGCCATTTTTGCTGCTGTTTGCATTAGAGCGACTTGGCGCGGATGAAGTTTTCAAGCAAGTGGGGATGCAGCCCTCTGATCAGCCGTTTCACTCGCTCACGCAACTGAGTGCCGATCGCGGGCATCCCCGCAACCCGATGATTAACAGTGGAGCGATCGCCCTAGCGTCTCTGCTGCCTGGAAAAGAGGGCGCGGCTCGATGTGAAGGGTTGTGTGAATGGCTCAACCGCCTCGCAGATGCCCATCTGACGCTAGATCAAGCCATGCTGACCTCGGTGCGATCGATGGCGAATGAATCGAACCGAGCGATTGCAAATATGCTCTCACAAGCTGGGCATTTAACGTCCGTCGAGACAGCGCTAGATACTTATAATCACATCTGCTGTCTATCAGGAACGGTCGAAGATTTGGCACGATTAGGCTTACTCCTCGCGTCGCCCTATAAGATTGCTCGACAGCATCAGCAAATCGTCAATGCCCTAATGCTGACTTGTGGACTCTATGAAGCATCGGGTGCATTTGCCGTTCGGGTCGGATTGCCTACCAAGTCAGGCGTGAGTGGAGCATTGTTATCAATCGTTCCTAAACAGGGCGCGATCGCGGGGTACAGTCCGGCGATCGACCCCACCGGAAACTCGGTTGCCGGACTTTTTCTTCTAGAAAAGCTAGCTGCCCAACTCACCCTCAGCGTTTTCGGGTGAAGCAAAAAGGTGGATTGGTATCAAGATTCCAGATATTTTTTGTAGCCTACCTCGTCTAGCTTGGCTTGTTTTTCCATCACTGAATCAGCGAGACTTTGACGATAGCGCTGAACCTGTGCTAGCAGATCGGGATCGTGACTTGCAAGTATCTGCACCGCTAACAAACCCGCATTTTTAGCATTGCCAATCGCCACCGTCGCCACTGGAATTCCGGCAGGCATTTGCACGATCGAATACAAAGAATCTACGCCTTGGAGGTGCCGACTCGACACGGGCACACCAATCACAGGCAGAGGCGTTAAGGCAGCGACCATTCCGGGCAGATGGGCGGCGCCGCCTGCGCCTGCGATGATTACTTTGAGTCCGCGGAGATGGGCTTGCTTGGCATAGTCCACCATGCGATCGGGGGTGCGATGAGCTGAGACAATGCTCACTTCATGAGGTACATTAAATTCTTCACAGGCTGCGATCGCGCCTTGCATGGTGAGCAAGTCTGAGTCACTGCCCATAATAATCCCGATTAGCGGTTGAGTCATGAGTCTCCGTCTTTGACGCTGTTAATAATCCGAGACAAATCCGTCTTTTCATCGACCGCAATTCGAGTCGGTGAACCGCTGATGATGCCCTCAAAGTTGCGGAACGAGCCTTTGATGTCTGGACCTTGAGCGCTGATGGTGTATTCACGGATGCCTTTGTCGTGCCAGGAGCCGCGCATCTTAAAAACGTTGAGCGCACGAGACATCTCACCGCGAATCTCCACATATTGCAGCATGATGATCGTGTCGGTGATCGTCGAAATGTGGGAGTCAGTGATCGAGTGAGAACCCATAAACTGATCGGTAGTGTTGGTGAAGAATCCGGTAATCTCTTCTTGCTTAGCGAAGCCTGCCAAACCGATCACAAACTGACGAAAGGCGTTATTACTGACTCCACGGGCAAGGGCAGAGAGTGAATCGATCGCGATCCGCGAGGGCTTAAATTCGGCAATCTCTGACTTAATAATCTGCAAGTGATCTTCTAACCCTGCCGACTCAGGATAGGCACAAATGATTTTGAGCAAGCCTTTTTGCTCTAAATCTTCAAAGTCGATGCCCCACGAATAGGCGTTGCGAGACAGTTGAGCGCGAGACTCTTCGTAAGCAAACAAGATGGCTCGATCGCCCCTCTGACACGCTTCCTGCAAGAACTTGCTGACCAGCAGCGTTTTCCCGGTGCCAGTCGCCCCAGTGGTTAAAATAATCGAGTCTTTAAAAAAGCCGCCGCCACACATCGTATCGAGCATCGTCACCCCCGACGAGACGCGGATGTTGGACGATCGCTGAGTCAGGCGCATCGCTCCGAGTGGGAAAATATTGATCCCTTGATTGGTGATTGTGAAGGGATATTCACCCTTCATGTGGGTGGTGCCGCGCAGTTTGAGCACTTCAACCGTCCGTCTGCGCCGCTCACCCTCTAAAACATTTCGCACAATGACTACGTTGTCGGAGACAAACTCTTCGACCCCAAATCGAGCCACCTGACCATATTCATCAATTCGTTCAGTGGTCATAATCGTGGTCACGCCCACCTGCTTGAGTCGTGCCACCAATCGAAAAATCTCTCGACGCACCACACCCGCCGCATCATATTGTTGAAACACCGCTGTCACCGAGTCGATCGACACCCGCCGCGCTTTATATTTGCGAATGGCGTACTGAATTCGCTCGATTAGAGCCGATAAATCAAAGTTTCCCACCACATCCTGCCCTTCGGGATCGGGGGACGCATCAAGAATAAACAGCTTCCCTTCGTCGATAAATTTCTGGAGATCCCACCCAAAGCTCAACGCATTTGTGATGATATCTGCCGGGGATTCTTCAAAGGTGACAAAAATTCCTGGCTCGTCAAATTGGGTAATCCCGTTGTAGAGAAACTGAGCCGAAAAGAGGGTTTTCCCGGTGCCAGATGTGCCGCTAATTAGGGTGGTGCGACCGATAGGCAAGCCTCCATGACTAATGTCATCAAAGCCCTCAATCAGGGTACGAATTTTTTGAATGCCTGACGTTTCTACTTGATTGTGCGATTCGCTTTGATTCGTTTGATTCATAAGAGGTGTGGTTCAAACCAGAGCCGCAAGCGTCTAAAACTAAAGGCGACTGCATTAAATTTGTTTACTAAAGATTGTCTATCGAGAGTTTTCTAGCCAGCTTTTCTAGCCATCGGCTTCCTCTTCCCGAAGATCTTCGTAGAGGAGATCGAGTCCGATTAAGACTTTTTCTCTATCTGAAAGGTCGCCAATAATTTTACGAACAGGGGGCGGCAAAATCTTGGCTAACGTCGGCGTTGCTAAAATCTTATCTTCCTCGGCTAACTGCGGATTCTTGAGTACGTCAATCACTTTCAGCGCATAAACTCCTTGAAATTCTTTCTCTAAAATATTGTTTAACGTTTTGAGCGCTCGAACCGAGTTAGGCGTGTTTCCAGCGACATAGAGCTTGAGAACGTAGATTTTCTTTAGTGGACTCATGGTTTCTAGGAAGCTTTAAAAGCCAGCCGCGGATCAATAAAACTTCATTTGCAAATTTTAAGACTGTCTGGGAATCGATCGCCGATACATTTCACATACATGCGCGATCGTATCAATCAAAGTCAATCGATAATCGAGCAAAATATCTTCGCTGCGCCCCTCTAATTTTAGCTGTTTGGCAAAGTCATCCATTAGTTCCATGTGAATTTCAACAATCTGAGCGACGGGGATATCAGCAAAGAAAATCGTATTTACAAAGTCATCAATTCTTTGATTTAGCCGACTGTCATTCATGAAGTAATTCAAAACGATCGCCCGATAATCGAGCCGCAACTGACTTAAAAACTGTTCTCGTTCAGCCAGCGGTAGACATCGCAAAAACGTCTTAGGGTTGCGCTTGTCATAAATTCCTAGATAGCCCGATCGTTTTAGCTTCTCAGTCAACCGCCGCTGATGCAACAGCAAAAAGTTTTGAGGGCTGAGATCGGTGGTGAGATCTGGTTTAGACGAGGGGTCAGACAGACGACACGATGGCGAGAGGTTGAGAAATTCGTCGATCGCCTGATCAATAAATTCGGCAGTCTCCTCTACTTTATTGAGAGCCAGCCTAATTTCTGCTGAATGATAGAAAAAGATTAACTGCGCCTCTAACGCCGCAATCCCCGAATAGACTTCTGACGTTGCCTCTAAGATAATGGTTGGCAACAGGGTTGAGTGGTTGTGCAGCCAAGCAATCAGGCGCGGCAGTTTAGAGCCGTTCTGCAAAATCAAACAGTCTAGATGCTGCCGCTGTTGCTCAATCAATGAGAAGAACGCTTGATCAGACTGGGGTAGGGTGACGGTGTAGCGTTCTTCTTGAAGTGCGTCACGGCTCAGAACCTGCTGAACTGACTGAGCCAACTGACTCGAATCTAGGAAGACGCAAACAAATCTCTGCGGACGGTGGACGCTAAACGGTGAGGCTGTCAAGGCTAAATAGACCCACGGAATAAGAAAAAAGTGGAATGGACTTCTGACGAAGTGAAGCACGATCGAGTTGAAAATCGGCTGCTAAAGTCTCAAAAGTCTTCGCAGCAAGATTTTTAACTCGCTGCTTAATACTTATTTAAGAATACGATGTTTGATTAACGATCGTTACACAAAAATGGGCGCAGGCTGCTCAATCTGTCACCACGATCGACTTAGAACTCAAGCTCTACACCCATTCTGAGCCGTGTCCAAGTTCGTTGCTGTTCATGGCATCCCTGCAATAATTTGGTTTTTCCCAAAGCCCGCCTAGAAAATGGAATATCTAAATTTGTTTCCCGCTTCAGTATCCGTATAAAACTGTCGAATCACCACTCTATAAACACTTGGCGCTAGTTTTTGGTTTATCTCACAGTTTGACGAGTTTTTCATGGTAGTGCAGACTGCCTCTCTCAGTGACTTTCTGATCCCCGCTCATCGTTCTGGGATGAGAGAGAATTCTGAGCCGCAAGACGTTTTCTCAGTGTTAGCCCTCCTGCACGAGATGGCGGCTTCTGTATTGCCGCACTCGCTCTCAAGCGAGGAATTGTTGACTCAGGTTTATCAAATTTTGACTTGACAACAGTATTTACGGGTGATCATTTTGACATCGGTTAACTCGTAGAGTCATGAGATCTTGATTTACGCTAAAACTCCCAAGATCTTCAGCCCAAACCAGACTAAATTTAATTCCAGAACTCTCTACGCTCCACTGGAAAAGATTGATTTCATGACTTTAGATATTATTGAACTTGATGGCAGAAAGTTTGCCCCTGCTGATCAATTGCCTCTGCCAGACTGGGCGTGCGTTTTAAATGATCGTCCGCAGCCCGTGCTGACGCTCAAAGACGACGACATGTTTCTGCTGACTGACACCTTCGGCAACATCGGTGGCTCTGCTGACGACGGGCGCAACAGCAGCATGGGGCTATTTTGCAATGACACTCGATTTTTAAGCCGTTTAGAATTGCAGATCGATGGACGATCGCCCATTCTGTTGAGCAGCACGGCTGAAAAAGGATTTGCCCTCTCCGTGCTGTGTACCAATCCCCGGTTAGACGAAAAAGTCTCAGCAGAAAATATCGGCATCAAGCGCGAACTCGTCCTAAACGGCGGCTTATTTGAAGAGATTGAAATCTCTAACTACAGCACCGAAGCCGTGAGTTTTGAACTCAGCGTTAGCTTTGATGCCGACTTCATTGATTTGTTTGAGGTCAGAGGGTTCGATCGGACTCAGCGCGGTCAGCTATTGCGGCAATTGCCCGATCATCCGATCGAGCCTTCAGCAGAGTCAGAACCCCGGTTTGCGCTACGAGTCTCTGAAGGAATGCCCGTCGAGTTGGTGCTGGCTTATTTAGGCTTAGACAACGCCCTGCTAGAATCGCGGATTCAATTTCTCCACCATCAGCCCGACTGCTTTAAAGGCTATACGGCGATCTGGCAGCTTCAGCTAGAGTCTCACGAAACCAAAATTCTCAGCTATCGCTTACAGATGTTGAGTAATGGGCGATCGGTTTCAAACGTCGATGCCCCCCGAACGCTGGGTCAGGCAAAAGCAGCAGAGGTGATGGAGGAACACACCTGGCAGCAGCAGGTGACTCAGATCCGATCGGACAAAACCACCTTCAACCGAGTTATTGAACGCGCCGAGCAAGATGTCTATCTACTGCGACAGACTTTTGGCAAAGGAAAAGCCCTCTCAGCCGGAGTTCCGTGGTTTTCAACGCTATTTGGTCGCGACTCGATTATTGCGGCTTCCCAAACTTTGCTACTCGACCCCCAAATTGCTCGTGAAACGCTCACAATCTTGGCTCATTACCAGGGCAAAGTCGAAGACGAGTGGCGCGAAGAACAGCCTGGTAAAATCCTGCACGAGATTCGCTTTGGGGAGATGGCACGCTGTCAAGAAATCCCCCACACGCCCTACTATGGCACGGTGGATGCAACCCCGCTCTGGCTGATGCTCTACGCCGAATATTTTGCCTGGACTGCTGACTATGAAACTCTCGATCTCTTATGGGACAATGCGATCGCCGCGATGGATTGGTGCGATCGCAACCTCAAAGAAACGGGGTATCTCAGCTATGCCCGCAAATCAAAACGCGGACTCGATAACCAGGGCTGGAAAGATTCGAGCAACTGCATCGTCAATCGCAAAGGGCAACTGGCACTCGGCGCGATCACCCTCTGCGAAGTGCAGGGCTATGTCTACGCTGCAAAAGTCCGGTTGAGTCAGATCGCTCGCATGAAAAAGCGCATTGACCTCGCCGATCGTTGGGAAGAAGAAGCCAGAGATCTCAAAGTCCGCTTTAACCGAGATTTTTGGATGGATGATCAAGATTTCTGTGCGCTGGCGTTAGATGGAGACGGTAAGCACGTAGACAGCATTACCTCCAATCCAGGTCACTGTCTAAATTTGGGCATCTTCACGCCAGAGAGAGCCTATAGCGTGGCAGAACGGTTGCGCGCGCCTGATATGTTTAACGGTTGGGGCATTCGCACCCTCAGCAAGTCGTCGCCCGCCTACAATCCGATGGGCTATCACATCGGCTCGGTGTGGCCTCACGACAATGCAATGGTTGCGATCGGGCTGCGTTCTCTCGGTCTCGTTGATCAAGCGTTAGAACTGTGTGAAGGCTTGCTCGACATGACGCGATACCAGGCTTATCAACGACCGCCAGAGTTATTTTGCGGCTACGATCGCACCGATGACAATGAGCCTGTTCAATATCCGGTTGCGTGTTCGCCGCAAGCGTGGGCAACAGGCAGCATTTTTCAGCTTGTTCACATGATTGTGAATCTAGTCCCCGATGCGCCGAGCAACTATCTGCGAATTATTGACCCTGCCTTGCCTGAGTCAATTAACTACTTAGGATTGCAGAATTTGCGCGTCGGTTCGACCTTGCTAGATCTGGAGTTTGAGCGATCGGGTTCCTCAACTGCCTGCCGCGTCTCCAAAAAACGCGGAAATCTGCGGGTAGTGATCGAAGCGTAAACAAGCCGATCGCTGGATTTGAAATAACAATTCAGCGTTCAGCTTTCTCGAACAAACTACTAATGACCTGCATAAAAAAAGGAGGTCGAACAGACCTCCACAGCTAATGCTCAGAGTTAGCATTTGAAAAACCTAATCAGGCTCAGCCTAGCTCTTAGGCAATGCCCGTATTCGCGCCAGCTTTGCCCGTCGCTAATTCAACCTTGACAATCTTTCCACCCATCTTTTGAATCCGCTGCTGCTCACGGAACCAGTTGTCATAAGGAACCAACTTGGTGAAATAGGTATTTTGCAGTTCCCGTTGAGTGCGGGTGCGGGTCAAGCTAGGAACACAGGCAGTAACCTTGAACATTCTCATGGGTCTTATAATCTCCTGAGTAGGCTGAGGATAGGGGTTGAGTCGTGAGTGTTGAGCTTTGAATAAACCAACTCGTACCGCACGTCAAAAATCGGATCGTTAGAGAGAGATCCTCAAAAAGTTAGCAAATCAGCTTCTCTATGATGTCAACGCCGATCGGCGCAGGTGCAGACCTTAGAGAGCGAGTGCAAATCTTTTAGATGTGTAAACAAAGATTGATGGGGAGAAGGTTGAAAGTCGAGAATCAATGCTAGATCGCTAAAACCATTTCTCAGACTAGCCTTTGACGAGCTAACACTCATTCCAGACTTTCAACACCTCAAAGTGAATGATGAACTCTAGAGGCTGAACAATGAACCTAAATTCATCTCTCACGCTTCACGTTCCATCCTTTGATTAGCTCAAGCCAGAAGAGATGTAGTCGAAGTAAACGCCCATCTCTTTACCAGCATCAGAACCGACCAAACCAGCGGTGACTTCTTTCATCGCTTGAATCGCCTGCACGGTTGCGCCAATGGGTACGCCCAAAGAGTTGTAGGTTTCCTTCAAGCCGTTGAGCACGCGCTCGTCGAGAATGGAGGGGTCGCCAGCCAACATTGCGTAGGTGGAGTAACGGAGGTAGTAGTCGAGGTCACGAATGCAAGCAGCGTAACGACGAGTCGTGTACATGTTGCCGCCGGGACGGGTGATGTCCGAGTACAGCAAGGACTTGGCAACGGCTTCTTTGACGATCGACGCTGCGTTAGCGCTGATCGCGGTGGCTGCACGAACGCGAAGTTCGCCTGTTGCAAAGTAGCCTTTAAGCTTTTCGAGGGAGGAAGTATCGAGATACTTGCCTTGAACGTCAGACGTGTTGATAACGGAGGTAATTGCGTCTTGCATGATTTAATTCCCGTAAGTCGCGTGGTCTTATATGTAAATGCGTGAACAATCGGAGGCAGTGATTACTGCATTGCACCGATCACATAGTCGAAGTAGGAGCCAGCTTCAGACGCGTCTTCAGAAGACAGCAAGGAAGCAGCTACGTTCTTCATCGCACGAATGCCTTCAGCAACCGCAGGAATGGGGGTGCCCAAAGAGTTGTACATTTCACGAACGCCGACGATTCCGATTTCTTCGATCGGAGTCACATCACCCGCAACCACTCCGTAGGTCACGAGGCGGAGGTAGTAGTCAAGGTCACGCAGGCAGGTTGCAGTCATTTCTTCGCCGTATGCGTTTCCACCCGGAGAAACAACATCAGGACGCTTTTGGAACAGTTGATCGCCAGCTTGCTTGACGATGCGCTCACGGGAGTCGGACAGGGTTTGAGCGATCCGGAGGCGACGCTCACCCGTGGTGACAAAGCCTTTGATTCGATCTAGTTCGCCGGGGCTGAGGTAACGAGCTTCAGCGTCAGCATTCACGATTGATTTCGTGACAATACTCATTGATGGATTCCTCCAAAAGTAGTGTAACCGAGTATGTTTAAACGGGAGTTCCGTATGGTTGGGTTAAGTCTACTTGTGGCTAGTTACTCAGCTCATTGAGGTAAATCGTTGAAGCTGATATCTGGGCTGAACCTGGTTGAGTAGATTCGAGGCACAGAATCGGTAATCTTAGCGACACAAGCGTTTTTGACTTAGTTGCCTTCCGCAATTAATTTTGCGGCATTGTGTTCACCATCCTAGTCAGTCCGCAACATCTTGTAATATTATCCTCATGTTTGTTTTTTATTGAGGACATGACAATTTCGTCTCAACCTGTGCTGTCTTGAAACGACAACGCAGACTGTCAAGCGGCTATCACACTGACTTTAAGAAAGCTCCGTTTCCGTATGTTACGGCTGATGCTGTTCTAAGTCAAAGGCTGATTTGTATCGATTGATTGAGTAGAGGATCAGATTCTTAACACTCGTCAAACCTTTAAAAGGGTGGGCTGTGGTGCAAGGCGAGCCAGGACTTGCTTCAGCACCATGACCGTCCAATCGATATCTGCACCTGTGGTGTCTCGTCCCAGCGTTAGGCGAATGCCTGATTTAGCGAGGCGATCGCAATAGCCCATCGCCACCAAAATCGGACTCGGAACCAGCTTGCCGCTATTGCACGCAGACCCAGCGCTGATGCCAATTCCTGCTAGATTCATCTGCCGCACTAGAGTTTTGCCACTGAAAATTTCTCCACCCGCAGAGTGCACAGAGAAGCTGACATGATGAGGAAGACGATTCCAGCGATCGCCTGTTGGCACTAATCCCGCTACATCAGCCAGTTGATCAAAGAGCTGTTCGCGCAGGTGGATTAAGCGAGGCGTTTCGATCGCCATTTCTTGAGCTGCCAACTCTGCCGCGATGCCAAACCCCGCGATCGCTGGAATTGCCTGAGTGCCCGATCTTAGCTTCGATTCTTGTCCGCCTCCTCCGAAGAGCGGCACTAATTCCACACCTGGACAGACATAGAGCGCTCCGGCTCCTTGCGGTCCATAGAGCTTATGACTCGACAGAGACAATAAATCAATGGGGAGTTGCTGCACGTCGATCGCCAACCGTCCCGCTACCTGCACCGCGTCGGTGTGAAATAACGCCCCATGAGCGCGAGTGATCTCACACAACTGTGCGATCGGCTGAATCGTTCCCACCTCACTTTGACCGTAAATCATCGACACCAGCACCGTGTTAGGACGCAGCGCGGATTGAAGCTCGATTGGGTTAACTCGCCCTAAAGAATCGACGTTTAGCCGTGTGACTTGCCAGCCCCACTGCTCTAAAAGCCTCACAGGTTCGGCGATCGCTGAATGCTCGACGCTAGAAATAATGATGTGCTGCGGGGTCGTGTAGTTTCGCGCCACGCCCATAATCGCCAGATTATTTGACTCCGTGCCGCCAGAGGTGAACACGATCGTTTCAGACGGAGCGTTGAGTAGCCGCGCCACCTGAACTCTGGCACGTTCTAGTAGGATAGCCGCCTGTTGCCCCCAAGCATGGAGGCTTGAAGGGTTTCCCCACTGTTCGGCTAAAACTTTTTGCATCAGCGCGATCGCCTCTGGGCGAGTGGGCGTGGTCGCACTGTAATCTAAATAGATTTGCATAAGTCACTCAGCAGCAGAACAGATTAAAAAATCGCAATTCTTTTTGGGTACGCTACAAAGACATAGGTTTTCCCCAGAATTCTCAATCTAGCTTATTGTGCGTCCAATCAACTCCCTCTCCCGAAGTTTATACGCTGCTGCCCTGGCACTTGGCTTAACCGCCTGTCAGCAAGCTCAACCGCAGCCGCCCTCTCGTCCTACTCCGTTAGCTCAAGATGCGCGGGTGCAGGTTTACACGAATCATGAACCTGCGTCGCAGTACACAGAGCCTTATCGCAAACAGACTCGATCGGGCGATGACCTAGAACAAATTATCGTGGATGCGATCTCGTCGGCTCAAACCGGTGTCGATGTCGCCGTTCAAGAATTTCGTCTGCCAAAAATTGCCAAGGCTTTGAGCGATCGCGCCCAAGCTGGGGTGAAGGTGCGGGTGATTTTAGAAAATAGCTATTCGCGCCCGGTTAGTAGCATTCGCTCCGATGAAATCGCCAAACTTCCAGAACGCGATCGCGATCGTTACAGCGAGTCCATCAAGCTGATCGATCAAAATGGAGACGGACAACTCAGCCCCACTGAAATCAATCAGGGTGATGCGCTGGTAATGCTTGATAACGCCAAAATTCCTCGCATTGACGACACGGCTGGCGGGACTCGCGGCAGTAATCTGATGCACCACAAATTTGTGATTGTAGATGGACGCGCGATCGTCGTTACCTCCGCGAATTTCACCCCGTCCGATGTTCATGGCGACTTCAAAACCCTCACCAGTCGAGGCAACGCCAATAACCTTCTCAAAATTGATAGCTCAGAGTTAGCGGCTCTGTTTACCCAAGAATTTAATCTCATGTGGGGCGACGGACCTGGCGGCAAACCAGACAGTCTATTCGGAGACAAAAAGCCGCATCGTGCTCCTCAACAAGTGCAGTTAGGAGAGGTCTCGATCGAGGTGCAATTCTCCCCGTCATCGCCCTCGCTGCCATGGGAGCAAACCACCAACGGTCTAATTGGCAAAACTTTGAGTCAAGCCAATGACTCGATCGAGATGGCGCTATTTGTCTTCTCTGATCAGCCACTTGTGAATCTACTAGACACTCAACGTCAAAAAGGGGCAAAGATTCAAGCGTTGATCGAGCCTAGCTTTATGTTTCGCCCCTATAGCGAAGGGTTAGATATGCTGGGCGTTTCGCTGGGAGACACCTGCAAACCCGACCCGAATAACCGTCCTTGGCAGAACCCAATCACGACGGTTGGAGTGCCCCGCTTGCCGCCGGGTGACTTGCTGCACCACAAGTTTGGCATCGTCGATGGGCAGACCGTAATCACTGGGTCACACAACTGGACAAAGGCAGCGAATCAGGGCAACGACGAAACCCTGCTAGTGATTCACAGCCCTGTAGTGGTGGCGCACTATCAGCGAGAGTTCGATCGCCTCTATGCAGATGCGATTTTAGGGGTACCTCCTGCCATTCGTCGCAAAGCTGACGCTTACGAACAACAGTGCGGAAAGCCCACACCATCCGCGTCGATCGTCCCCACCCCTGAGAAACGAGACACGCCCACAAAACCGCAGCCGTCTGCACCAAAACCTTCTGCTGAGTCTACCAATCAGCCAGTGAACCTGAATAGAGCGACCCAAGCAGAACTGGAAGCTCTACCGGGAGTCGGTCCCAGTTTGGCAAAGCGGATTATTGCCGCCCGTGAACAGAAACCTTTTGCTTCATTGGCAGATCTCGATCGAGTCTCAGGAGTCGGACCCAAATTGCTGGAAAAATTGCGCGATCGAGTCACCTGGTAAGCATCAACCCAAATTCAATACCATCGCGTGGAGACGTTTCGGTGGAACGTCTCCACGTCATCGGGTAAACGCACGGTCGATCGCATTCATTCATTCATTCATTCATTCACAATAATTGGTGTAATCCAAGCTTAATTTTCGAGCACAGCAAACCATTCCTAATTACACCAATAAAGAGGGACAGGCTAAAAACCCATCCCTCCAAAATATTAAATTCACATCAGACTCACGAATCTCGATTGTTGACGATCAAAATCTCGCCCTTCAACATTCGTTGAGCCGCATCCAAAAGCGCTTCTTCTAAATAGGGCTTTGTGAAATAGCCACTTGCCCCTAGAGACGCTGCCATTTGACGGTGACGATCGGCACCACGAGAAGTCAGCATCGCGATCGGCAGACTGCTTAAATTGGGATCTTTCTGAATCCGCGACAGCAGTTCTAAACCATCCATTCTAGGCATCTCAATGTCGCAGAAGACGATATCACACGGCAGACCTGCTCGCAGCTTCTCCCACGCCTCTTGACCATCGCGAGCTTGCTCCACCCGATAGCCAACCTTATTGAAAGTCATTGACAGCAGTTCGCGCACCGTAATCGAGTCGTCTACAATCAGCACCGTTGGCTCGGTCTTCATCGTGATCGTGTCGGTTGACTGCGATGCTCCCTGATCCCACATCGTGCCAACATCGCGACGAATCCGACCCATTGAGAGATCGATGAGTTCTAGCACGTCTGCGATCGGCATAATTCGACCGTCGCCTAGCACCGTCGCACCTGCAACCCCGATCGGCTTCGGCACCGGACCTTCTAATTGCTTAATCACAATCTCTTGTTCACCGAGCACCTGATCGACTTGCAGCGCCAAATAATTGCCTGCACTGCGGAGAACCACCACAGACACCATATCGTCTTCCTGGTTGCCGCCGTAAACATTGCCTCGGCTGAGATGGCGACTATAGCCCAACAAATCAGTCAAGGGGCGCAAGGGCAAGATTGCATCTCGCCACGCGATCACCGGATTTCCTTCTGAGTCGGTTTGAATGCGCTCTTTTGGAATGTCGAGCATATCTTCCACCCCATCCATTGGGAAGGCAATGCGGGCACGATCGCTGATGCAGCACAGCGCCTTCGAGATGCTGAGGGTGAGCGGCAACCGCACGGTAAATGTGGTGCCCTTACTCAGGGCTGAATCGGTGTTGATGACTCCCCGAATCTCGCTCAAGCTAGTACGCACCACATCCATGCCCACTCCTCGACCAGAGAAGTCATCTGCCTGATCTTTGGTAGTGAAGCCGGGATGGAAGAGGAGATCGTAGATATCTAACCGAGCCATCGCTTTAGACTCAGATGACGTAATCAATCCTTTCTCGATCGCTTTGACTTTGACTCGCTCAATATCGACCCCCGCCCCATCATCAGAAACCGAGATCACCGTCTGGTTGCCCTGATGAAAGGCACGGATTGTAATTTTACCGACGGGCGATTTTCCGGCTGCTCGACGCACATCAGGCGTTTCGATGCCGTGAGTGATCGCATTGTTAACCAGGTGAGTCATCGGATCGTAGAGATGCTCTAGAATCATCTTGTCAATCAGCGTGTCGCGACCTTCAATCACCAGTTCTGCCTGTTTGCCACACTTCATCGCGATGTCGCGCACGGCACGAGGAAGACGATCGGCGGTTTGGGCAAACGGCACCATTCGAGAACGGGTCAGCCCTTCTTGCAGTTGGGTCGTCACCTGCCGGAACATCCGCGTCACCTGATCGGTTTCATCGACAATGAACTCGATGTCAGACGCAGACTCTCGGACTCGCACAATCAGCTCAATCATTTCCTGCGAGAGTGAGTGAAAGCCTGTAAAACGATCCATCTCTAAGGGGTCATACTCGACTCCAGATGAGTTGCTTGGGGCGATCGCGCTACTGTCTCGGATGGACGCGCTAAAGATAGAAGGCGTGCGCTGATTGCGGCTGGCAAGAAGGGAGCTTTCTAGCAGCGATCGCTCATACAAGTCCTGCATTCGCTGACCGACATCGCTCAGTTGCTGAACCTGATAGAGGAGGTTATCGAGCGACTGCCGCAGCCGTTCTTGGTCTTGCTCCAGGCTATTTCGGTTGACCACCAGTTCGCCGACCAGGTTGCTGAGGTTATCCAGGTGCTTTACCGGAACCCGCATGGTTTGTTCGCTGAGTCCTTTCCCAAGTCGGTTGGTGCGCCGTGCCGATTGAGTGCTGGTTAGACTCTTGGCGGCTGGGGTTCCTCCCATCGTTTTGTCAGCGTCCTCCAGCATCTTCTCTAGATCGTCAAACTCCATATCAGAGTCATCAGTAGCAGAGAAGCCTGTTTGAGCCGTGGTCGCAAACGTTTCAGGTGCGTCTGCTAAAAGAGATTCAAGGTCATCAAAGTTCTCAAAGGTTAAATCTTGGGCGATCGGAGATAGGTCGTCGCCGAGCAAATCGTCTAGGTCATCAAAGTTCGCGGGGGTCTCATCTAGCAAAGTGTCTAGGCTCTCTGCTTCTGCCACCGAGTCAGCCGTCTCTTCTCCAAACAAAGAATCTAAGTCATCAAAGTCTTCTGGGTCAGAGGGTTCAGAGGTACTTGAAAGGGTTGCGTTTAATAAATCATCTAAGTCGCCAAACTCATCGTCCGTCGCCAGATTAGATTCTGTTTCTAGAACATTTAGCTCAGAGTCGTTTTCGTCAGATTCGTCAAGATTGAGCGAGGCTGCCATTGCTGCCCCCAAGGAGATCACAGATGCCGCTGCGATGCTCGCTCCAAAGAGAGAATCGAGGTCTGAAGGGTCAGCAGGTTCAGTAGACGAGGCTTCGGTTTCTAGTGGCTCAAAGTCACTCAATGCGAGTGCAGAATCATCGAAGGGGTCAAACTCCAAATCGAAGTCATCATTCTCTGCACTGCTGGTTGAATCCTCTAAGTCGAACAGCAGATCCAGGTCGTCTGCTTCTCCAATGTTTTGCACAGAGACGGCTTCGATCGGAGAGTCGAGTCCTAAATCATTCAGCAGAGTATCTAAAGTGTCTGGTTCAGAAGTCATATCTTCTGAAGAAGAAAAGAGGTCAAAGTTCAACTCATCTAAGTCATCTGTAGAAGATTCTAGAGATAGTTCGTCTGGGTCGAGTCCAAAAACGCTTTGAGCCGCGATCGAGCCAAACTCATCGGGAATTTCTAACGGCTCATTCTCTTGATAGTAAGCTGTCTCAAACAGTTCGCTTTCTAGATTAAGAGAAAGGTCAAAGGTTTGTTTCGTCAGTTCTGACCCAAGATCGTCACTTAGCAGGTCATCTAGACTATTCAATGAGTCATCATCTAAAAGCAGATCAAGGTCTAGCGCAGTCTCTTCTCCGATCGCAGTTAGATTCAGCAAATCATCTAAATCGTTTGAGAGCGGCTCAGACTCAGAGCGATCGAGTGAGAGCGGTGAATCAGCGATCGACTCCTCGCTAGCCTGTGGGTCATCTGCTGTTAAAAAGCCAAAAAGGTCTGTTGTCTCTAATTCTGAGATAGGAGTCTCAGCAAATAAAAGTCCCATCTCCTCAGAGTTTTCATCGAACAGACTGTCAAGATCATCGCTGGTTTCCGAAGCGTTAAGATTCAAGTCTAGCGACTCTTCAGACTGGTTAAAGTTGAATAGGTCTTCGGACTCAAGTAGTCCTGCTAAATCAGCGGTTTCTGACTCGGAATCAGCGTCCAAACTCAGCGAAGGAGTCTCGGCAGCAAAGCTTTCGTCTACTAGATTAGCCAGATCAATCTCATCTTCACCCTCTAACCCTAAGAAGTCATCGTCTAAATTGGTCAGCTCTAAGTTAGGTAAAGCATTTGGCTCTAACTCACTTCCTTCTGTCAATAAATTCAGGTCGTCTAACGTCAAGTCAAACTCAAAGACACTATCAAACGCTAGTTCATTTAAGGAAGCTTCAGGCTCTACGGGATTAATCTCTAGCGAGTCCAGGGGTTCTTCGCTCTCAAAAAGGCTTGTCAGCAGGTCATCGCTTTCCTCTGAAGCTATTTCTAAACTAAATGGAAACTCACTGTTTGCCGACGTTAAATCGAATTCTGCTGAGTCATCGCTTCTAGCATCTGTCAACAAATCATTAGAATCTTCTACTGAAAAATTCGAGGTATCAGAGCCAACGTCTAACTCTTCTAATCCAGCATCTAGAGATTCATCGTCTGGCAACAGATCAGATTGACTCCAAAGATTGTCAAAGGGTGAGAGATCATTCGTCTCTTGATCATCAGGAGGAAGAGAAAGTGCTTCTAAGCTCTCTACAGAGGTTGAAGGGGCTTCATTTAAACCGAAATCGAGATCATCCAAATCCCCAAACAGGTCGTCTGTCAAAGCACCGAGTTCATTCTGATTGTCTGATTCAAGCGTTGAAGCTTGAGGAGATTCTTCTAGATCTAAGCTTTCCCACGGGTCGGAGATCGCGGCAGCAGGCGCAGGGGCTTCGTCGTCTAACGCGAGGTCAAAATCTAGGTCGTCAAACGTCGATTCATTCACCACGGGGCTAGGCGACGCGATCGAGTCGGTTAAAGGCTGATCAAAGTTCAACTCCTCCTCGTCTAGCCCTGCAAATAACTCGCCCAATCCGATCGGAGTCGCTTCATTGTCTACTTGAGGTGAAGAAAGTATCTCTAAGAGATCATCTGAGGGTGCGATCTCGCTGGTCAAATTCAGGTCGTCAAAGTCGTCTAGATTCAGTTCATCAAACAGATTATCAGCAGGAGTCAAACTCTCTTCAGAGGTCTCTAAACCAAACAGATCAAAATCTTCGGTGTCTGAGGCGGTTTCAAGAATAGTTGGGTTTACGATCGCACCCGAAGTCACTTCAGAATCGAGCAGATCCTCTAAAGAGTTGTCTCCAAACAGACTCGTAAAGTCGTCGTCATCCTCCTCGCTGACGCTAGCAGGAGTCGCAGCAGAATCGTCAAACAGCAAGTCTGAAAAGTCGCTGCTCTCCTCTCCCAGTGGATTATTGAAGTCAAGCGCCGCCGATCGAGAACTTCCAATCACCTCTTCTTCTTGCCAGGTGGCACCGAGATCGGGCATTTCTCCTTCAAACAGGTCTGCCAGACTGTTGAGTTCTGCCATGCCGACTTCAGGACCGTCGCGATCGCTTGCCCTAGACAGTTCAGTCTCTTCTACCAAACTGCTGTCACGACTAGACTCAAACAAAGGAGCATCCAGGTTTAGAGTGTCTAACTCCAACGCGTCTAGAGAATCGGCTTCAGCCGCAAAATCCATTTCCGACAGGTCTAGGTCATCATCTGAATCGAGATGATCTGTAATAGCAAAGAAATCTGCCAGATCGTCATCGACTGCTAACGGTAATGCCGCATCGATCGGCACAAGGGCGATTAGCTGTTCGCTCGGTGCAACCTCCCAAACCCGACCTGCTAAAACAGATTCCTGTGCCTGCTTAAAGTCTTTAATGACGATCGGCGCCAGCGCTCGATAGGAATTATTGGGATCGGCGATCGCTTGACTCGCCAGATTCACCAAACTGCACCATTGATCGAGATCGAAGGCTTCGCCCAACCCCCTTAACCCAGTGCAAATTTCTTGAAGGCGATCGCGTCCGTCGGGCAGCGCCTCCGCCTGTCGGAACAGTTGCAGCATTTCACGCAGTTGGACAGGCACATCGGTTTGAAAAATCAGCACCAATGAGCTGTCTTGAGACGTGGCTGGAGTCGCTGCGATCGTCGGACGCGTCATCACAGGAGTAGGCGTGGCTGCCTCACTCTGACGCTCTAGCAGACTGAGATGTTGCTGAAGTTCCTCAAAAACAGGCTCAACGCTAGCCATCGTCGCATTCGACGCTTCTTCGCTCAAACCAAACGGACCTTGCAACTGCTCTAACAGTTCCTGGAGCGTATCAAACACCCGTAGCAGAAGCGTTTCTACTTTTTGATCCGGCTTGATTCCAGGAGTTTCTTTGAGGATTTTGAAGAAATCTTCTAAGCGATGCGAGGTCTGCTGAATGCTGCTCAGACCTAACATCGCAGCTCCACCCTTAACCGAGTGAGCCGCCCGAAAGACTTCATTCACCCTTTCAGGGTCTGCGATCGTGCCTTGCAGATTCAACAAACCCTGCTCAATGGTATTGAGATGGTCTTTTGCCTCCTCAATGAAGTAGCCCATGATTCGCCGCTGTTGTTCTGGCTGCATCGCATTGTCCCTTTCTATGGTTAGATTGACCCCCGTTCAAACCCATTCAGTGGGTCATTTAGAGGAGTCTTAGAGAAGATAGATGATCTGAGAATGAGAGCTAAATTGCGGGTCGAGATCATCCAAGGTTTTGAACTGAGATCATCTGAGATGGCGTTGAGTCTATGGCTTTAGGGTAACTCAATTAGGATAGAGGCTCCTTACTATAAGTGCCTGTGATTTTCACTACTTTCGCTCGATCGCCTCAACGCGGAACCGCTCCACTGAGGTCAGTAGATCTCTTGCAACGCCGACCAGATTTTGCAGCGAACCGGAGACTCGCTGCGCCTCTTGCGAGGTTTCTTGAGCTGTCAGCTCGACCGATTGCATCACCTGAGCTACCGCACGAGATGTTTCGGTCTGTTCGACCGTATCGGCAGTAATCGAAGTCACGAGCGTGTTGATGCGGGTTGACACTTGAATAATGTCTTCCAGCGATCGCTTTGCCTGTTCTGCCAGTCGAGTGCCCTCGATCACCTGCTGGGTGCCTTCTTCCATCGCGGTCATGACCGAGCCAGTCTCGCTCTGAATTTGCAGCACGATTTGCTCGATTTCTTTTGACGCTTTGGCGGCTCGGTCTGCGAGTTGACGCACCTCATCGGCGACGATCGCAAAGCCTCGTCCCGCTTCACCTGCCCGTGCTGCCTCGATACTGGCGTTCAAAGCCAGCAAGTTGGTGCGAGACGCAATCTGAGAAATCAACGCCACAATTTTAGAAATCTCTTGAGAAGACTCCGCCAGACGTTTCACCTTGCGAGTGGTTTCAGCCACGGTTTCTCGGATTTCTAAAATACCTGCCACGGTGCGCTCTACCGCCTCGCCGCCTTTGAGAGCCGTTGCCGATGCAGAACGTGCCACTTCTTCAGCCTCACGAGCGCTTTCTGCCACCCGTTGAATCGAGTCGGTCATCACCTGGACTGAGTTGAGGGTAACGGCAAGTTCCTCGGCTTGTCGCAGCGCGTCTGACGACAAACTGCGGGCAAACATTTCATTCTCAGTCGAGCCTTTGCTGACCTGACGGGCGGCTGTCTTCACCTGCTGCACAATTTCTCGCAGGTTTTGAATCGTCAAGTTAAAAGAGTCAGCAACCGCGCCTAACACGTCTGCCGTCACCTCTGCCTGCACCGTCAAGTCACCTCTCGCCGCGCCCTCCACATCGTCAAGCAGGCGGATCACCTGACGCTGCAAGTCTTCTTTTGCTTGCTCTTGTTCTTCTGCTTTGCGCTGCGCTTCGCTGGTGGTAGTCAGAATGACTCGCGCCATCTGGTTAAACCCACTCGACAACTGACCTAGCTCATCTTCTGAATAAACCGTGGTGCGAGCGTTGAGGTTGCCCTGACACACCGCATCAAACTGGGCTTTTAAGTCATCTGTCGATCGCTTCATTTGCTTGGCGGTAATTTGCCCCACCACAAACGCTGCGCCTCCTCCACACACGCCACCTGCTAGAGCCATCAACAGCCCTGTATTGCGGAGTTGAGATACTACGGTTGGATTATTCTGCTGGGCGGCACCATTCGCTGAGAGAAAGCTCACCACTGCCACTGCCACGGCTGAGACAATTCCCGCCGCCCCTGCAACGATTAACTGCTTGGTTGCCAGCGGGCGGTTATCGATGAATGCTAAAGGACCCTGTTCGACGGTAGGACTGGGATCTGCCGCCGAACTGTCGATCTGGGTAAAGCTGGGAACCTGCTCAGACGTATTGGAGATGCTAAACAGTTCGTCATCGCGAATGGTGGAGCGATCGTGATCTCCAAAATCCATCGTGCCGCTGTCTGACCCGATCGCCATCCCGTTTGTAGACAGCCCAAAACCACTCCCGATCGAAGGGCTGGTGAATCCCGCTGAGTCTTCAGAGAGGTCGAAATCAGACAAGCTACCCAAATCGTCGAAGTCTTCAAAGTCGTCCAAAAAATCAACGTTGCTCCGACTTCCCGTTGAGCTTGAGCCAGGATTCAGGCTTGGTTCAGAAAGAGTGCCGTTATAAAGCGAATCGAACTGATTGGGTTCGACTGGTGCATCAAAATTTGACTCAGCCGATTCATACAGGTCAGGGTCGCCCATAAAGAGCGTGTCTTCGCCCATTGCACGATTGTTGGATGGGCGATTAGGGGAGTTGATCGGCGCTGCTGGCTCAGAAAACGAGGGGAACGGAGATTCGTCGGTTTGGGTTGAAAAATCTGGGCTAGAGAATACACTGTCAAATTCGTCCATCGCAGCCGGAAAGCTGCTGTCTAAGCTGGTATCAGCAGCGGAGAAACTAGATTGGCTGTCTAATGCGAATGAATCGTTTGCCCCGCTACTTGCATTTGCGCCAAAATCATCCAGGTCAGTCAGCGCGAATGGATCGTCCGTAAATGTATTGCTTTGTGCAGGTGCCCTTCCATTATCGTTGTGGCTATTAAAAGGGCTACCAAACGGTTCACCGCTTTGAGATGGCGGCGATTCGGGCATATCTAAATCCATCTCATCGAGCACAAAGTCATTAAAGTCATCTGGCTGCTGCTGAGTCACCGATGCACGGTTTGCGGCATCAAACTTATCAAACGCCCCAATTTCTGCTTCGTGACTATCAGAAACGCCATTCGCTGGCTCGCCTGCAAACTGGTTTGCATAAGTCAGACCGCTGTTGGCATAATCGACAAACTCAGTATCAGACGTGAGGTTGAGAACCGTTTGATATTGCTCTTGAGCAACACCATATTGCTGAAGCCCATAGCAGTAGATGTGTCCCCGCAGAAGTCGAGCGCTAGGGTCTTGGGGGTATTCATCGACTAAGCGATCGACAATCTTCGCCGCTTCTTCATACTTGCCCTGCATATAGGCTCTTTCAGCCTGTTGATAGTCTTGGGCAAAGTCAGTCCCGCGTGCCATGTGCCTTCTCCTGCAAGTGCTTGTATGCCGTTGTTCTCGAAGTTCTGCTCTTAAAGTTGAGTTTGATAGGTGGCAAACTTAGAAAAAAGTGAGCAGTCGGTGTAGAGTGAAAATAATGCATCTGAGTAGTGGTCGATGCTGCCTGAGACTCCAAAAGTTGTCTTCGATCAGTCCGTTGCATTGATTGTACAGATAGGGATCGGTTTTGGCTCATTGATTATGCTGCCCACCGCGCCGATCGTAAAATCGCTACCTGATCGAGCAACCGCAAAAACTGACTGTCTTGGTCATTTAACACCCACTCACCTCGCAAAAAAGGTGCAACACTATCAGGGGCAGCGGTTGACATCTGCACATGATCAATGTCTAGCCAATCCATGCCGACGATGCGATCGACTGCCAACCCTAACATGATGTCCTGATCTTCGACTGCTATCACAGAAATCTCAGGACGGTCTGTATTTAAAGGGACTGGATCGCCCAAAAATTGACCTAAATCTGCGACCCAAACTACTCGTCCTCGCACGTTGAGTGTGCCCAATAGCAGAGGCGAAACATTAGGGACAGGAGTAATTCGATCGGGCGATGGAGACAGCACCTCTCGAATCCCAGCCGCAGGTAGGGCAAACTCGCTGCCTGATGGGATATAGAACCGCAGGTGCAACTCCCCTTCAGGGCTTTCTAGTTCCTGAAACTCAGGAGCTTGATCGTAGCCTCCACCCGTTAAAAAGTCTGAATTCCCTACCATGACCTCTATCCCTAACCTCGCAATAGTTGTTTAACCGTACCCACTAATTCAGTGGGCTGAAACGGCTTTGCTATATAGGCATCCGCCCCTTGCTTCATGCCCCAATAGCGATCGAACTCTTCCCCCTTGGAAGAACACATCACCACGGGAACCTTCTGCGTTTTGGGGTCTGCCTTGAGCCGACGGCACACCTCATAACCATTCATTCGAGGCATCACAATATCCAGCACAACCAGGTCAGGACGATGCACTTGGATCTGCTCTAACGCTTCGACCCCATCTGTCGCAATGGTGACGGTTAGCCCACTTCCCTTTAGCAGATCTGTGATCATTTCCCGTTGAGTGACGCTGTCTTCCACGACCAGAACTGTACTCATAACCCCTTACCTATTTGCTGGATTGACCGATGACGGGTGAAATCCACCGTTGTTTACCTTAAACTATGTAATCACTAAAGTACCCCAATCCCTGAAAGAATCAGCTCTTCGCCAAAAATAAGCCGCCTTAGGTGAGATCGATTTCTACCCTTCTTCGAGAGCATCTGTTAAAAGTTGGTCGGCTTTTGGCTGGTCAGGATGTCCCACACCTATGTACTTTTCTAGCAACATTAATAGCTCACTTTCTCCAAATGGTTTGGTTAAATAATCAGTCGCACCAACCATTCGGGCTTTAACCCGATCGATAAAGCCATCTTTACCAGTCAACATGACGATCGGGGTTTGACGAAACGCCGTTGACTTGCGAAGCATAGCGCAGATTTCATAGCCATCTAATTCTGGCATGGCAATATCACAAAGAATCAGGTCTGGCTTGAGTTGAAACACGAGACTGAGCGCCTTGAGCGGGTTGTCGATCGCCGTCACTTCATAGCCATGTTGATTGAGAATATATTCTACGGTTTTGCGGATCGTGGCACCATCATCAATACAAACGACTCTGGGGGTCTTATTAATTTGCCAAAAATCGAGATCTCTAGCCCGAACTTTTGACCCGCCACCTAACTCTTCAGAGGAAGAATGAGCTAAGTGAAGCCAGCCCCGCTTTACGTAGGGATAGATTGCCCTGGCAACGGTTAAGATGTCACGATTTAGATAACGCGCGATTTGCCGCAGAGACGTTTTGCCATCTGCATAGCGATCGAGCGTACTGAACGTGGTTTCAGGCAGGACCTCTTTTAATGAAGCTCTGTTCGCAACTACAGGACACTGATCGGGCGAATGAATCTGAGGATAGAACTGCTTCCACTCTTGCACCTGCTTAATGATCTTCGTCACCAGAGGGGCAGTCTCTAGCGTCATTAGCTGCGGTGCGAGGGGAGTGCCCATCTCAAAAATAAAAGACCCCTGATGCAAACTCAGGAGGTCAAACAGCGTTTCGTGAATCATGCTTTTAATTACACTGCGTGCTTGAGCAGGAGTGAGGCTGTGATTCTCCATTAACGCCCACAAATAGCCATATTCTGGAGCATTGAAGGCAGCGATCGACGAAGACGCGATGTCGTCTACCGCAGATTCTGCCTGATAGCGACGCAGGTAGTCTCGCAGTCGAAGCAAACTAACGTCAGTCTCCCCGGCGTAAACGATTTGACCATTGAGGAAAAAAGCAAACCAGGAATGACCACTCAAAGACTTGGTAGAACGAGTCTCGATCGGGGATGCAACATGAGTAGGCGGCAGCGAAGAAGAAGGATAGGCTTCAACAAAAAGTTCGCCTGTGCGCTGACCTAGCTCGATCAGTTGCAGGATGCTACGGATATCAATCTCACTCAGTTGTCCTTGCATTCAAGTTAATTTGTCTCCTCAAAGCAATCCGGCGCTCCGTATCAATTTTGCCCTCGATTTGAATGAGAGCAATAGTTTTTTTGCTCATCTGAGAAGCCAATTTATTATCTCTTGGCATCTTCAGTGTTAGGTCGATCTCAAACTCAATCTAAGGTAATTTCCTGAAAATCGTCACAGAAAGATAATAGTGGAGGCACTGTATTCATTTAGTCAATTAAGCATCAAAAGGTTGCCGCAAATCCCACGGCTTAATTTAATGCCTGCATCTCTTGAGAATTTGATGAGATTTCTTGATGCGAACGAGCAAAGGCAGTGCTAGATTAGAGGGCAGTGGCTCAAATTGCAGAATCTTAAGTTTCGTTTGAGCCAACTTGTATGGACTGAAATACGTCATTCGGTAGGCAAGATAAATCTCTTGAATGGGTGCTCAGTTAGCCGATGGGGATAAAAAGTCGTGGGCATAATGAGTTTAAGAGCGCTGAAGCCCAGTTGGTTTGGCTAAGATAATTGACAAACTGAATGGCTGGGGTGAAAACTTGGAACCGCTAGCCTGTTTCTGGCTCCGTTAAGCTAAGCTGACGAGAACTTTAGACCATTCGGACAAATTGCTCTAGGATTGGGCATAGACACAGAAGAGGGCTATCAGTGTGCTGTATCTAGCAGAAGTTATACAAAAGAAAGGCGGAATTATCGGCGGCGGTAAGTCTGAATTCAAACTGCTTGCCTGTCAACGATCTGAGCAAAATTGGAGCGCAGCCAGCGATGAAGCCATTCAGTCAGACGAAGCGAGTCGGTTTAGCCCCGGAACTTTGCTGCTGGTAGACCTGACCGTCAACAAGCAGGTGCAGCGCGTCCAAGAAGCTGGACGACCTTTGGTCAGCATTTTGCAAAACTTCTCTCGCCTGCAAGAAAAGTTTAAAAATCAGGAAGACGAGATTGAGCAGTGGAAGCAGTCGCTCACCTACCAAAGCCAAGAGCTAAATCGGCGTGAAATGGAGATGGAGACTCGGCGTGAGCAACTTCAGCAGTTAGAAGAAGACTTTGAGCAGTTAGAGCAACAGCGTCAACAGTTTGAGACGACCCGCGACGAGATCTTGCGTCAACAGGCAGAGATCGATCGAAACCGCCAAGAGCTAGAGGGCGCTTGGGATCAGCTACAGGGGCAGAAGCAGCGAGTCGATGAGCAGCAATCTGAGCTGCAACAAGCGTCTGTTCTAGATGACGAACAAGCTCAAGCCATTCAGGAGCTTTTGGGTCGGCTGTCTAGTTCAGACTTCTCGCCCGAATTGATGCAGGAGCAGGTTAATCAGGCTTCTGAGTTAGCCAGTCAGCATCAGGCAATTTTGAGCCAACATTGGCAGAGTTTAGAGCAACAACAACAGGCTTCACCTCAGATGCAGGAGGAGATCGATCGCCAGTCTCAAGATCTCGATCGCCGCTGGCAAGAGTGGCACCAATCCCAAGAAGCGCTAGAAAAGGCAAAAACCGAGGTCAAGCTTCAGCGAGCTGTTTTGCAGACTAAGCAAGACTATGCTCAGATGTTGGGGATACAGATCCAGCATCATGACGATCTGCACCAGCAGCTTTTTCGTCTCGCCGAAGGAATGGATGCAACCATCAGTTCAGTGGATGTCGAGATGTTGGATAAAATGCCCTTAGATCATCTTCAGGCAGTCATTCAAGACTTTCAGCGTGACTTTGAGATGTCTTCTAGCTTTGTCAACGGGCAAGAAGAAGAACTGGAGTCTAAACAGAGAGAGCTTGAGGAACTGAAAGCCAAGATTGAGAAATCTGGGGAGTACGATCGCATCGCTCTAGAATCTGAGCTTGCAGATGAACAAGATGCCTCTCAGTTTCTCAATCAAACATTGGTGGGGCAACGTCGCAGTCTCAAAGAGAAGGAAAGCGTTTTGCGTCAGCACCGATCGGGGTTGGCACGAAGACAGGGCAGAAGTGACCCAGAGGCAAAAGAGGGGAATCTCGATCTGAGCCAAGTGTTTACCCAGATTGATTCGCTTCGGCAGCAGCAAGCAGATGAGTTGCAAAAAATTGAGAATGAGCTTGAGCAAATTCGCAATCGCATTCAGGAAACTCAGGGAATGGTGAATGGGCGATCGGGCGAGCAAGAAGCCACTCGCAGCGAATTGAAACACCTAGAAGAAACGCTGAAATCTCAAAGAGTCACTGCCGCCGAACTCGCAGGCAAAGTCAGTCTTTATCAGGAGATAATGCAGCCGATTCAAGACACGGTGGACGGGTTGAGACATCAGCTTGAGGACATGCAGGGCACGATCGCACAAGTCAACGAGGCGAAGAATAATCAGAGCGGGGCGATCGCTGAGATGCAGCAAATTGTCACCAACCTAACCAATAAGCCTGAGTTCGCGCCCACTTGAATTGATATTTGTTAATGAAGAGTTCAGTTTTAAAGTTACCTACAAAAGCAGAGCAGACAGCGCCTCCCCTGCTTACCATTTAAAGCAAATCAAATCGAGAATTCAGATTTAAGATTTGAACAGATTATAAAGACCATAGCCTAGCGCAGTTACTGCGACCGCAGGCAAAGCAACAGATGCAGCAACGACTGCAACTCCGCCAACCATGCCAGCACCACCAGCAGCAAGTGCTCCGCCGCCAAGACTAGCAAGAGCAGAGCTAGTTGCTGCTGCACCGTATATACCAGCCGCGTTTGCTGCTGCTACAGCACTCCCATAAACTGCAGCACCCGTAGCAGCGCCTGTAGCAATACCGGCAGCAGCAGGAGTAGCACCAGCAGCCAACGATTTATTGTTTCTCATGAGATTCTCCTGTATAAAATTAGCAAGGTTTCCTGCCCCATATATAGCCGTCGCCACATAGGTTAGGACAGAGACATCTTCGGCAGCACGCGAAGCACACTGCCAAAAATGTCCTAAGCAAAGTGGCGACGGCTATATCAAAACTATCACATGAATTCTGGTACGCGAACATACAGTATTAAGTGTGAAAATACTGTGTTGGCAGTGTAAAGCTAACGTGTCTCTTGAAACTTACGCGCTTCCCCAATCACAAGCTGAAATCGAAAATTCTGTCGTCTAGGACAGTTTCGCCTCGATCGGATAACACCTCGATATAGAGAGCGATCGCTTCTTCAATATTCGTTATGGCTTCGTCGCGAGTTTTTCCTTGACTGATGCAACCTGGTAAACTCGGCACCTCGACCACAAAATAACCATCTTCACCGGGATAGAGCAAGACTTTTTGATGGGATGGGGCTTGAGGTTGAGTGATGGTCATGGCTCGGAGGCTTAGTGCTTTATCAGAATGCCGACACGCTCAAAGAGAGCAGAAATTGCTACCAGCTAGGTTTTGAGCCAAATCCAGTCGCCTTGAACTTCAGCGATCGCCCCGCCCGGAAATGGATCAGTGCGCGATCGATTGGGGGCGGTAATCAAAGCGGTCATCTTCTCAATATGGTCAAAGTTGGGGCTGAACGTCAGAGCTTTTTGCAGGAATTGGCGAACGACGCGCCGCCGAAGTGCTAGAGGAGCGGAGCGGAGCAGCGATCGGTTTAATGCTAAGCGATCAACACTCATTGCTTTTTCTCTCAGTTCAGAGGCGATCGCTTCGAGATATTCAACTTCTGCGACGAGGAGTTCGGCAGTTTGAGCAAGGTTCTGTTCAACTTGCGGATTGAAGTGAGCTTGCAAATAAGGAATGAGTTCTCGACGGATACGATTTCGAGCGTAAGTTAAATCTTGATTGGTGGTATCTTCCCAGATCTGAAGATCTGAGTCTTGACAGAATTGAGCGGTTTCAGCGCGAGTTACGTCTAGAAGGGGTCGGACAAGACTGAGGGTTGGAGTGAGCAATCGATTCCAGGAAAGTGCCTGAAGTCCGTCGGCTCCACTGCCTCGCATCAGATTGTAGAGAAGAGTTTCAGCCCGATCGCTAGCCGTGTGACCCGTTGCGATCGCGGTGAATCTATCCGTCTGAGCAATCTTTGTAAAACACTCATAGCGCCACTGTCTCGCCTCAGCTTCGCTTATAGGGATTTGACTTGCGGTCTCTAAATAAAACGGGACTTGCCAAGACTTAGCTAGCGCCGATACAAAATCCGCATTTTGGGAAGAGTCCGATCGCCAGCGATGGTCACAATGCACGATCGCTAACTGCCAATTCCACTTGGGTTGCAAATCGAGTATGAGTCTAATCAAACAGAGAGAATCTTGCCCTCCAGACACCGCCACCAGAACACGATCGCCCTGCGCTAATAAGCTGCGCTCTTTGAGTGTGCGATGCAGTCGATCGTGGAGCGGTGTCCAAGCATTACGGCTCATGGATGGCTTTAATAGGTGCCTTCGTCTAAATCTTCGTAGATGTTTTCGATGGGCTTGGTGCGAAGTCGCCCCGGTGCGGTCGATCGCTCTGGCAACCGTCCAAGCTCTTTGTCCGGCACAAATTCTAGGCGAATTCTGACTTTGCCGCGCTGCCAGCCGCCTGTGCCAAATCGCAGCGCTTCACACGCCAAACCATCGCCAAACCAGTCTTCATTCTCTTCTGACCAGTTATCTTCTTGCTCATTGATCGTTTCAGCCAGAGCCTCCAGAAACTCACTGACCTTAAACGTCGGATTTGACATCAGAACTCGACCGCGATCGACGAACAGCACTTCGTCATCTCTTAAGGGGCTATAGCCGTTATCCATATTGGTTTTATCGTAAAGGTTTGAGAGTGACTAAAGGAACCAGCCGTAGCTGTGAAGCCCTTTGCCCAAGAGGTTAACGCCAAGATAGCAGACCCAAACGACGACAAAGCCCGTCGCCGCGAGAATTGCAGGACGACGACCCTGCCACCCTTTGGTGATCCGAGAGTGGAGATAAGCCGCAAACACAAGCCAGGTAATCATTGCCCACGTTTCCTTCGGGTCCCAACTCCAATAAGAACCCCAGGCTTCATTTGCCCAAACTGCCCCAGCGATAATTCCGATCGTCAAGAGCGGAAACCCCAAGCCGATGATCCGATAGCTGATGTTGTCGAGCGTATCAGCCAAATTTAAGCGTTGAGGAGATAGCGAAATCGCCTGGGTCGGGGCGGAAAGCACCGCAGTCCCGCCGCTTTGAATCGCAACCGTCGTCAAAGGCACTTTTGATTCACTCGATCGAGTTAATCGATATGCTTTATCGCGGTAGGCACCTGTCCCGACTGAGCTACCGCGCAGTTCAACATTCTGACCGCGAGTCACCACTAAGAAGGCGATCGCCAACAGCGCCCCGACCATCAGCGTGGCATAGCTCAACATCATGACGCTGACGTGCATCATTAACCAATTAGATTTGAGCGCAGGCACTAATGGCGCAGACGCTTGCATTCCGTCAGGTAGGGTCAACGCTGCAAAGGCGGTGATTGCCATCGCAACAGGTGTGGTTACAACCCCGACTAAGCGACTGCCGCTCATATTTTCAGCAAACAAATGGATGGTCGTGATCCCCCAGACGAGGAAAAACAGCGACTCATAGAGGTTACTCAACGGGAAGTAACCTGCCTCTAGCCAACGTGCGCCTAAGAGAGTTGCGATGCAGAGATTTGCGATCGCCATTCCTGCCATCCCTAGTGCAGGTAGATAGGGAATCTGAGGAAATGCCGCACCCGTCCAATAAACCAGCATCGTGACGAATAGGACAGCAAACGAGAGATTGTCTAATATGCCTTGAAGCGCGACCAAATCCATGCGGTGTTTCTCCCCTTGTCTGAGCTACATCTCTAGTCTTTGCAGCATGACATCTGCAAGATCCATTGTAAGGGGTGATGGAGTGACCAGGAAGTGCACAAACGAAGCCCTGTCTGACCCGCAAAAATTCCCACTTCTTTAGGGTTTCTTCTCGTTTAGGTTCAATAGGAGCCAGACAACTTTTGTTACAAACGTCAGAATAGGAGGAACTACATCATCAGATCAGAAGAGGTGCTCGTGGCTTTATATGCTGAGTTACATCGCCATCTGGGGGGATCGGTGGTTCCCAGGGTGCTTTGGCGTTATTTGCATCGGAGTGAGTCTGCGTTAGCCGCGCGCTTTCCTGACTACTCTGAGTTTGAAGACTTTTATACTCGACCTCGCAGCACGTTAGACGAGTATTTAGAACTCCACACTCTGGTTGAGGGGGTTCAGACGGCTGAGGCGTTGCCCTATTTCATCTATCGTCTAATGCGGGGGGCATACATTTTTGAGAATCTCGCATATCTAGAGTTGCGCTACACGCCATTTCTGAGAACGGACTCTCAATTAAGCCAGTCTCAGCGCATTGACCAAATGGCGGAAATTGTCCAAATCGTCGGTCAAGCGAGTCAGGTTAAAGAGTACCCGATCGTCAGCAGCCAAATTCTCTGTATGCACTCTCGATTGCCCTATGAGGTGAACCGAGCGATCGTCGATTTAGCCGCTCAATCTCCTGACTATGTGTGCGCGATCGATGTGGCAGGCGGTGATGCTCACTATGCCGAACGGCTCGATGAGTTTGTCGAATTGTATGACTATGCTCGATCGCTCAACATTAAAACAACCGGGCACGTCTATGAAACTAGCGAAGGCTGCTATCCAGAACTGCTGCCCTACCTGATGAGAATCGGGCACGGCATTCAGATTCCGCTCCTTCAGCCCCACTTGCTGAAAGAGGTGGCTCGCCGGGGACAGTGTTTAGAAGTGTGTCCGACCACGTATTTAAAAACCGGGACGCTGGACGACATTCGCCAACTGAAATTGGTGTTCGATCGCTGCTTTGATGCCGGGGTCGATATTGCTATCTGCACCGACAACGCTGGACTGCACGATGTCCGGTTGCCGTTTGAGTATGAAAGTCTACTCACTCACGACATCATCGGGTTTGAGCAGCTACAAGCCTGTCAAGATGCCGCATTCCGACATGCCTTTGCCTGGAACTATGCTCAGCGTCCTGCATCGATGCTGACAACCTTAATGAAGACATAAGTGGGCGCAGTTTAGTCAAAAGAATAGGTCTATTGCAAAAGTCCCTGCCCTCACCCTAAATCCCTCTCCCAGGCTTGAGAGAGGGATTTTGAAATCTGGCTCCCCTTCTCCCAAGCTTGGGAGAAGGGGTTGGGGGATGAGGGCATCTTCGGACTTTTGCAAGAGGCTTGATGAGTTCTGATTTGTGAATAAATTCAGAACTCAATCCTCAAAATTCGATTTCTAAATTCCCCGTTTGAGAGCCACTTCGACTTGCTGAAACTCTTGTTCTAGGCGAGTCTTCAGCTTGTCGGGAACCGGACGATTAGGATAAGAACTATAGTGACCTGCCAGCGAGTTAAGCGCCGTCCGCATGGTCGTAAATGAGCTTAGTTTTAGAATTGCCGGATCACGCTGGTAGCGCGAAGCGAAGTCATTAATGCTTTTACGGGCTTCTGTGCGAACCGTAACCTTATCAGGAGAATCTGCTGGCAGTGTCAAAGCAGACCGCAAGCTGCTAATCACTCCTAACGTGTCTTCACGGTAGTTTCCAGTGAGTCCGGTCGTGGAGTCAGAAGAGCAACCCGTTAGCCCGATCGCTACGACCAACACCAGAGCCAATATGCGAGACAAAAAGCGCTTCATAAGCAATGGGTGAGGAGACGTGACAGTTTCACAATCCTATCGCGATTAGGGACGAGGGGATCATCCTCCTAGAAACTGAGATAGACGATCGAACCCATAAGTCACGCTTTCCTCATAAATCTTACCCGTCAGAAAGTATAAAAGTCCGTTGAAACGGACTCAAGAGCAGACTAGAATTGACCTTCAGTCCGTTTTGACGGACTTTCCACCATTAGCTCGAACTTCAGTTCAGGGCTGTTGAATGCCACGAACGAGGGGTTTTAATCAGGTGCAAGATCTCAATTAGTTCAAAAAATGGCAGGCTTTTGTCACTTAAGGGAATGTGAATTTTAGAAGCGGCACTGCCCATACTCTTTACCAGAGATGGCAGATGGAACAATCATCTCTCTGTCTGACTCGTATTGACACCCTTCTCAAATTTGGGTAAAGACCTGCAATGAGCCTTGAGCAAGAAAAGTTATTGCGCCGCCTCACCCATCGCATTCAGCGATCGCTCCCGTTAAAAGACCTTCTCACTGCAACCGTGACAGACGTTCGGGCGTTTTTAGACAGCGATCGGGTTGCCGTTTACCAATTCCACGCAGATGAAAGCGGTCAGGTGATTGCCGAATCGATTCGAGGTGATCGCTTGCCATCGCTGCTAGGTCTAAGGCTTCCAGCCGACGATATCTCTGCCGACGCGCAAGAATTGCTGATCGAGTCGCAGGTTCGATCGATCGTCAATGTCACCTCTGGGCAAATCGGGCAAAGTCGCTGGCAAAATGACGAAACCGGGTTTGAACCGATTCAATATCGCCCCGCAGAACTCGATCATCTCAATCCCCTGAATGAGATGGGCGTACAGTCTTCGCTGGTTGTGCCGATCGTCTCCCAAAACGGGCTTTGGGGCTTAGTCGTCTCCCATTACCTTGAGTCTCACGACGTTTTAGAGAGTGACGTTCAAACCGTGCAGTGGGTAGTCGATCAGTTGTCAATGGCGATCGCGCAGTCTAGTTTGATGCGTCATGTCTGCGAGATGACCGATCGAGAAGCCGCTGTTCAGCGCATCTCTAGTTTGCTGCATTCGCTATCGACGATCGAGCTACAAGCCGCTCTAGAAGAAACGGTTGCCACGCTTCAAGGGTCAGGCGGCAGACTTTGGATTCAAGCCGAACCTTTAGACGTGCACAAGCCGCCATCGCCCAAAAGCTCGATCGCGCCTAGTAACAATATTCGACTCTACACCTATGGCGTTCAACCCAATTTTCCTGACGAGCCGCCCTATCATTTGATTGAGCAGTGCAGCGTTTGGCAAACCCATTTCAAGCTGAGAGAGGCTCAAGTTTGGGCGATCGATGACCTCCACTACGAGCCAGACTTTAAGGAGGTGAAATCTGCTTTTAGTGCAACATCAGTGCGAGGCGTGCTGATGATGCCACTCTGGTATCGCCACCGCCTGCTGGGATATTTGAGCATTTTTCGTACTCAAGTCGTCTCTAAACAGGTGCATCAGTGGATGCCCGAAGATATTGAGCTAGCTCAGGCGCTGGGAAACCAGTTTGCGACTGCCTTTCAGCAGCATGAGATGCACCACCAGCTACACGTTCTCAATGCCAGTTTAGAAGCCCAAGTGATTGAACGCACTACTCAACTGCAACAAGCAACCGAACAGCAGCGCATTTTGTTTGAAGTCGTCACCAAAATGCGGCAGTCGTTAGATTTCAGCACAATTTTTAGAACCGTCACAAGCGAACTGAGGCGATTGCTGAGTGCCGATCGCGTCGGCGTTTATCGCTTAGACCCCAACTCAAATTTCAACACAGGCGAATTTGTTGCAGAAGAGGTTTTGCCAGGATTTCTATCTGCCCTCACGGTCAAAATTTATGACCACTGCTTTGGCGATACTTATGCAACAAGATATCGGCAGGGGCGCGTTCACACCGTCACCGATATTCACAAGGCTGGAATACAAGACTGCTTTCTAGAAACGCTTGACCAATTTCAGATCAAAGCGCTTCTCACAGCACCTCTGATTAAAGGAGATGAACTTTGGGGGTTGCTCTGCGTTCATCAGTGTAGCCAAGCTCGTGAGTGGCAGCCCTCAGAGATTCAGTTTGTGACTCAAGTAGCGGCTCAATTAGGGGTTGGACTAGAGCAAGCCGACCTGCTAGCGCACACTCAACAGCAAGCTGAACAACTCTCGCAGGCATTTGACAATCTGCGTAAAACTCAGAGTCAGCTAATTCAAACCGAGAAAATGTCGAACTTGGGTGAGTTGGTGGCAGGCGTGGCTCACGAAATCAACAATCCGGTTAACTTTATCTATGGCAATCTTAACCCCGTCAATGACTATGCCCGTGACCTGCTCACCTTGGTGGATACTTACCAAGCTTGTTATCCCAACCCAACTGAGAAAGTGGCGCAACAGATCGATGCAATAGACCTAGATTTTCTCACCGAAGACCTTCCCAAGACGCTGACCTCGATGAAAGTGGGAGCCGATCGCATCCGCCAAATTGTCTTATCTCTCAGAAATTTTTCTCGGCTCGATCAGTCAGAGATGATACCCGTCAACATTCATGAAGGACTCGACAGCACACTGCTGATTTTGCAGCATCGCCTCAAAGCAAAGTCAGACTTTGTAGACATTAAGCTAGTCAGAGACTATGGCGATCTCCCAGTCGTAGAGTGCTATGCCGGACAGCTTAATCAAGTGTTTATGAATGTGATCAACAACGCGATCGACGCTCTCGAAGAACACTTGGACCCCGTGAGCGTGCCCATGATTTCGATTCGCACTGAGCGATTAGGAAGCGATCGAGTCGTAATCCGCATCAGCGATAACGGACGGGGAATACCTGAAGACGTAAAGGACAAAATATTTGAGACGTTTTTTACGACCAAGCCGATCGGCAAAGGCACCGGAATAGGACTTTCAATCAGCTACGAGATCGTCGTTGAGAAACACAGAGGCGTTTTCAAGTGCCACTCTCAGCCCGGGCACGGCACAGAATTTTGGATTGAAATTCCGATTTATTCCAGTCAATAGATATTCTGTGTCGATCGGCTTCTGCTTGCGATCTATCCTACTAAAAGAAAGCTTTTGTAAGTCTCTTCGCTAGCGGTGCGCGCCCGCCTTCAAGACTCCATCTTCTAGATAAGCCACACTATCAGCCACATCAATAATTCGAGGATCATGCGTGACGATTAAAACCGTGCGCCCTTTTTCTTTAGCTAAATTTCGCAGTAGCTCAATGACCGCGTGACCATTATGAGAGTCAAGGGCGGCAGTGGGTTCGTCTGCCATAATTAAACGCGGATTTCCAGCTAGGGCACGAGCGATCGCAACTCGCTGCTTTTGCCCTCCTGAAAGATCTTGAGGGTGCCGTTTTGCTTGCTGTGACAGACCTACTTGGTCTAACAAGCCTAGCGCCTGTTGGCGAGCTGCCCCTTTGCGAATGCCTTTGAGATTGAGGGCGACTTCAACATTTTCTATGGCGGTCAACGCCGGAAATAGATTAAATCCCTGAAAGATAAAGCCAATATTTTGGAGCCGAAAATGCGCCAATTTTGAGCCAGATAGCTTAAAGATTTCTTCTCCTAACAAGCTTACACTCCCTGCGGTGGGGGTGAGAATGCCTGCCAAAATGGAGAGTAACGTCGTTTTGCCAGAGCCAGACGGACCCATTAAAAGCTGAATGTCTCCACGCTTGACATCTAAGTCGATGTTTTTTAATGCCCGAAACCGCTCGGCTCCAGATTGATAGATCATTTCTATGCCACGAGCCACGATCGCGTTGACCTCTGTTCTCTCAGCACTGATAGAGAGATTGGCTTGAGAAGCACTCCCGGCACTTTGCAATAAATCGATTTGGGTAGCAGTCATTCGTTAATCTATTGAATTAAAGGATTTTTAGACAGCAGCGTGTGGGGAGCAGTTCACAAGCTTGACTTCTGAGAGATAGATACAGCACTGAAGAGATGAGATCCAGAAGTTTGTCAGAATTCTCGCTTATATATCTAGTCTACCTAGACTGCTTGAGTTTCTGTTAGGGAAAGAATGGAACTTTAACGATCGTAGACGGCTCATCTCGTAGTTGTTAAGAAATATTACAGCGTTCATTAAGCTTTGAAAACGATAGCCGGATCGACGCGTGTAACTTTCTGCACCGCAAAAAGAGCAGATCCTACGCACATAACGACCGTCAACATAAAAACCCCCCCTGCTGTAGCGGGAGTAATTAGGATCATGATGCCCTTAGCGGTTTGGGTCCAAGCTCCAAGCCCCAGACAGAACGCCATACTAGGGATGTATCCTAAAAGTGCCATCCACATTGCTTGCTCTAAAATCACGCTGTATATAACCCAATTTGACGCGCCCATCGCTTTAAGAGTTCCAAACTCGCGTACGTGGTCAGTCACGGATGAGTAGAGAATTTGACCGACAATCACCATGCCTACTACAAATCCTACGGTTGCCCCCAAGCTGAGAATAAATCCGACTCCCGTTCGGTCTGACCAATAGACGCGGGTTTGGTCGGCGATTTCTGCTTGAGTGTAGACCCGCGTGTTGGGGAGGGCAGCTTCTAAGCGTTGTTTTAGCTGCTGCAAATCTTGCCCCGCTTTAGCGCGAACCAACACATAGGAGATGGGATCAGAAATGCTGAGACTGCGAGGAGTTGTAAGGGGTGCAGCCACCCCATCTAGAGGAGCATTCTCGAAATTATTAGTGCAGGTGAGATCGCCTTTGGTTTGCCGAGTGCAGCTCACTGACGTGTTTAAGCCTGCGGTGGCGTAGGCATTGGCATTTTCTAGCGAGGTGAAGATAAAGATGCTAGACACGATCGACTGCGTATCTTGAGATAGCCCTACAATCCGAGCGGGAAGCGTCCCGATTTTACCTTGCTCGCCCAGTTGCGTTTGCCCCAAATTTTTTAGACTGGAGCGATCGACCAAAACGCTAAATGGCTGTTTTGCTGCACTCAGTTTGCCCTGGGAGACAGCCCACCCAGCAAACAGGCGACTGTCGGGATCAAAGCCAAAAATTCTGACTGGAGTAATGAGTCCCGAATCGCTGCGCCAAACGCTCGATCGGATCATCAATGCTTCGGCTCGTTCAACCCCAGGAACTTTTTGAGCCTGAACGACTTTCTCAGCCGCGATCGGAGAGGTCAACTCCAGATGCACCATTTCTTTGGAGGCAACCCACAGATCGGCACTGGATTGATCAATTAAAAGCGCCGTTGATCGAGTGAATCCTTTCAGAATGCCGACTTGAATCGTCACCAAACTCACAGCAAACACGATGCCTGCCTGAGCGACGATAAACCGAGGAATGTCTTCAAAGAGATTTTTGCGGGCGATCGATGCCATTGGCAAGAGGGGAGACGGAAGGGTAATTCTGGACACATCTACAGGTTACATTTCTCTAGTCTATGTAACATGACCGCCCTTGCGTGCCACCCGTTCCTGACTAAGGACAGTTTATGGAGTGTCTGTGCGTTGGATTGGGCTTCGGCTCCGTTTAGCCCTCGTCGGCGTAGTGGGTTGAGGGCACTGCTGTGCCCTCAATAAAGGCGATGCAAATCAATGCGTCTAGCCTCTAGTACCGACCAGCGCTGCGGTTGATAGATGTTCTGGCATTGATTGACGTAAACGATCGCCATATAACGCCAGCGCATTTCCATTGAGGAGCAGGCTGAGATGATCGCGATCGTAGTCTGCTACGTCGGCGGCAGACTTGACGCAATCTTTGAGAACGCCGTCCCAGTGACCATAATCGCCAGAGAAACAGGTGAGATGTTTGCCCATTTCGCCCATCGCCAGGGGCAGATAAGCCGGGGCGGGATCATCCGATTCAAAGGAGGTGAAGATCTGTCCGCGTCCAAAATATTCCATCGGGTCGCGGTGACGCAGATCGTAGTGCTCGTATAGGCTAGAGTCATCGATTTGCGCTGGGTCGTGCTGCTTATTCCACATCAAATCAAACAGATTTTTTGCCTGACTGATGATGTTGCTGTTGTTGTGAACGCCCCGTTCCTGAATCATCAGCTTGGTAAATTCCATCAACGCGGGGCGATAGGGAGTTTTGGGATCAAAGTCACGAATGCGCTTCTCCCAGTGCTCATGGAAGGCGTGGGCAAGGTCAGGCAGCCAGCCACAGCCTCCTTCAAGGAAGCCGACTCGCAGAGTGGGGAACCGCTCAAATACGCCATCAAAGACCATGCGAGCCAGTGCCATTTGCTGTTGATTGCGCTGCACAAAAATGTGACTGAGCACAAATGTTTCCATGTGATCTGCGATGCCGCCGACCATATAAGAACCCGGTCCACCGTGAATGCCGATCGAGACATTCAAATCGACTGCTGCTTGCAAAATTGGCTCAAAATCAGGATGGCTGAGGGTTTTGCAGGTGCGAATTTCTGGAAACGCATCGGGCGCTTTCGGGTGCGGAATCGCGATATTGGGTGCGATCGCCACGCCGATCATGCCAAGCTCGTTGACGCAACGGTGCATCTCCTTGACAGCTTCGTTGACATCTTGCATCGGCAAAACTCCGATCGGCTTAATGCGATTGCCATAGCCGCGACAGTCTTCCGCCATGTAGTTGTTGTAAGCACGACAGAGGGCGATCGCCATATCTTTGTCCAGAATCGAGGAGTAGCTCAAATTCCAGGTGCCGTAAACCACTTGAATGTCCACGCCTTCTCGATCCATGTGTTCTAACCGAACCTGGTTAAACATGGCTCCTAGCGTGGTTTCTGGGTGAAGATTCCGAAAGCCTCCTTTTCCTAAACCTTGCGGTTGAGGATAGAGCCGTTCTAAGTCGTTCTTGCCCGTTGCGGGGTTAAAGTCGATGACTCGCATCCGCTGATCGCCCAAGTTATCGACGATCAGACCAACGCGATCGCGATACTGTGGCTCAATATAGTCACGAATCACGAGGGGATTCTCAATTTTGTGAGCGTCTGCGTCGATGACTAGCAAGTCTTGATACATGAAATTCTCCGTAGTATAAAAGGACTATGAGTTCGGGCTGAGAGTTGAACCTTAACTATGCGCTTGCCTTGTGCCTAAAATAGTGCCAAAGCTGACGTAACCCAAACCAATGCTCAAATGACCAAGAGAGAGAAGCCAGAATCGTAATGCCGGGGTATTTGACAAAGGCAGGTTCGTTTTTCTCGAAAAAGGCGTGTCCACCCAAAGCAAATATCTGGGTGAGCACTAGACAAACGAGCGTTATTCGCCAGTCGTAAAACAAATAGACGATCGCTGCGATCGCCAACGCGTTTGTTAAGTGATGTAACGCTTGATTGATCGGGTTTTGATGCGAGGCGACAAAGTGCGCCTTTGCTTCCTGGAAGTAGCTCATATCGCTTCTCCCTGTCCTTCTCTAATGGGATTTTGGAACGATAGCACAGAGAAATTTAGGAGTGAAGGGAGCGATCGAAAGTTTTTGGAATTGGCAGCAAATTTGCGCTCATAGGATGCTGATGAACGTGGACTTATCAAGGTGCAACTTCTCACCCTCACCCTAGCCCTCTCCTTGGGGAGAGGGAACAAGACTCTGACTCTCTTCTCCTTGGGGAGAAGGGTTGGCGAGGGCTTGCCCCACTTTGTGAGGAGGGCAGAAGACGCTCACAAGTCTTACAGGTTATTTAATCCACGATCCTCAGCTCAAAACCAGCGCAGTTGCCAATAGTTTTTTTCAGGTTGACCGAGTTCTTCATCGGTTAACCAATCCACGAGTTTATAGGTGCCAAACACATGATCCCACCAGTCTACGGCGAGTCCAAAGTTATGATTCCACATCCCATATTTGTGATGCACATAGTGAACGGGCATCTTCATCCAAAAGCACTTAGTCGGGTTTTCGTGCTGTAGCTGATGAGCATAAGAAGAAAACGCCGCATAGACAAACCCGCCTAAAAACCAGCCGATGCCCGCCGGGAATGAGTGGAAAAACATTAGACATAAGACGATGAGCGTCCCTCTCACATAGTCACGAAACTCCCACAGCACGCCCTGCGCCTCATTGCGGCGATGGTGATCACGATGTTGCTTCCCCACTTTTGGCGAGACATGCATCAAACGATGCAGCCAATATTCGACCAAGCTTGCCAAAACGAACGCGATCGTAAAACAAACGACCCCCACACCCACTTTTACTAGCACCGCAATTGCTCCTTCAACGGTTAATCACTCTCAATATTGTGCCACCGTCTTTCAACAAGAGAATTGGTAGGGGCTGAAAGATGTGTCACGATCGAGAACACCACTACTTTTAAGTCAAATAGTATGATCCAAAGATTATTGATGATTGGACTGAGCGCGATCGTGTTCTGGACAAGCTCCCTGATCCAGCCTGTCTTTGCCGCCGACTTGGGCAACGGTGTTAGTGTATTCACGGTTCAGTGTGCGGGGTGTCACGCTCAGGGCGGCAATATTGTCCGACGCAACAAAACGCTGACCCTAAAGGCACTCCAGAAAAATGGTTATGCAACTGAGGCTGCGATCGCGCAACTCGTCACCAATGGCAAAAATAATATGTCTGCCTACAAAGATCGTCTCAGCCAAGCTCAAATTCAAGATGTATCCGCTTACGTGCTAGAGCAGGCAAAAAAAGGCTGGAAATAAAGTCTGAAAGGACTATCTTTGAACCGCATTTAAATTCAACAGAGGCGAGAAAAATGGCTGACCAGGTTGTGCAGTGGCTAAACGAGATTAAAGACCTCAAACAAAAACTACAGGTCGCCCAAGAGGCACAGGAAGCCGCAAACGCCAGCGCTGACAATTGGCGGAAACTCTATGAGACAGAGGCGCAGCAGCGACGTACCGAAGCCGTGTTGACCCGACAAACGATCGACGCTCTCAAAGCTGAAATTGCCCAACTTCAAAGCCTTCCTAAAGGCTCATCAGACGGATTGGTCGCTCAATTCACCCTCGATCGCTCGATCGAGACCCTGACCACCGTTGATGAACTCAAAGCCAGATTGCTTGACCTGTGGACCGAGCACGATCGACTGGCTCAAAATCTCAAAGATGAACAAGCCGACCACGCCCAAACTCGCAAAAACCTTACCACCGCATTAGGCGATACGGTAGATTTGCTGACAAAAGTACGAGAACAAAAGGGCGACTAAAATCCCATCGCTGTCGCGACTGCATCTAACTTTGGTGCAATGCCCTGTTGAAATTGATTTTGGCTATGCTTGATGGCGGTGTCAGGGTCTTTCAGCCCGTTTCCTGTCAGGACGCAAACCACCGTTGCCCCAAACGGTACTTGATCCTTCACCTTGAGCAGTCCGGCGACAGAGGCAGCGCTGGCAGGTTCGCAAAAGATTCCTTCTCCAGACGCTAAGAGACGATATGCATCCAGAATCTCTTCGTCGGTGACCGCATTAAATTCACCCTTGCTCGAATCTTGAACCGCGATCGCTTTTTGCCAGTTGGCAGGGTTGCCGATCCGAATAGCGGTTGCCAGAGTTTCAGGATGGCTGAAGATATGCCCACTCACTAGAGGAGCCGCCCCTGCTGCCTGAAAGCCCATCATCTTCGGGAGTTTGGTAGAGCGTCCTTCTTGATGATATTGGCAGAATCCCATCCAATAGGCGCTGATGTTCCCCGCGTTGCCAACCGGGATGCACAGCCAATCGGGTGCGTCGCCCAACACATCAACCACTTCAAACGCAGCCGTTTTTTGACCCTCAAGGCGATAGGGGTTGAGCGAATTAACTAACGTCACAGGATAGTTTTGCGACATCTCGCGCACAATTTCTAAAGCTTGGTCGAAGTTGCCTTGAATCGCCAACACTTCTGCCCCATAGAGCAGCGCCTGAGCCAGCTTGCCCAGCGCCACATAGCCATCGGGGATCAGTACAAACGCCCGCATTCCGCCGCGACGAGCATAGGCAGCCGCCGCCGCCGAGGTGTTGCCCGTGCTGGCGCAAATCACCGCTTCTGCCCCCGCTTCTTTGGCTTTAGAAATCGCCATCGTCATGCCGCGATCTTTAAAGCTGCCTGTCGGGTTGAGACCGTCATATTTCACAAACACTTTCACCTGCCGACCCATTTGAGCCGCGATCGCAGGTGCCGGAATTAAGGGCGTATTGCCTTCATGCAGCGTGATCACAGGAGTTTTATCGGTCACGGGCAGATAGCGCCGATAGCCCTCAATCAAGCCACGCCAGTTCTGAACTTTGGGCATCGTTTCAGAGAGGAGATCATCTTGAATGGGCAGACTTAAGGTCACAGGGTTGAATCTTTGAATGCGACAGGTTTAGATCTTAGTCTACTACAGAGGGTTAGAGTGTCGTGTTCAAAGGAACTTAGAAAACTCTCTGCCAGTCGATCAAAATGAAGCACTTCGTAAAAACTTGTATAAAGTTTAGGTTAAGATAGCCCTCGGTGTGAGTAAGTACAAATTCCTAACACATTATGACCACGACGAATTCAAACAGTCAATTTAGTAACACCGCCGTGTGTGAGCATCGCCAAGACCCTTCTAGCGTCTCCGATCGTGAGTGGGCGCGATCGCTCAAAAAGATGAAAGCACTCTATCAAGCTGATCAGCAAACAAAGTTTCTCAATCTCCACGCCGAAACAGCATCTTTGCTGCATCAGCTACAAGCTCTTAAGCAACAGCGCCAGGAAGTCAGCAAATAGTCTGACAACCTCTCTTCTCCATAGCTCACACCCTACCGTGCACCCCTTAAAATGAGTCATTGGTTTAACGTGAGTGTAAGTTATGCGTGCTTTCTGGTCTGATCCTTACCTTTGGGTTCATGCAGCGGGTTTGGCAGCCCTTCCTCTGTGTTTGCTAGTTTGCCTATTGGGGTTGGCAGTCGGCGATCCTTTATTGCCTGTCTGGTTAGAGTTGGGGCTGATTGCAGCAGTTGGCATCGCTCCGATCGTCTGGATGCAGTGGCAAAAGCCTTTCTATATCTTCAGCTTGGTTGCCATTGCTCTCAAACCTGCCCAATTAACCGATGACCAACGGCGAATCTTGACGCTCTTCAAGACTCGTCGCAGTCCGATCTGGATTGGGCTAGGTACCTTGCTGCTGCTAGTAATGTTGCGTCAGATCTATTACGTGGCTCCGATCGCGGCTGAAGTGACTCCGTTCGCTCTGGGGCTGCGAGGATTAGGGTTAGTAGTGGCAGCGATCGCGTTTCTCGCCAGCAATTTATTTCTGCAAGTGCCGCTCAGCGTGATTCGAGTGCTGCTGACAAGTGAACAAGCATTTGCAGCGACTGAGCCGTTTGCTGTAGAACAAATTCCTCAAGCTTTCTCAGTTTTGGGTCTGCGTGTCAACCAAATTTTGCCTTCCCTGTTGCCTGATGAAGCCACAATGCACACTCCCCTAGTCGTCAAAGAGCTACTCTCAGAACCCATTGCCGACTTGCCGACCTCTAGCCCAGACAATCCTACGACTAACCTTTAGAGCCAAAGCTACTAATTCTGGCAAAATCAGCCGGGTCTTGATCCCGTCGATGCTGAACGGGAATGGGCGGACCTTGGCGATCGCCTGCCAATGCCGCCGTTGTCTCTAGAGCTTCTCGAAGCCGTTTAGCAGCATAGATAGACATATCGCGGGGCACATTAATGCGATCGCGCAAATATCGTAGAGCCGCATCAGACCCCGGCGGGGGTGGACAAACTTGGCTCGTCATCAAGTTGGTTAAAGCACACCGCAAAGCCACATCCACTAATGTGTCTTCAGCAGGGTTAACTCGAATGATATTGTCTCGGTGCTTAAGCACGCGGGAGAGCGCTTCAGCACGAGAGGTTTCAGGTTCTAGGTACGTCACATCGGGCAACCCATCCCAAGGACCATGATCCACTCGTGCCTGGTTAAGTCGTGCCTGAGGTTCACCGTTTTCCCAGCAGCCTCCCATCTGCGGAGGCAAATCATGCACGTGGGTGTGGAAATCGCTCTGGGTGCCCCGATAAGTGGGTCGGCTTTCCATCGCCGCAAACCAGTCTGACAAGCGCGGGTTTTCTTCTCGCAAAGAGTAGCCCTTGTAGTAGTAAAGGCTGGCATTCATGCGCTCAACGTAGGGCGTAAAGATAACATCAGCGGTGCCAAACTCCTCAAGGAAGTAAGGACCTGGAGTGAGATCGAGAGCCTCCTCGACCTGAGCTACTACGCTTGTGAACTGATCGCGGTTACGCTGCTCTTGCCGAGACGAGCCTGCCTGACGGCACAGCCAAGCGCACCAAGATCGAAAGAGCAGCCGCTCTAGTCGTCGCAAGGGAAGCACCGTGCGATCGTCCATGCCTGCACCCAAGACACCAAAAGCGCGTTCCAGGGCGAGCAAAATATCATCGCTTTCGGTGATGATATGACCGTCTAACTCGATCGCCGGAAGCATCCCAGATGGCACTTTACGCTTGTACCAGCTTTCTTTCTCCCCGTAGCAGAACATGGTCACTTTCTCGATGCGGTAAGGAATTTGCTTTTCCTCTAGCCACAGCCAGATTTTTTGACAGTAGGGACACCAGGCGTGGTTGTCACGATAGAGCGTCACCCGCACATCGGCTTCAGTTTGACCGAATAGACGCAAGCGGGCTTGAGCATTGGTGAGTCCATTGACAGGTTCGACTTGAAAATCTGTGAGGGCTTCGAGTTCTGACCAGCTTAGAGGAGCAATCGTCGGGGCAATGGATGTCATTTTGAGTTGTAAGTTGTCTGTCTAAAAACGGTTTTGGCTACAGCAGACCGCCTGCTGTCAAGCGTTCGACTGATCGCGGTATAAATTCGAATAGTGACTACTTCTAGCTTAAGGCACGTTTCTGCGAGGGCGAGTTTTAGCGGAAGGTGTGAACACGATTCTAGAATCTATTCTTTGAATTTAAAGACTTCTGCATTCGAGATTTCATTTCTTTGGCTGCCAGCGTATAGCCTCCATCGGCACCATCGACGAAATGCACTTGTCGTCCATTGCGATCGAACACTAGACACGTTAGCAGTGCCCGATCGCTGACGTGCAGTCCGTAAACGAGGTTGCCCGATTGATATTTCTTCTCCAGATAGGCGGTGAGTTTTTCCCGCTGAAGGGCATCTCCGGCGATCACCATTCGCAGCATGTCATCAAATTTTCGATAGTCGGTCGCTGCGACCACCACATCTTGATATTGACCCCAATCGGTGCCACCGAGGTTGAGTTTAAAGGTCATCAACATCCAGCCGAGTAGATTCTCAAGCTGGATTTTGACCAGATAGGTGAGTTTGCTGAACCAATGACTGGTTGGGGCACGGAGTTTGGTTTCTTTGATCAGCTTGTTGGGGTTGAAGGACAAAGAGAGCCGATCGCGCGTGATGGGATTGTGGCGATCGCCTGCTCCATAAATCAGTTGAATCTGTTCGATTACGTCTCGATACTGGTCGTTTTGGGTTGCCAACACTAACAAACTGACTGTTTCTCCATAGCGACTGGGAATATCTTGCCAGCGACACTCTAAGCCCAAAAAGTTTGCTGGAGAACTGGCTTCCATCAAATTCAGCCTATAGAAAGGTGCCGTCGCCGGATCTTTGACTAAATTAGTGGCGTAGGTCAATCCGCCTCCCATAAAGACTGCCTGACTATAGTTTTCTGAAATCTTTAGTTTGGCAATATCGACAGGATGCCCCGCCTGAGTTGCTACTCCCACCGGAACGATGCCCACTCGCAGGCTGAGAGCAAATTCGTCTTTTGCAAGAGTTTGAATGGAGCGCAGCGATCGGGTAGTCTCCTCTAGCAGCGTGGGCGGAATCAGCAGCGCAGCCCCATCGCCCCCAAACACAAACGGAACATCAATCGCACCTGCAACATTGAGAACGGATACGATCGAGCAGGCACCCAGCAAATTGACATCTTTATAGCGACCTTGCTCGATCGCGTGAGTCGAGCCGACAATATCAGTAATCACAATCAGCCAGTCATCAGGAACCGAGACAAAATTATGCTGGTCAGTGATTTGGACAAAATCAGTCAAAACGGGTAAGTCGAAATAGAAATACCGATTGGGCATAGCGTCGTTCGGTACAAATTTTATAATATTAACTATTATTACGAACTTTCATTTACTTGGATTTATTAAAGATGAATTCTCTAAATCTTTTACAAACGCTTCAAAAAGACTATGAATGCTTCCCAGAAAACCAAACCTACACCCTTTACGCTGAAGACGTTTATTTCAAAGATCCGATGAATGAGTTTCGAGGACGCGATCGCTATCAAGCTACGATCGGCTTCATCAAAACTTGGTTTCTCAACGTCAAGATGGATTTACATGACATTCAACGCAACGGTGATCTAATCCGGACAGATTGGACATTGAGTTGGAACACGCCTTTACCCTGGAAGCCTCGCATCTCGATTAGCGGTTGGAGTGAGTTGACCATCAACGCAGAAAATTTAATCGTGTCACACATCGATTACTGGAACTGTTCTCGATTAGATGTGTTGAAACAACACTTTCGGTAGAGATCGCTTTATCCCTAAAGCCCGATTCCTATGGGAGAATGAAGTCAGGTAAAAGAATGTAAACAATTCTCAGGCAAGGACTCCGATCGACCATGCGTGTAATTTTAATGACCGGGAAAGGCGGCGTTGGCAAAACTTCTGTAGCTGCCGCAACTGGGCTTCGCTGTGCCGAGCTTGGTTATCGAACCCTTGTCCTGAGTACCGATCCTGCTCACTCATTGGCAGACAGCTTTGATCTAGAGTTAGGTCACGAGCCGAAATTAGTCCGCCCCAATCTGTGGGGTGCCGAGCTTGATGCCCTGATGGAGCTAGAGGGTAATTGGGGTGCGGTGAAGCGCTACATTACCCAGGTGTTGCAAGCGCGAGGGCTAGACGGCATTCAGGCAGAGGAGTTGGCGATTCTCCCTGGCATGGACGAGATTTTTGGATTGGTGCGAATGAAGCGCCATTATGACGAAGGCACGTTTGACGTATTGATTATCGATTCTGCCCCGACTGGAACGGCATTAAGGCTTCTGAGTTTGCCCGAAGTGGGCGGCTGGTATATGCGAAAATTTTACAAGCCGTTTCAAAACATTTCGGTGGTGTTGCGTCCCTTAGTGGAGCCGATCTTTAGACCGATCGCAGGCTTCTCTCTGCCCAACAGAGAGGTGATGGATGCGCCGTTTGAGTTTTATGAGCAAATTGAAGCGCTGCAAAAAGTCTTGATTGACAATACGCAAACCTCGGTGCGGCTCGTCACAAACCCTGAAAAGATGGTGATTAAAGAATCGCTGCGTGCTCACGCTTACTTGAGTTTGTACAACGTTTCGACAGATTTAATTATCGCGAATCGAATCATTCCTGAATCAGTGACCGATCCATTCTTCAAACGCTGGAAAGAAAATCAGGCGCAATATCGTCAAGAGATCCACGACAACTTTGCGCCTTTACCTGTCAAGGAAGTGCCGCTTTATTCGGAAGAGATGTGTGGGTTAGAGGCGCTCGATCGCTTAAAAGAAACGCTTTACCCCAACAATGAAGATCCGGCGCAGGTTTACTACAAAGAAACAACGCTGCGAGTCGTGCAAGATCAGGGGCAATACAGCCTCGAAATCTATCTACCTGGCATTGAGAAAAGTCAGGTTGAACTCAGCAAAACGGGCGACGAGTTAAACGTCAGAATTGGAAATCACCGTCGTAATTTGGTGTTGCCTCAAGCGTTGGCGGCTTTAAATCCAGCCGGGGCAAAGATGGAGGACGACTATCTCAAAATCCGGTTTGCTACTCCAGTGTGAATTTAGAGGCTATTCAGTCCCCTTCGATCGCCAAAGCTTCTTCGAGAGCAGGTTCGATCGCTGATTTGGGCTGTTTGCCATCGAGCAGACAGCTTACGGTCATGTCGCCCATCACGTTAATGGCGGTGCGACAGCGATCGAGAAACCAATCGACCGTTACCAAAATCGCAATATACTGAGTGGGCAAGCCTACTGACGAAAACACCAGCGTCATCGTAACCAGTCCCGCATTGGGAATTCCGGCTGCGCCAACGGACGCAAAAATCGAGGTCAAAATGACGATAATTTGCTGAGGAAAGGGCAGATTTTGTCCGATCACCTGAGCAATAAACAAAGCTGCCATCGCCTCATAAAGGGCGGTGCCATCATTGTTAAAGTTACTGCCCACTAATGCGCCTAGCGATGCAGACGACTCTCGCAATCCTACTTTGGTTTGCAGCGCCTCGAAGGTGATGGGCATTGTCACGGTTGAGGAAGAAGTCGAAAAAGCCGTGAAGAACGCATCAGAGCCGCCCGATAAAAATCTCGCAGGGCTGACCCACGAGCCAAGTTTGACGCGAGTTAGATAATAGCAGGCTTGCAAAAACAGAGCCAGCAACACTGCTAAAATAAACGCTCCAAGAGACTTAAATGGTGCAAACCCTTCGAGCGCGATCGTTCTTGCCACGATGCCAAACACCGCTAACGGAATCAAAACAATCACCCAAGTGAGCACATGAATAATCGCCTCATATAAAAACGTGATCACTTGCTCTAACGGCTTGTAGTCAGATTTACCTTGTTTGGTCTGTTCTGATTTAAGGGCGCGAAGGGCAATGCCAAAGGTCAGCGCAATCACAATGAGCTGAATTACATTGTTATCAACTAATGGCTTCAGCACCGCATCTGGAACGCTAGTCTGCACGAGTGACCAGGGATCAACCGTCACACCGCCCGCGATTTCTCCGGCAGGTTTGTTAATTTGTCCCCAGGTTCCGGGTCGGATGACGTTAGCAACGAGCAAGCCAATGACGATCGCCACCGTTGTATTCGTCAACAATAAAACCGTTAATTTGCGCCCCGATCGACCAGGGATATTTGCTGTCATAAACGTGTGCAGCACTGCCATCAAAATCAGCGGAGTCGCCAAGGCACGGAGCGCTTTGAGAATCAAGTCACAGGGAACCGCCAGATTATTGATGATGGCTTTGTTATTTGGGTCAGGGTTTCCAGCCCCCGAAGAGAACGCCGACGACGATCGCTAAAATCAGCGCAACTAAAATTTGCACATAAAGCGGAACCGTTTTCCCAAACAGACGAATGCCAGATTCAGCGTCACTCATGCCTTTGTCCAGATAGTGTAATCAGTCAGTGCATTTACAATACCCTTGAATTTTCCCTAGTATTAGTTTCTTTAGAATTTGAGTAAAGTGTCCTCTAAAACCGATTTACCGCTTATCAATTCGTCGAATCTGCCGCGCTTCTTCTAAAACTCCTTCAATGTCTTCGCTTGACCAGCGACGCACATAGTTCACCTTCACTTCTTCTAACAAATCAGTGATCAGTGATTGCACTTCCTGAAGCGATCGCTGATCTCCCATCTCACTCGTTAATGCCTGCCCGAAGTTTTTGACCAATTTGTTGATCAATTCTGCCCCTGCTTTATCTTCTAATGCTGCCACGATCGCGCTATAGGCTCCTTCGGTCACATCGCTTACCAGTCGCTCATTGATTTGTCGGGGTAAATCGCCGATTAGAGGCATTGCTTTTAGCCCCTGGTAAGCGGGAGATTGATTGAGAATTGCCTCAACATTGTGCCGCAACAGCGCTTCTAGATCAGGCTTGATTTTAGGAAGCACTTTATAAACGGTTAACTTCATCAGGTGGCTCGTGAGTTCTTGAATTTCGTCACGCTGATTGAGGTCAACATAAGGACGAGACGCGGTTTGAGTCAACCATCGCGAGAGTTCTCCTCGATCGATCGATGCCTGCACTCGATCGATGACCTGCACGACGACAACTTCTGCAAGTTCTTCTGAAATGTTGGAAATCAATCCTTGACTCGCCTGGGCACGAATCCGTTCCCAACTGATAAATCTCGCTTGTTCTAACCGCAGCGCAACGGAAATGACTCGCAGCAACCGCCAAAAGGGTAGTAGCAAAAATACGTCATACCAGCGCCAGAGCATCGCATCGAACCAGCTCAAACTTTTATATTTGCGGCTGAGATAGAAGGTTCGGGCTAAAAACTCCAGCCCAAAGAGGGCAACAAACGGCAGATCGACCAGCCAAAACCAGTCGGTGAATTCGCCATTCTCTCCGATCGAGCGATAATAATTAACGGCGATTAAGGGACGAATCTCGCGATCGAAGAATTGCAGTTCGCGGTCAACGCCCTTCTGCTGAAGGTAGTTAACACTCCAAAACTGACTGAATGCTTGACGAGCCGATTCATTGCGACGTTGCCCAAAAATCTGCTCTCGCATTCGATTTTTGATTTTCTCTAGTGCGCCGCTCTTGTTCGCTCCTGCAAATGGGTTGGTTTGGATCATGTCGGTGCTGCGATCTCGCAACTCCTGTAGCCGTTGCTCCACCTGCGGGTTTTGCAATCCTCCTTGCTGAAGGTCTCGCTTTAAGTCATCAACCGTTTGCAAATATTGATCTGTTTCACGATGGCGTTCGATGCCTTTTACGGGGTCAACCCACTGGGTGACAATGGGCGCTCGACGAAACCAAAAGTCTCGCCACTGCACGTAGGTCAGGTCGAAGGCGACGAGACCGAGATTGGCGGCGGCGATCGTTGCCATCAGCCGCTCAAACCAAAGATTTTTGCGACGGGACGCTTTACTAAACGCTGGCGAAGGAGTCATACAATACCGAAGTTCCCGTTTCTAAGCCTACTACACAGTGCAAGGTGAAACGGGACTCGGCATAAAACACTTTGTTGAGGAAAGGGCTGGAAATTCAGCCGATTATTGACTCGCTTGGTTATTCAAATTGGGGCAGTAATGTTTTGAAGCTAGTGACAAGGCAAGTTGGGTGGGAACGAGTTTAGCTTCCATTTGTCTCTGAAGTTGTTCAGCTTCCTGCCGGGTTGTAGGGTTTGAGTCAGCCATTCTTGGAGATTCCATCGTCTCTCGATAAGTGGTCTCCATGATTTCTTCGTCAGACTTTCCATTTTGTCGGGCTTGACAATAGTCTCTGGCGGCGGCTGTTAGTAACTCTGGGTTCGTCTTGACTAAATTTGTGAGTGAGGTGTTTCCGCCATAATCCTGCCTCAAGAGCGTTCTAACTGCCGAGAGATAGGCGGATCTTTTTTAGCGTCTTTTGCAGCTTGGACAGCGTTAAACCCACAGACCGATCGAGTGAGATCAACAATTTGTCTTGAGCCAGTCTGTATATAGCACCCATAATCTGGGTTAGTGGCAGCAGCAGCAGGCAACGTGAGCAGAGAAATAGATGCGATCGAGAGAGCAGAGCCAATGAGTATCTTGAACATGAGTAAATTCGGAAATGCTATGTTTCAAACATCACTCAATTCAGATAAAGCTCCGGTACGATCGTGAATGTCTCTTGTGAAGTTTTAATAAATTGTTTGACCATAGCAGAATGCTGTTATTGACTTCGTTTGACCCCTGGCAGCCTCACCAACGCTCTAATTCCTCAGACGATTTATTAACCGAGATTTCTCAAAGGGATCTAATCGCTCAACCGTGTCATTTCTTAAGAAAAATCCGGGTCGATTTTCAAACGGCTCCCAAAGAAGTGATTTCTACGATCGACCGTCTTCAACCAGATGTGACTATCTGCTGCGGAATGGCTGAGAGTCGGCAAGTCTTAACCGTGGAGTCAAACGGCAAATTTCAGCGCAGTGTGTTGCACACTTCGATCGATTTGGCTGCTCTGATTGAAGGCACGATCGCGACTCAGATCAGCCACGATGCCGGAAATTTTGTGTGCAATCACCTTTACTACTCCGTCTTGTCGCACCTTCAAAAAACGCAGTCCCGTGTTTGTCTGTTTGTTCACGTCCCGGTGCTCAGTGAGCGAAATTTAGACACTGTGATGCGTGATTTTTTGATGATCGTCCGCAAACTAGATCGCGAGAGTGTCACGGATACAACCGATTAATTTTGCCTTTATTCCTGACCTAAAATTTCCACTGTTCCCCTCTGACCATCGATACGGACAAGCTGACCATCTCGCAGAATATTGGTCGCATTCTGGACATCCATCACCGCAGGAATGCGATATTCACGAGCCACGATCGCACCATGCGACAACCGACCTCCGACTTCTGCGATCAATCCACCTGCTCTGGCTAACAACGGTGCCCATCCAGAATCTGTATAAGGCACAACGAGAATGGTTTCTCGATCGATCTCTCCCACATTAGAAAGCGATCGCAGCACTTTAATGCGTCCTTCAACCTGTCCAATGCTGGCTCCAATTCCTTGCAGTTGCTGCGAAGACTGCCAGTTTTCTAAAACGGGAATAGGGGGATCATCGCCATAAACGATCGTGGAAACCGACTCAAGCTGACCATCTTTTTGCAAGCTCGATCGACGTTGAGCAATAATTTGAGGAATCTGATCAAGGATGGTTTGATCAAGATTCACGGCTTGCCGGACTTCTGCTAACTCTAGAAAGAAGATATCGCCCGGTTCAGTCAATATTGCCGACTTGAGCCAGTCAGCTTCTAATGCGACAAAGCTCCATCGCAACTCTGCCAACAACCGACTATAAACTTCTGTCACTCGTCCTTTCAGGCTAAACCGACGCTGCACTAATCCAGCCTTCGATCGAACTGAGCTTGGTTTGGGAGGCGGATTCAAACAAAATTGGGCAAACAACTCTTGAACCGGGTGCGGGTCTTCTCTCCAAGTGGGCACTGCAATGTCCGTCCCCACTTCACTTAGATAGCCGTAACGATTTAAGATTTGGTTAAACCGATCGAGAATATCTCGACTCTCCACCGTTCTATCTAGCATTTTAAATAGGTTCAAGCTGCTCAGAGATTCTGTCTCTGCTGGATTGATCCATTTATTACTCAGTAAATTCTCACGGGCTAAAACTGCTAATGCTTGCAGCGATCGCAATGCTGCTACCTCTGGCGTATCTCCGTTATCGATTTGTCCATCATCGACTTTTAAAATTGCCTTTCGCAATGCCGCACTCAACGGAGCAAAAATACTATAAAAGGTCGCCACTTCTAGTAGTTCGAGGATTAAATTAATTCGTTCTAGGAGGTGAGAAGCAGATAGCTCAACAGCAGGCTGCACCGAGGCTTGCTTTAGAAATGGAGCAAACTTGCGTCGATCGTCTCGACGAAAATTTTTCTCAAGCTGCAATTCTTGACCCACTAATCGCAGTAATCCTGGCAGGTTGCGAAGCGTTGACCCGATTGGAGGCTTACTAAACGCTGCCCCTCTTGTGAGAAACTCTAAACTTTCAGCAGGCAACCCCATCCGTCGAAAAAGCTGACCCAACAGTGAGGCATTAAAATAGGCGCGAGAATAATGCAGCGTGGCGGTTTGGTTGAAATCGAGTCCTTGAGCGCGATCGCCCAGCACGATCGTGAAAATCTTCCCCCAAACGCCACACGCTAACGGGCGGTTAATTGACCACGTAAGCGGACGAATCAATCCAGGAATCACTTCAGCCGCAATCTTGCGCGTCCAGATCGGCACTAGCGTTGTAATCGGTCGAGACTGCAACACCCATAAAGTCTGACCATCATAAGTCCACTCCACATCTTGAGGAACGCCGTGATATTCATTTTCAAGACGACGTGCCAGAAACGCAATCTGTTGCACCAATCGAGGTGGAGTATCCCCCAATCCATTCACCTCTAGAACCTGATCGTCTGACAAAACCCAATTAGAGGCTAAAGAATCAGATACTTGGACTTCATAAGCCTCTGGGGTCACCTGCCCCGATACCACAGATGCCGCATCACCTGGGAGTGCTTCAATCACAACCGTGCTGCTCTGTCTAGAAATCGGATCGCGACTAAACGCAACTCCCGAAAACGCGCCTCGAATCTGCTTTTGAATCAGCACCACCATTGAAGTATCTGGCAGCCCGCGATCGCGCCGATACTGAACTGCCGACGCTTGATGATAAGACTCTAAACATCTCGAAATCGCAGGCAACAATTCTTCCCGCCGCGTGATCCCCAAAATGGTTTGATATTGTCCGGCTGCCGAAGCTGACTCAGAATCTTCGCCGATCGCCGACGATCTCACAGCTAAAGGCTCTGCTTCAGACGGCTGAAGGAATTCGATCAACGGCGCAGGATCATCACCCGGAAATAAAACCCAACCCTCCGGGACAGGATAGCCCAATCGCTTCAAATCAGACAGGGTTGCCGCTTTTTCTCCTGCCTTCTGAGGTGACAGTGGTTGGTCAAGAGAGATGAGCGCTCGATCGCCCCGAAAAAACCTAAACATAGATTGTGAATTTTTTTGTGCAGTTTCAGCTCTCATCTCTAAGTCATCTGGAAGCTTTTTGTAAACCCATCCTAAGAGGCACCCTAGCGCGATCGTCATGACAATCAGTGCCGAATCTTGAGAATGACGCAGCGCTGTCACCAAAGGGAACAAAATCAGAATGCCAACTCGACCTTGAGTACGTTCTCGAAGAATCGTAAAGCCAATGCCACCAATCAAAAAAACCAGCAGAGCAGAGAGCGGATCATGCACTGCATAGCCCCAAACAACATTCGTTGTTCCCGCCCCTATACTTATCCAATAACGACCAAATACGAGCGCAATCAGCGCAATAATCTCCCATTCAGCATTATCAGGAAAAAAGGCACGAGCCAACAAAACGGCTGCAATTCCCTTCAGCGCCTCCGAGAGAACAGCTAGAATTCCGACCAATCGCCCACCGTGATAGAAAGCAGCTGAGACACTCACATTTCCAGTGCCAAGATTCTTTAACCGCTTCCTAGTCATTCCATAAGTCATCCAATCGATCAGAGGGAGTCCTCCCACGATCGGGCAGACTATAAAGATTATGAGAGACCCCCAAACCTGCGTTAGCGTCATGACTGTAGATATGAGATAGAGGCTTTCTTGCAGTCTACGATCGTGTTCCGCAAAAAGTCTAAGTTTCTCTTAGAACCTTTATTGCTCGACTGTCTCACAACCGCAGATACACCTACAAAAAGCCCTCCACAGACGTGAAGGGCTTTTTGGATTCAGACTATTTCATCCTTCTGCAATGCCATCGAACAGGAATTAACCGTTGATG
>NZ_LXYR01000019.1 GCF_001650195.1 Phormidesmis priestleyi BC1401 | reverse complement strand
AGAACGCTCGATCATGCCACAGCTAAGGTCAATCTTTGCTTCATCCGACTGATGCTCAAGCGGCTAGCAGTCAACTAGATCTCAAATAGGTTCTATAGGGGTTTAAGCTAATTGAGCGTAAGTATTCTTTGGCTTTGAGATATCCTCTCACTAAATTTTTCATGTTCATAAGCGTATCCGGAACACCCGGATACGTTTCAGGTGATATCAGGTGATTGTGCCGAAGAGATTTAGTAGGACGATCTATGCAATGACCATGAGCAAATGCATTTCGCCATGAAGAAAGCTTCCGAATTGCTTCATAGGCTGTATTAGCTTTCGCATTAGGTTGTCCCACAGATGCTGATGCCACAACTAATTTCTCGGAAGGTGAAAGTTTCTCGATGGTTTCTGCTATATCCTTGTGAAGGTTATATACGCAAAACATATTTATTGAAGCTTCTGCCTCAATAGCGCTCATTAAAATAGCAACCTCAGCTTTCATCTTGATCTTATGTTCTAGCTCCCAAAGGTCTGAACAAATTTCACCAAACACTTCAAGCCCTTCCTCACTTTCGTCATCTTCAGGAAATTGATCGTAAAAATTTGTAAGCTTGTCTTCAGTTTCTTCATGCACTGGAACCAAGTCTTTAACTAGATCACACAGGGCGTCTAAGGCATCAATGACATGAAAAATTGCACTACCACTCCTCCAGTAGGGAGGAGGCATTGCAATAGGATCATTTGGCAATTGATCAACAGAAACTATCTTCTCAGCGAATTCTTCTTTCATGAATTAGATATCTATTCTCAATTCAATAGGAAAACTTAACTTCAAAATCTACTGTTACTTATCTTACCTTGCAAATTGTATTGACTGAGAAGTAGGCAATTGATACCTACAGTACATTAATCTGTATCAGGTAATACTTCTAAGAAGTCCCCTTTAACAATACTCCGGACATTTTTTGAGGCAGAGGCTGAAACCCTCATTCCACCGTTGGTATTTGCCTCAGTGATGATGCTGAAACCCGCATTCCACCGTTGGCGATTTAAAATTGTCCGGACTGTTGCTTTAAAGGAATTTAGGCAGCCTAACTATTATTTCTGCCGTTTAGATGCCTCAAACGGGATAGTATAGCTACGGATGAAATTATCCTGCTTGTTATCGGCATAACTCCCCTTTCTTAAGAGTTTATACTGAATCCAAGCCGGATAATTCCCTCATTCGGGCAATTATGCTGAATTGCCTTCAGATTTCTCGCTTCTAGGCTTGCTGAATCGATCGCCCAAAATTTCCCGATCGACGAACCCATCAAATAATTCCTGATCTCGATCGAGTTTTGCATTAGCTAAACTAAGTTGTCTCAAGCCAGAATCAAGTTGACGAACGCGCTTCCTTTGTTGCGCTATTGCTTAACTAAGTTGACGAACGTGCTTCCTTAGTTTCAGCTTTGTGTTACTGAGTTAACGAATGCGCTTCCTTAGTTTCAGCTTTGTGGTATCGAGTTGACGATCGCGCTTCCTTAGTTCCAGCACACCGATACTTAGTTACAGATTGAGACTCCTTGAGTTTCACAGATTAGATCGAGAGTCAATCACTCGATCGGGGAACTCTGAAATTGTTCAATCAAAGATTATAGAGAGGGTTTCTACTCATGCCTGGACTCGGAAGACGAACTTCATCTCATCTTGAGAAGGCAAAAACACGCCTATCTGCCATCAGATCCATCAGTTCCAGCTTGGACATGGGCAAAGGACTATCCGTTCAAGCGTATTCTGCGTTAGTCGAGAAAACCCGTCAGCGAGTGGATGCTTACAATGCAACCGTAGCCATGCTAGATGCCGATCGCGTTGTGATGCAAGAAGCCGAGAAAGAACTGCAAGAACTCACCGAGAAAATGTTGCTGGGGGTTGCGATCGAATTCGGGAAAGATAGCCCCGAATACAAGATTGCGGGCGGCATTCGCAAGAGTGAGCGGAAACGACCCGATCGTAAAAAAGCGAATCAGTCAGAACCGCACCCCGCACTTAGCTAAGAAGAACTTAAACATCTGATGTTTCTAACCCATCGGGTGTTTTTTCGGCGTTGCTGAATCGATCGATAAAGCACAGATTTTACCCTCACCCTAGCCCTCTCCCAAAAGGAGAGGGAACAAGAGTTCTGGCTCCCTTCTCCCCAGGGAGAAAGGTTGGCGAAGGCTTGCCCCACTTCGTGAGGAGGGCATTTCATGTCTGCATTCAGCAACGCCAGTACTGCCTCCAACTACGATCGGAGCAACACAACGTTCTTAATCAGCGGTTGCCGATAGCCTTTGCAGCTTTCAATCTGCCTAAGATGCGATTTGGGATGGTCAGGCGGAAGCTTTCTGCCTAGTTTTTGATTTCGGATTTGATCGCTTCGTAGACTCGTCCTTTCCAAGCGCCGCCTTTGCGTTGCCAATGACGACGGGCTGAGTCGATCGTCATCAACGTGTAGAGAACGCGATCGTAGGTAAACAACCCGCTAACCTGCACATTCTGACTGCTGTGTTTTGATGACCGTCCGCGATCGGGTAGAAAAGCTACTCATAATGCGTCCACATCCGCAAAATTTTTACCGTGTTCTCAGCCTCGATGACTTCGTACACGAGACGATGCTGAATGTTGATTCGCCGCGAGTATGCACCTTCCAAATCTCCCACTAATTTTTCGTAGGGTGGTGGATTTTGAAACGGATTGGCTTGAATGAGATCAAGTAAAGCCTGAGCCTTATTTTGTAAGCTACTAGAAGCCAGCTTTTTGGCATCCTTCTGTGCCTGTTTGACGTAGACCAAATTCCAACTCACCACTTTAACTCTCGTGTCCTACGGAGTTTGCGGAGCTAATCGCACTCCTCGATCGGGGTTGTCAATCCTTCCCGAATCGATTCTCGCATTCCTGGAACCGAGAGAAGATGCAATGTTTCCTGCACCGATGCCCAATCAGCTTCAGATAACAACACTGCATTACTACTCTGTCCTGCGATAACAATAGGCTGGTGCGACTGGCTTACCAAATCGATCAAATCCTGCAACTGCTGTTGAGCTTCATTGACTGGGATCATAATTCTTCACCTGCTTCAATATGCTGTTCTAGAGGATGTCCGATAATTACAAATGCTCCCTTATTATGAGCGATCGAGCTTTTATTGTTTTGATGAAGCTTTCTGCCTAGTTTTTGATTTCGGATTTGATTTCTTCGTAGACTCTACCTTTCCAAGCGCCGCCTTTGCCTTGCCAATGACGACGGGCTGAGTCGATCGTCATCAGCGTGTAGAGAAACGCGATCGTGGGCAAACAACCCGATAACCAAATTGGACACCGATAAAACCGCACGATCGGGACGTAAGCCAAGCTTATCAGCGAATAAGTGAACTACGGATATTCTTGCTTGAGAATTAGTCTAATGTCAGCATCCAACGCAGGAATTTTACGCACTACAACATCCCAAACAATGTCGTAGTCAACGCCGAAGTAGTTGTGGATTAGTCGATCGCGCATCCCAGCCATAGCACGCCACTCGATCGCACTGTATTTTTGCCGCAACTCATCTGGTAGCTGTTTAACTGCTTCCCCTATAACTTCAATACTCCGAACATAAGCCCGTTTCAGGGTCTCATCCTGCACAAATGCTGCTTTGTCTAACCCTATGGAACTCATCAGGATATAGGTCGTTTCGTCAAGAATATGCTGTAAATACTCACGACCCGACAGAGACATACTCGACCTCATTCAAAATATGTAAGCCAATGTAAGGGCTTAATGACTCAATAGTAACGAGATCGACTGCCCTACCAAATAGATCTTCTAGAAAAAAAGATAGGTGTATAAAATTGTCAAAGGTTTTCTGATCTGGCTCAAAAACAACCAAAATATCGACATCGCTGCGATCGTGAATTGCACTATCTCGCACAAACGAACCAAAGATACCGCAACGACTCACCCCAAAACGGTGGAGATCCTGTTGATGTTCCTGGAGGAGAGACAGGACTTGAGCTTTGGTTTGTACAGGAATCATTTGCATAGACTAATCACCTGATGCTGATTCTATCACAGCCTTTTAGATAGCTTTTAAGTGCTAGCGCGATAGAGACCTGAAGCCTGCTCTATAGACTACTATTTGAGCCACACTCTAGTTTTAGCGGCTACTTCTTTGAGTGTGAAAACTTTATCCTATCAGGTACAAATACTTCCTCTTTATTAATATCTTTGGGAAGTATACTTTCATCTTCAAGTGTTGGAAAAATCATCAAAGATTTGGGTGAAGTAGAGGTTATACCCATACTCCTTTTAACCGAGAACAAACCTGGTTGGTATGCATATAGTAAACCTGGTTTACCATTCGTGGCGAGGTGAGCTTGTAGATCACTCTCAAAGTGTGCGTAGGTGTGATTATGAGTCTCTGAAGCAGTAGTGTAGGCTTGAAACATAAATCGCACTTTGCCTTCAAACCAGCGAACTTCACGTTTAATTGTACCTAAAGGTAAAACGAAAATAGCGTCAATCGAGAACAGAGGATTCCAACAATCACTTGAAGAAATGCTTTCATTTGAAAGAGCCATTCTATCCTCAAGCGATATAGATTCACAACGATTATAACTGTTAGCAACTGCTTGCCATAATTTATCAGGAAATTTAAATGTTTTTGCAATATCGTATGCAAAAATATATTTACGTATGTAATTATGGATAGGATACGCAGTCAAGCAGAATTTTATTAAAGAATCAATATTTAGTAAACCACTTTGTAACTCTTTAGATGTCAATTTACCTTTGACTTCGACAACTGCTGAACAAGCTTCAGGAGGAATGATAACAAAGTCTCCATCGCGGAAAATTGGGGCGTAGTGAGATGAGTCCCAGATAATAATGTCTATTTGTTTTGATTTTAGTAGTTTGCCTTCTCTATCAGAAGCAAGAATAAATCCGGTACTGACTTCGTACTTTCTAGGCAGAATGTTCGAGATCAAGCTGCGAAGAATTGATTCTTTGTGGTTGCCAACAGAGAGCCAGTGATCTCGTCCGATCAACTCATCTAGACGAGAGACTTTGCTCAAAAGCTCTGCATTATAGGAAGATAAAAACTTTTCAAATACATTGCTATCGTTGGAGTTCAATGCCTTTACCCTTGAAGTTAAGACAGCTCTAGTCTAGCTTGCACATGGCTTTTTATTTCTACTTCACGACAGCCATCACAGACAATTTTCACCACTCTCACCAAGAACTTAGCAGGACAATGATTATCTAGACTGAAGCTTTCTGCCCAAGATTGCAATTTAGGATGGTTAGGCGGCAGCTTGATGCAGGCTGAGATCAGGGGGTTTTTATCTCTTCATAAACTCGTCCTTTCCAAGCGCCGCCTTTGCCTTGCCAGTGACGACGGGCTGAGTCGATCGTCATTAACGTGTAGAGAAACGCGATCGTGGGCAAACAACCCGATAACCAAATTGGACACCGATAAAACCGCACGATCGGAACATAAGCCAGACTCATCAGCAAATAGGCAAATAGACTAGGAATCGCGATCGACCATTGCCCCGCAACGATTCCAAAGACGGCTCCTAGAGGCGGAAGTAGATAGATAAGACTCATGCCAAACACCGTTCCGATCAGCAATAGCGGCGAGTAGTTTAGCTGAGTGAATGCCGTCCGAGCCACCATTGTCCAAATGGTTTCTAGCGAGTCGTAGGGGCGTAAGCTGCGAGTTGAATCGGACGAACCAAGCCAAATTCGCTGCGACCCACTCGATTTAATCGCTTCGGCTAGAGCGCAATCGTCAATCAATGCCTGCCGAATTGCCTGAATGCCGCCAATTCGAGTCAGTGCCTCGCGCCGAATCAGACTACATCCCCCTGCCGCACCCGCGATCGAGTTCTCCGGCTCGTTGACCCATCGAAACGGATAAAGCTTTGCAAAGAAAAAGACAAACGCAGGAATCAGCAGTTTTTCCCAAATGCTTTGACAGCGCAATCGCACCATTAGCGAGACGAGTTCTCGATCGTCCCCGACTGCTTTAGCGACCAGTTGAGAGAGGTTAGCGCGATCGTGTTCAATATCGGCATCGGTCAGCAAAATGTAGTCCGGCTCCAGCGTCATCGCTTTTTGAACTCCCTGATCAAGTGCCCAAAGTTTCCCCGTCCATCCGGGTGGCAATGGTGCTGCCGAGAGAATGTGTAGCTGATCAGATTTGCCTAGCGTCTCAGCCGTTTCTCTGGCAACCTCAGCCGTGCGATCGGTGCTGTGATCATCGACTAAAAACAGATTCAAAGTACCGGAATAGTCTTGCGTGAGCAGCGATCGCAGCGTAATTGGCAACAAATCCGCTTCATTGCGAGCGGGAATGATGATGCAAACAGAAGGGGATTTATCCAGGGGCAAAAGTTGGGCAGATAATCGCCGATCGGTACGCCAAAACTGACCGCGAAAGCAGACCAAATAAATCCAAATCGCTAGGGAGAGTAGCGCTAATCCTGCAAAAATCTCACTCATTATGGTTGTGGAAGGTTGGTTGCTGTCTTGCAAATTCTTGATTGTAGAACGCAAAATACAGAGACTGTGGTTTTTGGGGTGAACGATGCAACGGAATAAGGTTACGACTTCTCAGCTAGATGGGGCGATCGCTGCCAGTCAAGATTATCTGCTTTCGACTCAAAATGCTGATGGATATTGGTGGGCAGAACTCGAATCAAATGTGACGATGACCGCAGAAGTCGTCTTGCTGCATAAAATTTGGGGCACCGATAAAACTCGCCCAATGCACAAGGCGGAGAAGTTTTTACGATCGCAGCAGCGCGATCACGGCGGTTGGGAACTGTTCTACGGCGATGGTGGCGAACTTAGCGTCACAGTTGAGACTTACATGGCGTTGAAGCTTCTGGGGGTTGCGATCGACGATCCGGCAATGGCAAACGCAAGGGCATTTATTCTGGCGCGGGGCGGCGTGGCGAAAGCTCGCGTATTCACAAAGTTTCACCTGGCGTTGATTGGCTGTTATCCGTGGAGTGGGTTGCCGTCGATTCCGCCCGGATTGATGTTGTTGCCGTCATTAAAGCTGGAGATTCCCAATCCGTTTGGATCTGAGCCATTGTTTTCAGCTTCGACGTTTAGCATTTATGAACTGTCTAGCTGGGCAAGAGGCAGCACCGTTCCGCTGATGATTGTGTTCGATCGCAAGCCCGTTTTTCTCGTCGATCGACCGATTACGCTCGACGAACTTTATGTAGACGGAATCACCAATACGAACTTTGATCTGCCTCGCAAATCAGACTGGACAGATTTATTTGTTGACTTAGATAAAGTCTTTAAGGTGGCCGAAGACTTGAATCTGATGCCCTTTCGAGAAGCAGGACTCAACGCCGCAGAACAGTGGATTCTAGAACGACAAGAAGCGTCTGGAGACTGGGGCGGCATCATTCCTGCAATGTTGAATTCAATGTTAGCGTTGCGTTGTTTAGATTACGATGCTGATGATCCGATCGTCGAGCGCGGGTTAAACGCAATTGATCGTTTCTCAAATGAGACAGATCATACGTTTAGCATTCAGCCTTGCGTTTCGCCTGTTTGGGACACTGCATTGGTGATGCGATCTCTGGTGGATTCTGGACTGGCTCCTAATCATCCGGCTCTGGTTCGCGGCGGCGAGTGGCTGCTCGAAAAACAGATTCTAGACTATGGCGATTGGGCGGTCAAAAATCAGCACGGCAAACCGGGAGCCTGGGCGTTTGAGTTTGAGAATCGCTTCTATCCCGATGTCGATGATTCTGCCGTGGTGGTGATGGCATTGGCGGCGGTGAGATTGCCCAACGAGAACTTAAAAGAACAAGCGATCGTCCGCGCCGTTGACTGGATCGCCACCATGCAATGCAAACCTGGAGGATGGGCAGCGTTCGATCTCGACAACGATCAAGACTGGCTCAATGCTCATCCTTATGGCGATCTCAAAGCCATGATCGATCCCAATACCGCAGACGTGACTGCGCGAGTTCTAGAAATGATCGGACGACTGACAGACACCAGACCTCCACGAATACTTCGCCCTCACCCTAGCCCTCTCCCCAGGGAGAGGGAACAAGAGGTTCTAGCTCCCTTATCCCCAGGGAGAAGGGTTGGCGAGGGCTTCGCCCCACTTCGTGAGGAGGGCTGTCCAGATTCACGCAGGAGGTCTACTCATCTAGACGCAAATCGCCTCGATCTCGCCCTCTCTTATTTAATGCAAGAACAAGAAAGCGATGGCTCTTGGTTTGGGCGTTGGGGCGTGAATTATATCTATGGCACCAGTGGCGTTTTAGCTGCGCTTTCGCTGATTGCTCCAGTGACGCATCAATCGAGTCTCGATCGCGGCGCAAACTGGTTAGTAAACTGTCAAAACTCGGATGGCGGCTGGGGCGAAACTTGTGCCAGCTACACCAATCCTTCACTTAAAGGCAAAGGAAACAGTACGGCTTCTCAGACCGCATGGGCATTGATTGGGCTACTCGCTGCTGGAGACGCGACGAATCAGTTTGCGTGGGATGAGATCGACAATGGCATCACCTACCTGCTCACTACTCAACGAAAAGACGGCACCTGGAACGAAGACGACTTCACAGGCACAGGCTTTCCGGGTCACTTCTACTTGAAGTACCACCTTTATCAGCAGCACTTTCCCTTAACCGCGCTGGGGCGATACCGGAGAACGCGTCTAGAATCTCAATCCGACTCCGCCTTGAAGTGATGCAGCCGCGCCACCTCGCTTATAGGCATCAAACGAGATGATTGCATTGCCAAACAGCACGACATTGCTATTTGGCAGTGAATAGTCAATGCCGGGTTGAATCGCAAAACTCGTTTTGTTGCCGATCGGGGTTTCGCCTCCGATTGGAATCGCCACTCCTGCGCCAACATAGACATCGGTTTGCCAGTTGATGGGAATGTCATAGGAAATCGTCGGCACGATCGCCACATTGCTGCCAACCAATACTTGCGCTCTGGCTGAAATCGGAGCCGTCAAAAACTTATATCGACCGGAAACCACGGCTGAAATTTTGCGCTCGTCGTCTGCCCCACGAGTCAAGCCAAACGAAGGTCCGATGCCCACATAGCTGCCATAAGCGGCTTGTGCCGACGCAGGAGTTTGAGTGCTAAAGGCAAGCCCGACACTCATTGCAGCCCCACTTACGATCGCACTTATTTGCAAAAACGCAGGATTAAATTGTTTCATTCGATGACTCCTCAGTGACCAGACGGGACTTATCCATCAATGTACGATCGTTGACCTTCACGAATCAACCAAAAATACCCAAAATCGTTATTTCATGATACTCAACAACCTGAGATGGAATACATTTGTCCTCAATTAGCCTGAGAAACAGGGGCACATGGCGTAGACTTTTGACAGTGAACCGCTTAACGTCTCTCGGTTGAAAAACTGTGCAGCTAAATCAGGTCATTATTATTCATAAATCGGGCGACCCGCTCAGTCGGCGATGGGCTGAGAAGTGTTCCCAAGCGTTAGAAAAACGCCACTGTCGAGTGCTGTTAGGTCCAAGTGGACCGAATGACAACCCCTATCCCGTGTTTTTGGCATCAGTAACGCAGCCGATCGACCTGGCGATCGTGCTCGGTGGTGATGGCACTGCTTTATCTGCCGCTAGAAACTTGGCAGCCGACAAGATTCCGATTCTCGCGGTCAACGTCGGCGGGCATTTGGGATTTCTCACCGAATCGTCTGAAGATTTCAACACAGAAACCGTATGGGATCGGCTATCAGAAGATCGATTTGCCGTGCAGCGCCGCATGATGCTGCAAGCCAGCATTTTTGAAGGCAACCGCACTAACTTGGAGCCGATGAGCGATCGCTATCTCGCCCTCAATGAAATGTGCATCAAACCTGCCTCTGCCGATCGCATGATCACTGCAATTTTAGAAATGGAAATCGATGGGGAAGTCGTCGATCAATATCAGGGCGACGGCTTGATCGTAGCGACTCCTACAGGCTCGACGTGCTACACCGTGGCGGCAAACGGTCCGATTATTCACCCCGGCATGGACGCGATCGCCGTTACGCCGATCTGCCCCTTAAGTCTGTCGAGTCGCCCCATTGTTTTGCCCTCTGGATCGGTGGTGAGCATTTGGCCCCTCGTCGATCGTGACTTAACGACAAAACTCTGGATGGATGGCGTGTTAGCGACTTCAATTTGGCCCGGTCAGCGCGTCGATATTCGCATGGCAGACTGCGATGCTCAATTCATCATTCTTAGAGAAGATTATTCTTATTACCAAACGCTTCGAGAAAAATTGCAGTGGGCAGGAGCCAGAATTCACCACAGCAATAATCATCGCAATTAAGTTCTTACGATCGAGAGAAGTAACTCCGTCTTTGGCACGCTAAACAATCTGAAACCAAAAAACTTTGATCATTCTACGAGGCTTGATGCGTGAATCTACTAGAATATCTAATTGGGGAATCACTCGAAAGTATGAAAGATGGGCGATGAATTAGAAGTTCTGCGTTCCGAGTTCGTTATTTCCTGTACTCTTCTCTCTGCCCCTATCATCCACTGAGTTTTTATGCCCAAGGTTCTTGTTTCCGATCCCATTGATCAGGTAGGGATTGATATTTTGTCCCAGGTTGCCCAGGTTGATGTCAAGACCGACCTGTCTCCTGAACAACTGGTCGCGATTATTTCTGACTATGACGCGTTAATGATTCGCTCTGGAACTCGTGTCACCAAAGAAGTGATCGAGGCAGGCACTCAACTCAAGATTATCGGGCGCGCAGGGGTCGGAGTCGATAACGTAGACGTGACTGCCGCCACCCGAAAAGGGATTGTGGTCGTCAATTCTCCAGAAGGCAACACGATCGCCGCTGCCGAACACACGATCGCCATGATGATGGCACTGTCGCGCTACATTCCCGATGCCAATCAGTCGGTGAAAAGCAACAAATGGGATCGCAAAAGCTTTACGGGCGTTGAGGTCTATAAGAAAACTCTCGGTGTCGTCGGCTTGGGCAAAATCGGAACTCATGTCGCCACGGTTGCTAAAGCAATGGGCATGAAGCTATTGGCATTTGACCCGTTTATTTCTCACGAACGGGCAGAGCAGATCGGCTGTCGTCTCGTCGAGTTAGATGTGTTGTTTCAGCAAGCAGACTACATCACGCTCCACATTCCCAAAACAGCAGAAACGACGCATCTAATCGGGGCAGCCGCGATCGCTAAAATGAAGCCGACGGCTCGCATTATCAACTGTGCGCGAGGTGGAATCATTGACGAAGCCGCTCTAGCAGAAGCGTTGAAAGCGGGCAAGATTGCCGGAGCCGCGATCGACGTGTTTGAATCCGAACCGTTGGGCGAATCGGATTTGAGAGCCTTGGGCAAAGAGATCGTCCTCACCCCACACTTAGGAGCGTCAACCGAAGAAGCTCAGGCAAATGTGGCGATCGACGTTGCCGAACAAATCCGCGATGTTTTGCTGGGGTTGCCTGCTCGATCGGCGGTCAACATTCCTGGTTTGCGTCCTGATCTATTGGAGCAACTCAAGCCCTATCTGCAACTGGCAGAAACCCTCGGCAACTTGGTCGGTCAACTCGTCGGCGGACGCATCGAATCTTTGAATATTGGGCTGCGCGGAGAATTGGCGACCAATCAAAGTCAGCCGATCGTCATTGCTGCCCTCAAAGGGTTGCTCTCTCACGCGCTGCAAGAACGGGTCAATTATGTCAATGCCAGCATTGAGGCAAAAGAGCGAGGCATTCGGGTGATTGAGACTCGTGATCCGTCTATTAAAGATTACACCGGGTCGCTTCACCTATCAGCAAAAGGTGCGTTAGGCGAACATTCTGTTACGGGGGCGCTGCTGGGCGATAACGAGATTCGAGTCACCAGCATTGATGATTTCCCGGTCAACGTGCCGCCCAATCGCCATATGCTATTCACCCTGCACCGCGATATGCCCGGAATCATCGGCAGAATCGGCTCGTTGCTGGGTAACTTTAATGTCAACATTGCCAGTATGCAGGTCGGGCGCAAGATTGTGCGCGGTGATGCCGTGATGGTGTTGAGCATTGACGACCCGCTTCCCGAAGACATCTTAAACGAGATTAAAAAAGTGTCTGGCATCCGAGACGCTTATACAGTGACGCTTTAACTGATGGCAAATAGTTGGTGGGAAATTCAAGTTCTGTGTGACACCGCTCTTGATGACGTGGCGTTTTGGCGACTTGAGAAGTTTGGCTGTCGAGGCACTTCTAGCGAGATCAAAGGGTCTTCGTGTCGGGTGTCTGCCTATTTGCCACAGCAGCAGGCACAGCTATTAGATTTGTCTGCCCTCGCTCTCTTAATGCGGCAAGATGCGCTCTGTGTGGGGTTGCCGATTCCGATCGTGCAGTGGAATTTGATTGATGAAGAAGACTGGGCAAGTAGCTGGAAAGTTCACTGGCAGCCGCAGAAAGTTGGCGATCGCTTCTTAATTAATCCCGCTTGGCTCCCCGAACCGGAGGGGAGCGATCGGATCATCGTCAAGTTAGAACCCGGTGTTGCGTTTGGCACTGGAGATCACGCCACGACTCAGCTTTGTCTCGAAGCGCTAGAGATGCGGTTTAGTGACAATCCTCAAAATACGGTGATTGCCGATGTGGGCTGCGGTTCAGGCATTTTATCCGTTGGGGCGATTCTGCTAGGCGCGAGTCAAGTTTATGCGGTAGACACTGATCCGTTAGCAGTCAAGGCAAGCCGGGAGAATATTGAACTGAATGATATTGATCCTAAGCGAATGCTTGTAGCAGAGGGCAGTGTCAAACAGCTAGAGACGATGATTCAAGCGCCGATCGACGGTCTAGTGTGCAACATCTTGGCGGAAGTAATCATCGATTTGATTCCGCAGTGGACGGCGATCGTCAAACTCACCACTTGGGGAATTTTGAGCGGCATTTTGCTAGAGCAAGCAAAACCCGTCGCCGATACGCTCGAAGAAAACGGTTGGATTGTGGCAGCGCTTTGGAAACGTGGAGACTGGTGCTGTTTAAATATTCGACGATCGTGACTGAGGCGTTGCAATCTTAAGGGGATCTCAATCCTTCTCGTTAAGTCGTTATGAGCGCGATCGCTATTACCTCAATGAAAGAAATACTGAAGTTTTTGAGCCTTCAACATTGAAGCAACGTATAGTCTGAGTAGCATGTGCACCTAATTGCTTACATAGGAAATTAGGCTAAAAGCTGTCATTATAAACACCCAATTTTGATGTTTAGGCTGCAAGGGGTGAAGTCGAACTGTGGTTTTGGAGAAATAGACCGCAAAGTTGTCAGTCTAATCTGCCAAACCGGGAGTTATGCCGTGAGATCGCCAGTCTAATCCTTTGATATAAAGAATTAGACTGCGAACTACCAGCCTAATTCTCTATATCAGCAAATCGATCGTACGATGAAAGTTAGTCAAATTAGATTGTTGCGCCTCAAAAACGAAACCAAAGGTAAAAATAAGCAATGGAAGCATCGACAACAATTAGAAAAATGATGGCTGGCAACAAAATTATCGTGCCGTCCTATCAGCGCGCATACTCTTGGGAAACTCCTGTTGAGAAAACAGACAGAAACACCCAAACGGACGTGTTTCTGTCGGACTTAGAAGAATACAGCAAGAGTAACGCCAAAAACCCATATTACTTTGGACATTTTCTTTTTGAGGAAAGAAACGAGAAATTTCAAGTAATAGATGGTCAACAGCGTCTTACAACCATTGTTATATTTTTGTCCGCTCTTTTTACCAAACTAAAAACTATAAGAAATTTAAACGAAGGTGAAGAAGAATTGTATGAAGACATGGTGAGGCGGCGCGGTACGATACGCTTCTCCACCGTAGATTACGACAATCAGTTGTTAAAAGACTATGTAATTGAACAAACAAAAACTGATCACAATGGACTTGACACAGAATCTGCACGCCGCATCGTTAGAGCCTTTGATTTCTACAAGAAAAAACTGTTAGACAAACCCGAAGAATATCTGACAAGAATGCTCTCTATTGTTAGCGAATCAAATTGTACTACTCATCCAGTACAGGACGAGTCAGAAGCAATTCAGATGTTTATATTTCAAAATAACAGGGGAAAACAACCATCTAATCTAGAAATTGTCAAAGCTCAATTTATGTACAACGTTCATCTACATAGTAAGGATAATAGAGATGAACTTATAGAAGAAATAAAGAATCGTTTTGAAAAAATCTACAAGTCAATTTCCTCAATTGGATATCGTATCAATGAAGATGATGTTTTATTGTATACACTACGGGTTCACTTTAACTCACTGTTGGAAACTAATGCACTAGATAAAATCGATAAGGCTTTATCGGGGCAAAACTCGATTGATTTCATAAAGTCTTTTACAAGGTCACTCTCGGTAAGCTTTGAACACCTATCCGTATTTTTTGTACATCATGAACACGAAAATTTCGCTATACATTCCTTGATCACATTATGGGGGATTGCCATTGCGCTTCCGTTCATTCTAAAAGCTTATAGATATGGCTTGTCTATTAGTGAGATCGGAACTCTCTGTTCGTCACTAGAAAATTTGGTTTTTCGCCAGCGTCTGATCGGAACTCGTGCTGAAATACCATCAAGAATAAATGATGTATTTGAAAAGTTCACTGAAAACTATAAAGATATTAGCCCAATAATTGCCCGAATAGAGTCGATGAAAACCAGATCGGATTGGTGGTGGGCTTACTGGAACAATGAAAAGCTCAAAGAGGCTCTCCAAGGTGGAATAAATCATTCAGTTGCAAAATATATCCTTTGGAAATATGAAGTGTACTTAGAGCAGCAAGGAAAGAGTGGCTACTGCCCTACCCGTTTTGACAAAATCATAAGCCCGGAACTGGAACACATTGCTCCAACTACTGAACCTGAAATAAAGCCTCATGGTTATGACAATTACGATGAGGAATTCAGGAACCAATACCTAAACTGTCTAGGTAACTACCTATTGTTATCAAAATCACATAATTGTGCGGTTGGTAATATTTCGCTATCCCGAAAGTTAGCTACTTATGATCACAATAAACAACAAAGAGAAGTTCGGAATTTGGTTTCTGAGAATGGGTTATGGAGCAAAGAAATAATAAAAAGCAGGAAAGATAAAATTATCAACGTAATCATAGAAATATGCTAGGAGAAACATAACAACCGCGCTGCACCGGAGTACAAATATGGTTGGGTCGCACTGCAAAGGTTATCTGCGTCCGGTGAGCGCGAACGTTAGCCTGATCAATCTCCGTCAAGCATATTACGGTAAATTTACTACTCAAACGATTCCCACAGTCAGCCATGATTAGGTTCCTTGGGCATTTATTGAGTTGAGTTTGCAATGTATGTATAGCTACTCTAAGCAATTTGTAGAACGGTATTGAGTAGTAATCTATTGAGGCGAGTGTTGTCATTGCCTCCTCTATTGGTTCATACCTATTATGGAGAAGTCCACAAAAGTAGTGTGACGATCGAGCATCAGTAGAAGAACGATCTGTTCGTGTATTTGCGACAAAGCGAAATCAATAGACTCCAAACATAAAGAGACGTTTCACCGAAACGTCTCTACGAATAATGGCAACTTTGCCGTTTGGACTATTTGAGAATTCCTAGAACGGGCGACACTTCGGATTGAGGAGTCAAGAACTTTTGAGCAAATAGCTGATGGTTTGCTTGCGCTAGTTGAGAATATGCCTGACGCGCTTGAGCATTGACCGCCACCGTCTTCGCGTCATACATCTGAGTCGCCATTTTGGGATAAAACCCAATGCCCACAATCAGCACCAGAAAGCATCCTGCAATAAACACTTCGCGAGGTCTGGCATCGCTAAAGTCTGCGTCAGCAGGCAGAACGCAACTGGTGCCAAAACAAACCGCGCCCTGATTTTCTAGAGCCTTCAAGCCTTCACTGGTCACATCACAGTCAGGAGCCGCCCCCGAATCGTAAAAGACTTGTCTCAGCATCGAGAGGAGATAAATTGGGGTGAGAATAACTCCGATCGCCGCCAAAAACACCGTAACTGCCCGAAACAGTGAACTGTATGCCTCACTCGTCGCCAAGCCCACAAACACCGCGATTTCACTCGCAAACCCACTCATGCCCGGAAGCGCCAATGATGCCATCGAAGCTGCCGTAAATAGCGCAAACACTTTCGGCATCACCTGACCAATGCCGCCCATATCATTCATTGCCATTGTGTGAGTGCGATCGTAGGTGACACCCGCCAAAAAGAACAGCACCGACGCAATCAATCCGTGAGAAATCATCTGCAACATCGCTCCACTGATGCCTAAGTCAGTAAAGGAGGCGATGCCAATCAGCACAAACCCCATGTGAGAAATCGACGAGTAGGCAAGTCGTCGCTTCATATTCGTCTGAGCAAACGAGCTGAATGCCCCATAAATAATGTTGACGACCCCTAACATCGCGAGGAGTGGCGCAAAGTAAACGTGAGCATCAGGCAGCAGCCCCATATTGATCCGAATCAGCCCATAGCCGCCCATTTTGAGCAACACACCCGCCAAAATCATCGAGACGGGAGCCGACGCTTCACCGTGGGCATCGGGGAGCCAGGTGTGCATCGGGAAGACGGCAAGTTTGACTCCGAACGAAATCAGCAGTCCGGCATACAGCAGGAGTTCTAACGCGATCGGATAATCTTTCATGCCCAACTTGGCAACATCGAAGGTGATATTGTCGCCGTAGAATGCCATTCCTAGTGCCGCTACCAGGATGAAGATAGACGCAGCGGCAGTATAGAGCAAAAATTTAGTTGCAGCATAGCGGCGTTTCTGTCCGCCCCAGATGCAGATCAGCAAGTAGACGGGAATCAACTCGACTTCCCATAAGATGAACAGCAGCACTAAATCTTGAGCGACAAATACGCCCACCTGAGCCGCGTAGAGCATCAACATCAAAAAGTAGAAGAGTTTGGGTCGCTCATCGACCTGCCACGCTCCAAACATTGCTAGGGTGGTGACGAATCCAGCTAACAGCACAAATGGAAGGGATAGCCCGTCGATCGAGACTGCCCAGCTTAACCCTAACTGGGGTATCCAGGCGTAGTTTTCGACGAGTTGAAACCCTGGATTGCTGGCATCGTAGTGCTTCCAAAAGGCGTAGCACATGAGAGCAAAGTCAGCAAAGCCCACGCCGAGAGCATACCAGCGGACGATCTTGACGTTTTTGTCGGGCAAAAATGGAATGACTAACGAAGCGACGAGCGGCAGCAAAACAATTATGGTCAGCCAGGGGAAGCGATCGGCTAGCATCATGGTAAGCAGAAATACTTAGCGGTGAGTAAAACTATCTTATTAAACTTTGTAGAGAATTACTCATCAAACTTTACCGCACATTAGTATTGCAAAATCGTTACAGGTCAAACCGGGCTACTTTTAGCCACGGTTGCGCTCTAACAAGAGCATCATCAACAGGCTCAACACAGTTTGAATCTCTTCTCGATCGCTCATTCCATCCACTTTTTTAATGGAGAAGATTCTCGACAAAAAGGCAGGCTGTTTAGATAAGTGCATCACCGTTCTTCCATCAGGGCGACTGACTAGATAAGTGGGGTTAAACACATAGCCCGTAAGCATTCCCACGATCGGAATTTCTGCAAACAGGCTATCCATGATTTTGATCCAGGGGTTTTCTTCTTGAATGGTGAAGACCACGGTTTCGCCGTCAAAGATGTCGTAGTGAGATCTCCAGAGCGATCTCAGTCCCTGACGTTTGACGGCACCTAACGGTTTGTTTGTCTGATCGCTGAAGTTATAGCGAGCCGAGAAATCGATAATCCGATCGGCTTTGATGCTGTAAAGCTGGTTTGTGCGCTCACTGTCGGAAAATACGTCGATCGCTTCTTTGAGCTTCCAAAGTTTTTGACGGACGCAGAGAGCCAGATTGCCCTGAGCATCGGTGACTGAGAGTTGCGGAGCCAGTGTCCACAGCTTAAATTTGAGTTCTAGCGGGTATTGCATGAACGGTCACAGTAAGGAGATGTATGCCACTATTAATCCCCTCATAGTTCAGAAAAAATCTAAGATTGTTAGATTTATATTAGATTTCGTTTGGGTCAATGCCTAGCGATCTCAGCCGTTCAGCCAGTCGGTCTGCCCGTTCTGCACCAGTAGGGATGACCCGACCATTGAGACCACACCAGCGTAGCCAGGTAAATGCTTGCTCCCCGAACGTTCCTTCCCAGACGGTTAAACCCAGTCCGCTCGTTTGCAGCAAGAAGGGTTCCGGCATCTCTACATATTGACCTGCTGTTGGCACCCAAACTTGTAGCAGTTTGCCATTCAGTTGGCCTTCTCGCTGAAGCTGCTGCAAAGGATCGAAAACCACATAGTAGGCAATGCCAATTCGAGCGTAATCGTCTTTTTTCGAGTCCAACTCGTTGCCTTTGCGATTAGAAACAATCTCAATGCAAACTTCTGGCACTTTACCAAATTCCCAAACGAAATAGGAGCGGTTTTGCTTTTGGCTCCAGTCAGCAGGCATTGTAACATTCAGGCTCAAAAAGGCATCTGGGACGATCGGGTCTTGTTTAGTTCCATAGAACACGCCCACATTTGTGGCTGCGATAAAAGAGACATCCGATGACCACGAGCTATAGAGTGGTTCGACCAGTAGCCGCTGTTGCTTTTCTGATTGAAAATTGTCTACAGGAGTATCGTCCTCAATGACCAGATGGCTGATGTCCAGCTCAGTGACGACTTCTTCATCGTTGAGAAGTTGTCCAGTCATGGGCAGTAACCAAACCCGATAATTTATTATCTTCTAGATTTCTGGTTAGATTTTAATCGAAGCTGTTAGAACAGTGTGGATGATCAACACACGCTTGGAGTTGATTTCTTGGTTTCGACTCCCCCAAAATTAAGCTATGCTTCTAGTGCTTCGCCTTCAACTAAAGCAATCAAGGAGTCTAGTAGCGTGGGTGTTTAGGTTCCATAGATGGTTTCTCTTCAGGCAACTCCGACCAATAAGGGAGGTAAACACAAAATGCCCACTAATTCGGATATTCCTGAAGATCTTCGCGAATCGGCTTTCCGCGAGTATGTTCGTATTGTGACGGCGGACGCAGTAATAGCTTGCCAATATGTCGAGCGGACATTTAATGCCATTTGTTTAGTCTTAAACGTCGATGGATTGCAGTTTTCAGTGGAGGACTTCCTTTCCAATGACTCATCACGAATGCGTCAAACACTTGGAAAAATCAAAAGTCAATTGAAAAGCTCTAACTGCTTTAATTCATCCTTCTGTGAGCGTCTTTCAGATTTTAACGGGCGACGAAACAGAGTCGTACATGGACTATTTGCGGACACCTTTCAATCCCATGACCAGATCACATCAACTAACTTCATAGCACAAGAATACGTACGGGAGTGCAAGTGGGTATCTGACGAGGCGGCTGAACTTGTTGAGATCGGATTCGGTATTCATCGTGCTCTAGGTATCATTGAGTTGAGCAAAGACCCAGAAAATCAAGAGACCAAAGAGCTTATGCAGGGTTTCGATGACTTTAAGTTGGTCGGACTTTCTACACTCAAACCTACTTTCAAGAGCCTGCTAAACGAGCTTGAGCGGTTCCAGCAGTGATGACCATGTTGCTTTGGCTAGCCGCTGCTCCAGAACGCCTCGATTTGGTTTAGTTGAGTTGTGAAGGTTGTCGCTTGGTTGTTATGCTGCAAATCTCTACACCTTTCCTCTAGGTGGTGTGACCCCCGATCGGTTGAGTCGTTCTTCGATCTGCCAGAGAAACTTAAAGTCTTCTTCCGGCAGCATTCCCGCCGCCTGATCGTCTAAAAACGTGAAAGCTTGACGAAACTGTTGAGGCGTTGCCGAGATCGGAGACTCTAAGTGACACGGAATAATCCGCTCAAAGTCCCATTTTGATACCTGATCTGCCCACTCTAACGTCTGTTCTGGCGATCGGTTGAGAATAATGGTTTGCAGAATCGGAGCCACAAATAGTCTCCCGTTTCCTCGCAGAGATTGAAATGATCGCTGCCAGTTTTCTCGCCATTTGAATGGAAACAGCCCAAAATAGGCTTTTTTGGAGCGATCGGAGGCTTTAGAAGCATCGCGCAAGATTTCTCCGAGTCCGAGAGGTTCTAATGCGCTGGGGCGGAAATAAAACGCAAACAAAGCCATTCGCCACCAGCCTTTGCGACGATTAGACGGAGTATCTTCGACCCGATCGGAGGCGTGATCTTTGGCGTGAAAGAGGAGTGAATAGGTGTCAAGCTGAACAATGTCTGGCGGATCTTCTGGAACCGCCAGGACGGAATCAGTGACGAGCAGCGTGCGCGATCGTCGATGGAAAAATGCTACCTCACCAAACGAACCCGCCCCCAAATCGATGTCTAGAATCTCGTAGTCAAAGTCATCGCAAAAAGGGGCGTTGCGGCTGTCGTCTGGCAGAGTTTGAGTCCGCTTTGCTGGAAACCCCAACCAACTTAGCGGCAGGTTGACCGGAAAGCTCCACTGATGCGGGGCGACGAAGATTTGGGCGTTGGGAAACTGTCGAGCAAACGGTCCGACAAAGACTTTGTGTTCTAACCCCGATGAGGTCGGCAGAATAATGTATTTTACGTCTCCGTGGTCTGCTACCAATTCTCTGACAAGCCGAATACATTGTGGAGTGGGCGCGATCGGGGCATACACCAACAAGCCTCCCGCTTCAAGTTTCACCACCGTCATCCGAATCGGCACAACCACATAAAAGATCCCTTGAATCTGATCAAACGTCCAGATCGTGTCTTTAACAACTTCTTTGCGAAGCGTTCGCCGCTTGCCGTAGGGATAGAGCGGCACCACTTGCCAAAACCGCCATGACCAATCATCAGGATGATCTGGGCGTTCTGGTTCTGTCTGGTCTGTGACACGCTTCATAACCCGCTCCGCTTTGCCTGATCTCATCCTATCAAGCTCTTAAGGAAGTCTAGCGCCTGATTTCGATCTAGAAGATCGATAATAGAGAAGTACGGATGAATCGGAGTTTATGAACCGCACGATCGTTTGGTTTCGCCGGGATTTACGCATTGCGGATCATGCGCCTTTATATCGAGCCGTGTCTCGCGGTGCAGTGATTCCAGTATTTGTGTTTGATCGTGCTCTCTTGCATCACCCCGAAACCAGTTCAGCGCGAGTCGCATTCATGTTGGCGAGTCTGAATTCGCTCGATCAAGAGCTTCGTCAACGAGGCGGACGACTGATTTTGCGATTTGGCGATCCGATCGAGGTGCTGCCTCAACTGATTCGCGAGACTCAGGCAGACGGCATTTATGCCTCCCTTGACTACGAGCGGATTTATGGACGCGTCAGAGATGCGCGGCTAAATCGAGTCTTAGCCGAACAGGATCTTAAGATTCGCTGGTTCGAGCCGATCGCGGGACTGAATGATCTCGTTCCTTATACGCACTATCGCAAGCACTGGTTTACTGAGATGAGTGCCGAAATGGTGCCGACTCCGAGCCGCATTCAAACCCCCGACGATGTGCTGGGCGAACCGTTGCCGACCCTCACCGATTTAGGATTGTTGCCCGACAAAAAACCGATTCCGCCCGGTGGCACTCAAGCGGCTCGTGATTTGCTGCAAGAATTTCTGACCGAAAAGGTCGATCGCTACTATTGGCAACTGTCCTATCCGAGTGGAGATGCGACGACGGGGTTGAGTCCTTATCTCAAATTTGGCGTGATTTCTCCGCGAGAATGCTATCAGGCAGTGCGACCTTTAAAGGCTTCTGACGATCGTCGAATTCAGCGCAGTGCGAAACAACTGATCAGTCGCCTGCGCTGGGGCAGCGGATTCACGCAACGATTTCGCTATCTGCCGCAATTAGAACTGCGATCGCTCTACACCATCTTTGATGACGAAGGCTGGCAGTTTAACGAAGAACTCTATCAAGCGTGGCAAACTGGCGAAACGGGATTTCCGATCGTCGATGCCGCAGCCCGATGTCTACTCGCGACAGGCGGCTGGAAAGAAATGAACTTTCGCTCTCGTGCGATTCATGCCAGTTTTTTAAGCAATCTTTTAGGCATCGACTGGCGCTATGGAGCCTTGCACTTCATGCGACATTTAATCGACGGAGATTGCCCGATCGATCACTATCAATGGGCGATGCAAGCCGGGGTGACTCACTGCGCCAACAAAAGCTGGACTCGCATTTATAACCCAGAACAAACGGCGGTCGATCGCTGCGACCCTGACGGCACCTTCATTAAACGCTGGGTGCCCGAACTGGCTCACCTCCCTGCGGCAGCGTTGGGGTTGCCTCCTCGCATCAAGGGATATCCGACCCCAATTTTGAACTACAAAGCGGCACGGCATCAGCGAGTGCAGCAACTGCAACATCAGCGTCAAGGATTTCTCAAGCAAGAAAATGTGTTGTCCCAGTTGGCGCGCCTTCCTAAGTCTCTCGTGCCGTTTGGCTCTGAGCGATTCGCGAGTGAGATTAGTTGGGCAGAACAGGACGATCGAGACTTATTTCCATCAGCGATCGACCTGGATAGCTTGACTTCAGAACAAGCTAGAGATCTCCGCACTTGGTTTGTCGCCAATCTTGAGATTACTCCTCACAAGTCTTCTCCACGAGTTAAAGTGCAGCCGCTAGACCCAAAAGCAGGCATTCAGTTAAGCTTGCTGGAGTTGTGATGTGAGGGCAAGGCTCGATCGGGCAGCAGTTCACAATCAGTTTAAGAACCATATGCGAAGAAAATTCTAAGGATCTGTCGATTCAGAAGTTATGTTAAATCCTTTGATGATTTGCCGAATCTCATCTACTTCAATATCTCCTTGGTCAGACTTTGAGTAGATATCTAGCAAAACGATTAACTCAGTGGATGAGATCCAATAGATCAGACGATAGCCACCACTTTTACCCTTTTGGGTATCACTGTTTCTAATCCGCACTTTCATTGTCGTGAAGCCAATGCCAGGGATTTGATCTCCTAGAAACTCTCCGTGTTGTAACTGCTTAAGAACAGGCTGAAGATCGGTGGGAACCTGGCGATATTTCTTTGCAAGATTTTTCAGTTTACGCTGAAATTCAGGCGTGAGGCGAATCTCAACGATGGGTAAATCAGTCAATGTCGATTCCCTCCCACAGTTGGGAGAGTGGTAAGGTTTGCCCAGTCACAGCTTGCTGCCAAGATTGGCGAAAGCTTTCTGCTGAAAACTCTGTGTCTGCTGTTGTAGTTTGATCGGAAGAATGGGGCTGCTGAATCATTGCAGATAACGTTTTTAGTAGTTCAAGCTGCTCCTCCAAAGACAGTGATTGAGCAAGATGAATGACTTGTTGAAGCTGTGAAGTCATAGTGAATCCTCCATTTTTAAGGGTTCTTTCGCCCATTCTGGCAGTTGCTCGTGGGGTCGTGGGTGGCTCGATCGGGCAGCAGTTCAAAAGTCTAGTGGATTTGGTAAATTCTATGAAGAAATTGGGCGATCGCTCGGTCATTTGCTTGTGCTGGCTTGTTCTTCTATCTACTATCTAACGAGATTGTTTGCTACCCAACCTTTAATACCACTATCTAGCTCGACTTTGATCCAACCATTTGATTCTTCAAAAACCGTAACTTTTTGCCCATTATTCAAAGTGGTAATTAACTTGCTGTTCTTATCGGGGGCAGCCCGCACGTTAGCGGCTTTATAACCCGTGGAACTTGCATCAATTGTCCCGCTACAACCATTAGGATTAATACAGGAACGCTGACTCCACCGAGCTTTCTCTTTACCACTTGGTTGGTTGCCTAAATTAACAGGCTTTAAACTACCACCTACTACTACTAATAAGAATACTAAAAGAAGTACAAAACCTAGGATTGGGTTAGTCAGTAAACCAGATAATTCAAAATCAGGCGAGGAGTAACTCTGCTGATAGTAGACAGGTTCGGGAGGAACATAAGCTGGGGTTTCGTTGTACTCGTTCATAATCGAGACGACTTTCTCCATGTCTACACTGTGAAAATTGAACCATTCATCGCCGCCGCCATATCCTTTCAATCGATAGGAGTTAAATCGATGATGCAGATCTGTCTCTACGGTCTGCGAATTAGTAACTTCAACAGTGTGAAATGGATCTAAGAAACGAGGATTACCCGCTTGATATTGACGTTTTCGTGCTTCAGTTCCTGCCTTGGTTTTGCCAATCTTGTAATGCCCTGTTGGTGTGCCATCAAAATCAATTTCTTGCAGGATATAGACGTATTCCATAGATCTTTAAATGAATGTACGGAGGACAAGCATCTAATATTGTGACGAATTTTTCTAGAAAATTCAGAAACACGTAAAGTTCTACGTTGCCTGCCTAGCTCTTCTGTTAGCTTCACAAAAGAAGGAATGACAGACGATCGAAACCCTCACCAGACTGAAATCGCTTTTAGAAGAACGATAGCTGTTCTTCCGAATCTTGGGTGATCAGTTGCTCGATCGCGCCTCGTCGATACATCGACACCCCACTGCGGCGAGACACGCGCGGCTCAAGTTCGGCACTGGCAAATCGGGCTTGAGCCATCTTGGTCGAGCAATTGAGCAACTCAGCCGCTTTTCTCAACGGCAACCACTCTTGAGCAAATCTCGCCAACAATGCCCGATCGTCCTCATTTTGAATCTCTTTGAGTAAATGTTCTGCCAAAAGCCAACAGGCGAGCGTGTCGGCGGCGGCACGATGCGATCGACCCACCTGAAACCCAAAATATCTCACTAAATCGGGCAAGCTTCGAGAGGGCAAATCGGGCAACATCAATCGAGACAGCGCCACCGTGCAGAGTTGCTCACTGGCAGGGCGAGAAAACGGAATGTGCAACTGCTCATACTCAAATCGGATGAAGGCGTAATCAAACTCAAGATTGTGCCCGGTCAAAACGCCTGTGTTAAGCAACGGTAAATAGTCTTTCCAGACATCAGCCGGAGTCAGAGCCGTCTCGATCATGCTTTGAGAAATGCCCGTAAATCGAACGATTTTTTGGGGAATCAAAACGTCAGGATTGATCAGATGCGTTTGCTGATGCTGAATGCCGTCTCGAAGGCTGGCTTTTAACGCCGAGATCTCAATGACTCGATTCTCAGGAGGCTGATAGCCTGTCGTCTCAACGTCTACGATCGTAAACGCTTGCTGACTCAGGCGGCGATAATGGGTCAAGAGATCGATAGACAGCACAGCACAGTGACTCAACGATACAGAACAATGATATCGATTCTGAGTGCTACCCGTTACATTCTTGGGTTTGAAGACGATCAGAAATCGCAACTTTTAGTTTAGTACACTTGCCCCGTCTGAAACCCTGCACTACAATGGCGGCGGTTGTCTTGAGAGGAAATTTCTATGAACAAAGGTGAACTCGTTGACGCGATCGCGGCTAAAGCCTCCGTCACTAAGAAAGAAGCCGATGCTATTTTGACGGCGACGATCGACTCGATTTTAGAAGCGGTTGCCAGTGGCGATAAAGTCACTCTGGTGGGCTTTGGCTCGTTTGAAGTCAGAGATCGTCAAGCTCGCGAAGGTCGTAACCCTAAAACGGGTGAGACGATGCAAATCCCAGCAACTCGCGTTCCTGCCTTCTCTGCGGGCAAATCCTTCAAAGATCGGGTCGCTCCTGACAAATAGATTTTAGGGTTCAGGTTTCAGATGAAGACTCGGTTCTGACCTCTGAAACCTGTAGCTAAACGAAGTAAGCTATCAAAGAAAAGCCCGCTTAAACTTCGGTACGAGGTCTATCAATGAATATTGAAACCGTTGCGACTCAACCCTTCTCAGACCAAAAACCGGGAACCTCAGGATTGAGAAAGCGCGTGACTGTCTTTCAGCAGCCCCACTATCTCGAAAACTTTATTCAGTCCACGTTTGACAGTCTTGAAAATTATCAGGGGCAGACGCTCGTTCTCGGTGGAGATGGGCGCTACTATAATCGTCAGGCGATTCAAATTATTCTCAAAATGGCGGCGGCAAATGGCGTTGGGCGGGTGAAAGTTGGTCAGAGCGGCATTTTATCGACTCCGGCAACGTCGTGTGTGATTCGGCAGACGGGGGCGATCGGGGGCATTATTCTATCAGCAAGTCACAACCCTGGTGGACCGGATGGCGATTTTGGGGTGAAATATAACATTAGTAACGGCGGACCTGCACCCGAAAAAGTCACAGAGGCAATCTTTGCCCACAGTAAAACGATCGAGCAGTACAAAATTGTGACTGCGCCTGATGTCGATTTAGATACGTTAGGAGAGTCGCGGATTGGTGAGATGGTGGTCGAGGTGATTAACTCAGTGACCGATTACGCCAAGCTGATGGAGTCGTTATTTGATTTCGAGCAGATTCACCAACTCTTAACCGGATCGTTTCGGATGTGCATGGACTCAATGCACGCGGTGACAGGACCTTATGCCCATGCGATTTTTGAGCAGCGATTAGGTGCCCCTGCCGGAACGGTGCAAAATGGCACTCCGTTAGAAGATTTTGGCGGCGGACACCCCGATCCAAATCTGGTGTACGCTCACGATTTGGTTGCCATTCTGTTTGCTGAGAATGCGCCTGATTTTGGGGCTGCCTCTGATGGAGATGGCGATCGCAACATGATTTTAGGACGAAAGTTCTTTGTCAACCCCAGCGATAGTTTGGCGGTGTTGGCAGCGAATGCGACGCTAGTTCCGGGTTATCGATCGGGATTAAAGGGAATTGCTCGATCGATGCCTACGAGCCAAGCTGCCGATCGAGTCGCTGAGAAGTTAGGCATTCCCTGTTTTGAAACGCCAACCGGATGGAAATTCTTTGGTAATTTATTGGATGCTGATCGAGTGACGATTTGCGGTGAAGAAAGTTTTGGAACTAGCTCAAACCACATTCGTGAAAAAGATGGATTGTGGGCGGTGTTGTTTTGGCTCAACATCTTAGCGGTGAAGCAGCAATCCGTTGAGGAATTGATGCACGACCACTGGCAAACCTATGGGCGCAACTATTATTCTCGCTATGACTATGAAGGAGTCGAGAGCGATCGGGCAAACACGCTGATGACTAATCTTCACGCTCAACTTCCGACTCTCAAAGGCAGAAAGTTTGGCGTTCGCGAAGTTGAATACAGCGATGATTTTAGCTATACCGATCCGATCGACGGCAGCGTTAGCAACAATCAAGGCGTTCGGATTGGATTTACCGATGGGTCTCGCATTGTGTTTCGTCTATCAGGTACGGGAACTCAAGGCGCAACTCTTCGCGTTTATCTTGAGCAATATGAAGCCGACCCAACTAAACATCATCTCGACCCGCAAGAGGCATTAGCGGATTTAATCGCGATCGCCGAGCAAGTCGCTCAAATTCGCACTCTCACCGGAATGGAAAAACCGACCGTTATCACATAGATTTAACCGTTAATCCTTACAATGGATGGTATGAACGTTCTACTCAGCGTTTCTGCCATCCATTCTTTTTAAAATGCCGACTAAACTCTTCATCGTCGAAAGCCCTGGAAAGATCAAAAAACTCAGCCAGATTTTAGGATCGGATTGGATCGTCAAAGCCAGTATGGGACACGTCCGCGAGTTGGCGAGTGATGGCATTGATTCCCTAGGCTTTGACTTGAATGGCGATCGAGTGCAGTGTCGATTTGTGCCGCGGGGTGAGCGCGGCAAAGACACGATTCAGCAATTGCGATCGGCGGTGAGGCAAGTTCAAACCGTGGTGCTGGCAACGGATGACGATCGCGAAGGAGAAACGATCGCGTGGCACATTCAGCAAGCGTTAAATCTCAAACAGCCGCAGCGAGTCGTTTATTCTGAGATTACGCCGACTGCGGTGAAACGTGCCATTTTGCAACCGAGACCGATTAACCAAAATCTGGTTCACGCCGGACTTTGCCGCACCGTGCTCGATAAATTGGTCGGCTTTAAAGGGTCGCCATTACTTTGGCAGTTGCAAATTGGCGCGAAATCAATGGGGCGCGTGCAGAGTGCGGCATTGCATATTCTCTGCGATCGTGAACGCCAAATCGAAGCCTTCGTGCCGCAGACTTATTGGAATGTGTGGGTTGACTACGCAGAAGGGTTTCGGGCATTTTATCGCGGCACTGAGACGACGACTGATGACGAGTCACCTGCTGATGATGCGACTAATCCGACTGAGCGCCCAACTCAAGAATCTCATCGCGTGTTGAGTCAGGCAGATGCCGATCGCTTAGTGCAGCAGGCTCAGGCATTTCCGCATCGGGTGCGATCCATTGATGGTAAAGTCATTAGCCGCACGCCGCCACCGCCTTTTGTGACTTCGACGTTGCAGCAAGCCGCCGGATCTCGCCTCAAGTTCAGCCCTGAGAAAACGATGCAGGTGGCACAGTCGCTCTATGAAGCGGGACTGATCACCTATATGCGAACCGATAGCGTCGAACTGAGCCAGGAATTCACCGACCAGGCGCGGCAGTGGCTCGTCGGACACGATGCTGAAAATGTGCCTAAAAAAGTCACCCATCACCGCAAAGTTAAAGGCTCTCAAGAAGCACATGAAGCGATTCGTCCGAGCGATGTCAATCGCGCCTCAGCCCAACTCAGACTAGATTTGTCGAGCGACGCATTTGCGCTATACGTGTTGATTTGGAAGCGATCGATGGCAACGCAGTGCCAATCTGCACGAGTCAGGCAAACCTGCATTGTGACGCAATCGGGCACGATTTTCTGGCAGGCAAAAGGGCAGGTGATCGAGTTTCAGGGCTACAGCAAATATTGGAATAACCTGAGTGCAGATGTCGAACTGCCCATTCTCAAAGTGGCTCAGGCATTGACGTTAAAACAATCTGCCCACGAGCAAAAACAAACCCAGCCGCCGCCTCGCTACAGTGAACCCAAATTAGTTCAAGTCATGGAGCGGCAGGGAATTGGTCGCCCCAGCACCTACGCGCCAACGATTCTGACGTTAAAAGAGCGTCTTTACGTGGACGTAATTAAAGGAGCATTACAGCCAACGGTATTGGGTTTGGATGTCGATCGCTTCTTAGCAGATGCATTGCCCGACCTATTGCAATCCGAATTTACAGCGCAAATGGAACGATCGCTCGATGACATTGCTGAGGGCAAACAAGACTGGCAGCGCTATCTCACTCACTGGAACGAAACCTATTTTGAACCTGCGCTGCTTCAGGCTCAGAGAGTTATTCCTCAACATCTGACCACCAACCCGGCTCCGCGACCTCAAACGCACCTCCAGACCTCGCGCACCCGCTGCCCCCAGTGCGAAAAACCACTGGCTAAAATTCCTAGCCCCAAGGTTAAAAAGAAGTATTTTCTCAAATGTGTCGAGGGCTGCGAGAACGTGGTGCTGTTTTGGTCAGATCGATCGAAGCGATGGGAAGCACCTCAGCCCAAATCCTCAAACACAGCTACCAAGCCTCAGACAACTGATCATCTATGTCCGGTTTGCCAGCAGCGTTTAGAGCAGTATGCCTATCAAAAAGAGGGACAAGATAAACGGCTACTGCGCTGCTCAAACCCGAAAGCGCGGGACGATCGCCGACATCAAGATGTGGTTTACTTTCAAACTGCAAAAGGTTGGTGGAGTCCAAAGTTGGGAGATTTGGCGGTTCCGGCATCTCACAAATGATCAATAGGAGCCAATGATAGTAAAACGAACATCAACGCTATCAAAGATAGGATCATCGAAGTTAATGAGCAAAATACACGTTGTTTAATCGTGTCGAGATAGGCTTTAGATACTAGAATAAGACTGTGATATCACGATGGATATTGAAAAATGACGGTCGCAAAAACTAAAAAATCGATTGCCGCAAATAAAGTTGAGGCAACTGCAATTGATCAGATTGAATCACTGTTTGCAGATTTGCCCGAAAAGCCTCAAGAAAATGTGTCGCTACGGGAAGCGATCGCCGAACTTCGAGAGCCTCTAAAAGCATCTCTCGCTAAGGGATATAGCTATGATGAGTTGACAAAGATTCTGAATGACAACGGCATTGAGATTCGAGCTTCGACGCTAAAGCACTATTTAGCGACGGCTCAAAAACTATCGTCTCCTCGCACTCGCAAAACGAGTTCTAGACGCGTTCAAAAATCTGCTTAGATGACTGCCTGTTCAGATCCCCGGGTTTAAAAACCGGGGATCTTTTAGTTTAAGGGTCTATCTGTGCTCTCGATTTCATTTGATCACAGCGATCGAGATCTCCTTAAATCCCTCTCAAAAAGGGGGCTTTTGCTGAATCTTTCTTCTGTCCTTGAAAGCATTTTGCTTATCTCTATCCGCCATTAGATCGTCCTTGATCGAGCCAGTCATCGCTTCCTGATGCTGATCACCTTCAGCCCGACGCTGATTGCTTAACGAGAATGCAGCATTTAACGTGTCTAGCGCCGCACTTTGCCGCGCCGCATCTGCAATATCAAACTCCTCTGCCCAGCTAAACCCAAATTGGTTGAGATGATTTCGACTTTGCCACACGATCGAACGGGCGTTTTCAGTGATGAATTTCTTGTATTTCGGGTTAGGAGATGTTTTGTGCAGGTAAGCCAAGTTCTTCATAAAGATGCCCTTAAACTGCGGGGCATCGTCGCCACAACTCACGGGGTCACATGGCTCTTTTAAGATTCCATTGGGGGCAAGATGAGTGATCGCAGCCTGAGCGATCGCGTGTGCCTGAGTCAGCAACTCTTTATCTTTCGTGCTTTTATAAAGATCGACTAATCCTCCTAAAATAACTCCTTGATTATAGGTCCAAGTTGTTTGCCCGTTGTTTTTGCAACTATCATTCAGCCCATCATTCACAAGATTTCTTTGGTTAATCATTTTGGTTTGTTTAAACCATTTCCATTCTCGTTGCGCCCAGTCTAAATAACTTCCTGCCCCTTTATCTCCAGGCGTTCTTAAATGCAATCGCGCTGCAATAGTCAAAAACAACTCGTTGGTGATTGCGTTCTTATATTGCCGTTTTTTATGCCACCAAACACCACCGCCGCAAGTTGAGTCCCAGCCGCCCTTCATGTCATCAAAAATCGTCTTTGCCATGTCCAAATAGCGAGTTTCACCCGTCAAATCATACGCTTTGATCCAGGTGAGTGCCCACCATCCCTGATCGTCATAAAACCATTCATTTAGAAATCGAGTGTTTTTATGTTTTTCAAACGTGTTGAAAATGTTGCCTCGATAAGTTCTGGCATCAGTGAGTGCAGAATAGTCGATCGTAGTTTCTAGTGCGTTTGCTGAATTCCACCAGTTTGTCGAGTTCCACAATCCGGTTGAGAGATTATAGAAGACTTGCAGAGCTGCCATTCCTGCGGTCAAGCTAGCGTGATAACTTCCGGGTAAAACCATGCCTGTTTCCTTGTTCAAGATTGCGATCAGAACGACCGTGCTAATCGCTCAGATCAACGTCAGAGACGGCAGTTTACCACCTCAAGTCGATCTGTTTTTTAGCAGCCGATCGTGCCCTTGCATAGGTTACAGCTTGATTATTCTCTTTTGGTAAATTCTAATAACTTCATGAAGTCAGGGCACAACGCGCACCACAGTGCCAAGGCTCACCTCTTGAAAGAGCGCTTCAACATCGCGGTTGTACATCCGAATGCAGCCGTGTGATGCCGCTTGACCCACAGAGCCAGCCTCTGGTGTGCCGTGAAAGCCGATCCAGTTATTGCCATCCGTCCAAAACCCGATCCAATAAGAACCCAACGGATTTTTGGGATCGCCACTCGCGATCGTCTTGCCCGTGAATGGGTTAATCCAGGTAGGATTTTGCTGCATATCCATCACTTTAAATTCGCCCGTTGGCGTTTCCCAGCCTTCACGACCAACGGCGATCGGATAACTCTTGAGCCGAGTGTTGCCCGAATAAAGCGCCACGCGACGACTGCTGAGACTGATTACTAAACGCGGCGTAGAGTCAGGAACAATTTGAGGCGCAGGAGTTGGGGGAGTCGTTGGACTGAATGAAATAGACGGCAGAGGTTTTGAAACTTCAGCCACCCGATCGAGAGAAGGTTTAGGTTTAAAAATCAGTGGAGCTGTCAGTGCCAGAACTGAACCTGCTACGACAAAAAATAGATACGATCGCTTTGATAAATATTTTCTCATTTTGCGATTTGCTGATTCGTTCAGCGTCTATTGCCTCATAGCACTGTGGCGCACTTCATTTATGTGGAATGCGCCAGTTAGCTTACGTTTCTATTGATAAATTTAACGAGTCTACCAAAGCGCTCTCACGCCGCCTGTCGTTCTATTGGTCGTTCCCCCTGTGCTTGGCGTTGTCGTGTTGGTTGTCCCTATGCCCGGAGTGGTGGTGTCTATTCCGGTTCCTCCAGTCGAATCGACCGTTCCTGTACTCGGAGTCAAAGTGCCCGCCCCTGGAGTAGTCGTATCGATTGTTCCAGTTCCTCCGGTCGAACCGCCTGCGCCTGTGCCTGGGCTAAAAGTGCCCGTCCCCGTACTCGGAGTGGTCGTATCGATTGTTCCAGTTCCTCCGGTCGAACCGCCTGCGCCTGTGCCTGGGCTAAAAGTGCCCGTCCCCGTGCTTGGGCTGGATAACCCATCGCCGTTTATCGTTCCCCCCGGAGTTGTCGAACCGCTTGAGCCTATGCCACTACTAGGCGCTCCGCCTGTGCTGCCTCCTGTCGATTGAGACAAAAGGGGCTGATTTTGAGTAGTCTGGGATGATTGAGAACGAATCAAAGCAAGTGAAGGTAGACCTAATAAGGTGCTGATGCCTAAGACTCCAACAATGCCAGCCAGAAGCTTGACTGAATTACGACTGTTTTTTGTGTTCATAAATAATTCCTGAAATGGTGTGCTGCGGAATGCACCAAATTTCGATTCATCCAGCGGAAGTTGATATGGGAGTAACTCAACAAGTGGTTTGGTTTGACAATACGTCATCAAACCACGGTATTTCGCGGACATTTAGACTAACCCTAGCCTGATGACTCGATCGCCTCCTCAGCCAAAAGTAAGGGATTGATTGGGCAAAGAATATCTAAATAAAAAAAGACCTAATCCTCTTCTGAAAAGGGGTTAGGTCAATAGTTAGCGATTAGAAGTGACCCGATCGAGAAACGTTTCCTTCAAACCCTTACTAGGCTAAAAAAATTCATTTTGCTCCCGGCTGACAGCGCGCTGAAGTCACAGGTGCCTATTCTCTATCCCTATGCTTAACGTTCAGTAGCTACCCCAGTTCTACTCGATTCTGAGCAACGATCGCAAGGCTAAACCAGTAAATTTACAGATAGTTCACGTAGCTCTTCACAGCAGACCGCGCTTTGGCTGAAAACTCTGCAACCGCCGAGAAGCGATCGCAGAGATAGCCTGATGATTAAGAGCAACATAATCTCTGTCCAAAGTCAAGTAAAGCTAATCACTATTTTCCATCGGTGCATTTAAAGATTGAATGAAATGCAGGAGGCATCGACTTGCTTCTAATTCCAAATTGCTAATAATTAGCACTAACCAGCCTAGTAAATTTCACTGAGTCTTTGAAGTTCAACCTAGATTAGCTAACCCCAAACGGTCTGTGGTTGCTGTCTTCCACTTTAAGAACATCTCTAGCGCTATTTATATGCTGTTTATCAGGAGTTATCGATGCTACTACCTACGCGAATTAGTCAAAAAGTTTTATCCAATCAATCAGCCGAGCTTCCTCATCAATCGCTGACTCACCCAACAACTAAAAAACAACCGATCGAAAGCATACAGGTTGAGCAAGCTGCGCCTGCATCATGGGAGATCGAAGAAACTTACTCCCTATCTCCAATGCAGCAGGGGATGCTGTTTCACAGTTTATATCAGCCTCGATCGGGCATCGACATTGAGCAAATGGTGTGCCGTCTGCCCGAAGCGATCGGGGCGCAAACCTTTCTCAAAGCCTTGAATTTCGTCATCCAACGCCATCCCATCCTCAGAACTAGCTTTTTATGGGACAGCCCCAACGAGCCGATCCAGGTCGTACATGAGTGGGTCAGACTCCCGCTAGAGCAGCAAGATTGGCGGAGCGATTCACCCCAACAGCAAGCCGATCGTCTGACTGCTTACTTGAAGCGCGATCGACAGCGGGGGCTTGACCTCACTCAGTCACTCACCTGTGAGCCTCTGATGCGGTTTGCTCTATTTCGGGTGGGCGACGCTGACTATCAGTTTGTCTGGACGTTTCATCACATCCTGTTAGACGGGCGATCGTTTCCGATCGTGCTGCAAGAAGTGTTTGCGGTTTATGCAGCATTTTGCACAGGAGATGAGTTATCGCTAGAAAGTCCTCGCCCTTATCGCGACTATATTGAGTGGGTTCGACAGCAGGATTTTTTAGCCTCTAAAAGTTTCTGGCAACACTTGCTCAAAGGGTTTACCACCCCAACTCCTCTGCTCTCTTCCCAAGCGTCTAGCCAGGTGCAAACCGAAGTCGGACACAACGAAGCTGCGATTCGGTTATCCGGCGAGTTGACGATCGCTCTTAAGTCGCTTGTCAAAGAGTTTGACGTGACGCTGAACACGATCGTGCAGGGCGCTTGGGGGCTGCTGTTGAGTCGCTATAGTGGCGAAACCGATGTGGTGTTCGGGGCAACAAGAGCGTGCCGAAAATCCACGGTTGCGGGTGCAGAGTCAATGATTGGGCTGTTGATCAATTCATTGCCGATTCGAGTTCAGGTTGACCCGGATACAACTCTGGTGCTGTGGCTGAAAGAGTTGCGATCGCAGCACGTTGCCGTTCGCCCTCACGAGCATACGCCTCTCGTTCAAGTGCAATCTTGGAGCGACATTCCGCGAGGCGTGTCGTTGTTTGAAAGCATTGTGATGTTTGAAGCCTATGACCTGAACGAGCGGCTTCAGCAACAGGGCGGCAGTTGGCAAAATCGAGAGATTCGGCTTTTAGAGCAGCCGTCGTTTCCGCTTGTGCTGATTGCGTGTTTGGGGTCAGAGTTATCGCTCAAGATTTCCTACGATCGGACTCGATTTGATCACGCTGCCATCACCCGAATGCTCGGTCATCTCCAGACAATGTTAGAAGGCATGGTGGCAAACCCGTCTCAACGTCTGGCGGCGTTGCCATTGCTGACCGTTTCCGAACGTCATCAGCTTTTATCAGACTGGAATGACACCGCCGCCGACTATGCTCAAGATACCTGTTTGCATGAACTGTTTGAAGTCAATGCTAAACAGAACCCTGACGCGATCGCGATCGTTTATGGAACGCATTCTCTCACCTATGGAGAACTGAATCAGCAGGCGAATCAACTCGCGCACCATCTCAAACGGCTGGGAGTTGGGGCGGGCACGTTTGTCGGCGTGTATATGAATCGCGGCTTAGAGATGATTCCTGCACTGTTGGGGATTCTCAAAGCGGGCGGGGCATATATTCCTCTAGAGCCGACGTTTCCCAATGCCAGAGTGCAGTGGATTTTAGAGTCGCTGTCGGTTCGCTGTGTGATTTCGCAGCCCATTCACCGATCGACCTTTGGGGAACTTCAGCCACAGCTTCCTAACTTGGAGCATCTGATCTGTTTAGATATAATGGCGATCACGGAGCCAACCAAACCCGCTGCACTGTCCACTCCTCTACACGTTTGGCAGCCATCTGATCTCGGTCAGTTGCCCACTGATAATCTGCCTAGACAGAACAGCCCAGACGATACGGCTTACATTATTTTCACGTCTGGCTCAACCGGAACGCCGAAAGGAGTCGTGGTTCGACACAAGCCCGTGATTAACCTGATCGAGTGGGTGAATCGCACTTTTCATGTGAACGCCTGCGATCGAGTTCTCTTCATCACGTCTCTCTGCTTTGACCTGTCGGTTTATGACGTGTTTGGTCTGCTGGCGGCGGGTGGCTCGATTCGAGTCGTCTCTAGTGAAGATGTGCGAGATCCACAGGCGATGCTCACCATCTTGCAAACTGAACCGATCACCTTTTGGGATTCTGCCCCACCCGCGTTGCAGCAATTAGCCCCGTTTTTCTCTACGATCAAGGCACAGAAAAGCGCCCTCCGATTGGTGTTCATGAGCGGAGATTGGGTTCCAGTCACGTTGCCTGATGCGCTTAAAGAAACCTTTCCAGGAGTTGAAGTCGTCTCTCTGGGAGGCGCAACTGAAGCAACCGTTTGGTCAAATTTCTACCGCATTGGTGACGTTGCCTCTCACTGGGCAAGCATTCCCTACGGCAAGCCGATTCAGAACGCTCAATATTATGTGTTGGACGCGGAGTTTAACCCCTGCCCGATCGGAGTTACCGGAGAGCTTTACATTGGCGGCGACTGTTTGGCATTGGGCTACACTGACCCGGTTAAAACCGCAGAACGATTCATTGCAAATCCTCTAAATTTATCGTCTCGGCTCTACCGGACTGGCGATCTGGCGCGGTTCTTCCCCGATGGCAATATTGAGTTTCTGGGTCGCATTGACCATCAGGTGAAGATTCGGGGATTCCGCATTGAGTTGGGTGAAATTGAAGTCGTGCTGTCTCAACACCCGGCGATCGCTGACTCAGTGGTGATGGCACGCGAAGATCAGCCTGGAGATAAACGGTTAGTGGCTTATGTTGTCATCGATTCAGCCGAAACTCCGACCTCGCACGACCTTCGCAATTTTCTGCGAGGAATGCTTCCTGACTATATGGTGCCTTCTGCGATCGTGGTTCTCGATGTGATTCCGCTGACTCAAAACGGCAAGGTCGATCGACGTGCTCTTCCCGCTCCAGAAGCCAACCGCACCGACGCAACTAGCACCTTCGTGGCTCCCCAAAATTCAGTTCAACGTCAGCTTGCCGAGATTTGGCAACAGACCTTAGGAGTCCCTGAAATCGGCATCACCGACAACTTTTTTGAGTTGGGTGGGCATTCGATTCTCGCGGTAAATCTGGTGACTCAAATCGAGAAAACTTTGGGACAACGGCTGGCGATCGCGGCTATTTTTCAAGCTCCTACGATTCAGCAGCAGGCGATGTTGCTTCAGCAGCCAGAAAAGGCGATATCGGGTTCGGCGATCGCTCCGATTCAACCCAATGGCTCTAAGCGACCTCTGTTTGCGATTCACGTTTTAGGAAGAGGGCTTGATTTCTATCGCCCTTTGTCAAAGCATTTGGGGTCAGATCAGCCCCTTTATGGATTGGCTGTCTTGAGTGACCAGCCCGATGCTCCACTCAACGATGTCAAAGCTCTTGCAGCGCACTACATTCAGCAGATGCAAATGGTGCAGCCTCAAGGTCCTTATCATCTGACGGGCGTATCGTTTGGCGGCACGATCGCGTTTGAAATGGCTCAACAGCTTCAGGCTCAAGGGCAAGACGTTGCCTTACTGTCAATGTTAGACACGTTTGCCCCTTCAGTCATGGTTAAAAAGCTGCTCTTACGATCGCGCTTCATCGCCTATTCTCAGCAGCTTTTGCAAATGAATCTAACGCAAATGTTAGAGAAGGTCAAAGAAGAATGGTTAGAGCAGACTCTTAGATGCTCGGTGACAAAAGGGGTCTATCAGTGGGTTTATCGCACCCTCGATCGTCCATTCCCACAGCTTTTAGAAGACATTCTCTATGCCCAAAAAAACCTAAGTGCGAGTAGTGTTTACACTCCTCAAGTTTATTCAGGGCGAATTGTCTTCTTTCACGCGAAAGATCAGAACTTTAGCATCGGGGTTGACGGCGACCCTCGATCGGGCTGGCGTGCAGTTGCGACTGGCGGTGTAGAGATTCACGAGATTCCAGGTAATCACATGGGGATGTTGCAAGAACCGAATGTAAGGCTGCTGGCTGAGAAACTCAAGTTACACCTCGATTAGAGACCGCTGAGTGATTGGTGAAGGCAAAAGCAAAGATCCCCAATTTCTCGAAGAAATTGGGGATCTGAATCGTGATTTGGATTTTGTAGCGATCAGCGTTGTTTCTTTGTGCCTAATAACCAGTTGTTGGGTTGGGTTAACTCGTCTTGTTTGCCTTTGGTCAACAGCCAAAGCGCTGTTCGAGTTCTCAGATATCCGATCGCGATGCGTTCTCCTGGCTTGATGCTAATTCCGTAGGCTGGCTCGTCGATTGTCGTGATCGTGCCGCAGTAGGAATCTGACTCGTCAACATTGACGGCAAAAAAGTATTTTGCTTCATATCCAGCAGGTAAGACAAAAACGCCGTAGACGTTGTGACGACCTTCCCACGGCTCGACAATGATTTTAGAGGCGCGAATTTTTTTAGTTGAATCGGATGTGGCGATCGCGCCCTCTGGACACCTTGACAGCGTGCTTGGTCTCTTTAAAAAGCGAACATTGCGGGGCACGATTAACGTGACTGTGACTAAAGTGACTATCAGTGCAATAACCCAGGTTCGTTTCATCGTTACTTCAAGATTTGAGGTTGACTAAGAGCTAAAGATTAATCCAGTAGTTGCCGATATTGGACTCGATTCAAGCGTCAGTTGTTGGGTAATCTAATATACTTCCCTATCCGTATCTTTGCAGTATCTTTATCTACTGCTCAAGGGTAAATGCTCCAAAAAATGATTGAAGAATCTGCAAATTTAGCTTGTGTAGAGGCGATCGACATCTCTAACTTCAGCACTTCTGACAGCGATTCCTTGAGTGAATAATTTAATACCGTCTTCCCAATCAAGAATGCTTCTTTTATCTTTATATTTAGTGACTGGGTAGGGGTCTCCAATTCGTTGCAGAGATTCGCTATAACTAGGAAAGAGCCTATCTTAAAAGTGTGGACTATCGGATGAAGATCAACTCTTTAGTGGGTGCTGCATTGCTGACGATCGTAGGGTTAGCCACTCCCGCGAAAGCAGATCAAGCGCCACCTACGACTCGACAAATCTTAGATGCCTGTGTGCAAAATCGGGCTGAGACATTACCCAACCCTTTCAGCGATGTCTTGCCTAATCATTGGGCATTTAAAGCGGTGTTGACGATGCACTATTGTGGGGCTTTTCGTCAAGCGACTCCTCCTCACCTAATTGAGAAATTAGTTAATCAGTCACCCAATAGCGCTGCACCTGCTCCCACACGATCACAAGTCCCAGTGCAAGGCTGATTAAGCACCACAAAAGCCGCTGCGGTTTCACCTGGGTTAGCTCAGATCTTGCACCCGTCCATTCGCTGCGGTTCTGTCCCGCCTGTGAATGGAATTCCGGGCTAGCCTTGCGAAGTCCGTTGAAACGGACTGAACCTCAAACCCTCTCTCAGTCCCTTGAGTAGACTTCGCACTGTAGACCGTGATGTTCAATCACGGGCGGGTGAATGCCAGAAACGAGAGAGTTTTAGTTCAGGTGCAAGATCTCAGTTAGCTCTTTGATGACCCGCTTCATCTGTTGCCGCAGATCTGCCTCATAGATTCGATTTTTGACGCGCAGTGACCCTTGCGACAGCTCGACTAAACCTGACAGCAAGAGTTCGATTTCTTCGGACGGGTTGTGCGCGAGAAAAGAGGGTTGAGATTTGGCAGTTTTGTCTTGTCGCAGAATTTGTTGATAGAGTCCCAATAGGCGACCTGCTTGAGTTTGGTCTTGTAGAAGCCGATCGCGGATCGTTCTCAAATGCTCTGGGTTGTCTTGTGCCTGCCGTTGTCGATCACCTGCGATCGCACCAGTTTGCTCAATCCAAAAAGCCTCGGTGCTTAGAGGAAGAGTTAGGGTTTCCTGCACGGCTGATTGACTCGATTGCACCACACACTGACAAAGTTTCTGCGTGAGGAATGGCTGTCCGCTCGTCCACGTCGAAATTGTCTTCAGCACTGCATTCGGATAGTTGACGGCTCCCATTAAGCCTTCTGACAGGCAGGGTGGTTTCATTGTCGCCAGAGGAATTCTGAAAGGCTTATCGCTTCGTTCCCATTGGAGCAACGCTGTGACAAGAGGGAACGAGTTTTCAATGCTTTTGAATTTTCTTCAATGACAATAAAACCACCCTGCATTAAGCCTTCTGACAGGGGAGACACTTCGTAGTCTTGAAACCCTTGAAGCTCGATCGCTTGCCCAATATTAAAAGGGGTGCGGCTGCGATCGCGAATCAAATCAGCAGGGGTGGCAACGCCGAGAATTGCCCAAGTCAAGCGGCAATAGGCAGCATTGTCGGCACGCAGATCGTAGCAGCCGCAAATTAGCGCAAAAAAATTGTCTACGGCAAACGACAGATTGAGGACGCAATCAATCTCGTCGATAGGGATTTGATGAGAAGTTAATTCCGTCTCAGAAATCTTGTGACTTCAGAGGTCTGATTCACGATCGATGTCTGCCAGAATTTTCTCTGCTCGATCGCACAACGCCTGATGACACTGCCCATTGCTTACGAGAATGCCGCCCCACTGACTCACATCTTTCTGGTTATAGAGCAACGGCGACCCGTCAAAGTGGGTAAATTTTCCGCCCGCTTCGGTCAAGATTAGCTCTGGGGCAGCAAAGTCCCAATCTTTGGGGGCAGACTTGCCAGAGAGAGAAATGTAGACATCGGCTTGCCGTTCGACGATCGCTGCAATTTTGCCTCCAACACTGCCGACTTGACGCTGATCTTTACCAGGAAATTGCTGCATCAGTTGGTCAAATCGTTGGTCGCGATGGCTGCGACTTGCCACGATCGTCATTTCTTCGGGCTGATTTTTGGTTGAGACTTTAACAGGCTGAGTGTGAGAGGCTCCGGCTTTGCGAGTTTCGACAAATGCGCCACCGCCCAACGTTGCGTAATAGAGTTTGTCTTGTTCAGGGCAGGCAACGATCGCCAACACAGGGCGACCCTGATGTGCTAATGCAATGTGAACGGCATATTCTCCGGTGCGATTGATAAAGTCTTTGGTGCCGTCTAAGGGGTCAATAATCCACACCCACGGGCGATCGAGGCGGGCTGCGATCGGCTGTGATTGAAAGGTTTCCTCACTTAAATAGGCAAAATCCTGCATTCCTAAAGTGGCTTGCAGATTGTCGAGGATATATTGATTCGCGGCTAAATCCGCTGTTGTCACTGGACTTTCACCTGCTTGCTCGACGCCAAATGAGGTTCGTTGCGCGGTTAAGAGAATCTCGGCAGCGCCCCACCCGATCGAGCGAGCGATCGCCAGAATTTCAGCCAAATCTTGCGGCAAAGTATCCAAATCAAACATCCTCAGCTATGGAAAAAAATAAAGGCATTTTATCAAGACCCTTAGATATTCATAGTATTTGAGATTTTTCCTGGCAATTCAAGAAAGAGCGATGGGGCGATCGAGCAGGGGTCGATCGAGACAACTTATTTAACCCGCTTTGCAATGCTTTTCAAAGCCACAATCGTCCATTTAGTAGAGATCTAAATTAAAACTGTAATCACTAATACAACTTCTGGGAGAGTGCTTAATCTAAAGCTCTCCTCTATCTTTGTAAGGGTAGGTGGTAAACCAGTTTACCGTTTGCAAACCTAATCAACTAGATAAAAGTAAGGAGTCTATCATGGGTTTAGAAGATAGAGCTAAGGCAGCAGGCAAAAATATTGAAGGTAAAGCGCAAGAAGCTTTAGGAAATGTGACAGGTGATGTTGGCGATCAAGCCGAAGGCAAAGCCAAGCAAGCCGAAGCCGCTGCTCGCAACGCTAAGGAAGACGTGAAAGATGGTGTCAAAGATGTCGTCGATAACGCGTAACTAACTCTTAAATGGGTCTAGATAACCTTGAGTTATCTAGACCCATTTTTGTTTAGAAGAGCCAGATATTATTCACTTCATTACAGATTTAACAGGAGGTTTTAATGAGTCTACCTCATTATTTTCGTAAGGCTCTCATTGCTTTAACACTCGTTCTATCTCTAACCCTTACTGCCTGCGGAGGCACTGCCGTAACCGCTAAAACTGTTGATAGACCAGCAGTCAGCAGTACGCAGAGCTATGGACAGATCGAGCGAGGCACTACCAAGCAAGGGCAAAACTTTGGGGAGTGGGTCGTGCAAACAGGTCATGGGCTAGTCCAGGATGCTTATGTTCGAGGGAGCGATAAACTAGGGGTTGTGATTTCGCCTCAAGTTCGTCCTACCGAAGTTCGTACTTTGGCAAAATCGTTAGTTCAAGGCTTTCGGAAGAACGCGCCCGATCGTGACTTAACTGTTTTAATGTATGCCCCTGACAAACAGTTAGTTTTGACCGCAAAATATGATAACAGCACCAAGCAAATTCAGTATGGAACAAGCAGCTAAAAAACGCTGTTTCTAACTGAAAAACGACGACACAGGAGTTTAACTAAAATGCCCAGCAGCGATGATTACAAACGTCAGGTTATGCAAGACTTGGCTCGTGGAGATAAAGAATCTGCGGACGATGTTATCCCCACTGATTCGGTAGAGAACTATCAAAACTTTGACGATTTTGCTCAACGATCGTCGAAAGAAGAACGGCGACAATTATTTGGCAAATCGTTTCACCCCGATCGGATTCCTTCAAGCCAGATGGAACCCGAATTGCAAAAGGCGATCGCCCAAATCAAACCCAATGAGCGGAATGATGTTGCCAAAGAATTCTTTAATCAACTCAAAAAACGGGGATTGCACGATCGCGACCTGGAAAAGCAACTAGGACTCTCGACTCACAACCCTGGTCACATGAATGCCGATGATGTCAGCAAACTGGCAGCATTTACCTACCACAATCACCCAGACATCTTCCAAGAAGTGTTGGCAGATCAGCCTGCGATGATGAAGTTTCTCAGCAACCCGATGGTCGGGGCAGCGCTGGGCGCGATCGCTTCTAAATGGTTCGGCGGTCATAAATAGACCAAGATTCAGGTAAAGCGTGTCTATTTAGCTGACTCCCTTTCAATCCTGATATGAATCCAGCACTCCATAATCCTGTGAGCCGCTCATGACAACCTCAGAATATCAGTATGCACTGCAACGCGGCGCAACGTTTTTGGTGATGGCTGCTTTCTCACTCGCTCTGCTAGCAGGGATTACGGGTAGTCTACTGTCCGGCGGCGCTTCAACCAATGCAAGCTCGGTTGAATTCCTCCACAAATTTTCGGGTCACGGGCTGATTGTAGTCGCGGTGTTGCAAGTTGTTGTTCTATTTTTGGGTCGAAAGTTTCGCCTCAGTAGTCCACCACAGAGTAGCTGAGACACAAGGCTTATTTTCAACAAGAAGAGCCAGCGTCCGCCAAATTTCTTTGGGAGATACTGAGTTTTTCAGCTTGATGCTGAGCGATCGCCCAGCATCAAGCTCGGTAGAGAGATTGCCCACGATCGAGTCCAAGACTTGAGCCTGCCTGCTGAAGTCGCGCTCAATAATATCGTGTCTGGGCATGAGTTCATTTTCACCTTTGCCGTTCTTCTACCAATTCAATGATGAGTCGTGAAGGGATGGGAGTTAGGTCTCATCCCTTTTTGTTTGGATAACAGATTGATAGTTCACAAGCGAAATTATTGTGATCTCCTGACGTTGTAGCAGTATCATGGGCATCATGAAATTTGCTGGAGTTAGACGTTTGAAATCTTCAACTCCCGATGCTGCGAGGAATGTCTGTGAGAAGGTTTAATTTGTCGATTTCTCTCAAGTCTTTAGGAATCGGGGTAAGCGCGATCGCCGTGTTGAGCGTGTCTACTTTAGGAGTTGCCGTTGCAGAGTCTCCTCGCTTCAAAGGTACGATCGCGCAGTCTGTGTCCGCTCCTCAAAAACCGCCGACTTATGTTCCGGCTGCCCCTCCTCCTCTCGCTCCTCCGCTGCCGAGTCAGCGACAGCAAGAAGACCGATCGATCGGCGAAGACTATCGGGTGAGTGCCCTTCAGCCCGATTATCAGGGCAATCTTTGGGTTGGCTCGTGGCAAGGTTTAGCCAAAATCAACCCCAACACTGGCAAAATTTTGAGTCGGGTCGCGATTCCAAATCGCACGATCGGAGCCTTAGCTCAAGACAAAGTGGGACGAATCTGGGTCGGCACCTATGAGGGACTCTTGCGCGTCGATCCCCGAACGAATGAAGTGACTGCCCAAAACTTCCTGCTGCCGTCTAATCGGGTTTTGTCGCTGCTGATTGATCAGCGAGGCTATTTGTGGGTCGGCACTGACCAAGGATTAGCGCTGATTAGTCCTGATCAAGGCTTGCTGATGACGACGCTCAAAAATTTGCCCGGAGTGAGTGCAAATGCGTTGAGTTTAGACGCAGACGGTCAGCTTTGGGTCGGAACGCTGGAAAGCTTGGTGCAGGTGAATACGGCGAGTGCGCGGGTGATGAATCAAATTTCAAATATTCCGGGAGGGGTCGTGCAAGCGCTCACCCTCGACTCTAGAGGATCGCTATGGGCAGGCACCCTCGGTGGCTTGCTAGAAGTCAAGACTCGATCGGCGCAAATTCAGCGATCGGTGACCCAACTACGAGGGCGCAACGTTCTCTCAGCCCGCTTTGACGACATAGGCAGCCTTTGGGTTGGCACCAACAATGGACTCTTTCGCCTCAATCCTTACAATGGCGCGATCGTCGGTCAGGTGGGCAGTTTGCCGTCGAGTCAGATTCTCGCACTGTCTCCTAACACGGGAAACAAACTCTGGGTTGGCACCACTGATGGGTTAGCGTGGGTGAGTCTCAGCACCTATCAAAGTCAACCTCATTTCACCTTCAGCAAAAGCAACCCCTAACATTACTGTGGACGGAATTCGAGCCTTTCTAGAGGATTGAATTAAACAAATGCAGTGAGATTAGAAGATCGCTCAGAGGAAACTTTGGGTCAATCTCCTCTAAGTTGAGCGGCTAACCTCTTGGCTTCTTGGGCGTTAAATTTTCCTGCAATCACGGCGGTTCCACCAGTAATCCCAGTTTGAGCGAATTCAGAAGCGACGGTTGGGAAACTAACTAAACGCTCATTCAGAAAGATGCCGATGGTGCGTCCAGTTCCGGCTAATTTTTTTGTCAGTGCTGTAAATTTTTTGCTTCCGTCTGCATCAAATTTCAAGCCGATACTAGACGTATTTGAGTTAGAGGTCGTTTCTGCATAAGCTTCCGCTAAATTCTTTTCAGTCAAGACTGTTTTCTCAAACAAGGACGCGATCGCCGCATCGCTGCGTTTGAGGGCAGTTTCATTGGCTGCGATTTCTTCAGAGATGCGCTTTGTGCTAATCGTAGTCTGGTTGCTAGATTGCTTGAGTTCAGCCTGTTTTTCGAGCAGTTCTTGCCGAATTTGTTGCTCGACTTGCAATTGGGCTTCGGTTCCTGGCTTCTGCTCACGAAAGTCAAGCCGAACTTTACTAGGTCGTCGAACCGTTGTATCGAGTTGCACTGTCGAGGCTGGGGGCGTGGATGGTGGCTTTTCTGAACTTTTGGGAACTGTGCACGCAGACAAGTTGACCAGAACGCCTAGCGCTGAGGCAATGAGCAGGAGCGATCGCAGGGTTGCCATAAAGCAAGAATTTGCAGTGTCAGGTGTGGAGAAGTAACAGAGCCGTCAAGCGAGAAATCTTTTGCTTGATTACACTCTACTCTCTGGTCAGTCGTTTTCCTATTACCTTAAGAGGCACCATTTTGTGCCCAAGGATCTGGTCTGCGAAATCGTCTACATCAACCTTTTACAGTTTCTTCCATCGCTATCCATTGAGTGATTGTTTTTTCTATTCAGTTCTCTAGAGGATGGGTAGATTTCTTGCCAAAACGGTCTGGACGATTGCCCTAAGAGAGTCAGTCTGAATTCTCACCCATGACCGAAGATGAGTAAGATAGACTTACTTTCCTTCGTTCCCGTCCGTTACCAATATGTCAGTTACGCCCCAGCAGTTGATTCAGTGGAAGCAGCAGGGACGCTCGATCGTTGCCCTCACCGCCTGGGATTATATATTTGCTCAAATTTTAGACCAGTCAGGCGTAGACGTGATTTTGGTGGGCGATTCGCTGGCAATGGTGGCGTTAGGCTACGAGACGACGCTGCCTGTCACCCTTGATGAAATGCTGCACCACGCCAAAGCTGTTCGTCGGGCGGTCAAACAGGCATTGCTCGTCGTGGATCTGCCCTTTCTCAGCTATCAAGAAAGCATTCAACAAGCCATTCATTCCGCAGGTCGGGCGCTCAAAGAAGCGGGGGCACAGGCAGTCAAACTAGAAGGAGGCTATCCGGCGATCGCTCAGACGGTCGCCCATCTGGTTCGGGCAGGAATCCCGGTTATGGGGCATGTCGGGCTGACTCCACAGTCGGTTCAGCAGCTAGGGTTTCGGCAGCAGGGCAAATCTCCCCAAGACGGAGAACGCATTTTGTCAGAAGCGATCGCCCTCGAACAAGCCGGGGCATTTGCGATCGTCATCGAGCACGTCCCGTCTGACTTAGCGCTGCAAATTACTCAAAAGCTGACGATTCCGACGATCGGCATCGGGGCAGGCGCTCACTGTGATGGTCAAGTGTTGGTGACGACCGACGTGTTGGGTTTGGGCACCTGGAAACCCCCGTTTGCAAAATCCTATGTCAATCTGCACGAATTGATCACTCAAGCCGTTCAAGATTATTCGGGAGAGGTGCGATCGCATCAATTTCCACCCTCTGACAGTCCCTAACCCCTTTTTTGCAAGATCCAGTCTACGGCAACGGCTAAATCGGCAGTAATATAATCCGGTTTAGCGTGATGTTGATAATCGCCACTGAGGACTCGATCTCCATATCCCGTTTGCACCAAAACTCCTACACAGCCAGCGTTGTGTGCCATATCGATATCGGTGGCTTTGTCACCCACCATAAAACTTTGAGCGATGTCCAAATCATGCTCCCAAGCAGCCGCGACGAGCATCCCCGTGTTGGGCTTGCGCCACGTCGTCCAGCGCGTAAATTCTGCCTGAGTGCCGCCTTCAGGAGGGCTAAGATGCGGACAATAATAAAGGGCATCTAATCGCGCTCCCGCTTCGGCGTCGAGCAGGTGACACAGCCGATCGTGCAGTGCCTGAACGTGACGATCGGGATAATATCCTCGCGCTGGTCCTGATTGGTTAGAGACAAGACAGCAAAACAGCCCCGCATCATTGAGGTGCCGCACCGCTTGGGCAACGCCCGGAATTAAGTGCAGGTCTTCGACGTGGTGAATGTATCCCGCTTCTTGATTTAGAACGCCATCTCGATCGAGATAAACGGCAGGTCGTGCCATAACGTTAGCCACCCCAGACTTTAGCGAGAATAGTTTGCGGTGAGATATCTGCCATGTTCCCTGTCGGAGACTTAATGCCAACGACCCGATCGCTCTTCGGCAACAGTTTATCGGGATCAGTCGGACCAAACAGCGCTAGGGTAAAAGTTTGAGCCGCAACCGCTAAGTGCATCGGGGCACTGTCTGTACAGAGCATCAAACTCGCTCCAGCAATCATTGCTACCAGTTCACCCACATTGCTGGGAGCCGTGACTTTAAGTTTGGGGGCAGCTTGCAGCAGATTGGCAACAAACGCACCATCATCAGGACCTTTGACCACGACGATCGGTAAATCTGGCTGCTTTTGCTGAAAATCTTGAATAATGGCTTTCCAACTCTCGACGGGATAAATCTTGTCAATGCCTTTCATCTGGGCAAGCTGACTCGACCCGCCATGAATCAACACGTAGCCGCCATTTTGAATTCCTAGCCGCTTGCGCTCGTTGTCTGACCACTCCAAATCTTTAGCAGGCACACTCACCGCTAACTCTGGACACGGCTTGTCAATGCCCAACCCCTTTAGCAAGTCGTGATACATCGCTGCCGCATACTGATCTTGATCGAGCCGAACGGCATTCGTCAGAAACAGATCTCCGCCGCCGCCCCCATAGCCAACGCGAGTCGGAATCCCGGTTAGCCACAGCAGAAACCCAACCGCGCGGCGCTGCCCTAATGAAATGGCGATGTCGTATTCACGATCGCGCATCACCCCCAAAAGATTGCCAAAATCTGCCAAACTATTGCTGCCCTTAAAATCAAACAAAATCGTGTCATGAACCGACTTAGAAACCCGATAGGCGCTTTTCGATCGCGGCTCAACCACAACATCAATCTGCGCGTCAGGGTAGGTTTTTTTCAGATCATCTAAAGTCGGAAAAAATAGGATTTGATCCCCAATTCCACCAGGGACAAGGGTAAGAATTCGCATAATCGTTTCTTTACGCTTCTTAAAGCTATATTCGCTCTTATTCTAGGGGAAGATATCCCTAGTCAAACGATTTTGGGATTTTGAATTGATTGAATTTTAGAGCAGCCCTTGAGGAATTGCGTGTAATCCAGATTCTAATCAACGCCCAAACTCTAAAGTTAAAGGAACAATTTGTGTACTTACTCATACCAGCCGCCGGGTCAGGTCGTCGAATGGGCAGCGCGTGGCAAAGCCAAGGCAAAGCCTCCCGCAACAAGCTGCTGCTGACTCTGCTTGGAAAATCACTTCTCGCCTGGACGCTATTAGCCGCAGACGCTTCGAGCCAAATTTGCTGGATTGGCATCATTGGGCAGCCGAGCGATTGGGATGATTTCAGGGCGATCGTCACCCAGCTTTCTCTAACAAAGCCCGTTCACTTCATTCAGGGTGGCTCGACGCGACAAGAATCGGTCTACAGCGGATTGCAAGCGCTTCCTCCCCAAGCCGAACATGTCCTGATTCACGATGGAGCGCGATGTTTAGCCACGCCGGACTTGTTCGATCGCTGTGCTCAAGCTGTCTTAACCTGCCCAGGATTGATCGCCGCCGTCCCCATTAAGGACACCATTAAAGTCGTTGGTGACGCGGGGCTGATTGAAAGCACGCCCAATCGCAGTCAGCTTTGGGCAGCACAAACGCCTCAAGGTTTTTCAGTGCCGCTGCTTAAAAAATGTCATCAAGAAGGACGACAGAATGGCTGGGAAGTCACCGACGATGCCGCCCTGTTTGAGCGGTGCAGTCTCCCCGTGCAGATCGTCGAAGGTGAAGAAACGAATTTAAAAGTGACGACTCCGGTAGACTTGGCGATCGCTGAGTTTATTCTCAGACAGCGATCGACTCTCACCTCAAATCCTTCAGCGCAGACTCAGCCTTCTTAGCCTCGTCTGGTTTGCCTTGCTGCTGATATAACGCCTGGGCTTCTTGGAGGGCTGTGATCGCTTCTGTTCGACGACCGCGAGCTTTGAGGGCGATCCCCAACTGATAATAAGCGCGAGCATTTTGGGGATCAAGCCGAGCTGCCTCCCGATATGCCACGATCGCTCGAATAAATTCTTGCTGCTCGATCGCCAGATCTGCCAGCGCTAACTGAGCCTCGATCGATTGAGAATTGACATTAACGGCTCGTTGGTACGCTGCCAACGCTCCAGTCGTGTCTCCAACTTCTTGAAGAATTTTGCCTGTTTGCAGATGCAGCTTGCCATTGCTGGGATCAAGTTTGACCGCACGGGTAAAGGCAGCTAATGCAGCTTGACGATCGCCCTGACTCAGCCAACCAATCCCCAAATTGATTTGAATGCTGCTGCTGCGAGGGTTCAATTCTGCGGCTCGTTGGAGAGCGCTGACCCCTTGGTCAAACTGCTCTTTTTGCAGCAGCATCAAGCCGATCATTTCGTATGCCTCCGCATTTTTGGGTGCGATCGCAATCACTTTTCGATAAGCTGCTAGCGCTTGATCAAGGCGACCTTGCCGAAATAAAACCGTCCCTAAACCGAGATGAGCGTTCAAGTTTTTGCCATCTAGTTCAGAGGCGCGTCGATAGGCTGTTACTGCCGATTGGTCATTTCCAGCACTCGCTAAACTAAAGCCCAGGGCATACTCAAAATCAGAATTATTGGGATCAAGCACGATCGCTTGCTGATAGGCACTAATCGCTTCTTGAAAGTTGCCCGCCTGTGCTTGGATGTAGCCAATTCCAGAGAAGATTCGAGGGTTTTTCTCATCCAGCGCGGCGGCTCTTTGAAACATCGGCAGCGCACCTGCCCAGTTTTTAGCATCCACTAGCTCACGCCCTTTTTTGAGCAGGTTATCTAGCTCCTGCTTGGTCTGACCGCTCTGAAGGTTGGTTGCTTGAGCATAGACTCCTTGAGGTGACACCGTAAAAGTCGCTCCGATCAGACAGCAAATGAACGTCGATCGCCAACAGACCTTTGAGTTTTTAGCGCTGTGGATCATGAGTTGTGAGGAAGGGATTGAATCGCAGTTTGCATTATATAGAGATGAATTTAATGTCAATTCACGCAGCAAGACAATCTATCAGCTTATTATCCTCGCGCACTAAAGGAAAGTAGGGAATTGCACGATCTCAGAAATGCTGCTTCCCTCGCTCAATTCACCCTAACGATAGACTCTGACACTCACTCCACTGGTAGAGATACCCAAACTGAACAGGGTTTATATTGATTCTCAAATGTAATTCCTTTGCAAAAAACTATCGCCTTGAGGAGCTAATCAATATGGCTTATGCTAATAGACCTGTGGCTGACCAGACTATCGTTCAACCCGTTGGTGACTATCACGATCGCGTCCGTTGGGGTCCGATCATCTCTGGTCTTTTTGTCGCGCTGGCTTCTCAACTGATTTTAAGCGCGTTGGGTGCTGCCATTGGTGCAACTTCGATCGCCAACTCTGGCGCTCCTAGAACTGACTTAGGAGATATCGGTCAAGCTGCAACCTGGTGGGCGATTATAAGCTTGTTGGTTTCGCTTTTTCTTGGTAGCTGGGTAATGGCGCGGGCTTGCGGTCCGATGAATCGCAACACGGCGCTACTCAATGGAGCAATCTTATGGGCAACTACCATTGCTTTGAGCGCATGGCTACTCACAAGCGGCGTAACGGGAGCGTTTGGTTTAGCTGCGTCGTCGGCTTCTAACATTGCAGGAGGCGCTCTACCTCAGACTGGCATTCCCAACGTCAATCCAACCACGATTCCTAGCCCCACGGCTCAAAACACTCGCGACATTGCAGGCGGTGTAGCCAAGGGTGGCTGGTCGTTTGTCTTAGGTTCGCTGCTGGGCTTAGTTGCATCATTGATTGGTGCTGCTGTTGGCGCTCGCAGCCCTCGGAATGTCACCACCTATGTTGAACCAACCACCGTTCGATAAACACCGGACTCCAAACCGTTCAACGTCCTCTCCCCTTTGCTCCAATGTCTAAAGCAAGGGGATTTTTTGGATTTCTGCAAAAAAAGAGGAGACGCACTAATAACGTCTCCTCTTTATGACGGGCTAGGAGGGATTCGAACCCCCGACACCGTGGTCCGTAGCCACGTGCTCTAGTCCACTGAGCTACAAGCCCTTGCGTTGATAAGATCATCATACTATTACTACGCACCAGATGACAAAGAATTCTTCGATTTCTTCTGAAAATTCGATTTCTGAACCGTCTCTGAGTCATCTCGACACTGACGGGCAGGCGCAAATGGTGGACGTGTCTACTAAGTCGGTGACGGTTCGGCAGGCGGTGGCAGTGGGGCAGGTGCGAATGTTGCCAGAGACGATGAGCACGATCGCTACAGGCAACGCTCCTAAAGGCGATGTGTTGGGGACTGCAAGACTAGCGGGAATCATGGCAGCCAAGCAGACCGCAAATCTGATTCCGCTCTGTCACCCTCTGATGCTGCAAAAAGTCGAAGTGGTGATTACCCCCGATCCAGATTTACCGGGATATCAGATTCGAGCCGAGGTCAAGACCAAAGCAGAAACCGGAGTCGAAATGGAGGCACTCACGGCGGTTTCTATCGCAGCCTTGACGCTCTACGACATGGCAAAAGCGCTAGAAAAATCGATTCAGATTGAGCAAATTCATTTGGTGAGCAAAACGGGAGGCAAGTCAGGCGACTATCAAGTTAGCAGGCGCAAAACTACAGATTAATGTGAAGTCTCGATCGCTCGATAAAACGTCAGGGCTGTGTTTCCATAACTCTTTTGACGACAAATCTCTAAACCGGGAATCTCGTCACTCAAATCTCCTGGACTGTGTTCGGCAGCGAGTTCTCCCTGGGGGGCTAATAGCTGATGACGAACGATCGCTTCTAACACAGGCTGATATAGCCCACTCGTATAAGGCGGATCGAAATAGACGCGATCGAACGTCTGCCCAGATAGTTTGTCTAACCGTTGCATCACTTCACCTCGCATTATCTGAAAAACCTGATCGGGTTTTGCGACCTGCTGCCAGTTTTGCTGAATGACTGCACAAGCACGGCTCGATCGCTCAATTCCCACGACGACAGAGGCACCTCGACACAACGCTTCTGCGCCCATTGAGCCGCTTCCAGAACATAGATCTAGCCATCGGCAGTGTGCGATCGTGCCTTGCCAAATGTTAAACAAGGCTTCTCGCACTCGCGAAGAGGTCGGGCGAGTGTCTTGTCCAGGAAGAGTCTTGATCAGTCGATTGCCATAAATTCGCAAACTCATAACTTTGCGGTTAGTAGCTGACGATCAAGGACTAATTGAACAAAATTAGACAGAATTTTTAGCCCACCTGTCGAAGATTTTTCGGGGTGAAATTGGACTGCCATCAAATTGTTATGGGCAACTGCCGCCGTGACGGTTTGACTTCCATGTGTGATCGTCGCGGCTCGAATCTGCGGATCAGATGGCTCGACATAGTAAGAGTGGACAAAATACATCCAGGGATCGGCAGGAAGCTGATGCCAAAGCGCACAGTCAGGTTGCCTCAACTCTAATTGATTCCATCCCATGTGCGGAATCGTGATTCCAGGTTCGTGACGAAATCGCTTCACCTTGCCGGGAATGATACCTAGTCCGGGTTCGGTGCCTTCTTCACTCGCGTCAAACAAAATTTGTAAGCCGAGACAAATGCCCAGAAAAGGCTTTCCACTCGCGATCGCCTGCTTAATCGGTTCTTCTAAATGGCGCGATCGTAAGTGCTGCACTGCCGGATCAAAAGCACCCACCCCCGGAAGCACGATCGCGTCTGCTTGCTCAATCTCTCGTGGAGAATCCGTAATTTTAGTCGTCGCTCCCGCATTCTCTAGCCCTTTGCAAGCCGAGTGCAGGTTTCCCATGTCATAATCCACTACTGCAATGACTGGCATTGTTTTGACCCTCGATCGCTGACTATTTTAAAATTGTAGTTGGTTCGTCGATCGCCCCTCAGCTTTTGATAAATCCGATCTACTCCTTCATCCTCTCTCGTATCCTAGAAAGGGTAGAAAACGATTTCGCTCAGAAACTATGACAGATTTGCAACCGATTCAGGTGATTGGCGGAGGAATTGCAGGCACCGAAGCTGCTTGGCAGATCGCTCAGGCAGGCGTGCCTGTGATTTTGCACGAGATGCGCCCTCAGCGACTCAGCCCAGCCCACCACAGTGAGCATTTAGCCGAATTGGTGTGCAGCAACTCGTTTGGAGCGCAAGCCACCGATCGCGCTTCTGGGTTGCTGCATGAAGAACTGCGGCGGTTAGGCTCAATCGTGATTGGCAAAGCCGACGAACACCAAGTTCCCGCTGGTGGAGCATTGGCGGTCGATCGTGCCCAGTTCAGCAAAGACCTGACCGACACCCTCGCCACTCATCCCTTAATCGAGTTGCGTCGAGGCGAGCTTCCTGACATTCCCCCAGATGGAATCGTCGTTCTCACCACGGGACCGCTCACCAGTCCAGCTTTGACGGAAGATCTGCATCGATTTACAGGCATGGAGTATCTGAGTTTTTTTGATGCCGCAAGTCCGATCGTGGTCGGCGAATCGATCGACTTTGATCAAGCATTTCTGGCATCTCGCTACGATCGAGGAGAAGCTGCCTATCTCAACTGCCCAATGAACAAAGAGCAATATTTGCACTTTTGGCGAGAACTGGGGCAGGCGGAACAGGCAGAACTCAAAGATTTTGAACGAGAAACCGCAAAGTTTTTTGAGGCGTGTTTGCCGATCGAGGAAATGGCACGTCGCGGCGAAGACACGATGCGATATGGACCGCTTAAGCCCGTCGGCTTATTTGATGCGCGCAACGGCGACTTCCGCGCTCCCGAAAATCAGATTCACCGACCTCATGCGATCGTGCAATTGCGTCAAGAAGACAAAGGCGGACAGCTTTGGAATATGGTCGGCTTTCAAACCAATCTCAAGTGGGGCGAACAGAAGCGCGTGTTCAAACTGATCTCCGGTTTAGAGAATGCCGAATTTGTCCGCATGGGCGTAATGCACCGCAACACCTTTATCAACTCTCCCGAACTTTTGCACGCCACTCTGCAATTCAAACAACGTCCGACCTTGCTCGCCGCCGGGCAACTCTGTGGCACTGAGGGCTATACGGCTGCGACGGCTGGAGGTTGGCTGGCAGGCACGAATGCGGCTCGTGTTGCTTTGGGGTTGCCTACCGTCTCACTTCCCGTCACGACTATGATGGGATCGCTGTTTGACTTCATCAGTTCTGCGTCGCCCAAGCACTTTCAGCCGATGCCCCCCAACTTTGGGATTTTGCCCGCCCTGCCGCAGAAAATTCGCAACAAGCAAGAACGGTATGGGGTCTATCGCGATCGTGCTCTCGCTGACCTTGCCACTTGGAGCCATCAATCCCAGATCCGATACCGAGAAATGTCCGCCGCGATCGAGGCTTAACCCATTCCATCGATGACGGGATGGAAATAAAACGCGAACCCCAACAGCAGGTAAGCCGCAAGGAGTAGCGTTCCTTCGAGCCAGTTCGATCGCCCATCTGAGCTAATCGAGTTGGTAATCAACACCGCTACCGAAACCGCCACCAGCTCGAATGGATTGAAGTTCAAATCCATCGGCTTGTTCAGCAGCCATCCCGCAATCACCAGCACCGGAGCCACAAATAACGCAATCTGCAAACTTGATCCTACCGCCACCGAGACAGACAGATCCATCTTGCCTTTCATGGCAACCGTCACCGCCGTTGCGTGTTCAGCAGCATTGCCCACGATCGGTAGCAAAATCACCCCTGTAAACAGCGAAGTCAACCCCAACTTAGCGGTGGCAACTTCGAGCGTATCGACCAGCAGTTCGGACTCGATCGCGACCATTAGAGTACACGCCAACAGCACTCCAACCCACAGCCAGACGTTAATCTGGTGCTCCTTCACGTCTCCAGCCAGATTTGCAGACGCGATTTCTTCGACCTCCTGTTCAGCGATCCCCACATCATAAAGATAGGAGTGAGTTTTCATTGAGAACAACAGCGTTAAGCCATACACAGCAATCAGCACCACCGAGACCGCAACCGAAAGTTTCTGAATCGTGGTGTCTGTGATCCCCGATGAGGTGTAGTTCACCGCCGTGGGCAACAGTAGCGCAATCACCGCCAGATTCATCGACGACGCGTTGACCCGTGCCACGATCGGCTGAAATTCCTGCTCTTTATAGCGCAAGCCGCCCAAAAACATCGAGAGTCCCATGACTAGCAGCAGATTACCGATAATCGAGCCGGTGATGCTGGCTTTGACGACACCAATCAGCCCAGCGTTGAGCGCAACCAGAGCAATAATCAACTCCGTTGCGTTGCCAAACGTTGCGTTGAGCAAACCTCCCAATGTTGGACCCACTACGACTGCCAGTTCTTCGGTTGCGGTGCCCATCCAACCCGCGAGGGGAAGAATCGCAAGCCCTGCTGTGATGAAGACAATCAGCGATCCCCACTGAAGGAAATGGGCAGCGATCGAGACCGGAACAAAGCACAGTAGCCCAATGAAAACGAGATTTTTGACGGACATTCAGATTACAGGTAGGTGAATGGCGATAACCAGACTCTAGGATACTTGCAAGTTGCGACTCCTCCGCATTGGTCTATTTCACGCTGTAAACCCTTCTCAAAATCTGTGGATGAAACCTTAAACTAATCTTTAATCAGGATAGGATTTGCGATTCAATCAGCTATTGTGCAAGTCTCTAGTTTTTCATTCCAAAGTAGCGCGTTGGTTTTTGAGCCATTGATAAAACAGTGTTATCCCTCAGAATGAACTGATCCCCGCAACGTTAAGCTTTCAGCCAGATTATGGTCTCTTTTCAATTCCGCTATAAGTAGACCGATGCGACTAGAGTCAACTTGTGTGCATGGGTTTTGACTCCGCTCAACCTGCTAAGGATCGTGGATTAAGTAACCTGTATTCTGAACAGCCTTGCATGATGATAGCTTGCCTAAAGGTCACCCCCAAATCCCCCAATCTGGGGGACTTTGAACTCTGGCTCCCCCAGATTGGGGGTTGGGGGGCGACCTCTGGGCATCCCACGTTAATAAATCCTCGTTCCTAGGAGTTCTGGCTTTGAGCGTTGATCAGAGCCGAAATGCTTCTTCCACAGTTAATCTCATCTGCCTACTCAGGGTGAGATATCCCACTTTTAGAACCCTGCTTAAACGGTTTGGAATGTTTGCAATCTTGCCCAAAAAAGACTTATCCGATACAAACGCTGCCTCACAGCGAGGCAAATTTTCGACAGCATCGCCAACAAATTCTTTGAAAACTTCTATGACTCGATCGTTTCGACCCCGATAGAATCACGGGTTGCCTAGACGTTTGATCGCGTCATGTCCCTTCATCTTGAGAGTATTTTTATGACGCTCGATGCTACTCCATACAGTCAAGTTGGCACTGATCCCCAAAACGCTGAGAATGAGTTTACCGCCGCCCATAAACCGCTAGCGCTACCCGACAGGCAAAATTCTCTCAAGACGGGGATCGGAGTTTACGTCACCGTTCACGGACACTTCTATCAGCCTCCCCGCGAGAATCCTTATTTGGACGCGATCGAGCGTCAGCCCAGCGCCGCTCCCTTTCACAATTGGAACGAGCGAATCCATCACGAATGCTATCGCCCGAATGCCTTTGCACGAGTGCTCAACGATCGGGGCGATATCGTCAAAATCGTCAACAACTACGAATATTTGAGCTTCAATATCGGTCCGACTTTGATGAGTTGGATCGAGCGACACGATGTTGAAGTCTATCAGCGCATCTTGGAGGCAGATCGCAAGAGTTGTGAACGCCTCAACGGGCACGGTAACGCGATCGCGCAAGTCTACAATCACATTATTCTGCCGTTGGCAAACGATCGCGACAAGCGGACTCAGATTCGGTGGGGCAAAGAAGACTTTCGATCGCACTTTGGGCGCGATCCCGAAGGCATGTGGCTGGCAGAAACCGCTGTTGACTATGCAACTGTCGAAGCACTGATCGTCGAAGGCATCAGATTCATCATTCTGGCTCCCTCTCAGGCACAGCGCTGCCGCCCTCTAGACACTTCCGACGAATCTGACCTGCAGTGGAACGAAGTCGGCGGCAGTCAAATCGATGCCACCTGTCCTTATCGATGCTTTCTGAAGCGAGATCAGAATAGTCAGCCTTCTCAAAACCTGGAAGCTGAGACCCCCTATCTCGATATTTTCTTTTACGACGGTCCGATCTCGCGTGACATGGGTTTTGACAGTGCTCTCAGCAGTTCTCACAATCTGGCGAGTCGATTGGGTCAAGCTGTGCGTGGGGATCACCGTCCCGCTCAACTAATTGCCGTTGCGACCGATGGCGAAACTTTTGGACATCACAAAGCCGGGACTGAGAAATGTCTCGCCTATGCCTTCGAGGATGAGTTTGCGCATCGCGGCTGGACAGTGACAAACTTCGCTCACTATCTCAGCCTCACCCCTCCCACTTGGGAAGTCGAACTCAAGCCCGTCACCGCTTGGAGTTGTGCTCATGGAGTCGATCGCTGGCAAGATGACTGTGGCTGCGGGGGCGGCGGCTCGTGGAATCAGCAGTGGCGGCGACCGTTGCGCGATGCTCTCGACTGGCTACGGGATCAGTTAATTAAAGTCTACGAAGACACTGGGAAGAAATTTTTTCGCGATCCCTGGCTGGCGCGAGATGAATACATTCAGGTGATGCGCGATCGTAGCTCTACAACCGTGAATCGGTTCTTAGCCCAGCACCAAACCCACAAGTTAACCTTGGGCGATCGCACCGACGCACTGCGACTGTTAGAAATGCAGCGTCACGCTCTGCTGATGTATACCAGTTGCGGCTGGTTTTTTGAAGAACTCTCGCGCCCCGAAGGAACGCAAATTCTTCGCTATGCCTCTAGAGCGCTAGAACTCGCCGGAGATGTCGCCGGGGTGCAGCTTGAGAAGGGGTTTGTCAAGCGGCTGGCATTGGCACCTAGCAACGTAGACTCGTTTAAGAACGGGGCTGAAGTTTATCGTCAACTGGTAATTTCTGCCCAAATCAGCTTTGAGCAGGTCGCATCTCACTACGCCATTAGCTCACTCTTCACCCCTTACACCCCAGAAGAGCGAATCTATTGCTATGACGCGCATCAACTCGACTATCAGCTACAGCGCATGGGATCGCTGACTCTCGCCGTCGGACAACTGCAACTCACGTCAGAAATCACTCGCGAAACGTCTCATCTCACGTTTGCCGTGCTGCACTTAGGCGGTTGGGATTTTCACTGCTGCATTCAGCCATTTGCAGGGCGACGGGGCTATACGTCGCTTAAAGAAACGCTGATGGGATCGCTCAAACAAGGGAGCGCAGCGCAAACCATCTTGGTGATGAATCAGATTTTTGGCAATCAGTCCTACAATTTGCAGACGCTGTTTGCCGAAGAGCGGCACCGGATTATGCAGCTATTAACCCAAGAGACTCTGACTCGATTAGACCAGCTTTACACGCAGGTCTATCGAGATAATTATGGGGTGCTGATGGCGTTTCATCGCGATGAGTTGCCCGTGCCGCGAGAATTGCAGGTTGCCGCGGAGATTGCCCTGAGTCATCGGTTGTTATTGGCACTGCGATCGCTCGAACAAGAAACCAGCGATGCTAGCGATCGTCTCGACGCAAGTCTAAACTACCTGCTCGAATTAGAAGCGATCGCCACCGAAGCCCACCATCTACACTGCAATCTGACCGCCCTCGAAGCGAAACAGATTTTAGAACGATTGATTCGCCGATCGCTCTGGCATCTTTTGCAGGAGGTGAATTCTGAGACGGCAGAGAGAGAAATTCAGCGTTTAGAACGGCTGCTCGATCTCGGTCAACAGCTTCACCTCAGTCTCAGCCTTGCTCAAGCTCAAGAACTCTATTTACAGTGGCTACCAACGTTACGAGAAGATTCTCAACAGCCATGGCTGCGATTAGGACAAAAGCTGGCGGTTAACGTCTCGCTGACTCAATAAGTAGGGGCGTTGCTGAATCGATCGATGAAGCACAGATTTTACCCTCACCCTAGCCCTCTCCCAAAAGGAGAGGGGAAAAGAGTTCTGGCTCCCTTCTCCTTTTAGGAGAAGGGTTGGGGAAGAGGGCATTTCATATCTGCATTCAGAAACGCCACAAACCTTCCCAACCAACCTCTAAAGATTGCGCTGGAACTCTTCTATGAGATCAATCAAATTGACCTGACACTGCATCGGCAGCAAATCGATCAGGGGCACCTCACGCTTTCCGCCGCCCAACTTAACCGGAATGTTGCGGAGGATTTCTAACACCTGGTCTTCCTGAACTGATTTTCCAGAGACTAGAGGATATAGCTTTTCCGCCAGAACGGTATGTAGATGGGCATCCGACAGATAAAGGTGCCACTTTGCGACATCAATATAGATGTTTTTGCCAATGTCGGCTGCCAAAGACCCGATCGATTCAGACGTGCTTAATTCAGCCATAACAAAATTCAAACCGTTTTCAATAGAATGACTCATTACTAGCACTTAACGCTTCCCAGACACCCCCTATCCTTTGGAGGATTTCGCAGATTTTTCTCTGGGTTTAAACCCTGTTGCTGGGGCTGGAGTCGCGACAACCGGGTCAGAATAATCGGCGATCGCAAACACATAAATTCCATGAGCCAGCAGAATGGCTGCCCAGACCCCAGTTACCCACACTGCCCAAGACCAGTCTGTCTGATTCAAAATCTTAAAGAACCAGATCCCAGAATTGACCGCCGCAAAGAGCGGAACGTGGGTTGCGAAAGTCATGCGATCGTCTAGGCGACGATAGTCAGAGTCTTTACGATCGGGAATACGAGACCAACGAGGAGGCATAGACTAAACCTAATCAATATCAAACTGTGATACTTCTAATGGTAGCGGGAAAGGAGGAAAGAGAAGGGCAGGTTATAAAGGGTGAAAAATAATTAAATTACCCTGTTTGACTGTTAGCAAATCGATGGCAAAGGTTTAGAATTCAGACAGAAACAGCCATTTCTCCTAACTAGCTTTGTGACAGTTACCAGGTTCTTGCGAAAAACGGGTTTGGTGCGCCGACAAACTCATCTTGCAGTCACGATGTTTCCTGATGAAGCCTCTGCTTTTCGGGCATATCGCTTGCTGCACCACTACGGCATTTCTCCCGAACATTTGGCGATCGTCGGCAAAGGCTATAGCAACCCTGACCATGTGGGCTTGCTTAAACCAATGCAGATCGCCGTGCGTCGAGCGCGCAGTTTGTCGATCGTGGCGGGAACGATCGGCTCACTGGTTGCGTTTGTGCTGGTTTTAATTCAAAGTCGCGGCTATAGCGATCTCAGAAGCTTGCAGCCTCTATTGCTAATTCCGGTGGTGGGCACGATGAGCGGGTTTTGTGGAGCCTTTTTGGGAGGGCTGCTTGGCTTGCTCGGTGAGGGCAACACGGTGAGCGTTTATCGCCATCACCTCAACCGGGGACACTATTTGCTGATGATAGAAGGATCTGAAAAACTGGTGCGCTGGGGGCAAGAAGTGCTGAGCCAATATTCCACTACGTCACGATCGTCTTGAACACAGACCCGCCGATCGAGCAAGCGGCGTTCGATCAGGTCATGATGAGACGGTGTTTAGAACTCGCTCAAACAGCGCAAGGGCACACGTCACCCAATCCTTTAGTCGGGTCGGTGATTGTGCAAAACCAGCAGATTGTCGGCGAAGGGTTTCATCCAAAAGCGGGAGAGCCTCACGCCGAAATTTTTGCCTTGAGAGATGCGGGTGATCGCGCTCAAGGTGCCACGCTCTTCGTAAATTTAGAACCCTGTAATCACTATGGGAGAACGCCTCCCTGCTCTAACGCGATCGTGGCGGCAAGGTTGCGGCGGGTCGTTGTGGGCATGGTCGATCCGAACCCTAAAGTGGCAGGTGGAGGAATTTCTAGACTTCGCGAAGCTGGAATCGAGGTGACGATCGGCGTTGAAGCAGCAGCGTGTCAAGACTTAAACGAGGCATTTGTCCACTGCGTTTTGCATCGCCGTCCGTTTGGCGTTTTGAAGTATGCCATGACGTTAGATGGCAAAATCGCCGCGACCACAGGACACAGCAGTTGGGTCACAGGAGCCGCCTCTCGGCAGCGAGTTCATCAAGTGCGATCGACGTGTGATGCCATCATTATCGGCGGCAACACGGTTCGTAAAGACAATCCTCTTTTGACGACGCATGGAGTAGCCGATCATAATCCTCTACGAGTGGTGATGAGCCGATCGCTCAATCTGCCCACGCCAGCGAATCTTTGGCAAACGCAGACGGCTCCGACCCTCGTTTTAACCCAGTTGGGAGCGAATCCAGACGTTCAGAAAACCTTGATTGAGCAAGGAGTTGAGGTGGTCGAGTTAAATCCGCTGACTCCATTTCAGGCAATGACGTATTTGTACAATCGAGGGTTATCATCTGTGCTGTGGGAGTGTGGCGGCACTCTGGCAGCTCAAGCGATCGCGGATGGCTGTGTGCAAAAAGTTCTGGCATTTATCGCACCTAAAATTATTGGCGGCAGCGCTGCCCCTTCACCCGTGGGAGACTTGGGACTGGTGGAGATGACGCAAGCACTGACGTTAGAGCGAGTTAAGTGGAGCGCGATCGACACAGACTATTTAATTGAAGGCTATCTACCAACTCAGAAAAGAGAAATCTAGGACATCACCGATCGCTGCGCTAATCGCGAAGACGATTCACAGCACCCGTCTCCTACCGCATACTCAATTCCGATACACTGAAGAGCAGTGGCACTATTATCATTTCTCATGGTTTCCGTCTCAACTCCTTCTCAATATCCCGCAGAATACGATGCGATCGTCATCGGTTCTGGCATTGGTGGGTTAGTCACCGCCACTCAGCTTGCCGCAAAGGGAGCCAGCGTTTTAGTGCTAGAGCGCTACTTAATCCCCGGAGGCAGTGCGGGTTATTTTGAGCGATCGTCCCAAGATGGTGAATCGGGCTATCGCTTTGATGTCGGCGCATCAATGATTTTTGGCTTTGGCAAGCAGGGCACGACAAATTTGCTGACTCGTGCGCTAGATGCTGTCAACATGAGCATCGAAACCATTCCCGATCCGGTGCAGATTCACTATCATTTGCCTGATGGATTAGAGCTAAAAGTCCACAAGGATTATGAAAAGTTCTTACAAGAACTAATCGGGCAGTTTCCTCACGAAGAGAAGGGGATTCGACAGTTTTATGACGAGTGTTGGAAGGTGTTTAACTGCCTCAACGTGATGGATTTGCTGTCGCTCGAAGAGTTGGGTTATTTGACGCGGGTGTTTTTTCAGCATCCTCTCGCCTGTTTGGGGTTGGTGAAATATTTGCCCCAAAACGCCGGAGATATTGCGCGTCGATTTATTAAAGACCCCGCGCTGCTGAAGTTTATTGATATGGAGTGCTATTGCTGGTCAGTGGTTCCGGCAAATAAGACTCCGATGATCAATGCGGGAATGGTGTTCAGCGATCGTCACTATGGCGGCATCAATTATCCCAAGGGTGGAGTCGGTCAAATCGCTCAAAAGCTGGTCGAAGGCTTAGAAAACGCGGGGAGCCGGATCGAATATAAAGCCAGAGTCACCGAGATTTTGCTAGAAAATGGGCGCGCTGTGGGAGTCACCCTCGCCTCTGGCAAGACGTATCGTGCAAAGCGAATTATTTCCAACGCGACTCGCTGGGATACCTTTGAGAAACTCGTGCCCTCGTCTGAGATGCCCAACGCTGAAAAGAAGTGGCAGCAGCGCTATCAGCAGTCTTCGAGTTTTCTCAGCTTGCATCTGGGAGTCAAATCAGAAGCCCTTCCGATCGGAACAGAATGCCATCACATTTTGCTAGAAAACTGGAACGCGATGGAAGCCGAGCAAGGCACGATTTTTGTCTCGATTCCGACGTTGCTCGATCCGAGTCTTGCGCCAGATGGATGTCAGATCATACACACCTTCACACCGAGTTGGATGGAAAACTGGCAAAATCTATCGCCTAGCGAGTATGAAGCCAAAAAAGAGGCGGCGGCGGAGCGAGTGATCGATCGCCTAGAAGCCATCTTCCCCAATCTGAGCCAGCATTTAGATTATCAAGAAGTCGGCACTCCTAGAACGCATCGTCGATTTTTAGGAAGAGACAACGGCACCTATGGTCCGATCCCCGCTCGTAAGCTGCCCGGACTACTGGGAATGCCCTTTAATCGAACCGCGATCGCGAATCTCTATTGTGTAGGTGACAGCACGTTTCCGGGTCAGGGCTTAAACGCGGTGGCATTTTCTGGGTTTGCTTGCGCCCATCGAGTTGCGGTTGATTTAGGTTTATAAAACGGCTTTGATTTGTGATCAGAAACACATGATATCGGTAGTCAAAATTACAAACTTGAACCTGTATTTTGCAGGTTTTTTGTTTATGCCGAAAGATGAATGTCGAAAGAGATATGTTTTTCTGATCCCAAAAAAACTACCCTTTTGGGTACTGTTAAGTTTTGATAAGAGCTTTTATTAATAGAGATAAGGATGGTATTAAACAGTTTTGATTCACGATCGGATCAAAGTTTAGAAAAACCACATCCCTTACATGGAGGACATCCTGGGTGCCTTGAGTTCAGATAATTTACTGAACTTTAATCAATGGCTCGGCAATTCTATTCCTATCTTTACGGAAACCCACCTTCCTGTATGTATCTTGTTAGTGAGACACGAGTCAATCATTAACTACGGTCTCAACACGTGAACGCAAAAAGATTGACTCAACTAGACCACAAAGGTAGCGTTATGTCTAATACAGAACTGACTTTTTTATCGCTGCATTCTGATCATTTAAACCCGCCGCGTTTTGGTTTACTAAGCCCAATTCGTCAGTGGTTAGATGGGGTTGAAATTCACGATCGTAAGCTTGCTCATTTCATCTGCAAAGCGATTCCGGCTCAATGCCCGTTTGAGCGCGACATCAATCTTTTCGGTCGCAAAGTTGCACACATTCCGCCGATGTGCAAGATCAATCCGCTCTACGATCAGTTGGTTGGGCTGAGATTTCGCTCACTTTGCTATCTTGTGGATGAGTGTGGTGAAACGCTCTAACGATTTGAATTTAATGCCGAAGTAGTGCCCTCAGCCACTTCACAACCAAGGGCAAAACCTTCTAGACGGGTAACGCGACTAATTGAGACTCGATCGCCTCGTGGCTCAGATCTCGACCAATGAAAACTAAGCGCGTTTGTCTCGCTTCTTCGGGCTGCCAGGGGCGATCGTAAAACTGTTCAAATCGCGATCCTACTCCCTGCATCACCAGTCGCATTGACTTGTTAGGGACGGCAACAAATCCCTTAACGCGATAGATTTCTTGCTGTTGCACCAACGTTTCTAGCCGTGCTTTTAACTGCGACGGGTCAAATGCCCGATCCAACACCACATGGGTTGAGACAATTTGATCATCATGGTCGTGGTCTTCCTCAAAATCGTGATGGCTAGGACGGGCTTCTAAGTCATCTTCAACGGCAGCATTAAAGCCAAGCAACACATCCGAGTCGAGCGTTTGACTTCGACCATTTGAGACGATTTTCACGGCTCTGGAAAGTTCGCGCTGCACCAGATTTTTGACTTGAGCGTGAACGTCATCATCCACCAAATCGGTCTTGTTGAGAATCACGAGATCCGCGCAGGCTAGTTGATCTTCAAAAAGTTCTTGAAGCGGCGTTTCGTGATCGAGATTGGGGTCAGCCTGCCTCTGTGCTTCAACCGCTTGTAAATCGCTTGCCAACGTCCCCGTCGAAACCGCTTCACAATCGACGATCGTGATTACTCCGTCCACCGTCGCCGCGTTGCGAATCTCGTGCCAACGAAACGCTTTAATCAACGGTTTAGGCAGCGCCAACCCAGAAGTCTCGATCACGATGCAGTCAAGGCTATCTCTACGCTTGAGAAGTTCTAGCATCGTCGGCAAAAATTCTTCCTGAACGGTGCAGCAAAGACAGCCATTGGTCAGTTCAACAATGTTGGACTGCGGCTCTGCTTCACCCTCTGGGCAGACTTCGCACGACTTTAATAAGTCGCCATCGATGCCTAGTTCGCCAAACTCGTTGACCAAAACGGCGATGCGTCTGCCCTGATTATTTTGCAGCAAGTTACGAATCAGAGTCGTTTTACCGCTCCCTAGAAAGCCCGTGATCACCGTGACTGGAATTTTTGCAGCCATTTTGTCTCCTTTCAAACTAGAATCCTGGCGGCTTGGTGGTTCTCAATCAGAAAATCATCAAGCCGCCAGGATTCAAAATAACGCGAGTGGCTGAGAAATGGTAGGCAGGGAGCTATTCAGCCGTTGCCATCTCGGTTGTGCCACGATTGCGTTTACGAGTCAGCAAGCTAAATAGCTGCACGCCGATCGCTTTGATCAAATTCCCTTCTAGCTCTTGGAACATTTTCATGTTTAAGCCAAATGCGTCGTTGGCTTCGTTGACGATGCGATCGTCCATCGCGTCATCGACTGCGACTTCATTCAGCCGTTGACGATACATGGTTTTGAATGCTTTTTCGTCAGGAATCTGCTTAAACGAGTAGAACGCCAACCCCTCTTCGTCGGACAAGTTCATGGCATTTTGAGCAATCTTCCTCAGAATTTGCCCGCCCGACAGGTCGCCCATGTAGCGAGTGTAGAGGTGAGCAATCAGCAACTCTGGCTGAGTCTGAGCAATGTCATGAATGCGCTGAATGTAGAATTTAGTCGCTTCAGATGGGGCAACGTCTGCCTTCCAGTTTGCGCCAAAATAATAGGCGAGGTCTTGCTCTAGGCTGGCTTTGCGCTCTAGCTCTGGAAAGTAGAGTTTGCCCAGAACAGCGTGACCACGATGATTGTGCATCTCTTCTTCCATCGCTGAATAGACGAAATAGAGATTTGCCACCAATTTGCGGTAAGAATTCTTCTCGACCGTGCCCTTCAAAAAACAGGAGATAAATCCTGTGTTCTCCGCCATCGTGTGCGCTTTCTTGGTGCCCTCGCGGAGTTTCGTTGCTAAATTACTGCTCATTCTAAACTTCCCAACACTAAAGTAGTTTGCTGGCGTGTCAAGCCTCAAAGGTCAATCGAAGTTTGGACTTTGGATTTAGAAGCCACAAAACTCTCGAATCCAAAATCCGAAATCGGTAAAGTCCGCATCTTTTGCTACGTTAATCTGATTTGATGAGCGTTTTTATTACAAATTCTTACGTTGGGAAGAGGGTTAGATCGGTGAGTTTGGTCAGCGATCGGCAACGAATTTTTGAATCTACAGCATCACGGCTGGTCGATCGCAGGTTGAACCTGTTGAATTTGCTCGATCGTCAAGCCAGTAATTCGAGCAATGACATCAGGAGACATTCCTTCTCTCGTCAGGTTCGCAACAATCTGTCGCAAAGCCTCTTCCCGACCTTCTTCTCGACCTTCTTCCCGACCTTCTTCCCGACCTTCTGATTTAATTAGTTGATAGGTGACAGACTCTTGCATGATGTCTCTCCGCAACACTTGCTGAATGACCTCTGACTCTAATACTAAACCAGCGAGAACGAAGGTCGATGCCAAGACATTACTTTGTGCTCGTGGGTCGGGCATTTGATCGATGAGTTGAGCAACTTGTCGGAGGGTTTGAGCGCGATCGCTAACCTGGCTTAAAACCGCGAACGGCAGCAGTCCTGGGGATTGTAGAAAAGCACTCGCTGGCTGCTCCCAGAGCCGAATCACTTCAAACTCGTGGCGAGTTTTCTCTAAAGTGAACGCGCTTTGCTGCACGAGATCAGACTTAGTGGACTGTAGATAAATCACGGCTTGGCGCATCTGCTTTTGAGGAAAGCGACGATGGACTCTCAGCCGATAATCGATCATGCGAAACGGGATATCGGCTTTGGGTTGTGTCTGAAACTCCAGGTGCAAAACTACTTCGTCAGATTGCAGCAAAATTGGAGCATCGGCGCGAATGGGTTCGAGCGAGAGTTCTGACGGGCTGAGTTGGGTTAGCTCGATCGATTCGCCCAGCAGCCAGGTAGCGAAGTCAGCCGAGAAGGTTTCGGCGAGGAATTTTCAGATGTTGTCAAACATTGAGCGATCTACAAATCCTGATGGGTGAAGGGTTTAGCATTTGTTCCAGAATAGGTGGCGGCGATGTGTCCATTGCCGACTAACTGATATTTGTAGGTGACGAGTCCTTCTAAGCCAACTGGTCCACGAGGGGGCATTTTTTGGGTGCTGATGCCGACTTCTGCGCCAAAGCCATAGCGAAACCCATCGGCAAATCGAGTTGAGCAGTTGTGATAAACGCCCGCCGCATCGACTTGAGCCAGAAAGGTTTGAGCCGAAGTTAAGTCTTCAGTGACGATCGCGTCTGTGTGCCGCGACCCATAAGTATTGATGTGTTCGATCGCGGCTTCCAACGAATCCACAACTCTAATCGCTAACGTTAAGTCACTATATTCAGTGATCCAATCTGCTTCTGTTGCGGCAGTGATGTTGAGAATTTCGCGAGTCCGTTCATCGCCTCGTAGGTCTACATTTTTGGCTTGTAGTGCAGACGCGGCTTCCAATAGAAATTCTGACGCGATCGCCTGATGCACGAGTAAAGTCTCGATCGCGTTGCAAGCTGCCGGATATTGAGTTTTAGAATCGACTGCAATTTTGATTGCTTTCTGAATGTTGGCAGTGCGATCGACATATAAATGACAAATTCCTTCGGCGTGTCCTAACACTGGGATTCGCGTATTGTCTTGCACAAATCGCACAAATGAATTTGACCCTCTAGGAATAATCAAATCCACAAACTGATCGAGTTTTAATAACTCTAGCGTTTCTTCTCGTGTGGTCAGTAGTTGCACCACCGACGGATCAATTTCCGTTTGCGCTAATCCTTGATGAATTGCTTTCACTAAAGCTTCACAAGAACGAATCGCCTCTTTCCCACCTTTAAGAATCACGCCGTTTCCTGACTTAATCGCCAAACTCGAAATTTGCATCACGGCATCGGGTCGCGCCTCAAAAATCACGCCTAGCACCCCTAACGGACAGGTGACACGCTTAAGAATCAGTCCTTCATCAAGTTCGCGGTTGATCTGGATAACTCCGATCGGGTCTGTCAATCTACCAACATCGCGCACTCCGGCGATCGCGGCTTTCAATTTCGCCTCATCCAGCTTTAATCGTGCGTAAAGAGCCGGGGAAATTTCTGCGGCTTTTGCGGCTGCACAATCGGCGGCATTGGCGGCGAGAATCTCGGTGGCATTAGTTTCTAGCGCCTCAGCAATGGCGGCGATCGCCCGATTTTTCACATCAGCAGTCTGCGTCCCCAACTGTCGGGCGGCATTGCGTGTTTTCTGGGCTAACGCAACCAGTGAGATCTCACCAACGGGATTTGAAGCAGCGTTCGAGACAGTCATGAGGAGAACAAATAAGGATTTTGTGATCTCCAGATTAGTACATTGACGGTACGTAGACGGTAGAAGCCAGCTCTCCCGTGTTACTCAAAGCCACTGGTAGCCATGGGGCTACCCCTTCGATTAACAGAAACTTTACAAACAGAAAAACTTCTCCGCGTTGCGCCCAAGTTTCTCAAAAGTTTTGGGCAAACTTAAAACAATAAGTTCTATAAGCGAAAGCTTTGAAAAGATGCAGAGATTGGCACTCTCGATCGAAATGCAACCTCTGGCTGAATGACCGCAATAGTTTGTTTCCTGATTGACAACCCTCTTAAACGCCTTGAGTAAACCAGATTTTAGAACGCAATTCAGCTTGCCATCGTGCTCAACGAGTTTGAGCGATGAGTCCAACTCTTCATTGTCTAGAAGCAGAGGACACCGAGGAGGGATCTATGGCGAATGAACACTCTATAACTGAGTCGGCGACAGCAAACCTAACGCCGCTCCCGTCTGATTGGCTGCTTCGCACGGTTATAGAAAATCTCAATGATGGCGTTGTGATCACCGACCTAGAAGATCGCGTTTTGCACGTCAACTCGCGCATGGCAAAGCTGGTTGGCTGCTCGGTGGCAGAAATGGTGGGCAAGCCTGCCTATCAATTTTTCTCGGCGATCGAAGGCTGGCTTCAGTTTCAAACCGGGCAGTCTGAGCAAGACCGCCAAAACTTCTATGGCTGGAAGGAAGGACAACTCAAGCGCAAAGACGGCAGAAAATTTTGGGCAGAAGTCAACGCCACGCTGCTCTGCACCCACATAGGAGAATCGACGGGCACTCTGATCACGGTCAAAGACATCACTGAACGCAAGTGGCTCGAAGAATATCTGCGACTTCTAGAATCGGTTGTGGTCAATGCTAATGAGATTGTCATGATCTCCCAGTCAGAGCCGACAGAAGATCCTTTAACTTTACGAATCGTCTACATCAACGATGCCTTTTTGCGAGGTACAGGCTACACCTCGGCTGAAGTAATCGGCAAATCTGCCAAACTGCTGTTCGGCACCCACACTTCTGTCAGTGAACTCGATCGAATTCGCACTAGCCTGCTCAACTTTGAAGCCGTCAAAGCCGAACTGATTCTCTATCACAAAGATGGAACCCCATTTTGGGTTGACCTCAATACCGTGCCCATCCGCAACGAGCAGGGGCAGGTGACGCACTTTGTCTCCGTCATGCGCGAAGTGACCGAGCGCAAGCAAGCGGAAGAACAACTTCGCCGCAACGCCTTTCACGACTCGCTGACAGGCTTACCCAACCGCCTCCTGTTTATGGAACGGCTGGGGCAAACCGTGGCTCGCTCTCGACAAAGTGCCGATCATCAGTTTGCAGTGCTGTTTTTAGACCTCGATCGCTTCAAAGTGATCAACGATAGTTTGGGGCACTTGATGGGCGATCAGCTTTTAATTGCGATCGCCCGACGGCTCGAAGCTTGTGTGAGTCACGAAGATACTGTTTCTCGACTGGGCGGCGACGAGTTTACTATTCTGCTAGAACGCATTCAAAACCTAGAGGATGCTAAGAAAATTGCAGAACGGGTGCATCGTACTTTATCGACTCCCTTCAACTTAAATGGACATGAAGTGTTTACCTCTGCTAGCATCGGCATCACGTTGAGCACGACTCACTATGAGTTGCCCGAAGATCTGCTGCGAGGGGCAGACATTGCGATGTATCGTGCCAAAGCCTCAGGCAAAGCCTGTCATGAAGTGTTTGACACCGAGATGCACACGCGAGTCGTTAAATTACTGCAATTAGAAAATGATCTGCGGCGAGCGATCGATCGGCAAGAATTTCTACTTTACTACCAGCCGATCGTAGCGCTTGCAACTGGGAAGATCATGGGTTTTGAGGCATTAGTGCGCTGGCAGCATTCCGAACAGGGCATTGTGTCTCCTGCGGAATTTGTGCCGATGGCAGAAGAGACGGGGCTGATCATTCCGATCGGACAGTGGGTGCTGCGAGAAGCCTGTCGGCAAATGAAGGCTTGGCATACCCTCTTTTCTGATCGGTCGCCATTGAGCATTAGTGTCAACTTATCGAGTCGCCAGTTTTCTCAGCCTAGTCTGATCGGGCAGATCTGCCAAATTCTAGATGACACCGGGCTAGATGCGCGTCATCTCAAGCTAGAAATCACCGAAAGCGCCATCATGGAAAACACGGAGAGCGCGATGGATATGCTGTTGCAGCTTAAGGCGATGGGCATTCAGCTCTCGGTTGATGATTTTGGAACGGGCTATTCGTCGCTCAGCTATCTCTATCGGTTCCCAATGGATTTGCTGAAGATCGATCGCTCCTTCATCAGTCGAGTCGATGTCGATGGCGAGAAACTAGAGCTAGTGCGAACCATCATCACCCTAGCGTGGAACTTGGGGATGGATGTCGTCGCTGAAGGGGTCGAAACCGTAAAGCAACTGGCACAACTCAAAGCTTTGAAGTGCGAGTATGCTCAGGGTTATCTATTTTCTAAACCTATGGGCAGCGCTGACGTTGAGAAACTGCTTCGAGAAGATCATCCCTTCAAGAACATTTCGCAAGGGCTGCTGCCCACAGGTCGAGGGCTTGAGACGCTCTAAGTGATTACTCTTCAGTCGTCTCTACTGGGGTTTCTTCTGAGGTTTCGTCAGCGATCGCCTCTGGCTGTGGCTCAGGCGCGATCGGAGCCTTCACAGGTTTGGGACCTCGCATCAAAGCAGGATTTGTCATCTGCTTGGGTTCGTCGTCTTGAGCGCCTCGCTTGCCTCTGCCTGAAGCGCGATCGTCGCTGCGACCTGCTGGACGATCGTCGCTGCGACCTGCTGAGCGCTGAGGCTTTGGGGGAGCAGAAGGCTTTGAATCTGACGTTGGGGAAGAGGGTTCAGACGAGGGTGCCGCCTGCCGTTCAGATTTTTTGATGGGACGTTCTACCATTGTTCGCTTCTGTTGACTCCTTCGGTATCATATCTTGCCTGGTGACGGACTGATCTGATTTTTCACCCAACCGAACGCAGATTAGGCGGCTTTCACGCTGTCAGAAACCTGAGAAGTTTATTCACACTTCGTTACACTCAAAGCTAATAGACCAGGAGTAAAGACTCCACTGACTTAGAGGTCACTTTATGAATGGCAATATTCGCATTGGTCAACTGTTTGGCATTCCGTTCTATGTCAACCCGTCTTGGTTTTTGGTACTGGGGCTGTTTACCTGGAGTTATAGCAGTGGCATCGCGGCGCAGTTTCCAGCGCTAGCAGGCGGAGTGCCTTTGCTGTTGGGCTTGATGACTGCTCTGCTGCTGTTTGGCTCGGTGTTGGCACACGAATTAGGACACAGCTTTGTTGCCTTGCGTCAGGGCATTGGGGTGCAGTCGATTACGCTATTTTTGTTTGGCGGACTTGCCAGCCTAGAGAATGAATCGAAGACTCCGGGTGAAGCATTTTGGGTGGCGATCGCAGGTCCGATCGTCAGTCTCTTACTCTTCGGGCTGTTGAGCATACTTGCCTTGGGCACTGGAGCCACCACGCCTTTGACTGCGATTCTTAGTCTGTTGGCTTCGGTTAACTTAGCGTTAGCCCTCTTCAATTTGATTCCTGGGCTGCCGCTAGACGGGGGCAACATTCTCAAAGCGCTGGTCTGGAAGGTGACAGGCAATCCTTATAAAGGAGTCGTGTTTGCCAGTCGGGTAGGGCAGCTTTTTGGCTGGATCGCGATCGCGTCGGGTCTGCTGCCGATCGTGCTTTCTGGGAGTTTTGGCAGCGTTTGGAATCTGTTGATTGGGGTGTTCTTGCTGCAAAATGCGAGTCGAGCAGGTCAATCTGCCCGCATTCAAGAGCAATTTACAGGACTGACGGCAGCGGATGCAGTCACTCCCGATAGTCCGATCGTGTCGGCGCAGCTTTCGCTCAGAGAGTTCGCCGATCAGCAGATTCTCAGCCGCGACAACTGGCGTAAGTTTTTGGTGACGAATGCAGATGGGCAACTGGTTGGAGAGATGGCAGTGGATTCCCTGCAAATTATCCCAGTTGAGCGTTGGGCTGATCTTCAGATTCAATCATTGATGAAGCCGATCGAGCCGTCATTGACCGTCGAGTCTTATCAACCGCTGCTAGAAGTGGCAAAAATGCTAGAGGAAAAGAAGCTTCCTACTTTGACAGTCGTGCGTGATGACGGAATCTTGGTGGGAATCTTGGAAAAAGCCTCAATTCAAAAGTTGCTTCAGCGTCGCACTCAAGCCACTCCTGCCTGATAGAGGGCAAGCAACAGGGATCACGACTTTGCCCTATTCCTGTTGCTGAGAAGTTTCTGAATATTACAAGTTAGACCTCCCGCGTCGATCTGGACAGCCCTCTTCACGAAGTGGGGCAAGCCCTCGCCAACCCTTCTCCCCAGGGCGAAGGAAGCTAAAACCTCTTGTCCCCTCTCCTTGGGGAGAGGGCTAGGGTGAGGGCGAAGCATTCGTGCAGGAGGTCTATTGACCATCTTTTGTGCGAAGTAATCTTTAGTTTGTTTAGACTAATGATCGCTCCTCATTTTTTTGACAATTTCTTGGTTACCTACCCATGCTCGATTTAAGTCAACTGCTGAACAAGAAAATCGAGATTATCACTCAGCAATGGGTAGAAGCCGTCTCCAACGATCGGCAGATTAAAAGCGCCGATTCGCTGTCTCGTTCTGCGATTAGAGATCATATTCCAAATGTTCTTAAGGCACTGGTGACGATCTTGTCGCGCTCTGAAATTAGCGATACTCAGACCGTGATTCGTGCAAGCTTAGTTCATGGGTCTCTCAGAGCTGAACAGGGCTTTGATGCGACTGAGATTGCGCGAGAATATCATCTCCTGCGAGCCACCGTCTTTAAAAATCTTCAGTCAGATTTAGTCAAAACCACGCCAAAAGAAATATTTCGGGTGCTCGCGCTGGTTGATCAGGTCATTGATGAAGCGATCGCGCAGTGTTTTAAGAGCTATATGAAACAGCGACTGCAAGAACTCGAAAGCCTGCAAAGCCAATTGATGCTTAACAATCAAGAACTGAGTCGATTGATTCGGGCGGGTCAAGATAACATTTCTCACCTGGCACATGAGCTAAAAACGCCTCTGAGTTCGATTATTGGCTATTCAGAGCTATTTTTGAAACAACAGCGACGATCGGAGTTGAGAGACTCTGCTCCCAGTTTGGAGCATATTGATCGTGTAGTGCGAAACGGTCGTCGATTGCTTCGCTTAATCAACAGTTCTTTAGAGCTTTCTTGTCACGAGACGGGCAATACCGACCTGCAATTGGCGTGGATGGACGTGCCACCCATGATCGAATCGGTTCTAGAAGTGGTGCAACCGTTAGCCGAAATGCGAACACTAGATCTCGTATGTGACTGCGACCCAACGCTTCCTCAGGTGTTGACAGACTCGTTTCGTCTACAGCAAGTTTTAATTAATCTTATGAGCAATGCCATTCGCTACACTCAGTCGGGCAGTGTGATGTTGGCGTGTCGTGCTCTTAATGCTGACCAATGGGTTGTGACCGTTACCGATACTGGAATTGGCATTGCGCCAGAGGTTCAAGCCCGAATCTTTGAGCCATTCTTTCGAGCGCAGCCTTCTGACCCAAATCCTTCGATCGATAGCACTGGGTTGGGGTTAGCGATCGTCGATCGACTGGTGAAGCGATTGCAAGGCACCATCTCAGTCACGTCTAAAGTTGGGGTAGGATCGACGTTTACGGTTGTGTTGCCTATCAAAATTGTCATGCCTGCTGAATCTTAGCGATCGTGCTATTTCTTGTCCGCCATGTCACGCAATCTATCGACTCTCAGCGCTATGATCGATCGCCGTCCGATTCGCTGGTTGATTGCGATTCTGTTTGCGATCGTGCTGCTGTTAGAATATGTCACTCCGGCTGAATATGTATTTGGCTACCTTTACATTGGGTTGATTGTGCTGGCAGGGTTTCATCTCAGCCGCAAAGAAATTTTGCAGACGACGATCGTAGCTGTGATTTTGACGTTATCTAATCTGTGGTTTCCTTCGACGGATGGTATCACAATGGCGACGATCGCAAATCGAGCTATCACCGTGTTGGCGCTGATCGTGACCGCAATCTTGAGCGATCGCAATCGTCACTATCAAGAAGCGATCATTCAACAGCAAAATCGCCTTCAGGCACAAGAGCAACTGGCTCGACTGCGAGAAGATTTTGTCTCGACGCTGACCCATGACTTGAAAACACCTCTTTTAGGCGCGATCGAAACTCTCAAAGCCTTTCAACACTCAGAATTTGGGGTCGTCAACTCCACTCAGCAAACGATTTTGGAGATGATTACGCGCAGTCATCAAACCACGCTCCAAATGGTCGAAATGATGCTAGACGTGTATCGAAACGACGCAGAAGGATTGCAGCTACACCTCGAACCCGTTAATCTGGCGATCCTAGCCGAAGACGCAATCACTACCCTGCAAAACTTAGCGGCGACGCGACGAGTTCACCTGACGTTAAACTATGGCGACTCAGACTTTCGTCGATCGCTGTGGGTGACTGGCGACGGACTTCAACTTCAACGAGTGTTTGCCAACTTGCTCACCAATGGCATTAATCACGCTCCGAGAGGCAGCAAAGTTGAGATTATTTTAGAGTCTCACGTCTCGCACCAAATTGTGAAGGTCACCGATACGGGATCGGGCATCACGCCTGAAGAACTGCCTTATTTGTTTGAGCGCTTTTATCAAGGAGACGGCGATCGACAAGCCAAAGGCTCTGGGTTGGGCTTATATCTAACGCGACAAATTATCGAGGCGCACAGTGGTACGATTTGGGCAGAGAACCGACTGCCTCACGGGGCAATTTTTGGGTTTCGATTGCCCGCATCGGTAGGACCATGAAGTCTGATATTTTGCGAATTTTATTAGCTGAAGACGATGAATTGTTCCGGCTAGGTCTGCGAATGCGGCTGCAACAGGAAGCCGATCTAGAGATTATCGCAGAAGCAGAAGACGGGGAAACCGCCGTAGGGTTGACCAAAACTCACGCGATCGACCTAGTGCTGTTAGACATCGGCTTGCCTGGAATCGGTGGCATTGAAGCCTGCCGACAAATCAAACAGCAGCAGCCTCAGTTGCCGATTTTAGTGCTGACCTCGCGATCGGAAAAAAATCTCATCGCACGTCTGATCACGGCAGGAGCACAGGGCTATTGTCTTAAAGGAATTCCGGCTGAGAAGTTAATGCTGGCAGTTCGATCGGTCTCGGCTGGGGCATCGTGGTGGGATCAAACGGCAACGACCGAAATTCAAGCTGCTTTTCAAAACGAGCCATCTCTAATTCATCCATCTGATAATCCGCTCACCAAGCGAGAGCAAGAGATTCTTGCGCTCGTGGCGACGGGCAAATCAAATCAAGAAATTGCGGATATTCTCTATATTTCAGCCGGAACCGTACGCGTCCACGTCCATGCAATTCTGCACAAGTTAGACGTGCGCGATCGCACTCAAGCCGCCGTTCTCGCGATTCAAAAACAGCTAGTAGACGCTAGGTTTCTAAACCCCAACGTTCGCGAGACTTCACCTTGACGATCGCGCTCATCTCAAATCTATCTTTTATGAAAGCCCTTCAAAGTTCAGCCGCGAATATTCTTGAATGTTTGGTGCGCCGCCAATTAAGGATGTTGAACGTTTACGGATAGCCTGAACATAGACCATCCGTTTATCGTTGATATTAAACCCGAAGTTAGTCGGGTTGAACTGCCTTGATAGGAGTGGATTCTTTAGAAGGTGCCTCTAAGGTTTCGGGTAATTTAATGGGAACTTCAGGAGACTTGATCGAACCAGAAGGACGACGAAACTGATTCGGAGGTTTTCTCGGCTGAAACGATCGAGGCTGTTGAGGTTCAACGGGTTTAATCTCAGGCTGTTTTACTTCGGCGGGTTTGACTTCGACTGCTTGGGGGCTAGGCTCGATCGGGGTTGGCTTTGGTGAAGTCAGCGGGATGCCCAACCGACGCTCCAATTCTGTCTTAAGCAAAGGGTTAGGAGATTCGGTTGGTTTCGTTTCTGCTGGCTCAGGTGTGGGTTCCTCAATTTTCTCTAAAGGTGCCGGAGCCTCCTTTGGTAAAGGCTTTGGTGTTTCAGCAGGGCGACGGAAGCGATCGTAAAAGTTAGGCTTCGATTCCGTTTTAGGAGCGGTGACTTCAGGAACCGTTGTTTCTGGAATTTCGGGTGCAGGTTCTTCGATCGGCTCCACAAGCTCAGATGGCACACTCAACGTTGGCTCAGGAGTGACCACAGAAGACGGTTTTGGGCTTTCAGGACGACGGAAACGGTTAAAGAATCCTTCTTTCGGAGCCTCCTTGATTTCAGAAGGTTTTTCTTCCTCTAACTTAGGGGCAGGCTCTTCGATCGGCTCTACTGGAGCGGGTGACATACTCGGAATCGAGTCGGGTAAGATACTCGGAATCGCTTCAGGAGTGGAGCTAGGAGATGTTGCAGGTTCAGTAGAGCGACGGAACCGATTGAAGAACCCACCTTTAGGTTCCGTAACAGGTTCCTTGAGAGGCTGCGGCTCCTCAGATTTGGGAGGTTCTGACGGCTCAATTTTAGGAGATGGCACGGTCGCGGGTTCTTTTACCTCTGGAGGCGGCAGCACTGGAGCCACAGTCGGCATCGGAGACGACTCAGGACTCGGTTCGGGTATCTCAGCGTTATAGTTGGGATCAACAATGCTGCGAGCTTGAGCAAACGAAAGCTCATCGCGGACTAGCTTAGAAAGCGTGTCGTTGCCATTAGGCGTGTAGGTAACGCTTCGAGCCAGGTTGTTATAGACATTTTGAATCGGATTGCCCTTCTCATCAATATATTCCAACTGAACCCAGTTTTTGCCAGGGGTGAAGCCTTTGAGATAGAGTGGCTGCCAGCGATCGAGCACAAACTCTGAGCCGTTCACCGTCACTTTAATCCGCCAATCTGCCACATCGTCTTTCTCGTCTTCTTGAGCCACGATATGCAGCGGCGCATTGGTCAAGAAGAAATCCAGCATAATCGGCTCTGCGCCATAAACACCCTGCGGGCGGCTGTAGGTGAGTAGCGGTAGTTCTAAACTGGGGTTGTTGTCAGGGGTTTTGGTGAACACATGAAACGTCGCTTGAGCATACGACCCTTCATTCTTAAAGCTTTCATGCCACGGGCGACTTGCAAAGGCGCGGATGGTATGGGTTCCGGGTGATAGGTCTTTAAGGACGATCGGCTGGCTCACGTCATAGACCGCTTGATAAGGCTGGCTATCTAAGAAAAGGTGAAGGTGAGTTCCTAGCCCCAGTTTCTCATCCTTAAATAGAGGCAAATCTTTGACTTGCAGGCGAACCGATATCGTGTCATCTTGCAAGACCTCACTGGGGCGAGGAGACACGATCGTCACTTGCGGCTCATATTGTTCCAGCACTGCGCGAAGTTCTTGAATCACTTCTGGCGGGGAAACCTCGGAAATCTTGCCCGCTAGCTTGACCGGAGCCGCTTTTGGGGCAGACCGAGCCGTGACTGCGCGAGTCTTAGGAGCCTCACTGCGCGAATTGCCGCCACACCCCCACAAATTTAGAACGCAAACCAGCAGTCCAGAGATGAACAACGTTCTTGCAACACTACGCCAGCGATTGATCCCAAACACCAGGCAACACTCCTAATCACATCTAACTGAGCCATCCATACGGAACTATAGCGGAAAACATCGAATCCTCTCTGCTAAATTCTAGATACAAATGCCCAGAGCGCCGAACCCTCATCAGGTTTGCGAAGGCATATTAACAGTGAGTTACATAAAGTATCGATCTTCTTCTATAGATTTGAGGTTTTCTTCCAATTGTTTAGGGATGTAAATTTAATCAACAGATGCTTGACTTTTTAAGCGTTGTCAAAAGTCAGAATCCAGTCATCGTCAACCATTGACCGAATTTGAATTATTGTAAACTCCTGTCAAAAACGCTTTCATCTAAGACTTATAATGACCTAGTGAGAACCCACAAAGGCTGTGTTCACAGCGATTGCAGATATCTGCCCCAGTTGTGAACAAACCCCACGCTCTCAAATCGATCGCTCACACTGCACTCACAGTTACAAAGCTTCGGCTTTTGGACTCATGAACCTAGTTATCGAGTGTAGGTCAACGTGCGGCTTAGGTCGCAAACGGTTTGAAGGCAGAAGGGAGCCTAATTTGGGGGATTCCTCGTTCCTTGTCTAAAGAGAGGAGAGTCTCGATGACAATTAGTCCACCGGAGCGCGAGGCAAAGGTACGGGTGATCGTCGATAAAGATCCGGTTCCTACTTCTTTTGAGAAGTGGGCACAGCCAGGTCACTTCGATCGCACGCTGTCTAAAGGTCCAAAAACCACCACCTGGATTTGGAACCTGCACGCCAACGCTCACGATTTCGATAGCCACACCAGCGATTTAGAAGACGTATCTCGGAAAATCTTTAGTGCTCACTTCGGTCATTTGGCAGTGGTGTTCATCTGGCTGAGTGGCATGTATTTTCATGGCGCTCGCTTTTCAAACTATTCATCTTGGCTCGCTGATCCGCTCCACATCAAGCCTAGTGCTCAAGTGGTGTGGCCGATCTTCGGTCAAGAGATTCTCAACGCTGATGTCGGCGGCGGCTTCCACGGAATTCAGATCACCTCTGGGTTCTTTCAACTGTGGCGCGCGTCCGGCATCACAAACGAGTTTCAGCTTTACTGCACCGCGATCGGCGGTTTGGTGATGGCTGGCTTAATGCTCTTTGCTGGCTGGTTCCACTATCACAAGCGCGCTCCTAAACTGGAATGGTTCCAGAACGTGGAGTCGATGCTGAACCACCACCTCTCAGGGCTGTTTGGACTTGGCTCCTTGGGCTGGGCTGGACACCAGATCCACATTGCTCTACCCATCAATGAGCTACTCGATCGCGGCGTTCCGGCAGATAAGATTCCTCTGCCCCACGAGTTCATCTTAAACTCGCAGTTGATGGCAGACATCTATCCCAGTTTTGCCAAAGGGCTGGCCCCTTTCTTCACCCTCAACTGGGGTGAATATGCAGACTTCCTCACCTTTAAGGGCGGTCTAAACCCAGTCACAGGCGGTTTATGGTTGACAGATACAGCGCACCATCACTTGGCGATCGCGGTTCTGTTTATCATCGCGGGTCACATGTACCGCACCAACTGGGGCATTGGTCACAGCATCAAGGAAATCCTTGAAGCGCACAAAGGTCCCTTCACCGGGGAAGGTCACAAAGGCTTGTACGAAGTTCTGACCACTTCTTGGCACGCTCAACTGGCGATCAACCTAGCAATGGTTGGCTCCGTGAGCATCATCGTGGCTCAGCACATGTATGCGATGCCTCCTTATCCCTACTTGGCAACTGACTACGCTACGCAGTTGTCTCTGTTTACTCACCACATGTGGTTGGGTGGTTTCTTCATCGTCGGTGGAGCCGCTCACGCAGCCATCTTCATGGTGCGAGACTACGATCCTGTCGTAAACCAGAACAACCTGCTCGATCGGGTGATTCGTCACCGCGATGCGATCATCTCTCACCTCAACTGGGTTTGTATCTTCTTGGGCTTCCACAGCTTTGGTCTATACGTCCATAACGACACCATGCGTGCGTTGGGTCGCCCTCAAGATATGTTCTCTGACACGGCAATTCAACTTCAGCCTGTCTTCGCTCAGTGGATTCAGAACCTGCACACGCTGGCTCCGGGTTCCACAGCTCCTAACGCGCTGGCTCCGGCTAGCTATGCGTTTGGTGGCGGCACGATCGCAGTCGGCGGCAAGGTTGCGATGATGCCGATCGCGCTGGGGACGGCGGACTTCATGGTTCACCACATCCACGCGTTCACCATCCACGTTACGGTTCTCATCCTGCTGAAGGGTGTGCTGTATGCTCGTAGCTCACGTCTGATTCCAGACAAAGCAAACTTGGGATTCCGCTTCCCTTGCGACGGTCCGGGTCGGGGCGGCACCTGCCAGGTTTCTGGTTGGGATCACGTCTTCCTCGGTCTGTTCTGGATGTACAACTCCCTGTCGATCGCCATCTTCCACTTCAGTTGGAAAATGCAGTCAGATGTGTGGGGAACGGTCAATGCTGATGGCAGTGTCGATCACATCACAGGCGGCAACTTCGCGCAAAGCGCCATCACGATTAATGGCTGGCTACGTGACTTCTTGTGGGCACAATCTTCCCAGGTGATCACGTCCTACGGTTCGGCGCTGTCAGCCTATGGCTTGCTGTTCCTGGGTGCCCACTTCGTCTGGGCGTTTAGCTTGATGTTCCTGTTTAGTGGTCGCGGCTACTGGCAAGAATTAATCGAATCGATCGTCTGGGCACACAACAAGCTGAAAGTTGCACCTGCCATTCAGCCTCGTGCTTTAAGCATCATTCAAGGTCGGGCTGTGGGCGTTGCTCACTACCTCCTGGGAGGAATTGTCACAACCTGGGCATTCTTCCTAGCTCGTGCATTGTCGTTAGATTGAGCCAGGAGGAATCATAAAGACTTATGGCAACTAAATTCCCAAAATTTAGCCAAGACCTTGCCCAAGATCCCACAACTCGTCGGATTTGGTATGGAATCGCTACAGCTCACGACTTTGAAAGTCATGACGGAATGACGGAAGAGAAGCTTTACCAAAAGCTTTTCGCGACTCACTTCGGTCACTTGGCAATCATCTTCTTGTGGGCATCGGGCAGCCAGTTTCATGTGGCTTGGCAAGGCAACTTTCCTCAGTGGATCAAAGATCCGCTGAACGTCCGTCCCATTGCTCACGCGATTTGGGACCCTCAGTTCGGTAAGCCTGCGGTAGAGGCGTTTACTCAAGGTGGCGCAAACTATCCGGTAGACATCTCTTATTCAGGTCTGTATCACTGGTGGTACACGATCGGAATGCGAACCAACGGCGACCTTTATGCAGGTGCCATCGGCTTGCTCGCTCTAGCCGCTGTCATGCTGTTTGCAGGTTGGCTACACCTTCAGCCCAAGTTTCGTCCGAGCTTGGCTTGGTTTAAGAATGCTGAGTCGCGTCTAAACCACCACTTAGCGGGTTTGTTTGGCGTTAGCTCACTGGCGTGGACGGGTCACTTAGTTCACGTTGCCATTCCTGAATCGCGCGGTCAGCACGTCGGCTGGGACAACTTCCTAACCACGCTGCCTCACCCTGCTGGGCTGGCTCCCTTTTTCACCGGAAACTGGGGTGCTTATGCGGATAATCCTGACACTGCGAGCCACATCTTTGGAACGGCTCAAGGTTCAGGAACCGCAATCCTCACCTTCTTAGGTGGTTTCCATCCGCAAACCGAGTCTCTCTGGTTGACGGACATGGCGCATCACCATCTGGCGATCGCGGTTCTGTTCATCATCGCGGGACACATGTACCGCACCAACTTCGGCATTGGTCACAGCATCAAAGACATGCTGGACAGCAAGAAGGGTCTGGTGGGCGGCAGGTCAGAGGGTCAGTTTAATCTGCCTCACCAAGGGTTGTATGACACCATCAACAACTCCCTGCACTTCCAGCTTTCTCTGGCGCTGGCTGCGTTGGGTGTGATCACCTCTTTGGTGGCACAGCACATGTACGCCTTGCCTCCTTACGCTTTCATGGCGAAGGATTTCACGACTCAAGCTGCGCTGTATACCCATCACCAGTACATCGCTGGATTCTTGATGGTGGGCGCATTCGCTCACGCAGCGATCTTCTGGATTCGGGATTACGATCCGGATGCCAACAAGGGCAACGTGCTCGATCGGGTTCTCCAGCACAAAGAAGCGATCATTTCGCACTTAAGCTGGGTGTCTCTGTTCTTGGGCTTCCATACCCTCGGTTTATACGTTCACAACGACGTAGTGGTCGCGTTTGGAACGCCTGAAAAGCAGATTCTGATTGAGCCTGTGTTTGCACAGTTCGTTCAAGCTGCTTCGGGTAAGGCGCTGTATGGAATGAGCACTCTGCTCTCAGACCCTACCAGCATTGCCTCGACCGCTTGGCCCACCTTCGGGAACGTCTGGCTTCCTGGCTGGCTCGAAGCGATTAACAGTGGCACAAACTCCCTGTTCCTCACCATCGGACCTGGCGATTTCTTGGTTCACCACGCGATCGCGCTAGGGTTGCATACCACCACCTTGGTTTTGGTCAAGGGTGCGTTGGATGCGCGCGGCTCCAAGTTGATGCCCGACAAAAAAGACTTTGGCTATAGCTTTCCTTGCGATGGTCCGGGTCGTGGCGGCACATGCGATATCTCAGCATGGGATGCCTTCTATCTGGCAATGTTCTGGATGCTGAACACCATTGGTTGGGTGACCTTCTACTGGCACTGGAAGCATCTGGCAATTTGGTCAGGAAACGTGGCTCAGTTTAACGAAAGCTCAACCTATCTAATGGGTTGGCTGCGTGACTATCTGTGGCAGTATTCGGCTCCGTTGATCAATGGCTACAACCCTTATGGGATGAATAACTTAGCTGTCTGGTCATGGATGTTCCTTTTCGGTCACTTGGTCTGGGCAACGGGGTTCATGTTCTTGATCTCCTGGAGAGGCTACTGGCAAGAATTGATCGAGACCCTGGTTTGGGCGCACGAGCGCACTCCTCTTGCGAACCTGATTCGCTGGAAGGACAAGCCCGTTGCTATGTCGATCGTGCAAGGTCGCTTGGTAGGTCTGGTTCACTTTACAGTTGGCTATATCCTCACATACGCAGCTTTCCTGATTGCGTCTACAGCGGGTAAGTTCGGCTAAGTCTGAACTGACGCTATAGATATCTAACAAAAATCCCCTGCCTTGATGGTGGGGGATTTTTTTGTAAATTGCCTGTCTGTCAAATTAAGTATAGCCGTTGCCAGTTAGGTTAGGACATACTATAGAAGTTGAGACCCTCAAATGAGCGATGCCAGCCCCCTACAGCGATGACCTCCGACAAAAAGT
>NZ_LXYR01000018.1 GCF_001650195.1 Phormidesmis priestleyi BC1401 | reverse complement strand
TTATGACGCAGGTCATTGTTGTAAGCTTTGGGCATCGGATTCAGAAGAATGATCAGTTCCTAAGGATAACGTCCTAATCTGTGTGGCGGTTGCTATACAATTCCGGCTGGCGTTGAATGGCTAAAACCCCAAGGGTGCTACCCCACGACTCACCCAGCAGGTAAATCTTTTTCTCACCAAATCGTTCGCGCAGATACTGAGTCAGTTCGATCGTGTCGGAGATGGCTTGGTCGAGGGTTAGGGTGGAGGTTGGATCGAGCGCTGCGTAGGATTTGCCAGTTCCGCGCTGATCCCAACTGACCACGACGAAATTTCGGCTCAGGTCGTCGAACAACACTCGTGAAAAGGCTAGATCGCTCTGCCCCGGACCACCGCTGAGATAGAGGAGTACGGGCTGATCGATGCTATGACCCCGCAGCATAATCCACTGATTCTGTCCGCCCAGCCGAACCTTTTCTAGGCTGGCGATGCTGCCTGCCAGGGGTTTTCCATTTGCCCCCAGAATGGGCGGCGTACTGGCGGGCAAGGCAATTAGCACGGCTAGAATAACTAGCCCGATCGTTGCAGCAATTGCCCACCGACCTAGTTTTATAGAATGGATTGTCGGAACGAGGTTGCCGGATAGAGATCGGGCAATTGCCATACCCCATTGAACACCGAGGATCATCGGCAATACGCCCACTAGACCCTGAAATCCACGCCCCAGGATCAGTGCCAAAATTCCAAACGGCTCATTCAGACGGATTGCATCCACAGTCGGACCGACGATATCGAGCCGTCCGATTTCAATGGCGATCATGTAGGCGAGGGTCGCCAGTAGCATTGCCCATCAAGATCGCATCACCAGACCTGCCGCACCGCCAACAGCAAAACTCGTGACCATCACTATTAAGGCTTGGGTCGCTGTTGCTGGACCACGGGGCATGAAGTGCGCGATCGCGAAACCGAGTAGCAAGGCCGCAGCCGTCGCGATCGCTGCACCAATTCGACGATCGCGCCACAATAAATACAGAAGATGCTGAGTGGAGTCGGCGTGACGTAGACGAGGAGAGTCATTAGCCATGCTGCGGTTCGCCTTGTTTATTTAGGATTGCTGTAACCTGCCTAAGCCTCTGTATTCGTTTGGAATTGGAGCCAAATAGACTACTCACTAATCATTATTCTGGGCGACTAACAGTTGAGTTGATGTCTAAATTGATTGATTACGATACAAATTATCATAGGGAAACTTCTAACGTTTCTAGATCGCAATCATTACTCCATCCTGTCAATGAATCGCCTGCTGCGCTTCGATCTCAAACAAGGCGACTGCAATCCAAGTAAGGATCGAGATCTTGTCAGCAACAACCTCATACAGTAGAACTGCCGTGACGACGTTGAAGAATACGAAGATTGCAGTATGAACAAATCTGATGAATGCGATCGAGTGCAGCATTGAATTTAAACCCAAGAAATTGTTAGTTCGCACAAACCGTTACTTGAGACGCGGCTCACTTTTGCGCTCCTGCGGTATTTTGTACGGTTCGTCGAAGACAATAGCTGCCAAACTGCTGGCGATTTCTCCCGAAGGCGCGTTCTGGTTATTACTCAAAACGATCGCTGTCACCTGATCAGAGGGAAAGCGAACAATAGAACTAGAAAAGCCATTGATGCCGCCATCATGCCCTATCATTTGACGGTCAAACAGCTTTGTGATAATCCACCCATAACCATATCCGTCTTTGAATGGCGTGAATATCTCAGTAAGTATTTTGCGCGAAACAAGTTTTTCAGTGTAGAGAGCCTGATCCCAGAGAAGTAAATCTTCTGTTGTTGAGTAAAGCGCACCTGCCGCGAACGGGATAGACATATCAATATAAGAAGCGTTGATAATCGCGTTATCTTGTAATTCGTAGCCCTCTGCACGATGTTTGATCAGGCGGTTGTGGCTATCGTATCCGATATGTGTCATACCAAGCAGCACGAAGATGTTCTCTTGCAAGAAGCTGGCGTAAGATTTATCCGAAACTTGTTCAATAATCATGCCAAGCAGGTAATACCCGGAATTAGTGTACTTAAATTTTTCACCGGGCGTAAACTCCAAAGGCATGTGCTTGAAGCGATCAACAAGACTCGCGTGGGTGCTAGGTAGCTGCATCGTTTGTACAAAGTTTGGAAGACTTGTATAGTTCGGAATGCCGGAAGTATGAGTCAAAAGGTTTCTGATTGTAATCGACTGCCAAGCGATGGGACAGTCCGACAGATAGTTACATATCGGGTCATGCGTGTGCAACTTTCCACGCGCTTGCAATATCATTATTGCCATCGCGGTAAACTGTTTCGTAAGTGATCCCAAGCGGAATACGGTTTGTGGCTTGTTCGGCACATCAAGTTCTAAATTTGCCATTCCATAACCCCTACTAATCAAAGGTTTACCGTCTCGCGCCACGAGAATTGAACCACTAAAGCGATTCACTTTCACAGCAGCATTTATGTACTCTTCAGCTTTGACAACAATCTGCTGTGCGGGTTGCGATGCAGCAGAAGTTCGCGCCGGAACATAGTGAATGAACAGCAAACACAAGACGATTAGCGCGACAAAACGATTCACGCGATTGAAATCTATACGCATAAAATTCATCCTCTAAAGTAATGAAGGCATCGAATTAAGTGTTAAGCCATCGATATAGTGTTGTCAGTTTTCCTTATTTAGGCAATGATTACCTGATCAAGCGATCGTCTTAGCGATCGTGGTGTTTCAGTCCCATATCCAAACCGAACCACTAGATCGGGACGGCGATCGCCAATTCCTAAATAAGAAGCGAATTGAGGGCGCAAGGTAGAAACCTCAACGGGCTGGTTCAAAAAAGCGTTTTTGATGCTTAGAGCCGTAGCTTGCAGAGCGAATCGTTCGTAACATCGTCCTGTTTCTATCCAATGCTCCTTGTCATTGCGATCAGATACAAACACAGCAATACCCGCAGAACTGCGAATTTGTTTGGCATATTTGTCATTCTCGTTTTTGGCACTAAAAAACAAATTAAACATCTTCGCTCCCAACCATCGGGGAACAACGGGATTTCCTGTAGACCCTGAGAATAATCCATCGCCTTGACTCACGGCTTCGTCATAACCAAATCGAATCCAAGTTTCCAGTTCATCAACAAAGGGGCGATCGCTCATTTGGGTAGTATTGGCTTGAACCACATACTCAAGGATTTTCTCGATTTTTTCGGTTTCTGTAATCAATAAAACAGAAACTCCATTGCCCTTTCCCGCAGTTGCGAGGGATTTTAAATCTTCATTACTTAATTTTTTACCGTCATACTCGGCTCTCGTACATTGGCGTTTTGGAATTGCCTCAAAAAGTGGAGAAGTAAGAACTTTTGCAGGTTCTAAATTCACTTTCACCATATCTTCAATCTTAGAGTCAAAACTTACTTCTCCATACTTGCCAAAAGCTTGCGCTGCTTGAATCAAATTCTCAGTGGCACAGCCCAGACTGACATAGAGGTGATGCCTGTCAGGATCGACCGCAGGGCATTCTCTCGTCAAATCTGGCAAGATTGAAATGGTCTGATCTTCGATTCTAAATTTCCAACACTGCGTATTATGGCTTGAGGCTGCGAGTATGGCATAGCGAACTAGTTCGCGATTAATTGCAGATATCTCGGCAGGCGGATTATTAGTGGCATGTTGCCATGTGTTTCGCACAGCCTCGTTGTATCGACTAGCAGCATTTTGATAAGCTCCCACTGCATACGCAGCCATACCACCCGCTAGTGCAGCAGTGGCTAAAATAACTTGTCGTCGAGTTGGCATCTGCTAGATCTCACTCAGGGTCATTCAACGGAGACTGTAATGCTTGAAGCCGCGCCTGTAGCTGGGCGATTTCCTGCGCCATCTCTAGAACCATTGCTGCTCCAACCAGATTGAGTCCTAAATCTCGACGCAACCGCAAGATTTGAGCAATGCGCGCAATTTCCCGTGAGTGCAGCATTGAGCCGATCGGTTCAATAACTCCTACTTGCACAAATTGCTCAATCACAATTGTTGAGGTTTCCGTCACCCAAGCGGCATATTCAAACGTATAAAGTTGATCGCCTTCTGGAGAAACAACCGTTGTGGAAAGGCTAAATTCGGTCATAGTGTCACCTCTTCGATCTCAGAACGCGGGTTAAAACTGCTATTTGCCTGAATCTTTTCATAGCAATCCTGCTCAAGCTGACTCAACTCCTTCGGAGAGACAATCTGGAGTTTGACAATCAAATCCGTTCGGCTTCCTTTCGGCAATGTCCACCCTTTGCCTCGCAGCCGCAACGACTGCTCAGAACGTACCCCTTTTGGAACAGTCATCGTCACGCGACCTTCTGGTGTGGGCACTTGAACTTGAGCGCCTAACACTGCTTCATCGGGGCGAATGGAAATTTCGCAGGTCAGGTTATCACCCGAAAACTGAAAAAATGGGTGAGGAAAGAGGTCGATCGTTAGATATAAATCACCTCGCTGTTGCGAAAAAGGGCTAGGACGACCTTTGCCTTTCAGCCGAATCCGGCTACCGGGTGTAGCCCCTGCGGGAATGCGAACATTGATGGTTTCATCGTCTAACTGCAACCGTTTTTGAACTCCATGAAAAGCTTCTGAGAACGAGAGCGCGATCGCGGCTTCTGTATCCGGTGCAGGTGCTCGACTCCGAAAGCTAGCAAAGTCATCTGACGGTTGAGCCGAGGTGCGGTATTGCGATCGTCCTGCTCTAGCTCTGCCGCCTAACAAATCATTGATAAAGCTATCAAAGTCATCGTATTGATCAAAGTTGCTAGAGGGGTCAAATCCCGCTGAATTTGCAGTTGTTTCTTCAGGCGGCGCACTGCCTGCTTGCTTCCAGTGCTGTCCAAATTGATCATACTTCTCGCGCGTTTCAGGGTCGGACAAAACCTCGTTCGCTTCATTGATATCTTTGAATGTCTCCTCAGCTTTTGGATTGCCAGGATTCACGTCAGGATGATGTTTGCGGGCAAGCTTACGATAGGCTCGTTTAATTTCTTCAGCGGTTGCAGTTTTGCTGATTCCCAGAAGAGCGTAGTAGTCTTTAAAGTCATTTGCTGTAGGCATGATTTAATACTCAAAATCCGATGATGCTTGCGATCTCGAAGAGATATCTGCTGGAGCAGATCGCACTCTCATTCATTAACTGAGATCTTGCACCTGATTAAAACTCCCTCGTTGCTGGCATTCACCCGCCCGTGATTGAAAATCACGGTCTAACAGTGCGGAGTCCCCTGAAGGGGCTGAATACCTTAAACCTTCTCCCAGTCCCTTTAGGGGACTTCGCAAGGCTAGCCCCGACTTTTAGTCCGAGGCGGGACAGAATCGCAGCGAAGAGGCGGGTGCAAGATTTCAGTTAACCTTCATACGCTGTTTTTACTCTCCTTGGTTTCGACTTCAGTGCGGTTTTTGCCGAGTAGATGCCAGCTACGATTCCCAAAATGTTTGCTATCCAAGTATGCCAGTCAGGACTGTACCCAAAAACGACAATCATTTTGCCGAATAACACAGCATTGATGATAAGACTACAAAATGCTGTGACGAGAAGATACATGATCAGGAACAGGAACACTGCTGTGAAATATCTCATGAGCACCGATGCTGACTTACTTTCATATTAGGTTTCAGTTAACCTTTTGGGATGTTGGGGCATTTTCACGAGGCGAAATACAGAAGTCAGTGCCAGTAAGCCAGGAGCCGCAAGCCACACCCAGAAACCAAAAAGCGGCTGGTTCAGTGTGAGTTTAGCGATGCCACCACTATCAGCAGGTAACGTGAACCAAAATGCTGATAATGTTCCCCCAAAACCGATGATCACTGAGGCGAGTCCAGCTATTGCCGAGAACTTATATTGCTGCTTCATGAAGAGTATGCAACATAGTCCATAGATTGGATTGGCAAACCAACCGATCGCTGGAATTTGCAGGAAAAGCAATCCAATAATTCCAAAGATAGTCAGTTCCGCTCCCTTCATTGCGTAAACGTGAGTGGGATTCACGGTAGGAGCGATCGGCACTACATTAAACAATAGGCAAGGCAGCGCGAGTGCTATTCCATATAGCAAGAGCGACAATCCCAAAAATATAATCCTATTCTTCATGAGTTACACTCCCATATCTAGCGCTTACAGGGAAAAAAGGCATGGGTGAGTATTCAAACTCCGATTATTCTGCGATCGCAACATCGTTGATCAGCGATAAATTTTCTTTATCACCGAGTTGTTCAACGGTTAGATGATCTTTGGCTGGATGGCTGGGAGTATTGGTTGCTATTGACTGATCGATCGGAGAGTGGTCAGTCTCGGCTCCTGCTTCAGCTTCGGCACTTAACAGTGCATTCCCTCCTGCGTAGTGAGTTTGTCCTGTGATCGCTTGTAGCGCTTCGGCAGCAGCCTGATTCGGAACTGTTCCTTGAGCCAACATTGATTCGTCATTCATGATAGAGAACTCCTAAACTACAGTGTGTGGATCGATGCTTCATTGCTGGGTTGGATCGTCACCAACCTGAATGATTAACTTGCCAAAGTTTTCTCCTTGCAGCAGACCGATAAAGGCATTGGGCGCAGCTTCTAAACCTTTTACGACATCTTCTTTGTACTTGAGCTTCCCTGCCTTTAACCACTGAGAGACATCTTGGATAAACTCGGCATGACGTTCTTGGTAATCGCCCACCAGAAACCCCTTGATCAGCGCCCTTTTTACCAGTAGCGGTAATAGATTCGGTCCTGGAGGTAGCTTTTCGGCATTGTACTGAGAGATCAAACCTACTAAAGGAATTCTGGCTTTCAAATTGATCTGTTGCAGTACCGCGTCTAGAATTGCCCCAGCCGTATGATCAACATAGATATCAATCCCGTTGGGGCAAGCAGTTTTTAAGGCTGAATCCAAATTTTGAGTTTTGCGGTTGATGCAGGCATCAAATCCTAACTCATTCACAACGTAATCACATTTCTCATCGCTGCCAACAATGCCGACTGCCCGACAGCCTTTGATTTTAGCAATCTGACCTACCACTGAACCGACTGCACCAGAAGCAGCAGAGACTACAACCGTTTCGCCTGCTTTGGGTTTGCCAACATCAAGCAGTGCAAAATAGGCAGTCATTCCGGGCATTCCGGTGATGCCCAAAGCATAGGAAAGCGGAACTTGATTGGGGTCGAGTTTTCTCAAAGTTTCGCCTTTTGAAATTCCATACGCTTGCCAACCGTCATATCCTACGACGAACTCTCCGACTGAGAATTGAGGATGGTTTGACTTCACGACCTGGCTGACGGTGCTACCCCCCATGACGTTGCCTAACTCGATCGGCGTTGCATAAGATTCACGGTCGCTCATTCGACCCCGCATATAGGGATCGAGCGATAAGTAAATCGTACGGCTGAGTATTTCTGCTTCTCTCAGCTCTGGAATTGCCGTTTCGACCACGGCAAAATCACTTTCTTTCGGTTCCCCAATCGGGCGATTTTTAAGCAGAATTTGTTGATTCATTGACCCAGACATCGATACCTCCTAATTTCAAGACTCAGTTGCAGCATACTTCTACTTCAGAAATCGAGTTAAGCAGCGATCGTACATCAGCCACTGGAGGTTTCGGGCAGCGGGATGCTGAAAGATGGCTTTGCAAGTAGCACTCTGCTCTCCTTCCCAATATTGCTATGCTTCTCTACTTTGGACAACCGCTGTTTGAGTTACTGCGTGAATTGATTGATTACGAGACAATTTGTCATCAAAAGCGATAAAAACTTGAAGGCGCAAGATTAATCTGCGATCGCAGTTTTTTGCACCGGGTTCTTTAACTCAGATCTTGCGCCAGTCAATTCGCTGCGGTTCTGTCCCGCCCGTGAATGGAATTCCGGGCTAGCCTTGCGAAGTCCGTTGAAACGGACTGAACCTCAAACCCTCTCTCAGTCCCTTGAGTGGACTTCGCACCGTTAGACCGTGATGTTCAATCACGGGCGGGTGAATGCCAGAAACGAGAGAGTTTTAGTTCAGGTGCAAGATCTTAGTTAACGCTCTGACAGTCTAAAAACCGCACGAAAGATTAGTGAATCCGACTTATATAAACATCGGAAGATCTGGAAGCATTTGTTTGGGTAACGATTTATCTCATAATCAATCAATTCACGCAGTAACTCAAACAGGGGTTGCTCAGAATGGAGAGATCATATCATCTTAAAATTTTGTCCAATTAATTTAATAGATAGATTAGGAGCCTTAACGATGAACTGGAAAACATTGACGATCGCATTCATCTCCACAGTAGTATTGCTGTTTGCCGGAAATGCGATTGCACAAACTGACCTCAACATCAATAATACCAATCTGATTCGATTGGGGGGAAGCGTCACGGTTACAGAAAAGCAAGTTGTAGAAAATGCGATCGCGATTGGTGGCTCGGCGATCGTCCAACCGAATGGACGGGTGACACAAACTGCGATCGCGATCGGTGGAGATGTCATCCTCAATCAAGGCGCACGGGTAGATGGGGATGCCTATGCGATCGGGGGCAAAGTCGTACAGGCAGAAGGAGCCACAATTGGCGGCTCAAACGGCACATTCAACAATCATTCTGATGGACAAGGCATGATGGGAATGCACCGCGAGCAAAACTACTTTTTGCCGATGTATTTCTTTCACGCTAGTCTTCGGATTTTCTCGGCGATTGTCGGTGCTATTGTTGGCATCATTTTGTTACGCACCGCACCCTCTTTTCTACCGAATTTAGCCGCTACCGTGCGCCAATATCCAGGTCAAAGCGCATTATGGGGGATGGGAGCAATCGTTACCTTTGTTGCCCTTAATATTTTCTTGGCAATCTCCCTAATTGGCATTCCACTGATTCCACTTCTCAGCGTAATTTTCAGTCTGACATCATTAGTTGGGGCATTGGGAATTTCACTATTTGTTGGTCAACAAGTGGTGAAAAACGATCGACAAAGCAACGTGTATCGGTTCTTAATCGGGCTGCTGATTATCACACTACTTGCGCTGATTCCATCTGTCGGCGGGATTGTCATATTTGTGGTGAGTCTGTTCGGTTTGGGATCGCTCTTTACCTGGAAATTTGGTAAGGTACAACCGCCGATCTTGGAGTAACTTCAATCAAGTCGATCGAATGATCTTTACAAAATTTTTTAGGTAGGGCTATGCGGTCTGATTCAACTACTCCCAAACAGAACAGTGCAGCACTGTGGATTTACTTTGTCGTTAGTTTTGTGTGGTCATGGTCGTTTTGGCAACTTGCAGTCCTAACGTATCCTGTATTGAGTATCGTTGGAGGCTTCGGTCCAATGATTGCAGCCTATGGCGTGACAGGGTGGCAATCCGGTCGAGCGGGCATTTGGGCTTTGCTCAAACGAGGAATTCGGTGGCGGGTCAACTGGCGCTGGTTTATCGTTGTTTGGACATTACCTGCTCTGGTTTTGTTGATGGCTTTGGGATTGCATGGGATCTTGGGTGGAGCATTGCCCAACTCTCCGGCTACTGGGCGCTGGGGGTTGGCGATCGGCAATTTTTTCCTAGTGATGCTGTTTGGCGGTCCACTGGGAGAAGAATTTGGTTGGCGCGGATATGCTTTACCCGCTTTTCAGAGAAGGTTTAGTGCCTTTTGGTCGAGTGTGATTCTTGGAATCATTTGGGCATGTTGGCATCTACCGCTATTTTTCATATCCGGCGCAGTGCAACATGAGTTACCGTTTGGATTGTTTTTGCTGAATACAATAGCGCTCTCCATCCTATTCACCTGGGTCTACAACAACACATCCGGCAGCATCTTGATGTCGATTTTGCTGCATACGGCAATAAATGGCTGGGCGTGGGTGATTCCGATTTTGCCCAGTGCTGCTGATAGCTTGCGACCTTACGCGATCGCGACAGCATTGCTCATAATCATTGCTGCCCTGATCGTGTTGGTCTTTGGAGCGCGAACGTTAACAGGACAGGTCGATCGAGCCACTTCAAGCCGATTAGGGAGGCAATGTTGAGAAAGACTTGAGTAAGAAACTGGTTGTAAAGAAAAGCAAAGAGAACCAGGATGGAGATTGGAGAGGATCTATTAAGGAATAGACGTTCTCTAATCGGATCAAGGTTACTCAAATAAAGTCGATCGAAAGCTATTTATTGTTTGAGGCACTCTTCTATGAAACCAGATTATCTGATTGTTGGTAGTGGTTTATCTGCATTGGTCTTTGGTGCTTTGATGGCAAACTCAGGCAAGACCGTACAAATCCTTGAGGCTCATGAGCATCCCGGTGGCTTTGGTCATACATTTACAATGGCTCAGAAATATACATTTAATGCCCAATTTCATTACGTGTGGGATTGTGGTGAAGGACAACTGGTCGATCGAGTCCTCAAAAAGCTGGGCTTAGATCAGGAAGTAACCTTTGAGCAGTATGACCCGAATGGCTTTGACCATATGCGAATGCCGGGACATGCGTTAGATATTCCCTCGGAACCAGAGGAACTGATTCAGCGATTATCAAAGCTGTTTCCGGCACACAGCGATCGCATTCGCCAATTTGTCAACGACGTTGAAAAAACGGGCGCAGGTCTGAAAAGGCTGGCTCCTCCCGTAAAGCCCATTGAACTGCTCAAACACGCCGGTGAAGTCGCTTGTGCAGTCCAATATCTCAACAGCACGCTTCAAGATGTATTTGACAAGTTTCAGCTACCCCAAGCGGCTCAAACTCTATTAGCGCTGCAATGGCTTGATTTTTTGTTGCCGCCAAATCAACTCTCGTTCTATGCCTGGGTTGCATTGTTTCGAGGTTATCAAGCGGGTGCGTTTTACCCAACTCAGCACTTTGAGCAGGTGATCAATTCGCTCGTCAACGTGATTGAATCTCACGGAGGGAAAGTATTACTCAACCAGGAGGTCACGAATTTTAGAGTTACCAATAAAACCGTCACGGGAGTGGAAGCGATGGATCTTACCACCCATCAAACTCACGAATTTACAGGCAACACCGTGATCTGCAACATTGATCCCCAAAGAGCCGCCAAAATGATTGGTGAGGAAAAGTTCTCTAAAACAGTGCGCCGAAAGCTCAACTATGAGTATTCAGCATCTAACTACATGGTCTACTGCGTCGTTAAAGACCTTGATTTGCGAGACTATGGATTTGGCAAGTGGAATGTCTCTCATACCGGGCATCAGGATCTAAATGAAGCCTTTGCTCAGATGTATGAACACAATGATTTTTCTAATCCTAGCTTTGCCATCACAACGCCCACTTTATTGACAGAAGCGAGTCGGGATTGTCCTGAAGATTGTCAGATTGTTGAGTTCCTCACCGTTGCCAACTACGACTACTTCAAGAAACTGTGGGATCGCGATCGCAAAGCCTATCGTCAGAAAAAGCAAGAAATCTTAGATGCCATCCTGGATGTTGTCGAAGAACACTATGTGCCAAATTTTAGAAAGCATATGGTTTTTCACATCACAGGTAGCCCTACTACCAATGAACGTTTTTGCTGGTGTCCCAACGGAAATTCCTACGGCTCTAGTCTGACACCGCGCAACATGGGACTGGGACGGCTAAATCATGAAACCTCCCTCAACCAGTTCTATTTTTGCAATGCCTCATCGGGCTATCCCGGCTTTGCCCCCACATTCTGGACAGGAACACTACTCTATCAACGGTTGTCCGGCGACGTGCTTCTAGATAACAGCTAGACGGCAATACATACTATTCATTTCATAAACTCAGAGGTCAGCCATGAGAATTGCAGTAATTGGTGGTGGAGCCAGCGGTATGACGACAGCCTACCTCCTCGATAAACAAAGGCATCATGTCACCGTGTTTGAACGGCAGCCCATATTAGGAGGACATATTCGGACACTCAACCACAATGTTCAGCCTGATCAAGCAGCTTGCAATCAACGGTTAGAATGTGGAGTGCTAGAATTTCCGAGCGTCTTTCACACCTTTATTGCACTTATGGAAGAGCTAGGGGTAGAACTAAAACCCGTCAAAGTTGGTTCAGCCCTGTTCCCCAAGGATGGCAGCCACTTTTTTTCGGGGGTTATGACCAACGAAAACTGCACAGGCATCCAACGTCTGATTGAATATCTGCGATTTGACCTGATCCATGCTCGTTCTGCTGGATTATGGTTGGAAACACGATTTGCTGAGATGGAAGATTTCTACGATCAACCGCTGTCGAAGTATATCAAGAGCAAAAGTATTAGCAATACCTGGCTAAAGTTGCTGACGATGTATAGCTACTCAATGCCGTTGGAACTGATTGATAACTTTCCGGCAGAACTGGCGATTCCAATGTTACGCGACTATATTGCGGTCAAGTGGCTCAGAATTGCAGGGGGAGTCTATTCCTACATTGAAAAAATTCTGGAGCGTTTTAAGGGTGACATCTTGCTGAACGTGAAGATTGCCAATATTTCTAGAAGCTCGGATGCGGTCACGATCGAGCAACTAAGGGGCGAAATCCAGACTTTTGATAAAGTTGTGTTTGCCACGCCACCTGACCAAGTGATGGCGCTGTTAGCTGACTCAACAGATGCGGAGACCAAACGCTTTTCAGCTTGGAAAGCTAACGATGTAATCACGACGGTTCATCAGGATCATTCCATGTACAGCAATCAGAACGTTCAGCATCCCTCAGAATTTGATTTCTTTCAGACAGAAAACCAATGGGGATATAACAGCTACTTAAATCAGCTTTGCGGCATCTTGTCACCCCAGCAATATTTTTTATCATTCCACTTAGAGGAATTGATCGCTAAACGCTGCATCATTCACACCCAGAAGCATCATACGCCGCTGTATACTGTTGAATCTTTTCGATACCGAGATGAAGTCGTTGCGACCAATGGAGAAAATAACACCTACCACGCGGGCGCTTATCTAGGCGATGGCTTACATGAAGGAGCGATCGTATCTGCCTTTCGGGTTGCTCAACTGATTGGTTAAGCCTTGACTCTATTCAGAAATGACGATCGCCCTCTTCGAGTCAATGTATGAACGATCTAAATCGAGTGGGTAGACAATCGATCGACCAAGAACGGCGCGAAATCCTACAGCAAGTTGAGGAATGGCTAGAAACACCTATGCTCGTACTGAGTTTTGTGTGGACAGCACTGCTGATTCTTGAATTTGTTGAGGGACTCAATCCACTCTTAAACTCAGTCAGCATCACAATCTGGATTGTATTCATCTTAGATTTCGTCCTTCGATTATTGCTTGCACCTCAGAGGCTTAATTATCTAAAGCACAACTGGCTATCTGCGATCGCGCTTCTGCTCCCAGCACTGTGGATATTTCACACGGCGCGAATCATTCGGGTACTTGGAATCGCACCTGGGATGCAAGGGATGCAAATGCTACGCGTTCTGGCGAGAATCAATCGGGGCATGAAAACGCTCTCTAGAAGTGTGAGCCGTCGTGGATTTGGCTATGCGATCGTGCTGACACTGTTCATCGTGATGATTGGAGCCGCAGGGATGTATGAGTTTGAGCGAAACATCACGGGAAGCACGCTTACAAACTATGGAAATGCGCTCTGGTGGACAGCAATGATTATGACTACGATGGGATCAGATTATTTCCCAAAAACCCCAGAAGGTCGAATGTTGTGCTTTTTGTTAGCCCTCTATGCCTTTGCTGTATTTGGCTATGTCACTGCCACCATTGCCACCTTTTTTGTCGGTCAAGATGCCAGCGATGATGACAGCGAAATTGCGAGTGAGAAGTCTATCAAAGCACTCCAAGCTGAAATCGCTGCATTACGACAGGAGATTCAATCTCGTCCATAGCTGAAAAGACGAGTGGGATCTCTGACTTCTTCAAGAAATTACAGATATAGAGACTTTCGCTGACATCACGATTTATCTCGTAATCAACCGATTCACGCAGTAACTCAAACGATCGCTCTTCAGAGTATGAGCAACGCCATCTTTAGGATCTCCCAACAATATTGCCGCGATCGCTCCGTTTTTCTGAAGAGACTGCAATTTAGCTCGGAGACTTGCCCATGCCCACATTACTTATTGTCTGTCCCAATCGACGGTATCACCTATGAGCATTTCCCTGAAGTTTGAAAAGTTGAAACGTCTTAGCTTACCCAAGCTGAATCCTTGGTTACTGGGCTTACTTGTATTGGTCTCGGTGGGTGGCATTAGCGGTGTCGCTTACAACCAATTTGTTGTAGCGCCTCAACAGCAAGCAAAAAACAAGGTGCAAACGGCGACCGTCGAGCGGAGCAATCTTACGATCGCCGTTTCTGCCAATGGAACTGTGCAACCTGAGCGATCGGTGAATGTCAGTCCCAAAACATCGGGAATTTTGAAGCAATTGCTGGTCAAAGAAGGCGATCTCGTCAAAGAAAACCAGATACTTGCTTACATGGATGACACGAATCTTCAGGGACAATTACTTCAGGCTCAAGGGAACCTCGCGGCGGCGAAAGCCAATCTAGAAAAGGTGATCGGAGGCAACCGACAACAAGACACGGCTCAGGCAAACGCTAAATTGCAGGACTCTCAATTTGCGCTTCGCCTTGCCCAAAATGATTTGCAGCGCAATCGCGCCTTGTCTCAGTCGGGAGCGATCTCCAAACAGACGTTTGATACAGCACTGACGACTCGCGATCGCGCTCAAGCTCAAGTCAAGCAAGATCAAGAAGCGCTGAATCTCTCTCAAGCAGGATCACGATCGGAAGATGTTGATCAAGCTCGTGCCCAGATGGTAGCGGCTCAGGGAGCGGCACAAATTATTCAAACCGACCTCAACGACATGGTGATTCGGGCACCTTTTGGCGGAGTTGTCTCCCGGAAGTTTGCCGATCCGGGTGCGTTTGTCACTCCGACTACGGCAGGCAGCGCAGTCACTTCTGCTAGTTCATCTTCGATCTTGTCGCTTGCCTCCACAAATCAGATCGTTGCCCAGGTCGCAGAAGCCAATATTTCCCAAATTCGCATGGGGCTATCTGCCACGATTCAGGCGGATTCTTATCCCGGCAAAACTTTTACGGGACAAGTTGTGCAAATTGCCACTCAGTCGGTTGTGGTTCAAAACGTAACCAGCTTTGAGGTGAAAACATCAGTGCCCGATCCCGAACATCTGCTGCGATCGGGAATGAATGTCAATGTGACGTTCAACGCTGGGGAGTTGAAAAATGTTCTAGTCGTACCCACTGGAGCGATCGTGCAGCAAGACAATGCTCAGGGCGTATTTGTTGCCCAAGATAAAGGTGATCCAGTCTTCGTGCCGATCGTCGCCGGGACAACGGTGAACGACAAAACCGAGGTCAAGTCTGGCTTAACTGGAACCGAACAGGTCTTACTCAGCTTTCCACCCGGCACCCGTAGGGTTTCTAAACTAAATGGTGGCTAACTTAGATCTTGCACCCGCCTTTTTGCTGCGTTTTCGTCCCGCCCGTGAATGGAATTCCGGGCTAGCCTTGCGAAGTCCGTTGAAACGGACTGAATCCCTCAAACCCTCTTGCAGTCCCTTCGGTGGACTTCGCACCGTTAGACCGTGATTTTCAATCGGCGGGTCTGAGCCAAAAACGACCCGATCGAACGGGGCTGATTGAGTGGGTGGGTGCAAGATCTCAGCTAATAAGGAGTCTTTATTTCCTCATGAAAAAACTTGACTTACCGCCGCCAAACAGTCGATCGCGCCGTCGAAAAAAGCGCAGGGTTTCGCTGCGTGAAATTCTGATTATGTCGATCGAAACGCTGTGGAATAACAAACTGCGAACCGGGTTGACGATGCTGGGCGTGATTATTGGTATCGCCTCGGTGATTATGATTACCGCCGTTGGGCAGGGCGTACAAAAGTCAACGGCGCTGCAAATCCAGGCGTTAGGCACAAACGTGATGATCGTCACGGCAGGGGCAGCTAGAACGGGTGGGATTAGCCAAGGCGCGGGTTCAGCCAGCACACTCACCTGGGAAGATTCTCAAGCGATCGCCACCCAGGTTCCAGCCGCTAAATTGGTTTCGGCATTTTTACAGCGCCCCCAAATTCAGGTTGTCAGGGGCAATCTCAACATGGCTACCCTGCTAGTAGGCACAGATTTGAACTTGCCAAAGATTAGAAACATTCAGCCCCAAGCAGGACTCTTTTTTAGGTGATTTGGATGCAGGTCGCCCAGTGGCGTTTATTGGCTCCAAGGTGCGCGACGAATTGTTTAGCACCGACAAATCGGCGATCGGGGCAGATTTGCGGATTCGGGGCAAGCATTACACCGTAGTTGGGGTGGCGGAATCGAAAGGCTTGTCTGCCGGAGAGGATCTGGATGATGTAATTTATATTCCCTTCACCAATATGTCGTCCCAAATTGTTGGCAATAACGCTTTGACAGGCATTGCTATTAATGGATTCTGGTTAGAAGCGATCGATGCCGATCAACTCAACTCGGCTCAATTTCAGGTGACAAATATTCTGCGACTCAGGCATGGCATTAAGACATCCGGTATTGATGATTTTCGGATTATCAATTTCGTTGATATTATGAGCGCGTTCACTAATGTCATGGGTTCTTTAACCCTGATGGTGGGAGCGATCGCTGGGATTTCGCTAGTGGTCGGAGGCATTGGAATTGCCAACATCATGCTGGTTTCTGTAATGGAACGAACGCGAGAAATTGGCATTCGCAAAGCAGTCGGTGCAACTAGCGGCTCTATTTTGAGCCAGTTTCTAACGGAAGCGATCGTCATCTCGGTCGTGGGTGGAGTGATTGGTGTGGGATTGGGAATTGCTCTGGCATACATCGCAGCAATGTTGTTCAAGTTTCCCTTTGTGATCCCGTTGTGGTCGATCGGGGCAGGGTTTGGACTCTCACTCATCGTAGGTGTTCTAGCAGGCGGCATCCCGGCGCGAAATGCTGCCCGATTAAATCCAATTTCAGCCCTACACAGCGAGTAATAGCGATGACAAACATGATTCGGATGGAGGGCATCACCCAGACTTTTCATCTAGAGGGAATGGATTTGCCTGTTCTCAAGCAGATTGATTTGTCGATCGACGAGGGCGAATACGTGGCGATTATGGGCACATCCGGTTCAGGCAAATCAACGCTGATGAACATTATCGGCTGTCTCGATCGACCCATAAGCGGAGTATACATCTTAGACGGGAGAGATCTGACCACCCTGGATGATGATGAACTCGCGGACATTCGTAATCAGTACATTGGCTTTGTCTTTCAACAATTCAATCTATTACCTCGATTAACAGCGTTAGAAAATGTGATGTTGCCCATGATCTATGCTGATGTTCCTCGATCGCAACGCCTAACAGCAGCAACTGAATCTCTCACCAAAGTTGGATTAAGCGATCGACTAACAAGTCGTTCTAGCCAGCTTTCGGGAGGACAACAACAGCGAGTTGCGATCGCCCGTGCATTGGTCAATCATCCCGCATTAGTGTTAGCCGATGAGCCAACGGGCGCACTAGATTCCAAAACGTCTCAAGAGATTATGGCTTTGCTAACAGAACTCAATCAACAGGGCACCACGATCGTCGTTGTTACCCATGATGCGAGTGTCGCGGCGCAGACAAAGCGAACGATCGAGATGGTAGATGGCGTTATTGTTGAGGCTGAACATTCGGGCAATAACTTTCTGCCTAATGCTTCACTCATGCAGCGGTGACATCTCATTCAGAAATCGGCGTTGTTGAATGCTGGGATGAAAAAGGCAGGTCAAAATACTCAGTATTTCTTGACGATCGATGCTAACTCACATCTTGCACCTACCACAATCAGCCGATTTTAATCGTGTCATTCATGGCTCAAACCCGCCCCGGACTAGAAGTCGGGGCTAACAGAACAAAGTCCACTCAAGGGGACTGGGAAGGAGCTTGAGGCATTCAGTCCGTTTTAACGGACTTCGCACCATTAGCCCCGACTTGAGTCCGGGGCGGGACGCAATCGCAGCAAAGAAACTGGTGCAAGATCTCAGCTAACTAATATGGAGATTAAATCGATGAAATGGCTTGTAATCATTGGTGTTTTAATTGTGGTTTGCCTTGGGCTTGCCATCATTTATGGTAAATATCGGTGGCAGATCGATACCGATAATCTGCGTACTAATTTAGCAAGTGGACGACAAACCATTAAGCCCAAATTCTATCGTCAAGCGGAGATTGTAGGATTACCAGCCCCCGTGCAGCGATTCTTTCAGAAAGTGCTTAAGGACGGGCAGCCTATGATTTCGACGGTGAAACTTCGTCATCAAGGACAGTTCAACATGAGTGAGACAGAAGTGAAGTGGAGTCCGTTTACTTCTACGCAAGTTGCGATCGCTCAACGTCCTGGCTTTGATTGGGATGGACATATCCAAATGGCTCCAGGCGTAAATGTATTCGTCCACGATACCTATCTATTGGGGCAAGGCAATTTACACGCATCATTATTTGGTCTTTTCACCCTTGCGAAGATGCACCATACACCTGAGCTAAACCAGGGTGAATTATTGCGATTCTTTTCCGAAGCAGCATGGTATCCCACTGCCCTGTTACCCAGTCAGGGTGTGCGCTGGGACGCGATCGATGACACCTCTGCTCGTGGAACTCTGACCGATGGCACAACCACGGTATCCCTTGTATTTCGGTTTAATTCTGATGGAACGATGGAGAGCTTTCGGGCTGACGCTCGTTATGGCACCTTTGGCGGCAAACTGATGGCAATGCCTTGGAGCGGTCGATTTGGGGACTATGCAGTACGGGAGGGGATGTGTATTCCCCTAAGTGGCGAAGTGGGATGGGAGCGACCAGAAGGAACTTGGCTGTATTTTAAAGGGAAAATCGCGGCGATTGAATATGAGTTTGTGTCATGAGTTCAGCAAGTATGTCTGTTGGAACTCCACAAACAAAGAGGTCACTGCGTCCCCCAACTCCAAGCGATTCATGCTCAAGCTAAACAGCTTCTCCGCGACAAGCTCATCGATCACAGGCAACACATCACGCAACACAGAGAGGATACGCCTGAGATCCTCAATTGGCAATGGTCGTACTGAGCTTCTCGATTTCCTCATTACGATCGATCCCCTGGTTACTAAGCTGGAGTTTGGTAACGAGAAGATACTTGCATTTAGAAACACCGGAATTCAGACCAAAGAGGGAAGAAAAAAAGAATTCATAGCAATGATAAGTTTTGCAACATGCTTAATCAATTCATGCAATTCATTCAGCAAATAACCCAGCCGTCCGTCAGGATAACAGTAGAAATATGGACATTCGTTCCTCTCATACAGGTAAGTCAATAAAATCATGAACAAGACGATTATCTATAGTTTTGTAGGATTATTAACAAGCGGTGGTTTGGCAGGATTACTGATTGCAAATCGCACCCAGGCTCAATCAATTCATCCAGATCAGCCTGCCAGAACTCAAGCTCCTGCTCCCCAGAGCAGCATGATGACTCGACCCGATCAGCATTTTATTGAGATGATGATTCCCCATCACCAGGATGCAGTGGAAATGGCAAACTTGGCGATGATCGATGCCAAACGTCCTGAAATTAAAAAATTGGCAGCAGCAATCAAGCGGGATCAGACCCGCGAGATCCAACAAATGCGGGGCTGGTACAAAGCCTGGTACGGCAAAGATGTACCGCAGGTAGCCATGGGAACAGGCATGATGGGGAATGGTCAAGGCATGATGGGTAGTGGTCAAGGCATGGGGCAGGGCATGATGACCCAAAATGGCATGATGCATACTGACCTCATTGTTCTCAAGAATGCTTCAGACTTTGACAAAGAATTCATCTATCAGATGATCCCTCATCATCTGATGGCAGTTCACATGGCTCAGATGGTGCTGAATCAGAGAACTCGTCCCGAAATTCGCACTCTGGCGCAGTCCATTATTAAAAGTCAGACGGTTGAAATCAAGCAAATGCAGCAGTGGCAGCAAGCCTGGTTCAGGTAGCCATCTTCCTGCTCAAAAGGGGGATTCAAAATGAAAGGACTTTTTGGGGTGTTGCCTCTCACGGTAGGGAAGATCGCTTCCACCTAGATCAAATCGCTTCCGCTTGCAGGCTTGCTAGGCATTCAAACTCTGCTGATCGTATTACTGTTGGTGTTAGCCGCTATTGTCAGGTAGAAGGAGAAAGAAAACTGCTAGTGGTTTAAGTTTTGTAACGTGTTCAATCAATTCATCCAATTCATCCAGTAAATAACCCAACAGCCTGTCAGGATAGAAATTGGAGATCGGCGTTTTTAATTCAAATCAAGCAATCTTCATCTTCAAGATCGAGCAAATTTCATAGACTCAAGAGCTTTGGAGATAACCGTTATGAGTTTTGATAGTCTAGCAGCACTCAAGCCCTATCTCAGCTTCTTCCACCCCATTACCCTGTGGATTTAAGCTGTGACAGGAGTGCAAATTGTCCAAAAGATTTTGAGTCAGATGATGACAAATGGTGCAGTATGAAGAGACTTTTTCTGACATTATTACTGGGAACGTTACTGTTTATTTGGACTTTGGAGATAGCACCCATGCCAGTCACCGCTGCTAATTCAATGCCCGAAGCTCAATTATCAGAAGCGATCGATCATTTTTTAACTTCTCTGCCTAGCGATTATTACGCGATCGCAAATACAGACGCTCTCAAAAGTATTGTCAAGAGCGATAATGCCACATTGATTGATGTCAGACAGCCTTCTGAATATCGCTCCGGTCACATTCCAAATGCCATCAACATCCCCTTGCAAACCTTAATCGCCAATCTTGATAAAATTCCTAGTGATCGCCCCGTAATTCTCTATTGCGCGACAGGCTATCGAACGGCAATGGGAGTGATGACGTTACAAATGTTAGGACATACTAATGCCCGGGCTTTTCCTCCTAGCCTTCAAGGTTGGAAAGCGGCAGGAGAACCTTTAGAAAAGTAGGTTTAATCAAAAAGAGGAATTTTTATGCTCGGATATGTCATCAGAAAAATACTTGCTCAGTTTCTATTACTGGCAAGCCTAGCGTTGACTGTGTTTTTGGGGTTAGTAATAGGGATAGGCACGACTCCCGATGCAGCCGCAGCAATTAGGCAAATAGAGGAAGCCCCAGGACAAATGGTTTACCAATCTCGGCAAACCCTCAAAGATCAGCACGGAAATAGCTGGCAGGCGATTGCCTTTAAACGTGTCTCCCTTAATGACAAAACAAGTTTTGAATTGCGTTTAGTGGGATTCCCCGGTGTTGTGGAAATTGACCGCAGTAAACCCTTGCTGTTGACTAATTCTATGGGTGAAGTGTTAACTGCTGATGATAACTCCAGCCTTATTTTTACCGATTTATCCGCTCCCGAATCGAATGTCGGAGAGTATGATCTTCAGCCGTTGTTAGCACAGTTACAGCCAGAAGTTCCCCTCAGCTTGACGCTGCCAACGATCGATAGTGAGGACATTCAGCTATCCGTGCCACCATCCTTTGTCCAAGAGTGGCAGACCCTCTCTGCTTCAAGGGAGTAGCTGTGCTGAGTAGTTGCTGGTTCGATGCACGCATTTTGTATCCCAACGCTCTACGGTAGTCCTAAAAGAATACTTTCTGTTGCTTCAATCCGTTTCCTAACTGAAAGTTCTCATAGCAAAACAAAATAGAGTTTTAGCGCAGTTTTTTTAAGAGGCTATCTTATGGCGGTTTCCACTCTAGAACGTGACCAGGAGCTTGACTACTCCGCGTTAGATCTGTATAACCCATGCGTCTTGCTAGAGACATTGCAAAAACTGCGGCAGATTGTAGTTCAGGAAGGGCAAGAGATTTTTGATCCGTGGCGATCGCAGATTCAGCGTCAGGTATTTCTCAGCAGTGAACTCAATCTTGCTCACTACGTGGCGCTACGCCGACACGACCTCCGCCCACTGCAAGCTGCCTTAATACCTTGGGGATTGTCCTCACTCGGTCGTCTAGAAGCGCGAGTCATCCCTAGCTTAGATGCGGTTATTGCAACGCTAGAAGCAATCTGTCAGATCAAGTCCACGACTAGCCGCCCTACGATCGAGGCGTTTTTGGAGGGAGATTGCTTACTTCAACAACATACCGAGGCTGTGTTTGGTCAGACTTTAGCGCATCGCCGAGTCCGAATCATGGTGACATTGCCATCAGAAGCCGCCAGCAACTACGAATTTGTGCGAGATCTGCTTCAGCGAGGAACCAACTGTGTCCGCGTTAACTGTGCCCACGATCGTGCTGATCTTTGGAAAGCGATGATTGACAATGTTCGTCGCGCAGAAACTGAAACCAAACAGACCTGCAAAGTTTTAATGGATCTAGCAGGTCCGAAACCCCGGCTGGGTGCGGTGGTCTCGCCCGATCAAAAACATCGCATCTTTCGAGGGGAATGTCTGGTCTTAACCCATGATTTGCCTAGTCCGAAAGATACGATCTGTTTTCAAGCAACGTGTACTTTGCCCGAAGTTCTCGATCGCTTACAAGTGGGTGCAACCGCCTGGATTGATGATGGTCGCATTGGAGCGCGGGTGGAATCTCTCAGCGCAAAGGGCGTTCTTCTACGCATCACCCATGCGAGTTTGAAGGGAAGTAAACTGCTGCCAGACAAAGGGCTTAACTTTCCCGGTACGGATCTACAACTCAGTTCATTGACCGATAAAGACCGACAGGATTTAGATTTTGTCGCTGCCCATGCCGACATTGTGGGCTATTCCTTTGTGCAAACTGCCGATGATATTAAGCTCCTTCAGCAGGAGTTAGCTGCACGGATGCCTCAACCCCGCGAAATCGCGATTATGGCTAAGATTGAAACGCCCCAAGCGGTCAGTCATCTACCTGAATTGATTGTGCAAGCGGCAGGACAACAGCCCTTTGCCGTGATGATTGCGAGAGGTGATTTAGCGATCGCGATCGGGTATCAACGATTAGCCGAACTCCAGGAAGAAATTCTCTGGCTCTGTGAGGCGGCGCATATCCCAGTGATTTGGGCAACTCAGGTGCTAGAAAACCTGGTGAAAAAGGGCATTCCCTCACGAGCAGAAATGACGGATGCAGCAATGGCAGAGCGGGCTGAGTGCGTCATGCTCAACAAAGGACCATTTGTTGCTGAAGCCGTAACAATTTTGGATGATGTCTTAGCGCGGATGCAAGAACATCAATTGAAGAAAACACCGCAACTCCGGGCGCTCCACTCCTGGTAAGTGCGTCATTCCTTAGAAGTTGTTGCAGGAGCCTAATAAATATGTTTGAAACCCTCTTTACACCCAATCTCAGTGTTGAAACTAACGTCAGCATCCGTCCCCGCAAAGGGGTGATTATTGGTGCTGGGCAGGTGGGAATGGCGTGCGCTTATTCCATGATGATTCAGAACTGTTTTGATGAGTTGATTCTTCAAGATACTCAGACAGAGCGGCTTCAGGGAGAGGTCATGGATCTGATGCATGGCGTTCCTTTTGTCGCACCTGTTGAGGTTAAAGCGGGCACTGTTGCCGATGTCGGACAGAATGCTGATCTAGTGATTATTACGGCTGGAGCCAGTCAGAAACCGGGAGAGAGCCGATTGGATCTAGTGGTTCGCAATGTTGCTATCTTTGAGAGCTTGATCGCCGATGTCGTCAAATATTGTCCCAATGCCATGCTACTGATTGTGAGCAATCCGGTAGACATCATGACCTATGTGACGCTCAAGCTCTCTGGTTTTCCGGCTGCTAGAGTGATTGGCTCTGGGACAGTCCTCGACTCTGCCCGGTTTCGGACGCTGCTGGCACACAAGATGGGCATTGATCCCCACAGCGTTCATGCTTACATCATTGGTGAACATGGCGATAGTGAAGTGCCTGTTTGGAGCAAGGTGAACATTGCCGGAATGCCTCTGTACGATCGAGAAAACAGCCCTGCACCAGACAATGCCGAACTAGATGAGATTTCTGAGCGGGTTAAAAACGCTGGCTATGAAATCCTCAAACGCAAAGGATCGACTTCCTACGCCATTGGGCTGGCAGCGACTGAAATTGTCAAAGCCATCCTGCACGGACAAGAGCGCGTCCTTACCGTTAGTTCTCTGGTGAATGATTTCTATGGCATTCGTGATGTTTGTCTCAGCCTACCCTCTGTCGTGAACGAAAAAGGTGTGATTAAGACGGTCAATCTTGCACTCAATGAGATCGAACAACGGCAGTTGATTCATTCCGCAAAGATTCTACGTGACATTTTTGACACGCTGGCGCTTTAGTCAAATTATCTAAGAATTTGTGCTAAATATGAGGCTTCCCCAAAAAAACTTTGAATCGATTCAAATGGCACAATCTCAACCTTATCAGCCATTAGCTTTCAGGATACTGCATGGGGCGATCGCCGCCCTTATCATTATTGCCATCCTCACTGGAGTTTTAATCTACAACGTCTATGACGGAAGAATTGGGCATTTACCAATACCTGTGGTTCCCAAAATTATGGGTATTCATAAGCTGTTTGGCAGAGCATTCTTACTTTCTATGCCATTTTTCGCTCTCTACAGCTTCGATGCTGGTCGCCGTCGCTTAATTCAAGAGAACTTAATCAAACAAATACAGGCAGTGGGAAAACCGATTTGGTGGTATACCTTGCATCGCATAACTAACACCTTGCTACTGCTGACAGCAACTTTTGCCCTAGTGTCGGGGAGAGAGATGGATGAAGGATGGATGAGTAGGGGTGAACTAACTCATGTTTGGTACTCGTTACATCTAGTTTCTTGGGTAGCGATTTTTGCTTGTTTAGCAACCCATTTGCTTATGAGTGCCAGAGTTGGCGGCATCCCATTGTTGCTATCCATTCTCAATCTTGGTCATCGTGCCAATGACAATCCATCGATACTCATTAAAATTATTCAGTCTTGGCTAAATCCTCAACGATTAATCAATTGGATCAAGAAGCATATTCTGTTTCAAAAGCAGAATCCCATTCTTTTGATAATTGAGATATTAATTATGGGGGGAATTGCCTTTTCTTGGATTTCTCTGATTCCGCATAGGGGTTAAAAAGGGGGCTAAAAATCCCAATCAATTTTGTGAGCTTATTTTCAGTTTCAACCTTAAAACAGAATTATAGACAATAATTTTGAAGAACATCACACGAACAGTCTGGATCTTATCACTTGTTAGTTTGTTTACTGATACAGCTAGCGAAATGTTGTATCCGATTATGCCAATTTATTTGGAAAGTATTGGTTTCTCGGTGCTTCTGATTGGCATATTAGAGGGTTTTGCGGAAGCAACAGCGGGATTAAGTAAAGGATATTTTGGTAAACTTTCAGATAATTCTGGCAAACGAATGCCATTTGTGCAACTAGGTTATGGATTAAGTGCTATTTCTAAGCCAATGATGGCGATATCTATTTATCCGCTTTGGATTTTCTGCGCTCGAACCATTGACCGCTTCGGCAAGGGAATCAGGACAGGCGCAAGAGATGCCATACTCTCCGATCAAGCAACCCCCAAAACAAAAGGCGAAATTTTTGGATTTCATCGGGCAATGGATACACTTGGCGCCGTTTTTGGTCCGACCCTAGCGTTAATTTATCTCTATTATTTTCCCAAGGATTATAAAACCCTATTTTATCTCGCTTTCCTACCTGGAGTTCTGGCTATAGTTGCTTCATTTTTGCTCAAAGACAAAAAAAGTATTGTCACCAAAAAAGTTTCAACCCCGTTCTTCTCTTTCCTTAACTACTGGTCATCAAGTCCGTTAGTTTATCGAAAAGTAGTAATTGGACTGTTGATTTTTACCCTATTTAATAGTTCAGATGTATTTCTTTTATTGAGGGCAAAACAGGCAGGATTAAATGATTCGATGGTGATTGGAGTATACATATTCTATAATCTTATCTATGCCTTATTCTCATTACCGATTGGAATTTTGGCTGACAGAATTGGTCTAAAAAAGATATTTGTGGTTGGGCTTGGCTTATTTGCGATCGTATATATCGGTATGTCTTTTAATACCAATTTATATATTTTCTTCGGACTCTTTGCGCTCTATGGTATTTACGCGGCTGCAACAGAAGGAATTTCTAAAGCGTGGATTAGTAATATTACCGATCAGAAAGATACTGCCACTGCGATCGGAACATTTGCTGGATTTCAAAGCATCTGCACAATGATTGCCAGTTCATTAGCAGGATTAATCTGGTACAAATTTGGGGTAGCCGCTACATTTATCACCACAGCTACTATTACAATTTTTGTAATTATTTATTTCTTGGTAGCAATTCCTTATCCACAAAATCCCATACGGAAATTAACAAATAATGGCTAAATTAATTCTGATCCGTCATGGACAAAGCCTTTGGAATGCAGAGAATAGATTTACAGGATGGGTTGATGTTCCCTTGGGCGAACAGGGACGAGCAGAAGCCACGATCGCCGCTGACAAACTCGAAACCTATCAAGTCCGAGTTTGTTTCACCAGTCTACTGTTCCGTGCCATTGAAACAGCAATCATCATCTTGACAGAAGTCGATGATATTTGCGATGGCAGAATTCCCATCATTAAGCATGAGGTAGAGGAGAAAGACTGGCATGGTTGGGACAAATACCAGGGCAATCCCGACCAAGAGTTGCCCGTTTATCCGACAGCGATGTTGGATGAACGGTACTATGGCGAACTGCAAGGATTGAATAAAGCAGAAACCGCCGTAAAATTTGGCAAAGAGCAGGTGCAACTCTGGCGACGATCGTATGCTGTGGCTCCACCGGGTGGCGAAAGTTTGTCAGATACCGTGAAGCGCACCGTGCCATTTTTCTGCGATCGCATTTTGCCGCACCTAATCGCCGGAGATAATGTGTTGATTGCAGCACATGGAAACTCACTCCGTGCCATCATTAAGCACTTAGAAAATCTATCCGAAGAGGAGATTGTCAACGTTGAGTTAGGAACCGCAATTCCAATCATCTACGACATTGATGCTCAGGGTCAAATCACTCACAAAGTTATTTTGAATTGAGACAAAAGTCAATGCTTGGAATCGGCAATCTGTTCAGAGAGCGTCAATAAAAAGGCGATATTTGTCATTGCTTTAATTGCATGGCGTGCGTTAGCAGGTACAAAGGCAAAGACTCCCGATTCCAGGACAATCTCTTTGCTTTCCAGCGTCAGCACGCCTTGTCCTTCAATCACGTTCACCGTAGCATTGCGACCCGCAGTGTGTTCTGCGATATCCATTCCCGCCGCCAGCGACACTAGCACATATTGGCAGCTTCCATCTTTCAGCAGAATCTTGCGCTTGGCTCCAGTTTGAGAATACTCAATGATATCCGCCCAACGAATTGCGGTCGTTTGTGATGACATTAGGGTTGCAGTCATGAGATTGCTCCTTATATTGCAGAGAGATAAAGGTGAAACACGACACTCGTGAATTGATGCTGTCTATGAATTATGGAAAGACAATCTTGGAGATCGGCGCATGTCCCAAGAAAATATAGGCAGCCGATTTCAACACACTCTCAGAATAGATAATCTTTTGAATATCTAGACTGGGCGCACGTTTTGCAGTGGCATTGTAAGTTGCGATTTCCCCTTCTAGGCTAAAACCGCTGTGAGTGCGGTAGTGGTCATCGTCGTGCATTGCCTGAAAGATGAAGTTATAGATGGGATTAAGACCCAGGTTCATGTCATAATTTTCGGCAGACACCCAAAGATGACTTTGCTGGATATCGGCAGACATCTCTGCGGCATTGTTGTAACGCTCGTACCATGAGAATTGTAGATTGAGCGGGGTACTATAAAACTCCGTCCAGAGCCAATCACACAGTGCGGTGATCGTGGCATCAGAAATTTCCGCCGGATCGCTTTCCAGATAGAGTTTAGCGAGGGTTTCGACTTTGGCTTCCTTTACGATCGCTGAGGTAGTTTTCATCGTTTGGCTTGCTCTGTGTTTTGGGGATATTCATACCTTAACTAGCTAGTGTTTGATTTCGTGATTGATTTGATTAACTGCACTAGATAAGGTAGAAAATATTGCGCCTCTTTGCAGTTTCACTATGATTTTTTAACTGTAGGCTTTTTCAGAAGCTTCAGAGACTCAAACCAAAGTAAGCTAATCACTCCACCTGCAAAACAGATTGCAAGATCGATTGGATGCAGAAAAGAGAAGCTAAACAAGTTCCGCAAGAACGGAACGTAAAGCACGAGGACTAGAAAAACGAGTCCGCCACCAATTACCCACCATAGCGCCGCGTTAGGAGATTTGAGGACTTTTAGACTGAGGCGCGATGAGGAACGCTCACTCAAAATTAAGCCTAAATTTGCCAAAATTAACGTGGTAAACGTCAAGGTACGAGCATCGAGTTCGCCTTGTTTGCGATAGACTGCAATCCCAAAAATCGCCAGCACGATCGCCAAGCTCCCCAGTCCTTGCAAAAGTGCTAGACGGATTGTTTTTCGACCAAACAATGGCTCCTTGGGGTTACGGGGCGGACGTTTCATTGCATTGGGTTCTGCGGGTTCTGCTTCTAATACGATCGAGCAGGCAGGATCAATGATCAAATGGAGAAAGGCAATGTGAACGGGAAGCAAAACTAACGGCAACTTAAACAAGACTGGAATCAAAGACATCCCCGCGATCGGAATGTGAACCGCGACTAGATACGCCATTGCTTTGCGGAGATTATCAAAAATTCGCCGTCCGAGTTTGACCGCTTGTACGATCGACGAAAAATCATCGTTCAGTAACACCAACGCCGCCGACTCGCGGGCAACATCCGTGCCTCGCTCCCCCATCGCAATACCGATTTGTGCCGCTTTGAGCGCCGGGGCATCATTCACACCATCCCCCGTCATCGCGACAACTTCACCTTTGTCTTTCAAGGCATTGACTAACTGCAACTTTTGTTCGGGAACCGTTCGCGCAAAGATATTGGTACTTGAAATGCGCTGCTGAAGATCAGCGTCACTCATTTTCTCCAATTCTGCTCCGGTCACGATCGCACCCATTTGCAGCAAGCCAATCTGTCGAGCGATCGTTTGAGCCGTTTCGGGATAATCCCCGGTAATCATCACCACTCGAATCCCAGCGGTATGACATTCTTGAATCGCGGCTGCAACGGTTGGACGCACCGGATCAGACAATCCAACCAAACCGATAAATTGGAAGGGAAAATCGTGTTGTTGATCCGGTAAATGATTGGGATTGAGCGAGGGATGCGGTGGCAAAAATGCGGGTGGAGCTTCGAGTAGCGAGGCTTTGGCAACGCCTAACACGCGCAGTCCTTGAGATGCCATTTTGCTGACTTGAGCCGTGAGAGTTTGCTGCTGTTGGGGCGTGAAATGACAGAGATCTGCGATCGCTTCCGGTGCGCCTTTCGCCGCGACTTCATATTGCTTACCATCGGCGGATTGCCAAACGTGAGACATGGCTAGAAGATGCGGTGAGAGCGGATATTCTCTCAACAGCTTCCAATCTTTGTGCAAATGTTCAGTATCGGCAAGGTAATGATCGCCCAATTGCTTAAACGCTTTCTCCATTGGATCAAACGGATCGCGTTGACTGGCAAGAATGCAGAACTCAACTAATTCGTGCACCACTTCAGGTAGTGGATCTTGTGGATGCAGGGCTAAATCATAAGACTGAGTATTTTCTGGGTGATAGGGGAATAGCTGCTGTACTGCCATCTGATTCAGGGTCAGCGTCCCAGTTTTATCCACACACAGAACGGTTGCAGAACCCAGGGTTTCAACAGCAGAAGCCCGACGCGCTAAGACATGATTTCGAGAAATGCGCCAAGCTCCTAACGCTAAAAAGAGCGTCACGACGACCGGGAATTCATTCGGCAAAATCGCCATCGCCAAGGTAATGCCCGCGAGAACTCCTTTGAGCCAATCTCCTGTGGTGAATCCATAGATAATGACGATCGCCACACACAGCGATAAGGCAATGCCAAACAAACGGCTCACCAACCGAGTCATTTCCCGTTGCAAGGGGGTGATCTCAGGCTTCACTTTTTGTAAGGCATTGCCAATCTTGCCCATCTCCGTCTGAGCACCGATCGCTTGGACTTGAGCGATTCCTTGTCCCTGCACCACCAAAGTTCCAGAATAGACAAATGGCAATTCGTCACCCCCTGGACGCGCCATCTTCACCTTGTCCCCAGAACCAATTACAGCAGCAACTTTGCGAACCGTTAGAGATTCTCCAGTCAATAATGATTCATCGGTGGAGAGATTAGTACAAGACAGCACGATCGCATCCGCAGACACGCGATCGCCTTCTGCCAGCACTAAGATATCTCCCCGAACCACTTCTCGCCCCGCAATCCGTTTCCGCTGTCCATCCCGCACTACCAAAGCACGAGGACTGGAAAGATCGCGTAAGGCTTCTAGGGCATGTTCAGTTTTGCCTTCTTGGTAGAGACTAATCACCATCAGGAAAAGGACGAAACCTAACAAGATCAAAGCTTCCTGGATGTCGGCTAAAATCCAATAGATAATGCCACCCCCTACTAGCAAGAGGAAGATCGGATCTTTAAACGTATTCCAAGCAATCAACCAGAGACTTCGAGACTGAGCCGAGGGCAGTTCGTTGTAGCCGTCTTGTTTGAGTCGGGCGATTGCGTCTGGCTCAGATAAGCCAGCCACGGTATTGAGATCAATTGGAGAAACCATAATCTTAATTTTTTCTGTGAAACATCAGAAATAGGTTAATTAAGCTTGATGCTAAATGCCAAGTTTGAGGAAATTGTGAGGTCAATAGTCTGAGCTACTCAACCCTGGGGTGGTGGAGTACATTTCAACTCTTATTTAATTTGTTTTACCGCCACCACCCGTTGCCCTAAGGGCAGTCTTAACGAATCAACACCTCATGCTTTGCTCAAGGTTGGATAGTCCGTGTATCCCACTGCACCCTGAGAATAGAATGTCGCCGGGTTGGGTTGATTAAGCGCAGCACCGAGTTTAATCCGCTCCGGCAGATCGGGATTCGCCAGGAAACTAGAACCAAAGGCAACTGCATCAAGCTGTCCCGCATCAATGGCAGCAGTGGCTTCGGCGGCGGTGTATCCCATATTGCCGATCAGTATTCCTTTGTAGTGGGCACGGATCGGAGTCAAGATATCCCCATGCTGCTTTTGGGCAAAATCGCTTCGCATCACATGGAGATAGGCAAGATGGTAATCGTTGAGTTTAGTTGCCAGCCAGGTAGACAATCCGATCGGATCACTATCGATCATGCTGTTGAAACTATTGAGGGGTGAGATCCGCAGCCCAACGCGATCGCGACCCCAGACCTCGGATACCGCCGCGAGTACTTCAAGCAGCAACCTCGCCCGGTTGTCGATCGATCCGCCATAGGCTCCCGTCCGATGATTCGAGCCATCCCGCAGAAACTCATCCAACAGATAACCATTTGCACCATGAACTTCTACACCATCAAAGCCTGCGGCTTTTGCATTGACTGCCGCCTGCCTAAAACCCGCTACAATGCTGGGCAGTTCATCATCCCGTAGCTCTCGTGGCATAACATAGGGCTTTTTGCCTTCTGGGGTATGGACTTCATCATCTGTAATCGCGATCGGGCTGGGAGCAACGGGCTGCTGACCATCGTTTAGTAGCGGATGACAAGCCCGACCTCCATGCCAAATTTGCAGAAAAATCCGACCACCAGCAGCATGAACCGCATCCGTCGTTTTCTGCCACCCAGCGACCTGGGCATCGGAGTAAATTCCCGGTTCGTGCCAAAAAGCAGAGTTGCCGACCATAATCATGGTTGCTTCAGCAATAATCAGCCCCGCACTGGCTCGCTGGGCATAATATTCAGCCATCAAATGAGTTGGTAAATGCCCGTCTTCGGCACGAGAACGGGTAAGCGGAGCCATCAAAATCCGATTGGGGAGCGTCAGATCACCCATCTGGAGTGGCTTGAAAAGAATATTCATCTTACAAATCTCCTGGTTAGAAGCCAGGTCGGTTAGGTGTTCTTGAATGGACATGATATCAATTCTTATAATTTTATTAATCGGTAAGCAGAAATAGCGGAGACTAATATTAGAACGATCGCCATCACCATACCTGTCACTGCAATCAACGGCGTATCCATCTGCCGAACGGCGATCGCGATTAATGCCCAAACAACGACAAGCGAGAAGGCGATGTCGTGGTGTTGACTGGTGATGACGATCGCGATCGCAGTGCTGACGACCATCATCACGACAGCCCAAGCGGTTGGAGCGATGCCCCAACCATCCCAGTTGAGACTATAGAGTGAGATCGCGACGTTGACCACAGTGGCAACCGTAATCCAGCCCAGATAAAGGCTGATGGGGATATGAATGAACCAGCGTTCTGGCAGTGAAACTTGCTGTTGACCAATGCCAAGCTGTTGGTACATCCCAATCAGCGGAAGCAAGATCCCCAGCATGGCGATCGTAGATAACGGAAAAAGACGGGCAAGGAATAAATAAATCCAGGCGCATTGAGCCAGAGAAGCGAATACAAGCAGGTAGCCACTGCGCTGCAAGCCAGAATTTTGGCGTTGTGTGGATTGGCTTTGATAGATCGCAAAAGCGACCAGACCGAGATAAATCAGTCCCCAAATCGCGAAGGCATAGTCAGCGGGGATGATTTGTACGGCAGCAAAGAGGGTGGTGGAAAGTTCACCCATCGGCACCCCGTTGAGGGGAAAGAGGTTGTTAGATATCGTGTTGACCGCGATGCCGCCGAAAACTGCGGCAAATGTAGCGATTTGTCGTAGTCGATCGGGGTCAAAGGAGTCTTGGGTAAAGAGTTTCATTTTATGAAGGGTCAGGTTTTGCTAGAATTGTTTGCACCGTTAGCACTGAACAAGAAGCATGATGAAGAACATAATTGCTGACACTGCCCAAAAATAACTCACTAAGCCCAGAATGCCCCCGCCTGCCTATAACGATATGGTCAGCTTCCCAGGTGCGGGCTAAATCACAGATCGTTCGACTTGGGTTGCCTTGACTTTGAGTGAATTCAGCTCTCACGCCTGCCGCTATTGCTTCATCCGTAAATGTTTTCAATAATGCCAGACCTTTTTGTTCATAACTCTTCCACTGCTCTCGAAACACATCGAAATCTAAAGGATTTGGGTAGCCTTCAAGGGTTAATGGATAGGGAGACGCAACAGCATAAATAGGCAGCACAGGGCTGCCTTCTTCCTCGTTTGACAACACATGCAACAGCATCAGGCTGGCATCACTCCATTTGGCGATAGCAATGGACTCGTCAAAAACTTGTTGTCCAATCGTAGACGAGTCTATTGCAGCTAGGATCTTTTGAAACATATAAGTTTTCCTTCTATTGAGGTGATTTTAACTATTGAATGAACGCTCAAGATGAGTTGCCTTAAATATCAATCTCTTGCTGTTTTACTGCTTCCCAAACATCAAAATCGCCCATCAAGGGAGATTAAGATACAGCTTGCCATCGGGTTGTACCCTGAGACGATCGCCATAATTTCCCGAATTATTCCAGCCGTCGTATTGCGGGATAACGGACAGTGTACCAACTTCTTCATACTGAGCGTTTACCGCTTTCACGCTGCACAAATGCAGCAGTGAGTAGAGCAACATCGAAGCGTGTCCGTTTGAGAGAATGAAGCGATCGCGGGTTGCCCAGATCGGATCGTCGGGATCAAAGCGCAGAAACTGCTGCCATAAGCAGTAAGCAACGGGCGCGAGTGCCATTGGTATTCCTGGATGACCAGAATTGGCTTGCTGGACTGCATCCATTGATAGAGTACGGATGGTATTAATGCAGAGTTGATCAATCTGAGTCGCATTCTTTATTTGTGCTGAAGCAACCACGATCTTTCCCCCAGTTAATTGAACCCTTATAAACAGGTCAAACACAGAATGAATTCATCGATACACTGCTCGAATTGGGATGCTTTTACCGCCCTTATCCAATGTCAAAAATTTACTACTCCAGATAGGCAGAAAATAGCATCGCCAGTGCAAAACTTCCGATAAACGTCAAAGTTGACCCGTTTGTATCCTGAGTTTGATGGGCTTCAGGGAGAATTTCTTCGACGATCGCCGTGATCAATGTCCCTGTTGTAAAAGCAAGCACAACGAGCTTAGGAAGATCCGCTTGTCCGCGTAAACCCCAATAGCCCAGTGCTGTGCCCAACCAAATAGGAATGATCAATGCCGCTAATAGCAAAAAGCGCTCTGTTCGTGGCATCTTTTGACTCTTGAACTCTGCATTGGTCACAAAGCCTTCTGGAATGTGAGCGACAACCCTCGCTGATGCGAGTTTCACCCCTAAATGAGGCGCGATCGTCAAACTAGTGCCAATCATTAACCCATCGCCAAATAAGTCGATCGCCACACTCAGAAAGATCACCCAAGCAACAGTATCGTGACCCACGCCGCGCAATCGATTTTTGCCTAAGTTAAGAAGCTGATTCACCCAGACAAAAAAAGCTCCACCGAGAAACAACGCTAGAATCGTTGCCCACTCAGGTTTGGCAATAACGACTCTAGGGATCAGTTCGGTAGATACGATCGCGAGTAGCACCCCACCAGCGGCATGGAGTGCCAGTCCTAATGTTCGTTTTGATAAGGGTAATGCTTCAGCAATCATGGCTCCCATGAAGTTGCTGATCACAAGCAAAGCTGACAGAGTGAGAGCAAACAGAAATTCCTGCACAGTCAGCCTCCGCTAGATTGAATGCACGTCACGTAAAGATCCCCAATTTTTCGCTCAGCGATCGGCGATGATTTCACAATGAGAATGGCTGTACTCATGCGACTGATGATTGCAAAGTTCAGTCAAAACTAAGCCTTCTAGTTTGAACATGCTCATGGCGATGCATCACTGGCAACATAGCTTCGATATGCGGATTTGCCCACTCTGCTGCTATCTTCAAAAAATCGGGATCGTCATTCACGCAATCAAGCCGTGTGTAAGTCACCGTGGGATACTGACGCTGCAAAGATGAGATCGCATCTTCGACATCTAGAATGGTTTCATAATTCTCTGTTACCCAGCCGAGCGGTTTAAATAAAATGATTTGGGCACCTGCTTTGATCAGGTTTTTCGCGGCTTGTTTCAGATTGGGCTGTGACCATTTGATCAAAGGCATATCATGATTGATCCAACCAATTGAGATCAGCGGATATTCATGCTGTAGCTGCACTTTTACGCGATCGTAAAGGGCTTGCCCATCAATCACTCCAGTTAACAATCCGTTGGCTTCTTCTGGACCTCCGTGAACGGTTAAGACAACGCCAATCTGAGACTCAGAAAAGCGATTCGCGAATGGCTGAACCAGTGTCTCTTTTAGCTGACGCACCAGCAAATCAATGTAAGCAGGCTCAGTCGCGAAGGCTGGAATATATCGAATTGTCTTGAAGGGAGACTGTGGAGGCTCAGTTTGCGATGCGGTTGCTGCAATCACTTCGTTAACCTGCTCGACAGCGATTTTACCTGTGAAGTCGGAATCTACCACCAGCAAAGGATAAATCAGCAAATTCTGGAAGCCTTGCTGAATGATATCTGTCACAACTTGTTGCACAAAAGGCTGGCAGAAATAAAAGCCTTTGAACACCTGGACACGATCTCCCCACTGGTGTTGTAGCTGTTCCTCAATCCCAAACCGCTGTTTTTCAAACATCTCATTTTCGGGGGAGATGAAATGATCATGCTTGACCCCAAAATTGTATAAATCTTGGAGCGCGAGCAGCCGACCCGCCGTAGGATAGAGCCACTCTGGAATGGGCAAAAACTGAGCCGCAATGTACTTACTCGCAGCTTGGTTGTAACGACTCAGATCGCGATACGATTGCACTTCGCCATATCCTGCAAGCAAAACTGCAACTCGATCTGTCTGCAAGGCTTCGCGATCGTCGTTATGCGGCGTGATTGAATGCGATGCTTGAGGTTGATGACTCATCCTATAGTTCTTTGCTTGAGTGGGCAATGCTTGAATCTGGATCACTTAAAGCACGTCGCTGTCCTGAGTGCAACGTAAGCATCCAAACGCCATCGAACAGAAGATTGACACCGATCAAAGTACCAATAAGCCAAACGGCACTATAGGGAAGACTCGACCAAATGACGATACCGAAAATGATGCCGATGATGCCGCTTGCCAGCATCCAGCCCCATCTCGGTGCAGTTCGACGCATTCGAAACGCGATCGACACTTGAATGATGCCTTGCACAAAGATGGTCACGCCCAGCACTATCGTAAACGCGAGCACCCCTTTGAGCGGATTTGCGACTACGAAAATGCCAGAGAAGAGGTACAAACCACCGAGAATAAGCTTCCAGACGACTTGACCTGCACCTCTCGATTGAAAGGCATAAACAATTTGAACAACGCCTGCCAGGATAAAAACCCAGCCAAACACCAAAGTTGAAGCAATGCTGGCAAAGAACGGAAAGACGATCGCAATAATTCCCAATACGATCATCAGAACCGCGATCGTGGTTGTCCACTTAGAACTAACAACTTGCTCATCAATTCTAGGCTCAGTAATTCTCATGTGGCTCTCCTTTTAGAGGGGCGATAATTTAAGTGAAGCGGTCAACATCAAAGCACTTTGTAGATACCCCGCTCTTGAACGCCTTTTTCCAACTGCTCGATCGTTCGATGCTAAAGGAATTGACTTTCAGAGACTGCGGCATCAGGATCAGGCGATACACTAGCAGCAGTCTTATGCTCTAGCTCCATCTTTTTGCTCAGTGATAAACTGTGTGGAAACAGCGATCGCGATTATCGTCAAGCTATCGTTCAATCGGCTTGCAGTTTGATCAAGGTTTTTGTTCCAGCAGCATCACCGATCCAAAGCGCTATCATCTGACCGTTTGAGCTTTGCCCCGTTGAAACGTCAGTGGGTGCATCGATCGTGTGAGCGTAAGTCACTTCATCTTTACCCACTTCAATCACCAAATCATCCCCTTTGCCAGGGCGATCGTAAACGATTGCCATCAAAGGTGCGTTCTGAATCAGTTCTTCATCACCGAGTTCTAAACTGATGCTTTCGATCGAGATGTACCGTCCCCGATTACCATCGGAAAACTGATCAAAAAACTCACCCCATCGCTCACGCGGCAAAGATTTGGTTAACTCAATTTTGCTGACCATTACGACTCCTGATAAAAAACTATCGAATACAACTAAGTTTATGAAGTAGCCATTCAGTCAAATGTGGCACGAAAAAGAAAATTAAACGGTCAGGGTAGAGATGTCCATGCGACCGTTTAAGCTAGTACTTGGGTTCCTTGTTGAGAGTAGTGAATCTAGCGCTACTCCGCAGAAAACCACTTCACCGTGAGCTGATTGTTCACCAAAAATACTCCTGGTGCTGCCCAAGCGGCTCGTTCGGCTTCCTCTAGTTCGGCAAAGTTCAGAACGTTGCCACGGAGTGTCACCTCTCCTCCAACAGCCTCCACTTGGATCTTCTTGGCATCTACTAGAGCGCTGCGTTTGAAGGCTGATTTGATCGCCGCCTCGACTGCCGTTTCGACCGCCGTTGTCATTGGCTGTGGTTTGATTGAGATTAGATTAGACACTCCTTTGACACCTGACAAATGCCGCACGACATTTTCGGCAGTGTTCTTCTGATAGCGCCACTCCACTTCGCCATCCAGCGTGAGCCAGCCTTCACGCACCGTGACCACAATGCTTTCTGCTGGAATTAAACTGCTCCACTCAATGTGCTGTGCAGCGGCGGCGGCAATGTCTCCGTCTGTATGCAGTAGAGGATGAAGCAGCTTGATTTCGATATCGTCTGCGATCGCTTTCACTCCAGCAATCCGTTTTACGGCACGCACAGCTTCCCATTTCTCGCTGTAGTTGTCTGCATAGCCATTGAGTGTCACGGTGCCATCTTTTACCAAGACACCGATGTCTGAAACCTTCACACCTGGCTCATATTCCAGTTCAGAAAGCACATCTGTCTTGAGTTCCATATCAGTCTTCTCGATCGTGCTGATCATCGTCTTTGTCCTTTAGTTTACGAGTGTTCTGTGTTAGGTCAATCTGTAGCTGTTCGGGCAAAACCTCAGACAGCAACCGACGGGCTGATTTCATGACTGATTCTGTCGAGCATTTGCTTTGCCTGACGGACATCCTCATCGCTACCCGTCACCAGGATGATAAACTCGCCCGCTTGAACTTGAGTTTCATACTTCAGCACCTCGTGTTTCGGGATGCCCAATCCTCCCAAAGCACCCGCCAGTCCTCCGACAGCAGCAGTACCAACGCCACCGACCAGCGTACCTTCCAACCACCCTGCTAGCACTCCGGCAATAGGACCCGCAACTACGATCGGAGCCATGCCAGGGATAAAGACCACTCCAGCCCCCGCCAAAATACCAAACAAGCCACCCACAAAGCTTCCCCAGTAACCCCCTCCTGTAGCACCAGCCTTGGCTGTATCTTTCCAGGTGAGAAAGCCGCGCACATGTTCAGTAGTTTGATAGTCCTTACCAAGGATCGAAAGCTTTTGTAAATCGAAGCCTTCTTTTTGTAGTTCTAAGACAACCCTTTCTGCTTCCATGTGAGAAGGAAGATGAGCTACGACCGTATGCGTATGTGTCATGAGTGTGTCCACAAGTTTGTTTGATCTACTTCGACATTTCTCTGATAAGTTCGCTCTAGCGAGAAAAGCAGAGGGTAAAAAGCAATGTTCCTCATACTTCTTACCTTCTGCACTCGTGTCTTACTTCTTCGGAGTCCCCGCAGCCGTCTCAGCATCCTGTCTGGCGGCTACCGCTGCTAGAGTTGCTTCTTCTGCTTCTTCCATCATCGCCATCGCTAAAAAGATTGCCGTATCAGCATAGTCTTCAGCATGATCAGCTCGATGGTTGAGCTTCTTGACTTCGCGACTGGCTTTCCATTCATCAACTTGCGACTTCACCTCAGACTCTTTTGCCTCAAATTGAGTCTTCAGCTTTGCCCGATACGCATCGAACTCTTGCTTCTTACCATCTAGGTTTGCCTTCGCTTTATCCAGTTTTTCTTGAATTTCAGCTTGAGTCTTTTCTGGTGCAGATCGAATGCTTTTCCTCAGCGATTTCGCCCGATCCTCGATCGCTTCTAAATTATCGTGAAGCTTTTTAGTGAAATTGTCGATCGCAACACTCATAATGATTCCTCCGGTCAAGGTATGTTGATCTTCTAAAGCTTGGCTGTATCCGCGCCGAGTTTCGATTAGATACTCAGCCTGAATTGCTTCTACCTCTGATTGAATGGTTGCAGAAGCTGTTCAAGATGACCTCTACCTTTTGAACGTTTTAGTTAGAATTTATACAACTCATACACCAGTCAAACGCTTGCAGAAACATCATTCTCTTGCTACCAACCTTTGTGAATTATCCTGTGAAACCAGATTATTGCCGTCAGCTAGTGGCTTTGCATTTGAATAACTTTAGGTATAGCCATATTTCTTGATGAACCAAGTTTTGACAAGTTGAGTCAAGACGCAATAGCAAGTGAGGATGAAGCCTAGCCAGAGGAAATAAACGGCTGGTAAGGGCACAAACCCTAAACTGGCGGCGATCGGCGAAAAGGGTAAATACATGCCAACTCCCATCACCGTAGCGGTGATCAGCAGCATGGGTAGAGAAGCCCGGCTCTGGAAAAAAGGCACCTTTGCTGTGCGAATGACATGGACAATCAGTGTTTGAGTCATCAGGCTTTCCACGAACCAACCCGTTTGGAACAATGCTTGATGCTCTACAGAGGTTGCCCCAAATACAAACCACATCAGGGCATAGGTGGCATAGTCAAAAATGGAGCTAATTGGACCGATGAAGATCATAAATCGCCGGATATTCTCAATTTTCCACGTTGGCGGCTTGACTAAGGATTCTTGATCCACATGGTCGAAAGGGATTCCTGTTTGCGAGAAGTCGTAGAGGAGATTATTGATTAAGATCTGCACGGGCTGCATGGGTAAAAAGGGCAGCAGCGCACTCGCACCCAAGACGCTAAACATATTACCAAAGTTAGAGCTAGTGCCCATTCTGATATATTTGATGATGTTGGCAAACGTCTTACGACCTTCGAGTACTCCAGATTCTAGGATCAGCAAGTTTTTTTCGAGCAAAATGATGTCTGCCGACTCTTTCGCAATATCGACTGCTGTATCAACTGAGATGCCCACATCTGCCTCTCGCAAAGCCGCCGCATCATTGATGCCGTCTCCCATGTATCCAACAATGTTGCCTTTTTTCCGCAGTACCTGAATCACCTTGGCTTTTTGCGTGGGAGAGAATTTAGCAAAAATGGTTGTGGTTGCAGCAACCTTGGCTAATTCATCATCAGATAGGGATTCAATATCGCTACCGAGTAAGACATTTTGAACGGGCATCCCCACATCTCTGCAAATTTTACGAGTAATAATCTCATTGTCTCCAGTGATGATTTTTACATCCACTCCATGTCCCTTCAGGGCTTTAATCGCTTGGGCAGCGGAATCTTTAGGCGGATCAAGAAAGGCAATATTGCCCAACAGCACTAAATCACTTTCATCAGTAATGGCGTAATGTGCTTGCTCCGGTGGCATTACTTTGTAGGCAACTGCAATGACCCGTAACCCTTCAGAGTTTAGTTTTTGTTGTAAGTCAGCCACCTTGGTATGGACTGACTCATCCATTGGCAAAACCTTGTCATTGACTTTGAGTTGAGTACAGACTTTGAGGACTTCCTCAACGGCACCTTTGCAAATCAGCACATGCTGTTTTCCCGTTTCTTCAACGACGACAGACATCCGACGACGCACAAAGTCAAACGGAATTTCATCAAATTTCTGGTAGTTTGTTTCAATGTCTAACGCTTTAAGTTCTTGACTGCGATCGAGGACAGCGACATCTAACAAATTTTTCAAGCCAGTCTGGTAAAAGCTGTTGAGATAGGCATACTTAAGTACCTCTACACTCTCTTGACCATAGGGATCTAGGTGCCTCTGCAAAACGATTTTGTCTTGGGTCAGGGTGCCTGTTTTATCGGTACAAAGAATATTCATGGAGCCAAAGTCTTGAATCGCATCAATGTTTTTGACAATCACCTTTTTGTTAGACATGGTGATCGCCCCCTTCGCCAGATTTGCTGTGACAATCACAGGCAACATTTCTGGAGCCAATCCCACCGCCACCGATAGACCGAATGTGAATGCCTCGATCCAATTGCCTTTAAGCACTCCATTGATCAAAAAGACGAGGGGAGCCATGATCAGCATAAAGCGCAACAGCAGCATGGTCACGCCATTCACACCTTTATCAAAGCTTGTTCGTGCTCTGCGTCCGCTGACGGTCTTAGCCAGGGATGCTAGATACGTATGACTCCCCGTTTCGGCGACAACGGCTGTTCCAGAACCACTGACGACCGAAGTGCCCATGAAACAGAGATTCACTAGCTCCAGTGGGTTCTTCTCCTTGTCATCGGGGAGTTCTGCGTGTTTTTCGGCGGGTAGAGATTCCCCAGTGAGGGTTGACTGACTGAGGAATAAATCTTTTGCAGCAATCAGTCTGACATCGGCTGGAATCATATCTCCTGCTGAAAGAAAGATGACATCACCGGGCACCAACAGCTTCACCGCAATTTCTTTTCCGGCTGTGATTCCCTTTTCTTTCGGTGCAGCCTCTTGATTGGCATCCTTACGGCTCACCGTTGCTGTTGTGCTCACCATTGCCCGCAGTTTTTCGGCGGCTTTGTTCGACTGAAATTCTTGCGAAAAGCGCAGCAGCCCACCAAAAATTACCATGATAAAAATGATCAGGGCGGCGATCGGACTCCCAGTTAACAGTGAAACTGTCGCCAGAACGATCAGTAAAAGTGAGAGGGGATTCGTCACTGTCTTCAGCAGTTGGACATACCACGCGATCGGTTTTTCGCGGGCGATCTCATTCAGCCCAGATTTCTCTAATCTCCGCTTGGCTTCAGTCTCACTCAGCCCCTCCAGCGAGGTATCGAATAATTTCAGCACTCCATCCACATCACGCTGAGCAATATCGAGCAGAGCTTGGGATGAATCGGCAGAAGAGCTAGATTTCGTTTCAGGCTTTTTGGATGTATTAGCACCCTGACTTAATTGCTTCATAAAATCATTGTCTTTGGCTGGTGAAATTGACGTTTCAGATCACTGTTGTGATAAAGCTATCTAATTGAAAGGAACCACGATCGCAATCTTTCTGTAGCTGCTATCGCATGGTTGGGCGTTGTCAGTTCCAAGCGGCAAAAGCTATGACTATCGCCATTTTCTTTCTCTGTAGTTCAGGATGCAACCATCGCGTTATTTCGACAGAATCAACGGGAAATCGTAGGCTCTAAGTGTTTCTTTTGCAGAAAGGCATCAGTCAGTCGATCGGCATTTTCTCTCAGAATGTGCAAGATACTCCCTCGAACGACGGTTTCTAGATACATTCGCTCCGCTAAAAAGAGAGGAATGTCGAGAACTGGGTTTTCTTGCGGGAGTTTGTTCTCCTGCAATCGCATACTGGTTAGGAACTTGACTGAGAACGTGAGCAATCAGCTTTTGCCGAAATTCATGCATCGAAAAAGCTGACTGATAGGGATGTTCAGGATACTCGTCTAAAACATCCTCGATTTCTTGGATCACCAATGGCAATGTTAGGTTGATCAACTCAAACGACATACTGACCTCTCATTCAAAATTGTTGAGTCTGAAAACTGTTGTTGATAGGTGCTCATCAGATAGGCATCTCTGCATGGCAAGAACGACAATGCCAATAAAGTCCACTCAATTACGCATATGTCGAAGTAAAACAGTAGAACAACAGAGACAGATGTGATGACTGCTCATGAGGTCTTCGATCGAGGATGTACCCAAACCCTGCTGGCTGCGATCGAGGGCTGAGTGGCTCGATCGCAAGATTGAACGGGTTAGCAAATCGTTCATCTGACGCTCCTTGATAAATTAAGTTGTCGAATCGTCTTTTTCTCAAAAGTCACCGTTAGCTCAAACACTCTTCCTCTCACTACAATACTCACCTCACGTTTGAGTTCGTGTATCCACAAAGGACGAGTCGATGTTTGATTTGTATAAGTTGATTAAGGAGCTTACAATTCTTTACAGCAATAGCGGTTGCTTCAGCACTCGTGCCATTCTCTCGCTTCGAGTTCTTGTTGAGGCAGCAATAAAGTGGCTTCAATTTCCGCTCGAATCGGGGCTGTCACTTCACAATCGCTGTGTAGACAATCGAGCAGGAGTTGATTGGCGGCGTAGTAGCGTTGCAGGACTTGCTGTTGGTCTGGGCTAAACTGCCAGTCTTGATCAAGCCGTCGATAGTGAGCGATCGTGGTCTTAAGCTGCTCTGACCAGGCGGTGTAGTGTGCCTGCCACCAACTCTGAAACCATGCCTGGTTTTGTTCGAGCGGCAATTGCTCTTGGAGTTGTTGCAGAGATTTGTGAAACCCAGCATCCAGTACAATCCCCAAAATATTGCTGAGTGAATCGACGCATAGATGAGCATGGGCAAAATCTGGACTTTGATCGATCGTACACTCCACCAGCAGGTCATCTAAGGCAATATCCAAAAACATCCCCTGGTCGAGGGTGCAGGCGAGCGCAAAGTTAGCCGCTTTGTGCGGCGTTTGAGCCATCGCTAGATGAAAGGCTCGCACCGTTGCCTCTCTGGTTTCGACTGGGAGCTTCGATTTTTGGCTTGCCCACCGCAAAAACTCTTGCAGATAGGGATCTTGGGCAACCAACGCATCAATCTGCTGTTTCATCAACTGCATCAGTGAGTCGGCACTCCGCAACATCGAAGCGGTCAACAAAAAGATTTCGTGCCAGTGCGGGTCTGTCAGGTGACTCACCAGCCCACCCAATGCCTGCTCTAACGACTGAAGGTTATGACTCGCAACGATATTTCGCGCTGTAAAATATTCTTGAAACGCTAGATAGGAAAACGAAAAAATGCCCCGTGCGCGTTCGGTCAGCAAGCCGTGTTGAGACTCGATCGCCTTCAGCACCGATTCACTTTCGAGGTGCAGTTCTTCATCGTCGGTTGAAGCATTGGGCAGATGCCGGATATAGTCCTCAATGTGTTGCTCCACCACTCGCTGCTCAAAAAAATACTGACCCTGATCAAAGGTGACCGCGGCAAGCTGGCTCAACAGCTTCAGCTTTTGGGGCAACAAAAACCCCCGATAAACTTCATCGCGTTCGACCCCTCTGGCTTCATCCCATTTGCCTAACAGCAAATCTAGCCCTTCCTTATAAAACTCGCTGCGCTTGGTCGGGAACCTGCTCTGACCATAAAACACCCAACAGGCAAGGTGCAGAAACAGCGGATTAACCACTAGCTGACGAAACTGCCAGTTTTCCGGGAGGTCTAGCTTCTGGATAAACTGAGAGGACTGCATCGCTCCTGCCTGAGCGGTGGTTTTGGTAAATGCCACAAACCATTTCTGCGCGAAGGCGTTGATTTGTGCCTGCGTAAACGGAGCGATCTCCACATCGGTGAAGCCTCGCAGACTGAACTTTTGGGCGGCAGTGCGGCAGGTCGTCACAACTCGATTTTTGTGATATTTGTCTGAAAAGCGGCGAATTTCTCTCAAGACCGCAATGCTCTCCTGGTGCAGAACTTCATCCAGCCCATCCAACAACAGCAGCACCCGTCCGGCTTTGAGCAAGGTTTCTATTATGGTCGGGTCAGTGATGCCATCAATGAGAAATTCTTGCTGTAGGTAGTTTAACAAGCTGAATTCACCGCTGGCAGACTCTTCTACAAAATGTCTCAGCGTGACGAAGATCGGCACCCGCGTCGCCTCAAACGCGCCCTGGCTACACTGAATGGCAAGGTGTTGTAGAAAGGTCGTCTTTCCGGCTCCTGGTTTGCCCAATACTCTGAGTTTGGGGTAGGTTTCAACGGCTCGCATTCCTGAAACCTGGCGTTGGTCAACCTCACCCAAGCCCATGCGATCGACCGCTTCCGGTTGCAAGGTTTCGAGGTTGGCGACTTCTAGCCGCTGCTGACTCGCGATCGCTTCTAAAATATTGACATCAATATAGATATCATCAATGCTGACGGGATGGCTGATATCTAGCAACTGCAAGCTGCCGCACTGGTCTTGAATTTTAGCCTGACGCTGCGATCGCACCTGCTGCACCAGACTCTCGATCGCGAGATCGCCCACCTGCTTTTGAAGCTCAGGAAATTCAGCGGGGGGATCGATGGCAATGTCTCGCCAATCCAAGTCTAAAACAACACAAATGGCTGTAAAAATTTGGCGATCGACCGACTGCCCAGTGAAAAACCGCCAGATGGGTTGACGAGTCTTTAAGTTGACCTCCCCTGCCAGGTTATCCTGCGTCCACCCCTTCAGGGCAAACGCTCGTTTAGTCTGTTGAATTCCAGAAAGAGAAGATTGAAGCGATCGCTTGACCATGAGACGACCCTCGTGGTCTAAAAGGTTAAGAATTCAAACACTACCTGCACACTTTCGACTCTAGAGCCTTTTCTAAGTTAGTGATATGCGCCTGAAGTTATACATCTCTAGAACTTACGCATTGACAAACGATCTAAATCAAACACCAGCCTACTCTACAAGATGATGAAAAGTGTCAGAACTAAGGCTTAAATCGTGAGCAACGACCTATCGGGGACTTTTGTCTTAGTCGAGCTGCTTTTCAGAGTGGGATAGAACTTGCTTCTCCACATCTATGCGATCGCGCGTTCTGCTGTTGATGATGCCTAGCGATTCCTTTAGAGTTGCACAAGGCGCTAATCGCGATAATCTAGACTGAAGCCTGAGTTGCCTTGCACGATCGATGAGAATTTTATTAGTTGAAGACGATACCCGAATTGCCACGCCTTTAGCCGAAGATCTCAGATATCAGCACCACGTTGTAGATATTGCAAAGGATGGCTTGGCGGGATGGGAAGCCGCTCAAGGAGTCGTTTATGATCTAATTTTGCTAGACTTAATGCTGCCTAAATTAGACGGCATTAGCCTCTGCAAACGTCTGCGGGCTGCCAAATCTCAGGCGCTGATTCTGATGTTGACCGCACGCGACACCACGAGCGATAAGATCATTGGATTGGATGCTGGGGCTGATGACTATCTGGTTAAACCCTTTGAACTAGAAGAATTAGCCGCGCGCATCAGAGCACTGTCGCGAAGAAGTCCAGAAACCAGAGCGACCACGTTGATTTATGGTCAGTTAGAGCTTGACCCTAGCACCTATAACGTCACCTATGCACGAGTGCCCTTGGCATTGACTCCCAGAGAATACATGATTTTAGAGTGTTTTTTGCGAACTCCCACCCAGGTTTTAACCCGTTCAGCGCTTTTAGATCGGTTGTGGGAGTTTGATAAATCTTCTGGCGAAGACACGATTAAAACCCACATTACAAACCTGCGTCGCAAGCTAAAAGGTGCCGGAAGCCCAGAAAATTTGATTGAAACAGTGTATGGTCTCGGTTATCGGCTCCATTCAGTTTGATTGATCGCACTCATCTTTCCGAGTTCTTGGTCTTGTTTCTCCATCGTGGACGAAACCGTTTAATGGTTGCAGCGATCGAGCGATATGAGTCACTGATTTTTATTGATTTCAAACGTTGTGTTTAAGCAGATTCAAAATCGGCTGCTGATTTCTTACCTGATCGTTCTCGCCTCGATCTTAGGAACGTTTGCGCTCGCCGTTCGGCTTGTCTATGCACATAGTCTCAAGCAACAACTCACCGATGAATTGACAACATTGGGACAAGGAGCCGCAACCAGTGCAGAATTTAACCACGGTCAGCTAGAAGTCGGGAAGGACATTCCTGTTAAAGATCTCATTGCGCGAGGTCAAGCATTGCAGTGGTTTGATCTTCAGGAACAGTTAATTGCTCAACAGGGAAAAGCCATTTCAACCTTACCGTTTTCGAGCCTTGAAGCGCTGCAAGTTCAGCTATCGAAACCTCGGATTCAATCAGTCACGTTGCCTATTGTTAGCGGCGATGATCACCGAAAACTAGGGTATGTCAGAGCCAGTCAGTCGCTCGAAGAGTTGGATGAAAATCTGCGAAAGCTGGACTGGGGTTTAGGCAGCGGAATTGTGATGGCGTTGATTCTCAGTGGTATTGGCGGGGTTTGGCTGACTCGTCAAGCCATGTACCCGATCGAGGAAAGTTTTCAACGGTTGAAACAGTTCACGGCGGATGCTTCCCACGAGTTGCGGAGTCCGTTGATGGCGATTAAAAGCAATGTATCTGTTGCGTTGAAATATTCAGATGGAATGCGCCCAACTGATGTTGAAAAGTTTGAAGCGATCGCCAGTGCGACCCATCAAATGACTGATCTCACTGAAGATTTGTTGCTACTAGCGCGGACTGATCAAGCGGCAAACCCCAATTTCCAGCCCGTCAACTTAACAGCAATTTTGGAGCAGTTAGTCGAGCGATATCAGCCTCAAGCCCACGCAAAACAAATTATCTTACACGCTCACTTAGCTCAGTCTTCGTGGGTATTAGGCGATGTTGCACAACTCACTCGATTATTCACAAATCTAATCATCAATGCGTTGCACTACACGTTAGCAGAGGGAAGAGTCGAAATAAAGTTAAGCCGCACCGGGCAAACTCTTTTGGTTGACGTAAACGATACCGGAATTGGCATTGCTTCAGAAAATTTGGCGCGAGTGTTTGACCGATTTTGGCGGGCGGATCAGTCTCGCGCTCATTGGGAAGGTGGATCTGGATTGGGGTTAGCGATCGCCCGCTCGATCGCCCAAAGTCACGGCGCAACAATCAGCGTCAGCAGTCAAGTTGGGGCTGGTAGTTGCTTCACCGTGCAGTTAACAGCGATGACAGGAATGGTTAAATTTGTAAAACCTCCGTCTGCAAATACTGGCGATGATCAAGCCCATCTAACGTAGTGCTTCATCGCCAGTGTGTTGGTAAAATCAATCGGTTTGTTGGGTAGAAATTGGAACTGTTGAGAATGTACTGAACTGAGTATCATTCATGATTAGAACTGCCAGCTACGGTCAGTTTTTTCTGCCTTAGAGTAGTGAATAGAATACAGACTCCCAGAATTGATACAAGGACGATCGACGAGCCAACTGTCCCAAAATTAAGTCCGCCTTTTTCGTGTGATTTGGTCAAAACATCTCCTAGTGTTGCACCAAACGGACGGGTGAGGACAAACGCAATCCAGAACAATAAGACCCCAGAGATTTTGGAGAAATAATGCGCTGCTAATACCAAGGCAAGCAAACTTGCAATGAGGAATGCCCCGCCTGCAAATCCAAGTCCAGACGTATCGGCTAAGAAATCGCCTAAAGCAGTCCCCAACGTATTTGAAAATAGAATGGCAGTCCAATACAGTAGCTCAACTTTGGGTGTCTTGACGTTTTTAACCGAGAGTGACCCAACACTTAAGTGCCAGAACGCAAAAATTGCTAAGAGAATGGTCACTAAAATCATCGACCCGGTAGCGTAGCCTAGCCCTAGCGTGCGATCCATATAATCTGACATTGTTGTTCCTGCTGTACTAGTTGCTAGGATCACAGCCCAATAAAGCAGTGGGTTATAGCGTTTTGACACCAGTTGAGCCACAAGCGTCGCCAAAAAGACTCCGATCAGGATCGTAGAACTGACTGCATAGCCTACCTGGAGGGTCATCGATAATAGGTCTCCTGCCGTTTCTCCTAGAGTTGTTGCACAGATCTTCATGATCCAGAAGAATGCAGTGATTTGGGGAAGTTTGTTCATTTGTTGCTCCTAGGTTGCTGTCTGGCTGCTAAACTTTGATTGAATTTGCGACTTTACTCTAAAGGGTGAAAGTCAAGAACTTGGAAAGACCAGGTACTGCCCCAAATCTTGTGAAGGGGTCTGCCATTCATCTTTTCTTTCAATAGATCTCCTGCATGAATCTGGACAGCCCTCGCCAACCCTTCTCTCTCTGGGGAGAGCTAGAACCTCTTGTTCCCTCTCCTTATGGAGAGGGCTAGGGTGAGGGCAAAGGATTCGTGCAGGAGGTCTAATAGAGAATCCCTTCAACCTCCTCAGCTAAAGGAAATTGAAGGGATAATTCTCTTTACTAGGGTGCGGCAATCAACTTCAGATCAAAGCAGCTCAATCTGCCCCTGATGAGGAACTGAATGGCTAGACAGTTTAGCGGACTGAGTTGTCAGCATTTTCAATCAGCCGTCGTCGTTGGTTTCGCCATCGCCATCATCAGCCGCTTGAGACACTTGAATGCTGCTGCGGAACTGGGTCTTTTCGTTATTCTCACTGTTCGGCGGGGTTGTACCGAGAACTTTACCGTTGCCTGCATCCACGATGACTTCGTTCTGTCCGATTAGTACGGCATAAACCAGGTCACCGTTTTCGTTTTCTAGATTGACGCTTGTTGCTTTTCCTTTTGCGGCGATTTCAGCAGACTGCTGTGCCTGCTGTGGGGTAATTTTGGCAAGAGATTGCAGCTTTTTAGACTCCTGCTGTTCTTTAGCACCCTCGCTCATTTCGCTAGTCCTCCCGTTCGCTGGCTCTACTTGGGCTGAATTGGCTTGAAGTTGAGACTTGGGAGCAGCTTCCGGCGCTTCTGTAGCGGGGTTGACTTCACCATCTCCGTCACTCCTTTCTGCGACTTGAGCAGTGGGCATGGCTGCAACAGGAGATTGGGTCTGGGTAGCATTCACTAGCTTGGCTAGAACACCCATCCCGAATGTGCTGATCGCAGCAGCAGTCAAAATGAGTTTGGTTGAGGTTTTCATGGTGTGAAATCTATTGTTATGTGGGTTTGCCATTTCACTGTAGGTACTGAAAGTCAAGAACTTAGAAAGATTTGAACACGGTTAAACCAGTTGTTGCCCCAATCAATCGGTTTGCCTTTCAGATACAAAAAATTTCCAGCGATCGCTAGAAATGAAAAAGGTGAGTATCTTTTCAAGTTCTTGACTTTTACTGGATATACTGCGATCGTTCTCCCAATTTGCCCTTCAAAATGCAAAAACTGGTTCATTTCTGGATTCGTCGAATCAACCAACCTCTTGCAGCTCTAATGACCGCGATCAGTACGATCGCTCTATTCGCTTGCTTAGTCATTTTGTTAGGCTTGAGTTGGCTGTTTCAAGAAGTTTTAGAAAAAGAAGCCTTCGGATTCGATACCACCGTTTTACTAGAAGTGCATCGGTGGACGAACCCTGTTCTCGATCGAGTCATGGTGAGCTTAACTCGATTCGGTGATCCTGAGTGTGTGGTCGTGATCATTGCTCTGAGTTTTGGGCTGTTGCTATGGAGACAGCAGCGAACTGAGGCAAAAGTCCTAACGATCGCGTGTCTAGGCGCACTCATTCTCAATCAGGGGCTAAAGCTCTTTTTTGCGAAACCTCGCCCTCAGCTTTGGACTCCGCTCATTCCTGAAACGTCGTTTAGCTTTCCGAGCGGTCATGCCTTGGGATCTTTGGTTCTGTATGGGTTTCTCGCCCATCTTTTGGCGATCGAGTTTCCAAAGTTATCTCACTGGATCTACAGTTTCGCAGTCGTTCTAATTACTGCTATTGGGGTCAGTCGCCTCTATTTGGGCGTTCATTGGTTCACCGACATTGTTGCAGGTTATGCTGTTGGCTTTCTCTGGCTAATGATCTGCATCACTTTGCTGAAACTGCAAACTCAGAAAAAGATGGGCGGATTGTTAAAATTTTGAGAGTAAGTGCAGAATAGATCGCAGATTAATAACGCGATCGAGTGCCTTCACTATGCTAAGAATCTGCCACCTCATTGGTGATTACAGACATCGACAGTATAGAAATCTCAGACCAGGCGTTTAAGCCGATGGAGTAAGCACACGCGCTGCTCGATCAAGCCGCGAGGCAGCAGCTAAAGGACTGTACGATCGCTATGAGACCACGAATTAAAATGACAGTGTGGCAACGAATCCTGAACAAGCGCAATAATTCCATCCTTGGAAGAATGTTGTCTATTGCTCATCTCAGGGCAATTTTACGATCGAACCTGTATACTCAAATTGACGCACGATGTGAATGGACTGTTTGTTCAACACGGTTCTAGGTCAGTTTTTAGTCCTATCCCCAAACCAAACGTCTCAACGATGCAATCTAACCAACTTCCTGCTAACCAGCCTGCTTCAAAAAACCCAGACCGTCGCCTCCGTCATATCAAGTATGTTTTAGCGCCTTTTGTGATCCTGCCTCTCCTTCTCACCCTGACAACTGGCTCGCTTTATCAAGCCGCAGACTTGGCAGGTCAAGGAGAGCAATTTGACTGGTTACTTAGTCTCCACAAAGGCAATTTTGGTCCTCTGAAGTTGGGATTTATTTATCCTTTTCTCAATGCTTTAGGGCTTTTAATCATGGCGGTTGCTGGTTTTTCGCTGTGGTATAGAGCATCAGCGAGGAGAAAACAAGCAACAAACCGGGACTGAAGAGCCGCCAAAACATAAACTGGTACTCCACTAATTTCGTTCTGACGTGAGGGTTGCGAAGTAGATAACGATATCTCTACTCCAATACTCGAACTGCGGTTGTGAAGATGTCAAGAAAAATGTCACCACTCGCCGCGGCAATTAGACCTATAAATGCCGTGGCTGTGGGCTTTTAATATCTTAGAGAAGATAGAACTTCGTGATAGGGCACTAACCCTGCAACCGCATGACTCACCTGTGCGGCAACCCGCGGATTGTGTTTCATCACCCGAATCAGCAGCGTGTTCATAAACGAGAATTTTCTAAACGCTCTGATTCGTAGACCCGCACGCAGATCTGCTTCAAAACGAGCTTCATAGAGATATTGCCAATTCTCTGCTGCCATTTCTGGAGAACGGCTCATGTTAATCGCTTGTGCAGCATAAAGCCCACTAAGAACTGCATTGGCAATCCCTTCACCCGTCAAAGGATCAGTCAGATTAGCGGCGTCTCCAATCTTAAGAATGTTTCCATCTGCAACTTGATTCCCTTTTTTAGCCGTCGCTAGAGGATACACTTTAGGAGTTTCCTGGTGAAGGACTTTACTTAATAGATGTGCCGTTTGTTTGTTACTTTGAATAAACTCCTTAAACAACTGAATCACATTCGTATTGATTTTCTGGTACTCATCCATCCAGACCCCGACCCCGACATTAAATTTGACGACTTCTCCCTGAGTCGCGACTGGAAAAATCCAACCGTACCCATTCACCCCCAAGTGATGATCGAAATGGATTTGGGCTTCGGTTAGGTCTACTTCGGATAAGTCTTGACGATCGAAGCTCCAGTAAGAGCGAATTGCGATCGCAGTCACCTCTCCCGCAGACACACCACGGGCATCAATCAGATAATCAAACTCTCTAGATAAAGTCTGAAGGTGCCCATCCTTTTTGCTAATCGTTTGAGTGAGAGGAACACATCCTACATCAATCGCTTTTTCGTAGAGTAATTGATCAAAGACAAATCTTGGAATGCAGTATGCCTCTAAGCTTGTCGCTTCACTATGAGAAATTTGATTTGAAACTCCTAGAAAAAACCGATGAACGGGTGCATAATCAACGATTAGTTTCTTCAGATCTTGGGGATAAATTCCCATCGTGGATAAGGCTTGAATAGACTCAAGACTAATTCCATCTCCACATACTTTGTCTCTAGGAAAACGATTTTTATCGATTAAGGTGACTTGATGTCCACTTTTGGCGAGATGATATCCTGCCGAACATCCTGATGGTCCTGCACCTATCACCGCAATAGTAGCCATAATTGAGGTTTCCTGTCTAATAATTTAGTTTGAGTGAAAGTCGGAGATTGTTTCTCTACACCAAATGCGACGTAACCAATCGATTTTGAAGGAAGAAAGCAGCAGGACTGCCGCCCGATCGAATCAATCGCTTTGCAACATCCTGAACATTTTGTTGTCTCTTTACCTTTTTGTCTGAAAGATAAACGCCTAACAGTGCCTGATTGATGAGCTGATGAAATCGCGTATCGGGTAGCTGAGAAACGCTTTCAGTGGCTTTTTTGATGAAATGCTGAAATCGTTTTGTCATCTCATCTTCGCTTGGATAATAAAAGCAGAAATTTAAGTCGCCATTGACTCGATCTTCCTCTTGGTCAATCAAATAATCGAGCAAGATATGCAGTCCTTGAACCCAAGGGAAATAACTGTTTTTAATCTGGGCTGCGAAGCTTTCAGAAAACTCCTGATTGAATGAGTAAGCAACGAGACAAAAAATTCCCAAAGTTGACCCCGCGCACGCAGAAAACTCATACCAACTGAGGTCAGGAAATTTATCTTGATATAAAGCAAACCAGGCTTTTAAGCGGGGAATCCGCTCTTCGACCTTGACATGCTTGTGAACTTGCAAATCACAGTAATAGGTTGCCAGCTCGTGCAGCGTTGGAGCAATTTTTGAGTAATTCGGAACGTTAGCTAAAACGTTCTGACACGTTCTAACTAGACTTTCGAGATAGCCGCCATCGTCTTGGTCCTCACGGAATCGGTAATAGTTAGACAATTCTGCACCGGGCGTTAAAGCCTGAAGGATAGATTCATGGAGTGCCCGAAAATCTTCGGGGTCTAGCGAACTACTGCGATCGCACAAATTATCTAAATAGTCACTAATGGTTTGATAAGCCACAATAAAGCGGATTGCTTTTCGACAATCTCTTTTCGCCAGTAGTCCGTAAATCGCGCCCCCTTCACAGTGAAACTGTTTAGCTTCAAGGCTGGCGATCGCTTGTTTCCGCAGTTCTGAATTTGGAATTTGGCTTGCCTGCAGTTTCCAGTCTTTTAGGTAAGCGCGAACGGATGGGATAACCTTGAAGTGCGTCTCTGACAGAAGCGCCCAAGGAGAAGTCGGAATATTGACAGGGAGGGTAAGTTTCAAAGTAGTTCAATCATGAGCAACGTATGTCCTAAATTAGGAATAGACAGAGGACTCTACCTCTACACAAGTGCTGATTTGCGACCTCTACGATGCTGCTGAAGTGTTGCTTCATCTCACAGATCAGTCGGCGGCAATCTCTCACCACGACACCTGCAAAACTCCGACTATGACCGATCGGTCTTAAAAGCTTTGCTAATCAGAACCGTTCTTAAGGTGGATGGTTCACTCAGTGCAAGGTGTTATTGTCTTTAGCAACGCATTCACCCTGCCCACTTGATCTTAAAGTCGTCAACCCATTCAGTTTTGCAGAGAAGCAGGTCAACTATGAAATCAACTCAGTTCTGTCGTTCTTTTTGGCTAGGGGCTTGTGTGCTCAGTATTGCGGCTCTATCTTCGTCACCTTCTGTTCTAGCTCAAGGCGATTCGATGCGAGAAAGTTCGTCCGCTTCGACACGAGCCACTCGGTCTTCACTTAATGCGATCGACCAACAGTTTGTTCAAAAGGCAGCTCAAAGTGACATGACGGAGATTAAGACGAGCCAATTAGCCCTCCAGCGCTCTCGCAATTCTCAAGTGAAGCAATTTGCGCAGATGATGATTAGGGATCACACGCAGTCAAGCAGTAAGCTCAAACCCTTGGCGGCTCGAAAAGGGGTCATGCTACCGACTACTCTCGGTGCAGCCAATACAGCTTTAGTGACTCAACTAACAAAGCTATCTGGAACTCAGTTTGATCAGGCGTATATGAACGGGCAGGCTAAGGCACATGCCAAGACAGAAGCTATCTATCAGAAAGAACTCAAACAGGGACGAGATAGTGACGTAAAGGCATTTGCAACCCAAATATTGCCGATCGTGGCGGAGCATTACAAAATGGCAGAAAATATTCTTGCTGGACATCAAGCTATGACCCGTTGAAGTCCTAACTTCCCGCTGTTGAGGCTTGACTAAGGGGCAGTTCTCTGGATGCAACAGTCGATTGTGGGTTATTGTGAAAGCGGTGAGACGTTCCACCGGAACGTCTCTACGGGGTTGGTAAATCTATTGTCGATCGCATTCACGAATCAATTCGGTTTAGAGGATCACTTCGATATCAACGCGTTCTCCAGGTCTTTTTTCTCTAAGTCTCTTCTCGTTTCCTCTACTTTAAATTTGGTGAGTTGAGCATCCATTTGTTCACGTACCAGATCGCGAAATTCGACAAAGTGCTCTGCGTAAGCACATACGGTTAGATATTGATCCCACACAGTTGGATTGTGCTTGAGAATGCTGAACAGGTGATGCCAAAACATGAACCGTGTGTTGCGCTTAATGCCCTGCTGCCAAACGATATAAGCCAAGGCTTTCAACTCGATTAAACCCGGAAACTTGTTCGGAGCTAATCGCGGCGGCGCAGTCATTTGACGGAACGATCGATAGACGCGATCGAGATAACATTTCGGCTCATATAAGGTGCAAAATGCTCGAAGATATTCCTCAGCAATCTCCTCAACGGGGCGAGTCGGAATAAAATTCATCAGCATCGTTTGACTGCCATCGCCCAAGATTTCGAGCAGTCGTCCTTCTTTTTTCAGCCGATGCCACAGTGCCGTGTCAGGAAGCGCCTGAAGAATGCCAAACGTCGTCGTCGGAATCGCAGTTTGCTCAACAAATTCGATAATCCGATCGCCCGCTCCTTTTTTCTCGCCATCGAATCCGATGATAAATCCGGCGGTGACTCTCAACCCTGTGCAATTGATATCGCGCACTGCATCGACGAGAGAACTTCGCATGTTCTGAAACTTTTTGGTGAGTTTCAAACTCTCCTCGTCAGGCGTTTCGATGCCCAAAAAGACCGCTTTAAAGTTGCACGCCACCATTGAGTCCATCAACTCGGTGTCTTGCGCCAAATCGACCGAGGCTTCGGTCAGAAACGTGAAGGGATATTGCCGCTCTGCCATCCAACCCTGGAGTTCTTGCAGCATTAGCTTGACGTTGCGCTTGTTGCCAATAAAGTTGTCATCGACCATAAAGATCGATCGTCGCCAGCCCAACTGATAGAGACATTCAAGCTCTGCCAAAAGCTGCTGCGGAGTCTTGGTGCGCGGTTTGCGTCCGTAGAGGACAATAATGTCGCAAAACTCGCACTGAAAGGGGCAACCCCGCGAAAACTGTACGCACATTGCATTGTAGGCATCCAGATCTAGCAGGTCATAGCGCGGGACGGGCGTATGCGTTACGTCGGGGCGCTCACCCTCCGATCGAAACACGCCTTGAGATTCACCTCGCTCGATCGCGTTCACAAATAGAGGCAGCGTGACTTCTCCTTCATCCAAAATTAGATAATCTGCCCCCGCCCCTGACGAATCTTGAGGAATCGAAGTTGGATACGGTCCGCCCACAGCAACCGATTTGCCCCGTTGTTTGGCTTCTTTAATCAGTGCTAGCAAATCTGGCTTTTGCACAATCATCGCCGACATGATTATGACTTCTGCCCAATCCCACTCTGCCTCGGTGACTTCCCGCACGTTGTGGTCCACGAGCTTAAATTCCCAGGTTTGGGGCAAAATAGCGGCGACCGTGACCAGCCCTAATGGAGGCATCGAAGCTTTGCGATTGATTAGCTTCAAAACCTTCTCATAGGACTCGATCGTTTTAGGAAAGCGGGGATAGAGTAGGAGTGCGCGCATAATGTTCTAGACCTGATGTGGGTTAAACAAAGAATGTGAGCGAGTGCAATCAAGAGAATAACACTCTGCTCTATGAAGGGGAAACACCCTATCATCGCCTCGAAATCTGTTTTGAGCGTTTTAATGTCTTAAATTTCAACACTGATTTAGTGGCTTGAGTCGTGCTGACCCTCAATCTAGAAGACAAAGACTCTATTTTCACTATGCACAAGCCTTTTACATTCCCCCATACCAATCCTCCGCTTTCGCCTAAGCTGACTCTGCCGACCATGTATGATCTGCCTAGCGAAGATCCGGAGGAACCCGGCTTGCCTGACGAATTTCACGATCTGCAACCTCAGCTTTTAAGCGCGACACTCCGGTTAGTTGATTACAGTCGCGATCGAGTCTTTACTGGCTCAGATCTCAATCTCTATTACGACGTTCACCATCCTCTATGGCACAAGCGCCCAGATTGGTTTTTGGCGCTCGGCGTGTCGCGGCTGTATGAAGGCATTGACCTGCGATCGAGCTATGTGATTTGGCAAGAAGGAACCAGTCCATTTGTAGTGGTAGAACTACTCTCGCCTGGAACCGAAAAAGAAGACCTGGGACAAAACGCTGAATTGCCGTCCGCCTCAGAATCCGAATCACCCGCAGCAGAAACGCCGCCTCGAAAGTGGGATGTCTACGAGAAAATTCTGCGAGTTCCTTACTATGTGGTGTTTAGTCGCTACACCAATCAGATGAGAGTGTTTCAACTGGTGGGTAGTGACTATCAAGAACAACCGATTGACCCCGATCGTCCTCGATTTTGGTTCAATGGGCTGAAACTAGGATTAGGACTCTGGCATGGCGAGTTTGACGGCATCACTCGATCGTGGTTGCGCTGGTATGACGCACAGGCTAACTGGCTGCTCACAGATGCCGAACGAGTCGAGCAAGCCGAGGCTCAGTTGCGTCAAACTGCCCTCAATTTATTGCAGTCTGGGATGTCGATCGAGCAGGTTGCCCAACTCACTGGATTCTCTGAAGAACGGCTGCAAAACATCGGCACTGTTTAAGCAGAACTCAAATAGTGCCGTTGCCTCAGGGAACGATCGTCTAGCAACAACTATCGGTGCTGCACGAAGAACTTGCCTCACTTTTAACGGTGGCTCGATAGTCTAAACCTTTGGTTTCACGCGGATCGCGGACGGCATCTCGCGAGCAGTTGAAGGGCTGTGCAGACTCTAAAGGAATCTCACTGTGAGGCGACACTGGAATTAAATCGCTTTGATAAGGGCTACTCGGATCGGTGTAGAGACGAAAGGTTTTATCGCAGACTGCCATCCGTTCTCCTCGATAGAGAGTGTGACCGTCATCGTCTTGCACAGCGCGCCACGGACCTTTGTAGATTACGGCTTGGTTGCGCTCCCAGCAGTCGCCCTGTTTGCCTTTAAAGGCACGGACGGTCAGCGATCGAAACTCAATGCCGTCAATCACCTGCCACGGTTCTGCCTGTCGGCTCAAAATCTCAATACCGTGGAATCCGGCTCGTTCAAACATTTCAAGAAATTCGTCTTCTCTAAAAGCACCTGCGATGCAGCCGCTCCACAGGTCGGGGTCGTTGAGAATCGTGGGAGTTGGGTCTTCATCACAGACGATATCGGAGATGACTGCCCGTCCGCCGCGTTTTAAGACGCGAAAGATTTCTCGAAAGAGTTGCTCTTTGTCTTGAGGGCGCACCAGATTTAACACGCAGTTAGAAATCACTACATCAACGCTATCTGATGCGATTAGAGACTGTTCTTGACGTAAGCGATCGCACTCAGTTTCAAAGCTGGCGAGTTGCGCGATCGAGGCGATCGGAGTCTGATCTAACCACTGTTGAGCGAGATCCAGATTCAACGCCAAATCTTGAATTTTGCCCTTCACAAACTCGACGTTGCGATAGCCAAACCGATCGCCCATCTGATCCAGATATTTGCGCGACAGGTTCAGCATTTCATCGTTGAAATCGACACCGATAATGCGTCCTGCGGCACCAACTTTCTGCGCCAAGATATAGCAGTTTTTTCCGGCACCTGAACCCAAATCAACCACCGTTTCACCCGACCCCACATAGCGAGTTGGATCGCCACAGCCATAGTCTTTTTCAATGATTTCTGGCGGCAGTGAGTCTAGATAACGGCTGTCATAGCCATCGGTTGGACAACACAGTTCGGCTTGAGGTTGACGCGCCCCCTCTCCATAGCGTTGTAAGACCGCCTGTTCGATATCGTAGGTCGCGGGTGTTGGAGTCAGCGAATCAGTTGCAATGTCAGTCATGGTTCAGTTGGGTTACTCTCTTGGATTTAGTCTAAGCGCTTCTAGCTTTGCAGCGATGAGCCGTTTTTGAAGAAAGTCTGAAACTCAGCCCTCCGCGAGGGTAATTCTTTCTATCAATTACATAGGATGCAACTCTAAGCAGGGATTATTTAGGAGAAATCAAGTGGAATATCGGCACTTAGGAAAACAGGGAGTTCGCGTTTCGGAAGTTTGTTTAGGGTCATGGTTGACGTATGGCGCGGCAAAAGACGAAGCGATCGCCCGTGACTGCATTGAAAAAGCCTACGATTTGGGCATCAATTTCTTTGACACTGCCAACGTTTATGCCAGAGGAGCTACTGAGAAAGTGGTCGGCACTGTCTTAGGGCAATATCCGCGTGAGTCGTATGTGTTGGCGACAAAGGTTTATTTTCCGATGGGGAAGGGAGCCAACGATCGAGGACTCTCGCGCAAGCACATCGTTGAACAGTGCAACGCCAGTCTTAAGCGTCTGAATGTGGACTACCTCGATCTCTATCAGGCGCATCGCTACGATCCGAGTGTGCCATTGTCTGAGACGTTAATCGCGTTTGATCATCTCGTGCAGCAGGGCAAAATCCTCTACTACGGCGTATCAGAATGGAGCGCGGGGCAGATTGCTCATGCGGCAGATCTGGTGCGATTGGCGGGGCTGAGTCCGATCGCCTCCAATCAGCCTCAATACAGCATGATCAAACGGGACATTGAGGCAGAAATTATGCCCCTTTGTCATCGTGAAGGCATTGGCATTATCAATTTTTCGCCCCTGGCTCAAGGCATTCTCACGGGCAAATATAAACCCGGTGAGGCGCTTCCTGAAGGATCTCGTGCGGGCGATCCCAAACAAAACACATTTATGAATAAAGGACAGTTGGATCAAGATTTGCTCGTCAGAGTTCAGAAATTGGTGCCTTTGGCAGAGCGAGAAGGCTTAACGATGAGTCAATTAGCCTTGGCTTGGTGTTTGCGAAACGAAGCTCTGAGTAGTGTGATTATTGGGGCAACCAAAGCGTCTCAGGTAGAAGAGAACGTGAAAGCATCAGGTCGGAAGCTGTCGCCAGAAACCTTGAGTGCGATCGAGGATCTGTTTGGCAGTTCTAGCAATGATTGAATTCAAGCATTAGCGTTGAATTTAGGAAATGTCTGAGAAGTAAAATAAGTGGCTTCTCAGGCATCTCCTGACCACTTTAAGCACTCGTTGCTGCCTTTCAAATCATTGGTATTGACTTCTCTCTATTCATTAAACAATCCCTGTTCAATAGTCCGGACAATTTTCGAGGCAGAGGCTGAGACTCGCATTCTACCGTCAGCATCTGACCTCGCCGAGGAGGCTCAGACCCGCATTCTACCGTTGGCGATTTAAAACTGTCCGGACTGGTGCCTGTTTTGACCATTACTAATATCAACTTGTATACATCTATATCTATCTATCGACCGCTAAAATCTTAATTAAACAAGTTTAGAAGTGTAACGATAATCGGCTAGAAATATCAATTCTTTAATTCCTAGAATGTTCTCCCGGCAAGGGGTTGCACGATAACTAAAGGTTTACTTATAGATTCTATCGAGTAATTCTTTGATCGTCCATAGAATTTCTCTTTACTTTCAGACAGTTGAACAGTAATCTTGTTTCAAGCGTTCAGTTAATTAAATAATAGGCAATGAACTGATTGGCACTGTCAATGCTAATCATTGCTTTTAATCAATGATGATTGAAGTCATTGATTCATCAATTTGAACGGTATTTCTTAACCCCAATTTCCGACTCAATTTTTGACGAGATTCATCTCTCGAAAATTGTTGCTCGGCTTTTTTTACCCTGTGATACACACTCACCAGGGACACGATCGCACTATCAAAAGGAAAGAATCATGACGGAGTTTTCACCCTTATCTCGGCGCAAGTTTCTGTTAGCAGCAAGCGCAACGGCAGCAGGCTCTATTCTTCTTAAAGGCTGCACAGGGAATCCGCCTGAAGCGGGAACTGGCTCAACCTCTTCTCCGGGTGCCAATCCCGTCGCGAGCGTAAAGCCGGGTGAAGAGCCAGAGGTGACAACGGCAAAACTGGGCTATATCCCGATCGTCGAAGCGGCTCCTATGATTGTCGCAAAAGAGAAAGGCTTTTTTGCCAAATATGGCATGGTCGATATGAAAATTGATAAGCAGGCAAACTGGGGCGCTGCGAGAGATAACGTCAAAATTGGCTCCGCGGGTGGCGGCATTGATGGCGGACAGTGGCAAATGCCGATGCCTTATCTAATTACAGAAGGGTTGATTACTGACAATACAAAAGTGCCAATGTATGTTTTGGCGCAGCTAAACACGCAAGGAAACGGAATTGCGATCTCCAACAAACATGCTGGGAAAAACATCGGACTAAAACTCAATGAGCAAGTTGCCTTTTTCAACAACCTGAAGTCAGGTGGCGCTCGGTTCAAAGCCGCTTACACTTTTCCTAAAGCAAATCAAGATTTTTGGATTCGCTATTGGCTCGCCGCAGGCGGAATCGACCCCGATGCAGAAGTGGAATTGCTCACAGTGCCTGCCTCACAGACCGTTGCAGATATGAAGCGCGGCGCAATGGATGCCTTTAGCACCGGAGATCCATGGCCTAATCGCATTGTGGCAGACAAAACAGGGTTCATCGCCGCCTTGACCGCAGAAATGTGGAAGGCGCACCCCGAAGAATATCTGGCAATACGAAAGGATTGGGTTGATAAACACCCGAAAGCAACCCGAGCGATTCTCAAAGGACTCATGGAAGCACAACAGTGGTGTGACAACTTTGATAATCGTGCAGAGCTTGCCACAATTCTGGCAAAACGAGAATATTTCAACGTGCCAGAGAACGTTTTGTTAGACCCACTGATGGGCAAATACAATCTGGGCGAACGGACGATCGATGACAAGTCAATGGCAGTTCTCTATTGGAAGGACAGCAAGGGCAGTGTGTCTTATCCCTACAAGAGCCACGATCTCTGGTTCTTGACCGAAAGCGTTCGCTGGGGCTTTTTACCCAAAGAAACACTAGCCAATGCCAAAACGCTAATTGATCAAGTCAACCGCGAAGATATCTGGAAACAGGCGGCTCAAGAACTAGGAATTGCAGCAGCCGATATTCCTACAAGCACATCTCGTGGCGTTGAAGAATTCTTTGACGGCATCAAATTTGATCCAGAAAAACCTCAAGCTTATTTAGACAGCTTGAAGATTAAGAAAGTGTAAAATCCTGTCTAAAAACCTCACGCTTACGAACCCATTTCCTCATCTCTCGAACCCGAACTTAGGAGCCTTGCTATGACCCTCGTTCAAAAACGCAACCCAACCACGTCTCTTCGCAAGCCCACTAACTCAAAGTTAATGGAGCGCTTAGATGACATTGCCTCGCCGTTAATTGCACTGCTTATTTTGCTTGCTATCTGGCAACTCCTGGCTTCCATTCCAGGATTGACCACGCTACCCACTCCGGTGCGAGTCGTGCAAGAAACTTGGATGCCTCTGATCGCTTATCCCTTCTATGATCGAGGCGGCACCGACAAAGGGCTGTTTTGGCAAGTCATGTCAAGTCTGCAACGAGTCGCGATTGGGTATTCTCTCGCTGCGGTCGTCGGCATTAGTCTTGGCATTCTCGTCGGCATGAACAAGCGAGTGTCTAAATCCCTTGACCCAATTTTTCAAATTCTCCGAACGGTTCCACCTTTAGCTTGGGTTCCGATCGCCCTTGCTGCTCTGCAACAAAACCAACCTGCTGCCCTATTTGTTATCTTCATCACGGCGATTTGGCCCATTCTCATTAACACGGCTGTTGGCGTTCAGCAGATTCCTAGCGATTACAACAACGTTGCCAAAGTGCTGCAGCTTCCTAAGTCAGAGTATTTCTTTAAGATTCTCTTTCCGGCTGCACTGCCCTATATCTTTACCGGATTGCGGATCTCGATCGGTCTTGCCTGGTTAGCAATTATCGCCGCAGAAATCGTGATGTCTGGCATCGTTGGCATTGGCTTCTTTATCTGGAACGCTTACCAAAACAGCCAAATTAGCGAAATCATTCTGGCACTGGTTTATATCGGTTTGGTGGGCTGGCTGCTCGACAAAATGATGGAGCGCCTTCAAACGCTCATTCTGCCTAGCAGTCAACGCTAATGATTCAGACATCATCATTCATCCACTCCCCTATCTAACCTTGCCATGACTCATTTTGTTACCGTTGAAAACGTTGAAAAAGTCTTTCCCCTCACCAATGGCGATACCTATATCGCGCTCAAAGGGATTGACCTAAACATCGAAAAAGGCGAATTTATTTCTCTCATTGGTCACTCTGGTTGCGGTAAATCGACTTTGCTCAACATGATTGCTGGGCTAGACTTGCCCACCGATGGGGTGGTCATGCTAGAAAACGAAGAAGTGCTCAAGCCGGGACCCGATCGCATGGTCGTGTTTCAAAATTATTCGCTGCTGCCGTGGATGAGCGTTCGCCAAAATATCGAGCTGGCTGTGAAGAATGTTTTAGGACATCTGCCTGCTGCCGAACGCAGTGAAATTGTTGAGCACCACATCGATATGGTGGGGCTGCGCCACGCAGCAGACAAGCCCCCTGACCAGCTCTCTGGCGGCATGAAACAGCGCGTCGCGATCGCCCGTGCCTTCGCCATTAAACCTAAGCTGCTGCTGCTGGATGAGCCGTTTGGCGCGCTCGATGCCCTGACTCGCGGCAACCTGCAAGAAAAGCTGATGGAGATCTGCGAAGAAAATCACGTCACGACTGTGATGGTGACGCACGATGTCGATGAGGCGATTTTGCTGTCCGATCGAGTTGTCATGCTCACCAATGGACCCGAGTCTAAAATCGGTCAGATTTTAGACATTGACATTCCTCGACCTCGCAAGCGGATGGAGGTGATTAGTCACCCCAACTACTACAGCTATCGCAGCGAGATTATTTACTTTCTCAATCAGCAGAAGCAAATCAAAAAACTTCGTGCCAGAAAGACGGCTGCTGTGGCGCGTCATGGGTTAGAGAAAATCAATCTAGAGATTGGCTTTGTTCCTCTGGTCGCCTGTGCGCCGTTGGCGATCGCCAAAGAAAAAGGGTTTTTTGCCCACCACGGCTTAGACGACGTGCATCTAGTGCGCGAATCAAGCTGGCGCGGCATTCAGGATGGCATTGTAGGCGGCTATCTCGATGCGGCTCAGATGCCTTCTGGGATGCCCGTTTGGATGACGGTCGGTGGCATGGACGGTAAGTCGATTCCGATCGTCAGTGCTCTCACCCTCACCCGCAACGGCAACGCGATCACTCTCGATAAACGCTTTTATGATCAGGGCGTGCACACGCTGAATGATCTAAAGCGAATGCTGTTAGAAACGGCTGATAAACAGCACATCTTCGGCGTAGTGCATCCTGCCTCAATGCATAATTTATTGCTGCGCTACTGGCTGGCAGCAGGCGGAATCGATCCTGATCGTGATATCTCGATCACAACGCTGCCTCCCGCTCAAATGGTCGCCAACCTAAAAGCAGGCAGCATTGATGGCTATTGTGTCGGCGAACCGTGGAACATTCGCGCAGCAGTTGAGGGAATTGGTTATACGATCGCCACTGATTTAGAAATCTGGAATGGTCATCCCGGTAAGGTTTTGGGAGTGCGAGAAGATTGGGCAAACGCCTATCCTAATACTCATGTAGCGCTTGTGAAAGCGCTGTTAGAAGCGTGTCGCTATTGCACCGATGAAGCCAATCATGAAGAGATTCGCGAGATTCTTTCACGCGGCGAATACTTAAGCTCTGAGTTAGAGTTCATTCAACTCGGCGACCCCAACAATCGGGTGTGCGATCTGCGTCCGTCGCCTAAAGAATATGCTCACCATCAGTTTTATGGGCACGGAGTTAATCGTCCGAGTCGCACTGAGCATTTGTGGATGATGACGCAGATGGCGCGTTGGGGTGACATTCCGTTTCCACGCAACTGGGTCGAGATTTTAGAGCGAGTTAGCAAAGTCAATGTGTTCAGCATTGCTGCACGAGAGCTAGGGCTGTCAGATCTCACCTACAGCCGGGGCGCGATTCAATTATTTGATGGGGTCAACTTTAGTGCCGATGACCCGATCGCATATCTCAACAGCCTCAAAATTAAACACGACATCTACATGGCAGAAGTCGCGATCGAGAAACCTCTCGCACGAACGGCTTAATCTCTTTTTCCGTCCCTGCAAACGCTAACCGCAACACAAACGCTAATGACTACAGTAACCCAAGATTTACAGGTTTCTGATTCCGTCAATCAGGTTCCCTTTCTGGTCGTCGATCGCGTCTCTAAGGTCTACCCCACCAAAGATGGCGACGGCTACACCGTTCTCAAAGACGTTAACCTCACTGTTAATCAGGGCGAATTTATTTGCGTCATTGGTCACTCTGGCTGCGGCAAATCGACGCTGCTGAATATGGTCAGTGGGTTTTCTCACCCGACCGACGGTGAAGTGCGGCTGCAAGGTAAACCGATCGTCAAACCAGGTCCCGATCGCATGGTGGTTTTTCAAGGATATGCTCTGCTGCCCTGGCTGAGTGTCTTTGAGAATGTCTATTTGGGCGTGAACTCGGTCTATCCCCAAAAGTCTAAAGCTGAGAAAACGCGCATCGTTAAAGAACACCTGGCGATGGTTGGTTTGGCAGACTCAATGGAGAAAAAGCCTCCACAGATTTCGGGTGGTATGAAGCAGCGAGTCGCGATCGCTCGTGCGTTAGCCATCCGCCCTGAAGTGCTGATCTTAGATGAACCGTTTGGTGCACTCGATGCAATCACCAAAGAAGAACTGCAAGAAGAACTGCTCAAAATCTGGAATGATCATCGCTGCACCGTGTTGATGATTACCCACGATATTGACGAGGCGTTGTTTCTCGCCGATCGCCTGGTGATGATGACCAATGGACCTGCCGCTGACATTGGTGAAGTGTTAGACATTCCGTTTCGTCGCCCCCGCGATCGAGCGCGAATCATGGAAGCCCCCGAATATTATCAGTTGCGGAACTACGCGTTAGATTTCCTCTATAACCGATTTGCCCACGACGACACCGAATAGTCGTCTTTTGCAGTAAGTGGGTTCGCGATGGCGCTGTTGATTGGGTCAGTCAGTAGCGCTTTTTTTATGGGTTTGGGGCGATCGAGTCGGCTTCACCAGATGGTGCGTCTGAGGCGTAAGCGGACAGTGAAGCGTGATCAGATCGGACTCACTGAATAACTTGGACAACTCAACATAGGTTACGCCAAGTTCTTCACAAACAGGATTGCGACTGACATCATCAGCGAGAAGACGACACCCAAATCCCTTTGCCCGATTCTGCCCGTTCCACTAGCACCTCTTCATAGTAGGAGCGATTGAAGATGCCGATGCGACCCCGTTCGGGCAGTGCTCGACACGAGCGCCATAAACAATCGTGATCCAGTTCTTCGTCTGAGGGCGCTTTAAAGCTAAGAACCCGACAGCCCCGCGGGTTAATGCCCGACGTGACGTGCTTCATTGTGCTGTCTTTCCCAACGGCATCGAGTGCCTGAAAAATGAGCAGCGCTGCATAGCGATTGTTGGCATAGAGAATGTCTCGATAAGTCGATAACCGTTCAACGTCACGCTGCAATTTGTCAGCGATGTCTTCTTTTTTTTGATACTTCCCACCATATTCGGGGTCATAATCTTTGCTTGACGAAGTTTTTGAGCTAGGCAGAACGATGAACGAATCGTGGTTCATAACAATACCAACGCCCTACTAGACTCTCAGAGAATATGAGAGTCAAAGGTTATCTATGAGAGAACACCTATCTTTATAGAGGTTGTGCCTTGATTCGTAAGTGTGTCTGCATCCGTTTGCTATGTTGCTTTCTAAGTTAGGCGATCGGGGTCAATCCCCAGCCTGCGTAACTCAGCCGCTAGGACCTCTGCCCGTTGACGTTCCTGGTCTGCTCGTTGGCGTTCTTCATCTGCCCGTTGATGTTCTTCGTCTGCCCGTTGACGCGCCTCGGTTGCTCGTTGGCGTTCTTCATCGGCTCGTTGGCGTTCTTCATCAGCTCGTAGACGTTCTTCATCGGCTCTTTGGCGCTCTTCATCGGCTCTTTGGCGTTCTTGGTCTACCTGTTCTGAACTCCAAAGCAGCAGATTGCCAGATGCATCCCACCAGCGCAGCCAGTTTGCGGTTTGTTTGAGACGCTCTCCTGCCCAGATTCCTAAAAACAGATTTAACTCAGGAATCCACACCCGTTTCTGAGCATCCGCTTCTTGCATGACATAGCGTCTGTTTTGCGACAGGCACCGGACTTCGAGACTAGGTTCATAAGGATCGTAGGTGACGTAGGTCGGCACTTGCAAAATTTGCTCATAAAAATAGAGCTTGCCATAAGGAGGAGTCGATCGTACCGACAACTCGCCGCCCTCTTCTTGTGAGAGAAACTCCATTGCGATCGCAACAGGCGCACCCTCTAAGTTAGGAGTGTAGCTGCGTCGAATGGTGCCTTCCGCGATCGGATGCACTTGGGGCACATAAAACCAGTCTGGGGCTTTGACTACTGTCTTTTTGTTCATCGTGGCGACCAACCCAAAGTTTGAGCCAATCAGCATTTCGGGCTGGATGTGCCTGTTGGCTCCTAGCGCATCGGTCAGGGCGGCAGCGAGGGGCGGTTGTTGAATATTTTCCACAGGGTCATCTGGTAACACAAAGTCGAGTGGCAGAGCTTCCCAAGTGACGATCGGCTCTTTTTTAACAGAAGGAATTTGCAGAACCATAGGTTGACCCCTAATCACAGACCCGTCGTTGCAGCGTCTTTGAGCTATTTAGAGTTTAGCTCACTCTTTCTAGGCACCAATCTCAAAGAGGGTCTTGATAAGCAGAAATTTCATCCACTCGGATTTCAACAAAGGCTTCCTGTCCGATCGTTGAGCCGATCACAACTTTGGCGCTAATAGAAAACTCTGATAACGCAGTCGCGATCGCCACAATATGATTAAAAACACGCTGATTCATCGCACTGTCAGCACCATTGATCACGAGCGTTGGAACGGTTGAAATCGTGGTGAAATACCATTCACAGTTGGTCAGCAGCGCTTGAGTGACTCCATCACAAGATTCATAGAAATATCGACTGAGTGCTTCTTCGAGCTGGCGGATCAGGCTGCTGTCTGTTTCTTCTAGCTTGAGAGGGGGTAAGTCATCAGAGGGAAGTGAATGGTGGTTCATGGGAAATAGGAGATACAACAGCGATCTCTATTATGCTCAAGAGAACTGAGACGTTCGATCGGGGTCACTTACAGCAGAGCAAAATTGATTTTCAGGAGGTTATTCAGTTTCATTGCTATCATACGCACTAATTGTCTTGTGCAATACTTTGGCTAGTTTTAGGCAGCAATAGCACCGTAATCACAAAGGGCTGATATAGCTATCTATTTGGCGCGTTTATGATTATTTGCACCCTAATAGATGGGTCGCTTTCTTGTCAAAAACTGTCCAGAGTGTTGACTGATTCTATCTATTGAATGATTGCTATTTATGCAGAGTTCTTATCAGCGTCTTGCTCCGTTTATTCAAGACTATATTTATAGCAATGGCTGGACTGATCTGAGACACGCTCAAGTCGAAGCCTGTCGCGTTGTATTTGAGACAGATGACCATCTACTCATTGCAGCCGGAACGGCATCTGGCAAGACAGAAGCCGCATTTCTGCCCATATTGACCCTGCTGCATGAAAATCCTCCTGAGTCGATCGGAGCCGTGTACATCAGTCCGATTAAGGCGTTGATTAACGACCAGTTCGATCGCTTAAATGATCTCTTAAAACACGCTGAGATTCCCGTGTGGGCGTGGCATGGAGATGTCGCCCAAAGCTGTAAGAAGAAGCTATTCACCCATCCGCGTGGCATTTTGCAAATCACACCAGAGTCATTAGAAAGCCTGCTGATTAACAAACGGGCTGATCTCGATCGTGTCTTTGGTGATCTGCGGTTTGTCGTGATTGACGAGATTCACGCCTTTATTGGCAGCGATCGGGGCGCTCAGATTCTCTGTCAGTTGTCTCGTCTTGCCAAACTCACCCACAATCAGCCGCGCCGAATCGGATTGTCAGCCACATTAGGAGATTATGGTTTGGCTGAAGAGTGGCTGCGATCGGGCACATCTCGCTCGGTCAGCACCCCAAAAATTGACGACGGACAGCGAACGATTCAGCTTTCGTTAGAGCATTTCTACGATCCGGGATTGGTTGTGAGAGCGATCGGGGAAACCAAGGATTCAGCGTTTAACCCTTATCATTTGCATCTGTTCAATCAAAGTCAGGGGCGCAAATGCCTGATCTTTGCTAACGGACGCACCGCGACTGAAGACGCGATCGCCGCTCTGCGAGATATTGCCCACGCTAAAGGATTTCCGGATATCTATCACGTTCATCACGGCAGCATCTCAGCCTCCCTGCGAGAAACCGCAGAAACCGCGATGCGAAAACCAGATACGCCCGCCGTGACTGCTGCGACTGTGACTTTTGAGATGGGCATTGATTTAGGACAACTCGATCGGGTCATTCAGCTTGAAGCGCCTGCATCGGTCGCGAGCTTTTTGCAGCGATTAGGGCGATCGGGCAGACGAGGCGGCGCGGCTGAGATGAGATTCATCTGTGCAGAAGAGCGACCCACGGGTGAGGAATCGTTGCCCGAACAGGTGCCCTGGCAGCTTTTGCAGTGCATCGCCGTGATTCAGCTTTATCTCGAAGAAAAATGGATTGAGCCGACTCGATCGCTGCGCTATCCGTTCAGTTTGCTCTATCACCAAACAATGAGTGTGTTGGCATCGCAAGGAGAGCTTTCACCCTCAGCGCTGGCTGAACAGGTGCTGACGCTCCCGCCTTTTCAAGCTATTTCACAACCCGATTTTCGGCAGCTATTGCGACATTTAATCGAGATTGATCAGATTGAGAAAACACCCGAAGGCGGACTGATTATTGGACTGCAAGGAGAAAAGATTGCTCGAAATTTCAAGTTTTACGCGATCTTCCCGGATGCTGAGGATTATGTCGTTAAGCGGGATAGTAAGGCGATCGGGAGCATTGTGGTGCCGCCGAGTGAGGGTGATCTGATCTCGCTTGCGGGGCGGGTATGGGAAGTGCTGGAAGTAGACTCGAAGAAAAAAGTGATTGCGGTGCAAGCCAGCCAAAAGGCAGCAACTTCTAGTTCTTGGCGAGGCAGTGCAGGAGAGATTCATACGCGGGTGCTGCAACGAATGCGGCAAATTCTTTTAGAAACTACGCACTATTCTTATCTGCAAGAGGGCGCACAAAAACGACTGCAGCTTGCCCGTGAGATGGCACACAATAGCGGATTGTTGAGTCATCCGATCGTGCGGTTAGATGAAGAGCTTTGCTGCATTTTTCCCTGGGCAGGAACCACGGCGTTTCGCACGTTAGAACGCTTTTTGAGGTTCTACTGCAAAGGGGCGTTGGGGCTGAAAAGCATTAAAACCCGATCGCCCTATTTCATCATCGTCAGATTGGGTAAGTGCAAGCTAGAAAGTCTGGAGTCTGAACTGCGATCGTTTGGGGCGGCTTGGAGTGAGTCGCCGCTAGATAGCAAAACTATCAATACTGATGAATTGCTTGACCCGGATGAAGTCCCCAAACTGCAAAAATATGACGAATTTATTCCGACTGATTTGCTCCGAAGAAGCTTTATTGTTGATTATTTGAGTCTTCAGGAATTAGGGAAAATTATTCAACGCTGGTAATGTTTGAATGAATGCAACTGAATCATACGTTTACCCGATGTCTTGGAGACGTTCCACCGAAACGTCTCTACGTTATTTTTTCTCGCAGCCGATGCCGTCTTTGTCACGATCGAACCGATGCGGGTCGGGAGCCAACACTCTAAAATTGCGATAGGGAATGTCTTTGCAGTCCAGGTCAGGCGGCGGGGAAGGAATGCAAACACTGGGATAAGCAGGATCGCAATTCTTCGCCGTAGAAGACAGTGTAGTTAGCAGAAAGGGTGACAATATCAGCGCGGTCAAACCGCAGGTTACAGCAAGCGATTTCATTCGGTCGTCAAATCCATAGGGGGAGTATCAAAAATATAGCGTACTCTCCGAGGAGGACAACAGGTACTTTTCTTCTTCTTTAAAACAACACAATTCAACCTCTTTACCTGATGTACTGTCCTATAACAAATTCAGTTGAGAAAAAACTTTGGTGAACAATTAGCTCCTACTTATCGATTTAACTATGTCTGATACAGAATACCTAGAATAGTTAGCGATCGACAAAGATCCGGTTAGAGCGGTGTGGGACAAAGCTTATGAAACAGAGTGATTGGGCTATGGAATCACGATCGACGAGGTTTAACGGGTGGCACCGCTTCTAGATAAGAGAGATTGCTCGATCGCCGAAAAGATTCTCGTCAATTGGGCGCTCAAACAGGTTTGGAGACGGTTGACTCACAGCGTTTAGAGAGCAGAGAAAACCCTACTCTTAAAGTCGTGAAATCCGCTTATAGACAGGTTATTCAGCTTTGCAAGAAAAGCGATAATAGGGATAGAACAAAGATGGAGCAGAGAGATTGTTAAGTTCGATCGTTCCCCCCGTTTCTTTCCCCCAAGCGACTCAAAAAGCGCGTTTGTGGATGCCTGAGCAAGTTCTGTTTACCCCCGCAGCTTTAGATGAGCCTTGGGGTCAGCAAATTCTTTCGCGAGTCAAGGCTTTAAATCTGCCTGTCGAAGAGTTGCCTAAAAATCGGCTCACAGGTTTGCGCGGCGAGACTGAGCGCGAAACCTATGCAATTTCTAAGCGCACCTTAGCGGTAGTGAATGCACCACCGAGCAGCTTAAAACTAAGTCCGATTCCGCCATCGGCTGACTGGCAGTTTCACTTGGCTGAGGGGTGTCCGGCTCACTGTCAATATTGTTATCTAGCAGGAAGTCTGTCTGGTCCGCCTGTGATTCGGGCGTTTGCCAATTTGCCTCAGACGTTGCAGCATCTCGGAAGCTACGAAAAATCTGGTAATCCCACTTCGTTTGAGGTGAGTTGCTACACTGACCCGCTCGGCATTGAGCATTTGACGGGCAGTTTAGCAGAGTGCATTCGCTATTTTGGGACTCGTGAGGATGGCTATCTGCGCTGGGTGTCGAAGTTTGATGGCGTAGATGAGTTGCTAGATCTGCCGCACAATGGGCATACTCGCTGTCGATTTAGTGTGAATGCTGCCCCGATTAGCGATCGCCTCGAAGGAGGCACGGCATCGGTTGCCAATCGACTTCAGGCACTGCGGAAGCTGGCGTTGCCCCGTGCACAAGGTGGAGGCGGCTATCCAGTAGGGTTAGTGATTGCGCCGATTATGCCGATCGAGGATTGGGAAGAGCACTACACCAGTCTTTTTGATGCGATTAGCGCGGCATTAGACTTTGAGTGCGATTTGACGTTTGAGCTAATTTCTCATCGCTTTACGCCAGGGTCTAAAGAGGTGTTGCAGTCGTGGTATCCCAACAGCAAGCTAGAGATGGATGAGTCTAAGCGAGTGGTTAAGCGCAATAAGTTTGGTGGCACCAAATATGTCTATGACTCTACCACGATGAAGTCGATGCGCCAGTTTTTTGAAGGGCAGATTCGCGATCGGTTTCCTCAAGCAAAGGTTTTGTATTGGACATAATGTAGAGACGTTCCGGCGGAGCGTCTTGATTAATTATGAGGAGACGTTTCACCGAAACGTCTCTACAGGGTTGGGTGATGCGGTTTCTGGTTTCTTACTCGATCGGTTCAGACTGCAATCTAGAATTAGCAACCTATCGCTGGATTAGGCGAGAAGCATTCGATCTAGCCACTCACGCAGCCAGAACTCAGTGTAAAACACTAAAAGCACAATCAACGGAACAATAACACAGCCGATTAAGAAATCGGTTGCAACAACAGACAGATCTACGTTGAAATAATCTCGCGCCAAAATCACAAAATCGTTATCGATAACGCCACCGATCCCGCCTTCATACATTTCTCGATAGTCGAGATCATGAGCCAGATTCCAGGCAAACTGAACGTCAGAGAACAGCGTAAAGAATCCCAACATACTATAAATGGAGCGATCGCCCGAAGACCGACAAAAGTATCCGCTGATCGATAAATATAAACAAACTGCGATCGCAACCAACTCCATGCCGTGACCCATAAATATCGAAAGTATTAAATTTATGGATGTTGATAGACAAATACTATAAATGCTGGTGAATATTCCCAGTAACACTAGAATGAATCGATAGCGACGACAGCAGTAAGCAAGGAAAGCGATCGCTAAATAAACGAGACAAATCACAAAGATAGATTGGTCAAAGACTAGCGTTACGCCTCCACCATAGGCGAGATTGACCGTCGGAATTGCAGGACGACCAAACAGCCAGTGAGTTGCGGCATGTCCAATTTCGTGTACCAGAATTAGAAACCCGTGGAATAAAACTCTAAACGGGCTGATAATCGTCAGCGCGATCGCTAAAATGAATCCCGTCAGCAATGCGCTTGAGCCTTTTGAGTCGACAGATCTGATCCGCGATCGAGAACGACTCCCCGAAGTTTGAGGAGGATGAACCGCCGTAGAAGTGAACGATGCAGAAGATTCTAAAGTAAGTGTTTCAGACCAAACGGATCGATTGACTCCATTTACGCGCCCAAATACCTGAACGGATTGAATCCGATCGCTCTTGATATCCTGCATTCTGTCTTGAATCAGAGCGATCGTGGCTTCAGAGTCTGGCACCTGATCGGCTTCGAGCAAAATTCGCAGACAGGTTGATTGCAGACTCACCTTCACGGTGATCGCTCGATCTACAAACGTCTGATTGAGTAAGGCTGAGAGTGCCTGCATCTCACCGCTCTTGGCTGATTCTACTAGCTCCCATTCGTTCATCAATTTATCACCATCACATCTTGGCATTAGAATTTCCCTATCTCAGCTTAAAGTACCCGAAAAGGTAGTTTCATTTGTCCGTAATAGTCGCTCTTAGCCCTGATGAAACCCATAGAGTTAGTCATTAAGAGGCATTCAAAGGGAGATAAGCAATTCCTCTTCTACCCCTCGTGCTAAGAGTCTTTTTCAAAGCAGAACTTTCTGGGGAGCCGTTTTGACGGCGATCGCGTCCATTTCCCCTGCGATCGCTAAAAATGTTTCAGACTATCAGGAGAAAGGGAAAATCGACCCCAACAGCGTCTCTCAGATTGCGGTGGTTTTAGCGACAACAGGGTTGACGATTTTGGGACGGCTTGATGCCACTGCTCCTCTCTATACGCTCAATGAACTGGAACAGGCACGAATTGAAAACGTTTTAAAATCCAGCAGGTATGTTCTGCTAAAACCTAAACAGAATTCGATGTCTAACACAAACGACAGCACTTCAATATCGCTCGGCTCTGCGCCAAACAGATATTGCACTGCTTTTAATGCACTATCGTGATCAACGATGACTCCTTTCCAAAATTGCCCGTTAGAAAAACGGTTAGCTTCATACTGTAACGAGAGGTTGTGTTCTCAATCACGGGTTCTATTCAAACCGTTTACACTCCTGCTCAAGATAGCGCTTCAAGATAATAGAGATCGTATTGTGACTGCCGATCTACTCAACGTTCACTCTACGATCGGCTTTCGCATTGATTTGATTTGTCCTCGCTTGGTTTTATGATCGAGCCGTTTTCTCTGAGAGCTACGGGTCGGTTTCGTGAGTTTACGCGGACGCGGCACGATCACAGCGCGGGTGATCAAGGCTTGCAGCCGTCCCAATGCTTCTTCTCGGTTTTGCTCTTGGCTGCGGTGTTCTTGAGCTTTAATCACCACGATTCCGTCTTGGGTAATGCGATGATCACTGAGGTTTAACAGCGCTTCTTTATAACGATCGGGCAGCGATGAAGCCTTAATATCAAATCTCAAATGAATTGCAGTTGCCACCTTATTGACGTTTTGACCGCCTGCCCCCTGCGATCGAATCGCATTCATCTCAATCTCGCTGAACGGAATGGTGACGTGTTTAGAGATTTGCAGCATGGTTTGAGGGTATAGCTTTGCGCAATTTCGTAGTGCTATGGTAGCCCACGAACTGATAGGGTTTGCCCATCATCACTTAACGACAAACGTTTGACGACTGAGCGATCGCCCTTCTAACGACATCTGCACCCGCCACGTTCCGGGCGAGGTGTTTGCTTTAAGTTGATAAAAACAGTAGGTTGTCCAGACCGATTTTTCGATGAGTTGCGTTTGATAAGTGCTCTGAAGAACCGTTTGCCCGGACGGATCAATCCATTCACACGTCGGACTCAAGCGATTGCCCAACGGGGTATCTTGCAGGGTGACTCGATAAAACACCTTGGGCTTGTTTTGGCGATCGATTTGACCTGCATCAATCTTACTATTCGCAAGGGTAATTCGATTTTGCAAGACAGAAATTCGTGCGATTTGCTGTTGATATTGTTGATGTAAAAGTGCTGTAGTTGCGATGCCACCTGTGAGGGTGACTGCAATCACTCCGCCAATCAGCCAGTTTCGTTTTTGCCGTCTTAAAAGTGCTTTGCGTCGGTTTAACTGCACGATCGCTTCGTCTAGCAAATCATCAGACAAGTTGAGTTGCAGCAAGATTTGTCTAACTTGTTCTGATGACAACTCGCCCTTACGCTGTCTTGAGAGTTGCCCCACTTCAGCGACAAGTTGAGTGAACTGCGTTTGAGTGAGTGGTGTATCCATATCAATGAGTGCGATCGTGGTTGAACATTGATAACACGCCGATCAAATCTTGCACGAATTTTCCTGTTTAAGTCTTGCCTGTAGAGATAGTACTACTGTATTAGTCAGCGTTGCACGTTAAAGCTTGTATTGAATTTAAGAGCTTAAACGAGGGCACAAAGAAATTATCTCTGCACCCCTGCCGATCGGTAAGTTGATCCAGAGTTATCGATCGAGCACTTCGCCCATCTCATCAGTCTTCAACAAGATCTCGCCATAGTCAGGAATCCATGCGAGCCAATGGTTTTGAGCATATTGACACAGCAGCCAAGCCTCGTCAAAACTAAAGGCAGTCGGCAGATTCAACACCTTCACCCACATCGAAGGCGCAAATTTGGGTAAGCGAGATTGCTCCCGTCTTTGCAAAATCTCCCACGCTAGAGAACTCATCGTTTCGTCTTGAGGCGTGACTGATGGAATAGAACAAAAGTTAGTTTGAAGCATAAATAAATCCTCTGAAGCGAAAAAGCGATGTAGTGGTTGGTCTTAAAACTGCCGTGCAGAGAGAATGCACTAATTAATTTATTCTGTAACCTACGTTACAGTTATTTATTCTAAAAATCCTTCGTTGTTGTAGAAATTTACGAAGTTTTACGTTTTGTTGGGTCGCTCGATCGTTCCGCCTCTTGCCACGATTCAATCTTCTGGTGTAGCTAAATCGAATTGCTATACGATCGAGTCTCCTTTATCTCAACCCTTCCCTATGTCTGCTGTCGCTGCATCAAATCCTCTGCAACGCCTTCTGCGCTATAGTCGCCCTCACCGTGCTCAAGTGTGGCAAGCCAGTTTTTGCTCAGTCTTAAACAAAATCTTTGACTTGGCACCGCCCTATCTGATCGGCATGGCAGTTGATGTTGTCGTCAAACGAGAGTCGTCTTGGATATCAAAAGTTGGTGTCACCAGCATCATCGGGCAATTGGCGGTGTTGTCAGTGCTGACATTCTTAATTTGGAGCCTAGAATCGCTGTTTGAATATGCCTACGATCGGCTCTGGCGCAACCTGGCACAAACCTTGCAGCATGAGCTTCGACTTAGTGCCTACAGCCATTTGCAGGAGCTAGAACTGAGCTTTTTTGAAGAGCAAAGCACCGGAACGCTGTTATCCATTCTCAATGATGACATCAATCAATTAGAACGGTTTCTCGATAGCGGTGCCAATGAGATTCTGCAATTCGTCACTACGTTCGTATTCGTCGGCGGTACATTTTTGTTGTTAGCACCTGGAGTTTCGTGGTTTGCAATGTTGCCGATTCCATTTATTTTGTGGGGTTCGATCGCGTTTCAAAAACGTCTCGCCCCTCGATATGCGGATGTGAGGCAAAAAGCCAGTTTGATTAACAGTCGATTAGCCAATAATTTATCGGGCATTGCCACGATCAAGAGTTTTACATCTGAAGACTATGAGCGCGATCGCGTTGCCGTCGAGAGTCAAGCCTATCGCGCTAGCAATCGTCGAGCCATTGCATTGAGTGCTGCGTTTGTCCCGTTGATTCGCATTATCATTCTGGTTGGCTTTACCGCAACCCTCTTTTTAGGCGGCATCGAAGCGGCAAACGGTCGGCTCTCAGTCGGCACTTATGGATTTATGGTGTTTATCATTCAGCGACTGCTGTGGCCCTTTACCCGCTTGGGGCAGACGATGGATCAATATCAGCGAGCAATGGCATCGATCAATCGAGTGATGAATTTGTTGGATACTCCGATCGCCATCCCGACAGGCGATCGCTCACTGCCGATTCATCAAGTGCGCGGTGAAGTCACTCTTGACCACATCACTTTTGCCTATCAGGGTCGCGGTCACGCACTAGAAAATTTATCGCTCCACATTCCCGCTGGACAAACGATCGGAGTAGTGGGCGCAACCGGGTCAGGAAAAAGCACGCTGGTCAAACTGCTGCTGCGATTTTATGAGATTCAGCAGGGGCAAATTTTGCTCGACGGCATCGACATTCGCGAACTGCGGCTGCGTGATCTGCGTCGCTGCATCGGTTGGGTGAGTCAAGAAGTCTTTCTCTTTCACGGCACCGTTGCTGACAATATTGCCTATGGCAGTTTTGATGTGACGCGATCAGAAGTAATGCGATCGGCAAAACTCGCAGAAGCACACGAATTCATTCACGCATTGCCCGATGGATACGACACGGTGATCGGCGAGCGCGGTCAAAAACTATCGGGTGGACAACGCCAAAGACTTGCGATCGCCCGTGCCCTGCTCAAAGATCCTCCAATCCTAATTTTAGATGAAGCCACGTCTGCGGTGGATAACGAGACTGAGGCTGCGATTCAGCGATCGCTAGAATATATCACTCAAAATCGCACCACGATCGCGATTGCTCATCGTTTGTCCACGATTCGTCACGCCCACCGCATTTATGTCATGGATCACGGGCGCATGGTCGAGCAAGGCACTCACGAGGCGCTGCTAAAGCAAGACGGAATTTATGCGTCACTCTGGCGGCTGCAGTCTGGGATTTCAGAGTCTAGAAGTTTGAGTTAAGGCTCGATCGAGTGTTCTTGCAGCACTTCTAGGGCAACGACTTTGAGAGCCGCCTCGTGAGTGGCAGACAGCACGATCGGCGGTGCAACTCCAGAGTCGAGGGCTTCCTTCCAACGAGACACGCAGAGACACCAATGGTCTCCTGGCTTTAAACCTGGGAAATCATACATCGGCATCGGCGTGCTCAAGTCGTTGCCCTGTAGCTGAGTGTAGGTGAGAAACTCTTCGGTGACTTGGGCACAAACGACGTGAGTTCCAGCATCCTGCGACCCCGTTTCGCAGCAGCCATTGCGAAAAAATCCAGTCATCGGAGACGTGCTGCAAGTCTCTAGCGGTTTCCCTAATACATTCTTTGCGTCTGTCATCACCAAGGCTCCTAATGTCTAAGCGGGGAGGTTTTGGATTCATTCACTCAAAGATTTCAAACCGAGTGCTTGATCGATCGCCACACCCGATGTTAACCTGTCCATCTCCAGGATCGCGAATTAAATAAGGTCGTTCATTGCAAAACGAGGTTGTCCTCCTCACGATGTGTGGCTTGTCATCACCAACATTTTTCAGGACGAAGAAGGGTGATGTAAAGGAGGAGCCTCCAAACCAAACGACAATCAATGAACCTCACGACTGAAAAAGCCGCCAATCGTTGACGAATCGCCCACTCTAACAAAGGACGCGAACAGGTGAAGGAAGCGATGTCGGTTGGCTCGTCCGTGCGGCGATTTCAGACTCCCTCATTGAAATAGTGAAACTCACGCGCCCAATCGATCGCCACCGCACCTGCCACAGTCAAATCATCTCCGATGCCAGGAAATAATTCCTCTAGAATGCGGTAGCCTTTGGTGAACAAAACGTGGGGCTGCGGCGATTGGGGAACTCCTCTACGGTTTTCGGGACGATCAGGGACGCGATCGCGTTCGACTACGATGACAGTATCAAAAAAATCAGCCAAGACTCGTGCGGTCAACAGTCCGGCAATGCTGCCACCAATGATCACCGCCTGAGTAAAATCTGTCATGGGTCACGCTCAAAGCCTTGAAACTCTACGCTAACTCTAAAAGGATGTCTGAGAAGTCGCTAGTGATTGACAACGTTGAAGGGTGAAGTTGCTGTTTTTATGAGTATTAATCACAATCGCCCCCTACAAATCACGGACAGGTGTTCGATCGAGAAAACCAAAGTTAGGCTTGGACACCGACTTCAAATGCACCCATTGCCCCCAATCGAATCGTCAGCAGTTCAACTTCAGTTAACGCGTGATGTGGTCCTTGACGAGTATTCGCAGGCGTAAACCAAAACGTTCCTGCTCCACATTGAGTTTTCCCCGTTTGTACCTGTCCACTCAAGACATAAACGTATTCATCACACGGATGGGTGTGAATGGGAATCGTCGTGCCTGCTTTGAGTTTCAGCCGATGAATCGATCCCTGCACTACGGGTTCTGCTAAAGGAAGAATCTGGGTTCCTGGAAACTGTGTGAAGTCAATCCAGGGCTGCTCACAGGTATCGATAAACGTCTGCTGAGACATAGCATGATCCTCATAATGCCATAATAAGAATGAGTGAATAATATTCACTCGACTAGCCTAACACAACCTTCTGGACATGAAAAAATCACTAAAGCCGTTGCAACTCCGATATGACGTGGTGGGTCGCTTGTCTGCTCTGCTCGACGCTGGCGAGACATTACTCTGCGAGGGCTACGATAAAGCACAACCTCAATTGATTGCGAATACGGCGGGCATTTCGGTCGGGTTGTTTTATCGGCACTTCAAAAATAAGCAAGAACTTCTGACAGCGGTTATGGTGCGCCGTCTGAACGAATTGCATACTCAGATTGCTCAAGCTCTTCAACCTATCCTGCCTCCTACAGAAGCATTGCACACACTGCTGCTCCTGACCCTGAAATATTTTCATCTGCATCAGGGATTGATCAAACTGTTCTTTATGCAAATTGGCTACGGGGACTCGAATGCCACGGAACACTTGAAACAGTCGCGACAGACCTATCGTGATTTATTATCAACAATACTTGAACAAGGAATGAATCAGGGAGTGTTCTTGCCCCCACCATTGCTAAATGTCCAAGTTGCCATCAACAGCATTATTGGCACGATTAACTGGTCACTCTACGATCTACTGGTTGTTCAAAATCAAACGCTAGAACCTGAAGCTTTTGCTGAAAAACTGTTCGTTCATCTGCTCCGAAGCCTCACTCGGTAAGTGTGTCTTTCGCTCCCAACTCTCTGCAACTGGTATAGACTGGCTATACCTTAATTTCAGAAGCCCGTCTTATGTCGAGCAAGTTGTGGCAGCGCCTCAAACGGTTGGTGTTATTCGGTCTATGTTGCATTTTGGCAGTGAGTTGCAATCGCTCTATTCCCGATTCGCCAAATCTGGACAGTGGACGAATCACGATCGGAACCACCGCAACCGTCAGCACGATCGACCCCGCAGATGCTTACAATATTTTTTCTGGCAATCTGCTCTATAACTTAGGCGATCGTCTCTACACTTATAAACTCGGCACGAGTGAGTTAGAACCTCAGCTCGCAACGGCGCTTCCGATCGTTAGCAAAGATGGATTAACTTATAAGATCCCTGTGCGTCGTGGCGTTATGTTTCATGACGGAACTGCGTTTAATGCCAAAGCAATGGCGTTTTCACTTCAGCGATTCATTAAAAATGGGGGTGCGCCTTCGTTTTTGATTGCCGATAGCGTTGACTCGATCGTGCCTTCTAGTGATGAGGAGCTAATCATTAAACTCAAAAAACCATTTGCTGCATTCCCTTCACTGCTGGCATTTTCGGGCGCGTGTGCGGTGTCGCCCAATGCCTATGAGATTAAAGAAGGGTCATTCAAATCAGACCAGTTTGTGGGCACGGGCGCTTATAAATTAGTGAAATATGGCACCGACTCCATGCAGCTAGAAGCGTTTGATCAATATTGGGGCAAGAAACCTGCTAATAAAGGCATTGATATTCAGTTTTTCTCCAGTCCTGCCAATTTGTTTAACGCCTTTCGCACAGGCGCGATCGACGTGGCTTATCAAAACCTCGCCTTAGATCAGATTCGGGCGTTGCAAGACAAGAAGGCGAGTGCAGGCTGGCAAATTATTGAGGAATCTGGAAGCGGCATTAATTACCTGACGCTAAATCTTAAATCGCCACCCCTCGATAAATTAGAAGTACGACAAGCGATCGCCGCCATGATGGATCGATCCCTGTTGCAAAATCGCGTCTTTCAAGGACAAATTGAGCCGCTCTATAGTTTGATTCCATCAAGTTTAGAGGTGCAAAAACCTGTCTTTCAAGAATATAGCGATCGCAGTGTCAGCAACGCGACAGAGCTGCTGCAAAAAGCAGGCTACTCGCTCAAAAATCCTCTCACGATCGAGTTTTGGTATCGCTCTAATTTAGGCAACGATCAAATGGCGGCGTTGACGCTGAAAGCGATCGTTCAAAAAAAGCTCGGCGGATTGATGCAAATCGAATTAAATAGTATTGAATCAACCACGGCTTATAAGAATTTAGACAAAGGAGTTTATCCGATATTTCTATTAGATTGGACTCCTGATTTCCTAGATGCTGATAACTACATTTATCCATTTTTAGAATGTTCTAAAGGAAGTGTCAAAACAGGCTGTGTGGAGGGTCAGAGCTTTTCTCAAGGGTCGTTTTATTATAGCGATCGAGTCAACAAACTCATCGATCGTAGTCGCCAAGAGCTTAATCCTGAAGTGCGTAAAAAGCTCTTCGCTGAACTGCAAGATATTCTCGCTCAAGATATCCCGTTCATTCCACTTTGGCAAAACAAAGATTACTTATTTGCTCAAAAAAACATCCAAGGAGCAAATCTAGAAGTCACTCAAAAAGTCCCTTTTGGGACGCTGCGTAAATCTTAAAGTCTAATCGTCTCTTCGCTGTGATGCTGCCCGTCTCCTAGCAAAAGCTGCTCCTCCGATCGGGGCGATTTCACTTCCTCGATCGAGTTCACTTTCAAAATCTTGGCTCCCACCAATAAGACAAGCAACGGAATTCCGATCGACACCAGACCCTTTAAACTGCTGTGTCCTTGCAGCAAATATTGAGCGCTACTCGACAGCCCAAATGCAAGACTTGTTAACCCAAACAGTCTAGCTCTGGGGATCAGAGCGGCGATCGTCAACATGATCGACGCATACCAGGGCATCAGCCACGGGGTCGCAAACAGCAGCAGCACCAACGTCACCCAGCCGATATCTTCAACCAAATCCTGATCTGAATAGATTCGTTGGCGACAAGCGCGCCACGCAGTCAGGGCATAAAAACCAGCGAACCACAGCAACGTGAGACGAGTCAACATCAAAAGAATAATTTGCTGCTGACTCATTCCGATCGAGCCAGGAACAAAAATCCGCACGAGGTCGAGTCCAAATCGAGCGATCGTGTGCAGCGATGCCTGAAACTGCCCCGTCACCCCAGGGTTGAGCAAGCTGCTCCAAGCGGCGAGTCCTGGAAGCTCTGACGCACTCAGCACCAAAATCACACCCAACGAAGCCAGAACTGCATTGAGCAGCAGATACCATCGGCGATGTCGAATCAGAAAGATGGCAACCAGAGGCACCCAAATTAACGGAATTGTTTTTGAGAGAAACCCGCCCCACAAGGCTATAACTGAGAGCCAATATCGCTGTTTAGCCAGACTCGCCACCAGCACGATCGCGCTCGTCGAAACCAACACATCAATGTGAGCCGACCCAACCTGCTCCATCAGCAAAAGCGGATTGACGAGATAAGCGATCGCAATCTTGTCACGATTAAAGAGTGGGTTTCCGTCTTCAATTGGCAACCGTTGCCAAACTAAATAACCATTGAAAAGATGCAATATCAGGCAAAAAACTTTGAAAACGTAAATCGCCAGAATCGGATGAATTGAGAGAATCGCGGCGGATATCGTAAACAAAAACTGTGAAATCGGACCGTAAGTTGAAGTCTGCCCCCAGTCTACAAAGGGCGATAGCTCAGACGAAAACAATGCGGCACGAGTGATAAACGGGTTCACCCCACTCAGATTCATCAAGCCTGAGTGCAGATAAAGATAAACATCATTGCCTAATGGATAGGAGATGAACGCAATTAACCAGAAGGCGGCAGTCTTTTTTAGAATCTCACCAAATGTTAAAACTGTAGCGCGGCGATCGATGCCTAAAAACCACACGAGATAGAGAACTGCGAGCACTAAATAACTGCCGCCAATCCCAATTTGACTGATGAGATCAGGAAAGGTCGCAAACTTTTTGCCTCCCGCAAGAATGTAGTAAAACTTATCGAGACCCAAATCAATGAGTGCAATGCTCAAGTAAGTAGCGCAAAGCAGTGCCGTCGCGGTTATTACTCCAGCTTTTTTCACAAAACCCTATACTTCATTGAATAAATGTGTGCAACCATAACACCAAAATTTTACGACTTTAATCTCACTTGCGGCAGAATCTCCATCAAGCGTGCCACCATTAGCTTAGGCAAAGAGTCGGTTACGACAGGTTAGGAAATGCGGTTATGAGTCAAAAGCAGAGAGTGATTTTAGGAGTCATGATTACCGCGATCGTGGGCTTGATCATTGGCGCTTACGCTCTGCTGGACAAAAGCATCGCTGCTAAAGTGTCTAATCGAGTGTGCATTCCTTCTTATGTCGATGGTTTGGTGTGTTATGCCCGACCTCAATTACTCACTACCGAACAAACGACCAAGATTACGGTCAGTCCTGATGGCAAAATTTTAGCAAGTGGCACTCACAATATTATTCATTTGTGGAATCTAGAAACCGGGAAAAAACAACGATCGCTATCAGGGCATCAAAACTGGGTGAGTGCATTAGCGATCAGCCCGAATGGTCAAATTTTAGCGAGTGCCAGCCTCGATCGCACCATCAAATTGTGGAACTTAAAAACAGGCAAACTGTTAGGAAATATCTATTCAGGTCGTGTAACGACGTTGGCGTTTAGCCCTGACGGACAAACCTTAGCGAGTGGAAGTCGCTTAATTCGGTGGGCGGATGGCACGTTGAGCCGTCCAGGAGTGCAGCTATGGAATTTGGCGACTCAAAAATGGCAAGACACGATCGGGGATCAGCCCGTGACGGCGATCGCGTTCAGTCCGACGGGCAAGATTTTGGCGGCGGGTCATCAAAAAACATCTCTCTGGCAAGCCAAAACAAAACGGCTTTTATACAGCGTTAATTCTGGAGATCTGACTGCATTAACCTTTAGTCGCGATGGTGAAACCCTATTTACAGGCAGCAGCCGCATGAAACTCTGGTCAGTTAATTCGGGTGTGCTGCTACATACCTTTGGGATTGGGTCTTCTGATTTAGCCCTCACCCCAGATGGGCAAACCCTCGCGGCGGCAGTTGGGGGCACCGTGCAATTTTGGCAACCCGACACCGAAGACTATCTAGGAATGCTGCGCGGATCTTGGTATAGCGGACTCTCTGTAGAGTTTGCCCTAGAGGGGAACGCCATAATCAGCAGCAGCAGTGATGGAATTCGCGTTTGGCATTCAGAGATCGAATGAATAAAGACATCTCGATCGCCCTGCAACTGCAAAATTCTGTAGAGACGTTTCACCGAAACGCCTCCACGGCATCGGGCAAACCTGCCGTCTGTCCCATTCATTCAACCATTCAAAAGTAACAAAAAAATCACCCGCGATTCTTACAAACATGCCTGCAATCGCTGAATCAGTTTCTCTGCTGGCATCAGCAATTCAGTCCTTTCTTCCTCAATTCGATCGACCAATTCTCCTTTGCAAAAAAGCAGCAACGTCGGCAAAGGATGTACTTGATATTGAGAAGCAAGGTCTGGATAAACCTCACTGTCAATTTTTAGAATGGTTAGCGATCGAATTTGCGCGCTCACCTGCTCAAGGATGCTATCGATCAACCGAGAAGAACCTGACCACGCCGCGGAGAAAACTAACAACAGCGGCTGGTTTGTTTGTTCAGGATCTAAAGGATTGAACCCGTCGGGCAGTACTGTAAACGTATTAGCTGAGTTGTCGATCGTAGTCATTTTGGTTGGTATCACAATAGCTGATTCCAGTTTAATGACCTGATATCATCTGGCTTCATGCTGATGATAGAATAACCGTCAGCGATTTCTCTACCGTTGTGCACAGCGTTGGTTTTAGTGTAAAAAACGGAACCCTACCTCCTACTCTCTGCTGATTACTTTAGTTTCTGTGAGAAATTATCACAAACAGGTACAATTCTGTGTGGTTGGCGTTGAGGGCAAGCGGATGCGGGGAAAAAATCGCCAAAAGCGGTCAAATAATGGATTTGTGATCTTCAAAAATCTAGGATTGATGCTGACAGGCAGTGCTCTAATGCTGGCAGGAGTCGCCGTAATCGGGATGGCACGATCAGGCGATCGCGTCTTCAACACGGTTCGCAGCTTCTTAAATCCGCCGCCGACCCAGCCAAAAATTGAAACCCGATCGGTGGTCATTCAGCAGATTCGCAACGCCAGCGAGCTTACAACCGCCGTCTTCACGATGGAAGCGGTCATTCCGACTCAGCAAGATGCCAAAGTTGGCGGGTTTGTAGTCGGCACAACTCGGCTGCTTTATATTGCCTATGGAGAGGTGAGAGCGGGGGTCGATCTAAGTGCCCTCACCCCTGAGAGCGTCGAGGTGATTGGGGATACCCTACGATTGCGCTTGCCGCCACCCAAAATTCTCGACAGCAAAATCGATGTCAATCGCTCCAACGTTTATGACTATAACCGAGGGCTTTTAGGACTCGGACCCGACGTTGCCCCAACTCTTCAGTCTCTGGCACAAAAAGAAGCGCTTAAGAAGGTAAAAGAGGCTGCTTGCACGAATGGAATCTTGCTGCAAGCTAACGATCGAGCCAAGCTTGCGGTAACTCAACTGATCAAAGTTCCCAACGTCAAAGAAGTTTTGATCGAGACTCAAGCCCCGGCTGCATCCGCCTGTCAGAATCTCTGAGCTGTTGGTCGATCGCTACAGACACTGACCAGATTTTATGACATCACGTTTGATTAGAATTCATGATCAGTCTGTGATTGATTCTTTATCAGTCCACTTTTAATACTTAGAATATTTGTCTCTACGAAAGTTAGATTCTCAGTGTTTTTTCGATCAAACGGGCTGGAACTTCCTTGTTTTTTCCTCTCATTTGACGTTCAATAACGCTCTTTTGCCTTTGCCTATATTAAAACTGAATCAGGGGATCACTCTCTAGGAAGGTGATCCCCTGATTGCTCAAGTTTAAACTTAGTCTAATCGGTAGATACGATCGACACAAACACCGACCATAATAAAGAAAGATAAGTAACCCATTCAACGATGCAGAACCAATCCATTAAGTAGCTTTAGATACACTTCGTCTTTGGTTTATGGACTCATGAGTCTCTCATTGAGTTTCGCTTTAGAAAGTCAAAATTTGATATCATAGAGAGTTTAAAAATGCAGACAGTTCAAAATGTTCGGTGTCCAAACTGCGGAAGTCACGCCGAACGACACCATTTAAAGAGCGATCGGCTCACCCGGACTCAATGCCCGACCTGTGATTATCTGATGATTACTTGCTCAGAGACTGGCAGAGTGATTGAAGCTTACGCACCGGGAATTTATGCCCGACGTTAGGCGTTTATGTGAACTCGTCGTTTTTCAGGGATGTCTATCAAGCATCCCCGTTGTTTTTTGTGGAGATTTGCCTCACGCGATCGCCGCCTGAGATGCCCGCAATTGCCCACAGGCAGCATCCGCCTCTAACCCTCGCGGGCGGCGCACACTCACCGCGATGTGTCGCTCCTTTAGCGCATCCACAAAAGCCTGAATGCGACGAGGATCGGGTTTTTGATAATCGACTTCGCTAATTGGGTTGTAGGGAATCAAATTCACGTGACTTTGAAATCCGCGCAGATGCTCAGAAAGCTCGATCGCGTGTTCTACACGATCGTTCAGTTCTGCTAGCAAAACATATTCAAACGACACTCGCCGTCCGGTGATTTTGACATATTCGCGGCATTCGCTCAAAAGTGCCTCTAGCGGATACTGACGCGCGCTCGGAATCAACTGCGTCCGCAACTCCTGATTGGATGCGTGTAAGCTGACCGCCAGCGTCGCTTGAAGCTGCTCTTCCGCCAGCCGCCGAATCTTTCCCGGAATTCCCACGGTAGAAATCGTCATCAATCGCTGCCCAATGCCCACATCGGTATTCAGCGATCGCACCGCCCCCAGCACATTGTCGGTATTCAAGAGCGGTTCACCCATGCCCATGAACACGACATTGCTGACTCGCTGCTGAAACGCTTCCTGCACGGTTAGCACTTGGTCTACGATTTCGTGCCGTTCTAAATTTCGCTGAAAGCCACCTTTCCCGGTTGCGCAAAAATCGCACGCCATTGGGCAACCCACCTGAGACGACACGCAAACCGTCAGTCGCTTCTCACTAGGAATGCCAACCGTCTCGACAATTTGACCATCTGAGAGCTTTAACAAAAACTTGATCGTGCCGTCGATCGCAGGTGCCTGAACGTGAATCTGCGATCGCCCGATCGGATAGTCAGCCAAATTTTCGCGCCAGCACTTAGGAAACACTGAGACATCACTCAGCGATCGTGCCCCTTTCTGATAAATCCACTGGTGCAGTTGTTTGCCTCGATAAGCAGGCTGCTGCTGCTGTTTAACCCACTCGGTTAGCTCACTGAGTGATGCCCCAACGAGCGGTTGTTGAATAGACTGGGCGGGTTCTAACTGCTGAATCACGGCAAAAAGGGAGATTATGGTAAGGATTTTCTTAGCTCTAGTAGAGTTCTATCTTAAGCCGTTCAGCTCAGGTCTTGAAGGTAAAAATTCTCGACGTTGCTGAATCGACTTATGGAGCACAGATTTTATCCTCACCCTAGCCCTCTCCCAAAAGGAGAGGGGGCAAGAGTTCTGGCTCCCTTCTCCCCAGGGAGAAGGGTTGGGGATGAGTGTAAAATCTGTACTTCTGTAGATCGATTCAGCAACGCCAAATTCTCGACCTTAGAGAATCTGCCGAGTTAGAGCACTCTAAATCCTCTTAGTAAATGCTGACTCAGTTCTACAGGTTTACAGGTAAACACTGAGTACAAACTTCGAGATCGGTTGAATTCACGGAGAAAGAATCCGTAGAATCTCGGCTTTCTTCAAAGCGAACCTGATAGAGACTCTAATGACAGGCTACGGGCAATACAAAATTGATAGACTCTAAACAAAGTGTTTTTCAATACAGGGGTTAGTCATCCGTGCATCTACTCGTCTCAGCGAGGAATGAATTCTACCGGGGTCGATCGGGCATCACGACCTCTCTCAATCACTCAAAGCGGGTTTTTGGCTCCATTACCACTCAAGTTAGTCCTTGACTAACCGGGCACAATGTTAAAACAAGATAGGTTGCTTCAAGATCAGCTTCTCCGTCTCGGCACTGTAGAAATTAGTCTCAGTCAATCAGAAGAGCTTTTTCGAGCTTATGTAGAAACCGCTAATGACATGGTTTACACCGTAGATCTTGCAGGAGTCATGACCTACGTTAACTCTTATGGGCAAAAACTTTTAGGGTGCCGTGAAGACGAGATTTTAGGACATTCTTGCTTAAATTTTGTCGCACCTGCCTATCGTGAAATAACCGCACAAGCGTTTGATAACCTAATCAAAACTGGAGAACTCAGAGATTTTAATTTTGTGCTGCAACCCCGCGCGGGTGGAGAAATTCACCTAGAGGTGAATGGCAAACTGCTCTATCGCAAAGGTGAACTCGTTGGCGGAATGGGCATCGGTCGCGATATCAGTGAGCGTAAACGCATCGAAAAGCAACTGCAAATGTTTTCGAGAGCAGTGGAATCTGCTTACGATAGTGCGGTGATTACTGACTTGAGAGGGGAAGTGCTTTATGCAAACCCTGCCGCAGGTCGGATTTTTAGCTGGCACTCAGGGGTCTTAGCAGGCAGAAGTGCCGAAATTTTCTACCCAGAGCGGCGACAAACTCAGTGGTTGATTCAGCAAGCGATCGCCGGAGGGTGGAGCGGAGAAGTCGTTTGCAGTCGTTGCAACGGAGAGCGGTTTCCGGCGCTAGTCTCGGTAGGACCGATTTATGACGAAAAAAATAATCCTACAGCCGTGTCGTTCATCACGCGAGACATTACTCAACAAAAGCAAATCGAAGCCGAGTTAGCCTCTAAAAATATCGAGCTAGAACGCGCCAGCCGTTTGAAATCGGAATTTCTCGCCAATATGTCTCACGAGTTGCGAACTCCGCTTACCGCGATCTTGGGATTCTCGTCGATTCTCAAACAGCAGATTTTTGGAGCGTTGAACCCGAAGCAGCAACTCTATACCCATCAAATCAATCAGAGCGGACAGCATTTGTTAAGTTTGATTAATGATGTGCTCGATCTGTCAAAAGTGGAAGCGGGACGGATGCGACTAGAGGTTAGCCCGATCGCCATCAATGAACTGTGTGAAGACGCGTTAGCACTGATGAGCGAGCAAGCCGAAGCCCGCAAAATCAAAATTCGTTACACGATGCAGCCTCACTTGCCCTACTTGATGGCAGATGAGCTACGAGTGAGACAAATGTTGCTAAACCTGCTGGCAAACGCGGTCAAATTCTCAAAAGAAGAGACTGAAATCGGTTTGGATGTCACGATGCAGGCAACTGAGGTGCATATGACCGTGTGGGATAACGGCATCGGCATCCCTGAAGATAAGCAGCATCTTTTGTTTAAGCCATTCCAGCAGATTGACGGGTCTCTCTCTCGTTGTCATGAAGGCACTGGTCTAGGACTAGCGCTGACTCGCCGTCTGGCTGAACTGCACTCTGGTACGGTTGAGGTAAAATCATCTGAAGGACAGGGCAGCCACTTCACGATTCGCTTACCCTTTAACGCTAATCTATCAAACGATGTGGGCGGATATGATATGTAGCAAGGGTCGATCGCGCCTCCTATCAAATGAGACGTTTCACCGAAACGTCTCTACAGCCTTCAAAAATGGTCGTTGCTGAATCGATCTATGAAACACAGACTTTGCCCTCACCCTAGCCCTCTCCCGAAGGAGAGAGAACAAGATTTCTAGCTCCCCTCTCCCGAAGGAAAGGGGTTGGGGGTGAGGGTAATTCATGTCTGCATTCAGCAACGCTCAAACATGAATCGGGATGCAATCTCATGTCGTATTCATTCATAGAACTCGCTTGAGATGGTATCGTTTGGATGCCCGATCGAACATCTTTTGAGTCTTCATGCTCTCTGACACTGCTATTTTGGCGTTTCAATTTACGTCTCCCGGTCCGATTTTGGTCGATTGGGGACCGATCGTGATTCGGTGGTATGGGCTGCTAATTGCGTCGGCGGTCTTGATTGGGGCGACGCTCTCTCAGTCGCTGGCGGCTCGTCGCAGGGTTGACCCCGACTTATTGAGCGATCTGGCAGTCTGGTTGGTGATTGCGGCGATTCCCAGCGCCCGGCTCTACTATGTGCTGTTTCAATGGCAAGACTATGCCCAACAGCCCCAAAAGATTATCGCCATTTGGGAAGGGGGCATCGCGATTCATGGAGCTATTTTGGGGGGCGTGATTGCCTCGCTGATTTTTGCCAAACTAAAGCGAGCTTCATTTTGGCAATTGGCTGATCTGGTTGCGCCGTCTCTGATTTTGGGTCAAGCGATCGGGCGGTGGGGCAATTTTTTCAACTCAGAAGCGTTTGGTGCGCCCACTGATCTGCCGTGGAAACTGTTTATTCCTCGCGATGTCGTCGAAAGGGGCAGACAGATTGCCCGTCGCCCCCCCGGCTTTGAGACCGTCGAATATTACCATCCCACGTTTCTCTATGAGTCGCTGTGGAACTTGATGGTGTTTGGCGTGTTGATGACGCTATTTTTTCGAGATCTGCGAGGCAACCCCCGCTTAAAAGTTGGCACTCTATTTTTGGTGTATCTAATCGGCTACAGTTCGGGTCGCGTCTGGATTGAAGGACTTCGGACCGATAGTTTGATGTTGGGTCCGTTACGGGCGGCGCAGATGGTGAGCTTGGCTGGCATCGCGATCGGCACGATCGGACTCGTCTGGCTCTATGGGCTGCGGCGATCGCTTCCTGACGTGGTGCCTGACCCCAACGCTGCCCACTCAGAACCGTCTCGTTGATAAATTAAGGAATGTTGAACGCGTTAGGAATGTCACCCCGATCAAATCCGTCTCTTTTATCTGCGGGTGTTTACATCGTCGGAGCAGGTCCTGGCGATCCAGAATTGCTAACGGTCAAAGCACAGAAATTAATTGCCCAAGCCGATGTGATTTTATTTGCTGACTCGTTGATTCCGCAGCAGATTCTTGAAGGGGCACGATCGGATGCTGAAATCATTCAGACTGCCAGCAAAACCCTAGAGGAAATCTTGCCGTTGATGATCGAACGAGTCCGATCAGGCGGCTCGGTAGTGCGGCTGCATTCGGGTGATCCGAGCTTGTATAGCGCAGTTCAGGAGCAGATGCAAGCGTTGGTGGAGGCTGACATCCCGTTTGAGGTGGTGCCAGGAATCAGCGCCTTCCAGCTTGCGGCGGCTCGGCTGCGGGTCGAACTTACCATTCCCGGAGTCGTGCAGTCGATTATTTTGACTCGAATGAGTGGACGCACCGAAGTCCCGATCGATGAAGAACTCTCGTCGCTGGCAACCCATCGCGCCAGTCTCTGCCTCTACTTAAGTGCTCGTCACGTCGAAAATGCTCAGACGAAACTGATGCAGCATTACTCTGCGGACACTCCGGTGGCGATTTGCTTTCGGCTGGGTTGGGCAGATGAACAAATTCGGCTCGTGCGGTTGGATCAGATGGCGATCGTCACTCACGAGCAAGATCTAGTTCGCACGACGCTGTATGTGATCAGTCCGGCGCTTGCCGCAGAGACAGTCCCTTCAAAGTTTGGCTTGCTTGATCGAGAAGTTTGGATGGGGCAGCGATCGCGCCTCTATCACCCCGGACATTCTCGTCTGTTTCGCGAGAAGAGCGATAAAGCTAAGAATGAGGATGATTGAGCAGTGATGGTTCACCGCATTCACCCGCTCTGAACTGAAGTTCGGGCTAATCGATAAAAGTCCATTTAAGTGGACTCAGAGAAAGTTCCAGCCTCTTCAGTCCGTTTCAACGGACTTTCCTTGGTAGCCCGAACTTCAGTTCAGGGTGGGGCAGCCTCGCAGCGAAGCAATTATCAACGTCTCTTAGGATCAATACTTCGGACAGTTTTAGGCGGCGATAGTGCCGTAATCGCAAAGGGTTGAGTAGTTGGGATGGGATTTAATCAAGCTTGGCTCCAAGTCTAAGGTGGCAATAAATCGTTCAAGTAGGTGTTGATTGAGGGCACGACGCTTAACGCTTGCCATTGAGAATACAAATGGGTCTTGACCGGTGTGCTGGGGATGCGCGTCGAACTTCGCTAGATTGAGGGCGGTAAAACTGGCATTGAAATGAAAGTCCAACTTCAAGAGGTCACGGGCTTGACAATCACTCAGACCCGTAAACTGCTTGGCATCGCGGAAGAGAAATTCAATCCCGAAGCGCAATTTATAGAACTGAATAATCTGCTTGGGGGCTTGCTCAACATCGGTACTGAACAGCAGGCAGGTGCGGACTCGGTTCGGAACGCGACGGTCAACTAGGTAGGCGACTCGAATCTCCCGCTTCAAGGAGACGTGCCACAATCGGGCAGTGTAGAGGTCAACCTGGGGTTGCACGGTTTCCACAAAGGTGAAGTGACTGAGGTCTGTCAGGTCAACTTTGCCGTCGTACTTGCGCGGTCTGCCTCGTTGCTTCTGCACCCC